>JAJRWB010000054.1 GCA_024276995.1 Candidatus Eiseniibacteriota bacterium | reverse complement strand
GTTCAACTGCACGTTCTGCGTGGAAGATTCGACCATGGTGGATGTGGCGAGCGAGCTGTGGACGCCCGGCCAGGAGATTACGGATGCGGCGTGGACGGTGACCGGTCTTCAGAACTCCGTCGACAATTCCGCCAGCGTCGGAGTTTCGGACTGGATCAAGACGGCGTACCCTTCTTACAGATGCTGGCTCGCCCAGGCGACCGACTTCACGTTCGCTGCCGCTATCGGCGCCGGAAAACATTAATACGGCACGTTCTCATTCAATGTGGCGAAGAATGGGAATCTCGGGTTCCACATCGACGGCGCCCATTCCTGCTGGTTCGCTACCGGCTTCACCTCCGGGTCGTGCGCCCTCGTGGCGGGCGATCCCGATCCGAACTGCCAGTGTATCAATCATCGGCCGATCGAAGTGGACTTATCCTCCCCCACGTGTCCGTTGCCTTCCGTTGAGGTAGGGGTCGACAATTCGATGATTGCCGTCTTCAGCGTGTCGGGCGGTACTCCTCCGTTTAATTGGTCACAGGTGGGGCTACCTCTCGGGCTTACGATTACTACCGGAGGCACCGATGGAGTCGAGGGTTTCGTGGGCGGTACTCCTTCGTCCGTGGGAACATTCGCATTTACCGTCACCGTGGTGGATGGATTGGGTCTGTCCGCATCCCGCTCTTGTCAAATCGACGTCATCTGCGATGCGGGAATCACCCTTTCTTCGCTCGAGACTTCCGAATGTGGCTTTCCCGGAGACACGATCGACGTTTCCTTCATGCTGCGGAACGGCTGTTTTTGCGGGGATACGCTGAATGTGATAACCGAGTTCATTACCCCCGGCTGGCAGGGAGTGCCGGCCCCTTCAGGTGTTCTCCTCGCCACGGGTGATTCCACGATTCTCACGGCGAGGGCGGTAATTCCCGCCGGAGGAACCTGTTCGAACCCAGGTCTAGTTAAACTGACAGCTACAGAGCCATGTTTTGGATTGTCCGCCATCGACACAGGGATTGCCGGCGTATGTATGCCGACGCGCCCCCAAGGACTCGTGGCAACTGATTCCGTATGCGGAGAAGTTCAATTGAGCTGGATCCCATCGGTTGCGGCCGATTTCCAGCGGATCTACCGATCAGGCGTACCAATCGGGGATGTGTCGTCTGGAGTCGATGTGTATATCGATCCTATCTCAGGTGGTCCGTATCTCTATGGAGTCGAAGGAATCACTTCGTGCGGTGCATCGGATTCGGTCGCCGCCATCGGTTTCGGTGTGCCGATTCCTTCTCCCCCGATTGTAACTGCAAGCGATTCTTCCTTCTCGTTCGTTCGTGTTGACTGGACGTTACCCACATTCACCGACAGCTTTCGAGTTTACCGGAACAACGCATTGCTCTTTACCGTGTCGTCTGCCATAACATCGCTCACCGATACATTACCGGCCGGAATCTATGATTTCGCAATAGCTGCGGGGAATAAATGTGGTTTTTCTCCGCCCGGCACCAGCCCGGGTCGGGTCCAAATTCGATCAAGCTTCTCATATTCTCTTCAAGAGAGCAATCCGCTGAGTCGCGACAGCGTTTTCATCCTGGAGGTCGATGGTCACAATGACGGGCCGATCTCAGCTTATTCGATTGCGCTTGCATTTGATCCGCTCGTATTCGCCCTCGAGGAACCCGCCATTGACACCGTCGGCACGGTTGCGTCCGGTGCTAGAATCAACCTGGGATTCAGCACCGACAGTTCGTTCCAGGTAGGAATCATCCGAAGCTTCGGATGTCCGCCACAGATCGAAAGCGGAAATCATCCCTACATGAAGCTCAGGTTCCGCGTAAAAGCCGACGCGCCGGCAGGTCCGACAGCGATCCGAATCGTGGATCTTCCGGACGCTCGAAGCAGGATGACATCGTGCGATGGAATCGACAGACGGGCGAGGCTTGATACGCTTCTCTTGGAGGTAAGATATGGCACCTTTGTCAGGGGAGATCTCAGTGGCGACGGGATCGCCGATATCTATGATGTCTTTCTCGGGTTGTCCCACCAGTATGGGAGACACAGTATCTCCTGCAAGGACGCGGCCGACTACGACGACAACGGTGTGATAACAATCTCGGATGTGTTCTTGGAGCTGAACTACCCTTATGAATCGGGAGCGCCTCCCGCGGCTCCATACCCAGAGTGTGGCTACGACATGACCTATGATTCACTCGGGTGTGATTGCCACCCCCTTTGCATGAGTTGCGCTCCCTTTCCAGCGCAGGCTGTGGCGGCCAGGCAAGAAGAAGAGGGCCTGGTTCATCTTGCCCTCGGTGATCCGGCCGATTGGTCGGCAGAGCTTGTAGAGATTCCGGTTCTACTCGAGTCCGGCATTCCTATTCTCGCGCTTGAATATAGCTTGGCGATCCCCGGCGAGAGTCTGGAGCTCCAGTCGGTGAACTCGGGTGATTTTGATTTCGCCTCCGGGCGGGCAGTCGAAGACGGCGAAAGCATCCGTATTGGCCAAGTAAAACGCCTTGATTTTTCGGAAACGATTCCAGCCGGACGACGGACTCTCGCTCGGGTCGTTCTGGCTCGTCGTCCGGGTGGAAACGATTCTTCAGTAAGTCTTGCGGGCGGCATCTTCATCACGGCTGATGGGAGACCAGAGAAGATCAGTGTCGACGGATACGATCATAGTGATGGGGCTGATGAGCCGCCTCCTTCGCCTGCATTATGGGCGATCGCCATCCCGAATCCCTTTAATCCGTCTACGACAATCCGTTATTCTCTGCCGAGCGACAACTGGGTTTCCATTATTATCTATGACACGACAGGGAGATCCATTGCACAGGTTGTTGACGGATTCCTCGGGGCAGGCGCCCATGAAGTTATCTGGGACGGGACTTCCATGGACGGAAACGAGGTCGCGAGCGGAGTGTTCTTTTACAGAGTAAAGACAGATAAGTCTTCTTTCACGGGAAAACTGAATCTAGTTCGATAGTCGTTCCATGTAGTATCCGTGCAGTTCTGGAAGGATTGCCGACCTTCCTAGCAATATGCAGCGGATCGATCGGTGGGAGGACTGAATCCTGAACAGGGCGATTGCCTGTGTGAAGTGCCATGACCGCTCCGGAGACGATACCGATCCGCGACACATCCGGTCTCCTCGGATTCGTCGCCGTCGACAGCGTGGTACGCGGCATGGCGTCGGGAGGACTCCGGATGCGCCCCGATGTGACCGGCGCGGAACTGGCCCTCCTGGCTCGAACGATGACGCTGAAATACGGCTTTCTCGGCATGCCGAAGGGAGGCGCCAAGGGAGGAATCCGGTTCGACCCGGAAGGCGATCCGGTCGAAGTGAAGTCGGTGCTTTGCCGGTTCGGCCGGGCGATCCGACCGCTCATCGAATCGGGGCGGTACATGCCCGGTCCCGATATGGGTGTAGATAACGGCCGGCTCCGCTACCTCCTCGAAGAGAGCGGCGCGACGATTCGTGCCGGGGCGCTCTGGCCCTTCTCGCTCCAGGGAGACTTCACCGCCGCCGGCGTCGTGGAGTCGTTCGGGCGATCGGCCCGGTGGCTCGGAATACCCGCCGCGGGACGAACCGCGTCGATCGAGGGGCTCGGGGCGGTCGGGTTGAACGTCGCCCGGCGGCTCGCCGCCCAGGGCGTCCGCATCACCGCCGTGGCCACCCGCCATGGAGCGATCGGCGTGGAAGAGGGTATCGATCCCGCGCGATGGGTTTCGTTCATCGAAGAGCACGGGGAGAGCGCCGTCGGTTCTTTCCCGGGCGCCGAACGACTGGACCGTGGCGAGTTCCTATCGCGCCGGGTGAGCGCCTTCATCCCCTGCGCCCGGCACCACACGGTGACGCCCGCCGATGCGAGCCGGCTCGGCACAAAGCTGATCGTGGCGGGAGCGAACAACCCCCTTTCAAGCGACGCGAGAGAAGCGGCGGAACGCGCCGGGATCGCGGTACTTCCCGATTTTGTCACCAACGCGGGAGGCGTCCTCGGCGGAGCGATCGCCCACGGCGGAGTGGACCCCCGCGTCGTGCCGTCCCTGGTTGAGCCGATCATCGGCGCGGCGATCGACTCCCTCCTTCGCACGGCGGACCGTTCCGGGGGAAGCGTCTATGATCTCGGCGTAGAAGCGGCGCTCTCGCGGTTCGAGGGGATGCGCGCTTCACGCACGTCCCCCCTCTTCCTGCTCGGTCTCGCCCTCCATCGCCGGGGGCTCGTCCCCGGCGCGATGACGCGCCTGTTCGCACGCGCCTTCGTCGTTCGCACGCGGAGGGCGGCCGCATCTTTCGGCCGTCCGGTAAGGCGAGGGACGATCTGAGCGACTTTATTCTTTCGAACCGGGAGCGGCACGATCGATCACTCTCTCCGACGGGAGAGGGTCGGGCACCACCACAGCGGCGATCTTCTTTCGCCGGTGGAAGAGGCGCTTGAGGCGCAAAACGGCTTCATCGAAAAGGGCGGCGCAAAGAGCGGCGCCGAGCACGATGCCGAGGAGGAAATCGATGGCGAGCACCACCGGAAGGAAGAGTAGGGAACGTTTCGCCGTCACCGCCCATAGATCGTAGTTGCAGGCCAAGTAGACCGCGAACGGCGCCGCGGCGACCGGGGCGGGAAGGGCGGCGAACAGCGCCGCCGCGAGGGCGGGCAGCGTGACGAAAGCTCCCAGACGGCCGATGGCGCGACGAGGCGTTGAGAGATAATCGTCGAATCGTTTATATCGAAAAAACAGCTTCACCCAGAGGAAACCGCGATGGAAGTGATCGGCCGCATTCCGCCGCAAGGTGGCGGGAAAGTGGTGCCTTACCACGACATTCCGGTTCAGGTAGATCGGGTGGTTCTTCGAGATGCGCCTTCCCAGTTCGAGATCTTCCATGCTCGGGCGGTCGAACCGCGTATCGAACCCCCCCGAGCGAAGATACACATCTTTCCGGAACGCCGCCACCGCGGCCCAGAGGAGACTCACACGGCGCACGGCGGGGAAACCGCGGCGGTAGCTGCGGCACTGGAGCGCCTTGTAGAGAGGCCAGACACCCCGGTTCGCCGGCGTCGAGTCGTAGATGCCGACCATCACCGACCGGCCGGGGTGGTTTTCGAAGAAACGCCTTACTTCTTCCAGGGTGTCGGCGCGAAGAACGACATCGGAATCGAGAAAGAGGAGAATGTCCCCCCGGGCGGCCCGGGCGCCGACGTTCCGGGCGAGTGAAGGGCCGCCGTTGTTCGGGGTTTTGAGCGCGCGAACCGGGAAGCGCTTTAGAAGGCGCGCCGTTTCGTCGTTCGAGCCGTCGTCCACGACGATCACTTCATGGTCGGAGAAATCGGAATCTCCGAACGACGAGAGGAGTTTCTCGAGCGTGCCGGCGGAATTGTATGTCGGAATAATGACGGAGATCATCGGCGCTCCCATTTCATCTTTCGCCCGGGAGGATCAGGGCCTATGCTCAAGTGAAGGTAAGGGACGCGCCCCGCCGGGGCAACAGGAATATGCGCGCCGCGGCGGTGGTCTATTGTGTGGCCGTACTTCCGCCGCGCGAAACGCCGCGACGGTGCGCTGGGAGAAACGATGGACCGGAGTGATCGATACTGGGACGACGTGGCCGGTGCCATGGCGAAAAGCTATCATCTCGATCCCGTGATGGCGGAACAAAAGCGCCGTGTCCACGTCGATCTTCTCCGCTCGTGGTGCGGCGCCTCCCCGGCCGGACGGATTCTGAAGACCGATCTGTTCGAAGAGGCGCTCGGCGGCGACGAGGTCCTCACCGGTTGGCCGGAGGAAGATGCACCGGCGCGGCTTTGCGGCATCGATATCTCCCGGAGGATCTGCACCGGCGCGCGGGATCGCCTCACCGCTTCGAACAGGAGGATCGACGTGCTCGTCTGCGACGCACGGCATCTCCCCTTCCGAGATGAATCGTTCGACATCGTGTTCAGTTGTTCCACCCTAGATCACTTCATCGGTGAAGAGGGTCTTTGCGCGGGGTTTCGCGAGGCGGTGCGTGTTCTTCGCGAAGGCGGGCGTCTCGTTCTCCTCCTCGACAATCCCCGATCCCTCTTCTATCCGGCGGTCCGGTGGCTCGGCAAGAAGGGAAAGATCCCTTTTCTTCTCGGTGAAACACTCACGGCGGCGGAGGCGGCATGCATGGCGGGAGAATTCGGTCTTACCGTGCTCGATCAGCGCGCCGTCTACCACGTTCCGCGCCTTGTGGCGACGGCGCTCTTTCGCGCACTCCGCGCGCTTCGGCTCGGTTTCGCCGATCGCTTCCTTCTCCGGACGTTCGGCGTGCTCGAGCGGCGATCGGGGAAGGGGGGCGAGTACCGCACCGGCTGGTACACGGCGACGCTGCTGGCGAAGGAGGGCACTTCTCCCGTGCGGGGAGAGGATCGGTGAAGCGCCCTCCGTTCACCCTCCTTCTCGCGGCCGGCGTCCTTCTCACAGCCGCATCGTATCTCGCCTTCAAACCGTCCGACGCGCTCTGGGCGCTCTCGCTCGGCACCGACCTTCCCCTTTCCCTCCGGGCGATCTGGATCGGTGCGGGGACGATTCTCATCTTCCTCTATCCCCTCTTTCCCCCCGCGGAGAAGAGGCGGGACGAACGGAAGAGTCGGCCCCTTCCACCGCTCGCCGCCCTTTCCCTCCGGGCGGCGGCCGCACCGCTCCTCTTCATGCTCTTCTACCTTTTCCGTTCGAGGAATCTCTATCTCGGCGACGGCTACCTTCTCACGACGATTCTCGAGAACGATGCCGCCCCCCTTCCGATCCGTCCCGGATGGGGAACGCTCATGCTGCACAGGATCGTATTCCGGTTGCTGCGCGCCGGCGGGATCGCGTCCCCCGGCGTCACCTCGTTCGCCGTCGTTTCCTCCCTCGCAGGCGTGGCGTACGTCTTTCTCGTCTTCCGGGGCGCGGCGATTCATCGCCGGGTGTTCCCGGATCTTCGCGGTCGCGTGGTGACCGCCCTCATGGCGATCCCCCTTCTCGCCACCGCCGAGGTACAGCTCTTCTTCGGCTACGTGGAGAACTACACGATCGTTCACCTCCTCCTCCTCGCGTTTCTCGTCGAGGGAAGCCGCGCGCTCCTCGAGGAAAGGGCGCGGCCGCTCCCGTTCATTCTCTTCCTTCTCGCCGCGGCGTTTCACTGGGGGGCGGTGATCGCCTTTCCCGCGGTCGTCTATCTCGCCGTCACCCTCGATCTCGTCCCCGCTTCGCTGCGCCGGCTCCCCATTGTCGCGCTTCTCGTTCTCTTTCTCTTCGTCGTGCCTCCGACGGTCTCCCAGCTTTCGATCCACGGGATGTTCGTGCCGTGGGTCGGTGCGGGGACGAACGCGCCGTACGGCTTCTTCAGCGCATCTCACCTCCTTTTCGTCTTGAACCTGGTTCTCCTGCTCGCCCCGTTGCCGGCGGTGGTTCTCTTCGTGCGCCGCGCATCGGCCGGCGATCGGAACGATCGAACCGCCGGGCGGATCGAACACTTCGCCGGCATCGCCGCCCTTTCGTTCGTCGCGTTCGCTTTCGTGATGCGTCCCTACCTCGGCCCGCGCGACTGGGATCTCTTCTCCTTCTTCGCCCCTTGCGCGGCGCTCTGGGCGTCGGTCGTTCTTCTTCGGACGGTCGATGCGAAACGGCTCGCCGCCACCGCCGCCCTCGCCGCCGGACTCGGCGCGTTCCTTCTCTTCCCCTGGATCGAAGGAAATGCCGACCGGTCGCGCGCGGCGGAACGAACGGCGCGGCTCTCCCTCCCCGATCCGCACCACTGGATCGGCGCCGACCCGAAGATCGCGGGACTCGCCTCTCTCATGTGGGAGCGGGGCGACCGGAAGACCGCATACAACCTCTTCGAACAGGCGGCGGGCCGCCGGGGCGATTCGAGGATCATCCAGGCGAACCTCGGGATGCTCTACTGGAAGGGGGGGCGGTACGAGGACGCGCAAGGCCATCTCGAGAAGGCGATCGAACTCGATCCCGACCTCGCCCCTCCCCTCTACTATCTCGCGACGACGTACTTTCACCTTCGAAAGGGCGACCTTGGCGAGAAGCTCTTCCGGCGGTTCCTGGAGGAGTCTCCCGGCAATCCGTCGGCGGCGAGTTACCTCGGAAGGATTCTCATGTGGAAGAAGGAGTGGGCGGAGGCGGAGAGATGGCTCAAGGCGGCGCGCGCCGTCCTCCCCGCCGACGGGGATCTGAACTTCTGGCTCGCAACGACGTGTGCCGCCGAGGGGAAACGGGGCGAGGCGGTGGCATTCGTGAAGCGTTCACTCGAAGCGAATCCGACCCGAAAGGACGCACGAAAGCTGCTGGAACGCCTGGAGGGAACGCCGGCCGGTCACTCCTCCCCGTAGCGGATCACCGAGTGCACCATCCGGTCGCCCAGCTTCGCGCGGCCGTCGAGGAAGGCGAGTTCCACGAGGAAGACGAGCGCCTCGACGATCCCGCCGCGCGTCTCCACCAGCTCGATCGCCGCCGAGGCGGTTCCTCCGGTGGCGAGAAGGTCGTCCACGATGAGGACGGTCTCCCCTTCGCTTACCGCGTCGACGTGCATCTCGAGGGAGTCGGTACCGTACTCGAGTTCGTAGCTCGCGGAGACCGTTTCGGCGGGAAGTTTCCCCGGTTTTCGAAGGGGCACCATACCCGCGCCGAGTTCGATCGCCATCGGGGCGCCGAAGATGAATCCCCGTGACTCCATGCAGGCGATCTTGTCGATTCTTTGATCCCTGAACGGAGCGCACAGCGCGTCCACCGCTTCGCGCAGCGCCTCCGGCCTCGCCATGAGCGTGGTGATATCTTTGAAGACGATTCCCTTCTTCGGGAAGTCGACGATGTCGCGTATCTGTTCGGCCAAGTTCATCGGGAAAAAACCTCCGGACGTGACGGGAAAGGACTCGCAAGGAACCGTACCATCGCGGCGGGAATCAGGGCAACACCCTTACCGTCCGCCGCCTCTTCCGAGGAGCCGGCGGAGCTTCTCGAGGGCACGACCCTCGATCTGGCGGATCCGTTCGCGGCTGAGACCGAAGGCGCTCCCCGTCTCGGCGAGGGAGCGGGGCGTACCGTCGTCGAAGCCGAAGCGGATTCTCAAGATCGCCTCCTCCCTTTCCGTCAGCTTCCTCAAGAGCCGATCGAGACGCTCGTGCTCGAGCTGCAACTCGACGATCGACTCGGGCGAAAGGGTGTGCCGGTCGGGGATCTCCCGTACGATCCTGTCCGCCACGTCGACGCTCGCCATCGAGTCGAGATTGCGGATATTCCTCACCAGCGACTCGGCGAGACGGCATTTCTTTTCTGAAAGATCCAGGTACGATGCGATTTCGGCGATACTCGGATCGCGGTCGAGATCGTTCCGCAGCTTCCGCCGGGCGCGTTCGTAGCGGCTCACCAGTTGGATCACGTAGATCGGGATGCGAACGATGCGGCCCCGGTTGGCGATCACCCGGGTGATCCCCTGGCGGATCCACCAGCCCGCGTACGTGCTGAAGCGGCACCCTTTCGAGCCGAGGAAGCGGTCGACGGCGCGGATGAGTCCGAGGTTCCCCTCTTCGATGAGATCGAGGAACGGTACGCCCCGCCTCCGGTAGGCTCGGGCGATCGTCACGACGAGGCGGAGGTTCGCGAGGATCATCTTCCGGCGCGCCGCCTCGTCGCCCGCCTGGATCCTGTCGGAAAGCTCCACTTCCTCTTCCGGCGTCAGACGGTCGATCCTGCCGATCTCGTCGAGGTACTGCCGGAGAGCCTCGGTGCTGTGAGGCTCCTTCCCGGCCGGGGCGATCCCGGCGCGGGGCGGTCGGATCGGAAGGGCGAGATACTCGGCGGCGCCGAGGAGGATCTCCATCTCCTTCACAGGGACGGTGCCGCCCGATCCGAGGCGGTCGATCTCCTCTTCGCGGAGAAAACCGCGTCGCGTGCCGGCACGCAGAAGCTCGCGACTCGGCGGGGAGAGGGAGTCGATCACCTCGTCGTCGAGGGGTGCTTGTAGCAGGTCGTTGTCACCCACGGATCTCGAACCCGTCCTCTCCCGGCTGCACCGAAATCGCCGATGTTCTCACTTCGTCGACGCGCGACCCGTGCGGTCCGACACGGACGCTCTCGAGAAATCGCTCCACCTCCTCTTCGCTCCCTTGCACCTGCGCCTCGACAGAACCGTCGGGAAGGTTGCGCACAAAACCGGTCACCCGGAGACGATCGGTGGAACGTTGCGTGAAGTAGCGGAATCCGACGCCCTGCACGCGGCCGATCACGATCACACGGAGACGGATTTCACGGTTCAGCATTTCATCCTTTCGAAGAGAAGGTCGACCGCCTCGACCGGATCGTCCAACGAGGGGAACGTCCCACCGAGATCCCACGTCGACAAACCGATCAGGGGGATTCCCATTTTCAGCGCGAAGCCGATCTCCGAGAGGGTGCCGTTCCCGCCGGCAATGGCGATCACGCCGTCGGAGGAACGGGGGATCAGCACGTTTCTGCCGTGGCCGAAGCCGGTGGCCACGGCCGCGCTAAGATACTCATTGCCGCCGTGCGGATCATCGCCGGGGAGGATGCCGATCACCGTGCCCCCGGCCGAGCGGGCGCCTTTCGCCGCCCCCTCCATCACGCCGGCGAGGCCGCCGCAAAGAAGCGTCGCCCCCCGCGCGGCGATCTCGCATCCGACGATTTCCGCCATTTCGGAAAGCGCTCCGCTGCACTCACCCGCCCCGATGACACCGATCTGGATGCGGTTTCTTTTCGAGGAGTGTGGTGACATGCCGCGTCGCGCTCCGCCGGGGAAGGTGGGGAAAGAAAAGCGATCTCTTCCGCTGCCGCGAATATGAGTCGGGGCGAGAGGATTCGAACCTCCGGCCTCCTGCACCCGAAGCAGGCGCGCTACCGGGCTGCGCTACGCCCCGACCATCACGAAATCCGCACCGGCGCACCGGAACAGGGCCGGCTCGGCGGGCGGAATGGAATCGGCACTCACAGGGGGATTATAAGGGGAAGCGGGCTAAATAGGAAAGGGGAACCGTCTTTTTTTTCCATCACTTCCCCTCCTTCTCCTTCCCGCAGAGAAGCATCAGCCCCGCCGAACCGGCGAGACCCGCCGCGGCGGCGGCCAGGGCGATGAGCGCTTCGCGGCCGTTTTCGGGAAGGCGATTCGGCGCGGTGGCGATCCGCACCTCCTGCTTCACTTCTCCCGAGCGGCCGGTCACCTCGGTGCCGGCGGAGATCTCCTTGAACGGCCAGAGCACCCAGAGGCTCCCGAGGAGGAGGCCGATGAGGAACGCCATGGTGGCCGACCGAAAGCGTTCGAGGAGGAAGTTGAGCAGCCGGGCAAAAGCGAGGATGCCCACCGCCATGCCGGCGGCGAGCGCCGTGAGCCAGAAGAGCGCGCCGAGTTCGATCCGCCCGTCCACGAGACCGAGCTGAAGTGACGTGAGCTTGCCGATCACGTTCTGGTATTGGCCGAGCACGAGCATGACGAACGAACCGCTGATCCCGGGGAGGATCATGGCGCTGATGGCGATCGCCCCGGTGCCGAGGGCGACGAGGAGGTTGTCCGCCCCGGCCGCGTTGTCCGGCACGGCGAGGGAGACGGCCACCGTGAGAAGCGCGCCGGGGACCGCCCAGAGGAGTCGCGCGCCGCGCCTTCCCATCATCCGGTACGGCACGAGAACCGACGGGAGGATCAGCCCGATGAAGAATGCCAGTGTGGGCGAGTACCGCTCCTTGAGGAGATACTCGATGAGAAAGGAGGAAGCGAGGATCACGACGACGCTTCCGGTAAGGAGGATCGCGAGAAAGGGCGCGTCGATCCGCTTCAGTTCGCGGGCGGCTTCGCGTCTCGCGTCGGCGGAGAAACGCGATGTCACGAGACGGAGGAACGCGGCGATGGTGTGGGGTCCGATGTTGTTGAGCGCGCCGATCAGCCTGTCGAAGATGCCGAGAATGAGGGCGAACGTTCCCCCCGAGACGCCGGGAATGATGTTGGCGATGCCGATGAGCCCTCCCTTGATAAAGGTCGTCGCCACGCCGTCGCCGCGCCGGGCGGTCTTTTCGCCGCCTCGTTTCTCCACCGGTGTCACTTCAGCCGATCCTCCCTTCGCCGCTCGTGATGAATGGAACGAATTCGCACGCCCCGAGATCCTCGGTGCGGTCCACGCCGCCTTCGCGCCGGAGAACGACGATCCTCTGGGTCGCGCCGCCCACCGGCGCGACGAGAATGCCCGGGTCGGCGAGCTGGTCGAGAACCTCGGCGGGAATCGACTCCGCCCCGGCGGTGAAGAGGATCCGATCGTAGGGGGCGTGTTCCCCCCAGCCGTTCGACCCGTCCCGACAGGCGACATGGACGTTGCGTATCTTCAGCCGGGAAAGAACCGACCGGGCGCGACGTGCCAACTCGCCGATCCGCTCGACGGTGCGCACCTCCCGGGCGAGGCGCGAGAGGACGGCCGCCTGGTAGCCGGAGCCGGTGCCCACCTCGAGCACCTTCTCCTCTCCCGTCAACTCGAGCGCCTCGGTCATGGCGCCGACCACGTAAGGCTGGGAGAGCGTCTGGCCCCACCCGATCGGCAGCGCATGGCCGCCGTACGCCTGGAACCGGAGCGCGTCGTCGGCGAAGAGATGGCGGGGCACCTCCAGAAGCGCCCGCAGCACCTCGCGCGACCCGATTCCCTTCGCCTCCACCTCGTCCGCCACCATTCGGCGCCGGGCGGAGCGGAACTCCTCCGTTCCCGGGAGAGTGCTCAAGGCCGGTTCCCTTCGTCGATCTCCCATTCCCATGTTCGCATCCGCGCGATGCTCTCGAAGTCGTTCAGCTCCAGGTGGAGCGGCGTGACCGATAAACAGCCGTCGTCGAGGGCGCGGAAGTCGGTGCCGGGGTCGAGATCGGCGGTCGGCTCGTCGCCGCCGATCCAGTAGTACGGTTTTCCGCGGGGATCGATCTTTCGCACCACCGTGTCTTGGTAGATCCTGTGGCCGAGGTGACTCACCTGGACGCCCCGGATCTTCTCGGGGGGAAGATTCGGGAAGTTGACATTCCAGTAGGTGAGCGCCGGCGGCCGGTTGTCGAGAAATTTCTTCAGCAGTGCGGGGAGGAAGCGGCGGACCGTGTCGAAATGGAGCTTCGATCTTCCGGCGATCGAGAACGCCGCCGACGGCACGCCGAGGAGGGTTCCCTCGATGGCGGCGGCCACCGTGCCCGAGTACGTCACGTCGGCACCCATGTTCGGACCATGGTTCACACCGGAAAGAACGATGTCGGGCGGATCGGGAAGAAGCCCCTTCACCGCGAGGAGGACGCAGTCGGTCGGTGTGCCGCTCACGGCGTGACGGCGCGGCTCCACCTCGTCGACGCGAAGCGGGTTGTGAAGGGTGATCGCGTGGCTCGTGGCGCTCTGCTGGTCGGCGGGCGCCACCACCGTCACCTCTCCGAAGGAGGCCGCGATCTCGGCGAGAATCGCGATTCCCTCCGCGCGGACGCCGTCGTCGTTGGTCACCAGGATCCTCATCGCCCGGTCAATCCTCCTTTCGGAGCGCGTGGACGAGACGGAGAAACCGGACGGTGTCGCGAACCGGGTGGATGTGACTCGCCTCGCCCGCGTACACCGTGGGGATCTCCACAGAGTCGAGCCGGAACCCCGCGCGCGCCGCCTTGATGAGAAGTTCGGTTTCCATTTCGTAGTGCCCCGTGACCAACTCGACCCGCTCGAGCACGTTCACGCCGATCCACCGGCAGCCCGACTGGCTGTCGGGAAGTTTCCTCCCCGCGAGGCGCGACGCGATCGAAGAGGTTATGGTGTTCGACAGCCTCCTGTGGAGCGGCATCTTCGTGCGCCGCCTGCGGCGCGCCCCCACGATCAGGTCGGCGCCGGTCTTCTCACGGCGCGCCGTAAGGAGGGAAATCGCCTCGGGCGGGTGCTGGCCGTCGCCGTCGAGGGTGATCACGCCGTCGTACCCCTCCTCGATCGCCGCGGCGAAGCCGCTCCGGAGCGCCGCCCCCTTCCCCCGGTTCGTCCCGTGCCGGACGACGCGGACGCCTGCGACCTCCCCCGCCCGCTTCGCCGTGTCGTCCGTCGATCCGTCGTCGACGAGAAGAACGTCCCCTTCGGGCGCCCGGCGGACGATTCTCTCCAGGAGCGGACCGATCGTGCCGGCAAGGTTGAACGCGGGAACGACGACGAGCATCCTCATCGCCGGGATGGGTGGAAGAGGGGGAGAAATCTGGTCGGGGCGACTGGATTTGAACCAGCGACCCCTTGCCCCCCATGCAAGTGCGCTACCGGGCTGCGCCACGCCCCGACCACGAGAATCGTCTTCCTCCTTCACGCCCGGCCGATCGGACCGGGTGCGAGGGCGCAGTATAGCATGACCATGGGGCGGCAACAACAATCAGTCGAGGATCTTGAGAAGATTCTCGAGGTCTGATTTCAGCGACTTCACCAGCTTCGATCGATCGGGATCGGACGACGGCACGAGGTTCGGATCGTCGAGAGCGCCCTTCCGGCTCAGCCGTTTCTTCGCCCCGGCGATCGTGAAGCCGTCTTCATAGAGAAGCTGCTTGATCAGGTAGATCATTTTGATATCCCGAGCCTGGTAGACGCGGTTTCCCGCGCGGTTCTTCTTCGGCGACAGGCAGGGGAATTCCGATTCCCAGTAGCGCAGAACGTGCGGCTTCACCCTCGTCTGGTCGGCGATCTCGGTGATCGAATAGTAAATCTTCCCTTCAGGCAGTTTCTTCATGATTCGATCTCCTTCTCTTGCGCACTTACCACACTTCCGCTTTCAAGTCGCGCTTCATCAGGTCGGCCATCGCTTCGAGAGGCGGTTTGCGATGGAAGAGAACCCTTTCCATTTGAAGTGTAATCGGCATTTCCACGCCGTGGCGTTTCGCCAGGCGCGACGCCATGCTCGTGGTGCCCACCCCTTCGGCGACCATGACCATCTCCTTTCGAATCTGCTCGACGCTTTTCCCCCGGGCGATCTCCTCGCCGAAGCGGCGGTTCCTGCTGTGGCGGCTGATGCACGTGGTGATCAGGTCGCCCATACCGGCGAGGCCGGCGAAGGTGTTCTCCTTCGCCCCCATGGCGATACCGAGACGGGTGATCTCGGCGAGCCCTCTCGTGAGGAGGGCGCCCTTGGTGTTGTCGCCGAAACCGAGGCCGTCGCTGATGCCCGCGGCGAGGGCGATGATGTTCTTGAGCGCCGTGGCGATCTCCACTCCGGTCAAGTCGCCGTTCGTGTACACACGAAACCGCTCGGTGGAGAAGAGGCGCTGGGCTTCCCGTGCGGCGTGCGGTTCGATACCCGCGGCGACCACCGTCGTCGGTACGCCGCGGGCGACCTCCTCGGCGTGGCTCGGCCCGGCGAGGACGGCGATCCGTTCCGGTGCGATCCGCTCGGCGGCGCCTTCGGAAAGACGCCTGCCGCTTTGAGGTTCGAACCCCTTCGCCGTGAGCACCACCAGCGCGCCCGACGACGGCTCGCGACCGGCGACGGCTTCCACCACCGGGATCGTCGCCGTGGAGGGGACCGCCACCACCACCGCGTCCGCACCGCAGAGCGCACGGTCGAGGTCGTTTCCGACGACGATCTCCCCGGGGATCGCGACGCCCGGGAGGTACGGTTCGTTCACCCGTTCCCGGTCGATTGCGTCGATCTTCTCCCCGTCCCGTCCCCACAGGTGAACGGCGGCGCCCCCCCTTCGCAGCGTGAGGGCGAGGGCGGTGCCCCAGCTGCCGCTCCCCAGGACGGCGACCCTCACCGCTCTCCTCCTTTCCGGAAGGAGAAGCGCGCCTCCGTGCCGGAGGCGATTCGGGCGATATTCGACCGGTGACGCCAGACGACGAGAAGGGCGATGGCGATGGAAAAGACGACGACGGCGGGGCGACCCGGCCCGCCCGCCGCGCGGTCGGTGGAGAGGAGTACGAGGGGGAGAGAGACGGCGGCGACGATCGAGCCGAGGGAGATCATTCTCCCCGCCGCCACGGAGACCACGAAGATGGCGATACAGATCAGCGTCGCGAGCGGCGCGAGGCTGAGGAGAACCCCCGCCGCGGTGGCGACCCCCTTGCCTCCGCGGAAACGGAGGAAGATGGTCCACGTGTGGCCCGCCACCGCCGCCAACCCGGCGACGAGGAGGGGCCAGTCGCCCGGCGGTCCCCACCGTTTCGCAATCCAGACGGCTGCGGCGCCCTTGCCGATGTCGGCGAGGAGGACGAGCACGCCCGCCGCCGGGCCGACGGCGCGATAGACATTCGACGCCCCCGCGTTGCCGCTCCCCACGTCACGAATCTCGATCCCGGCGGCTCGTCCGGCGAGCCAGGCGAAGGAGATCGAACCGAGCAGGTAGGCGGCGATGGTGGTCGCGATCATGGAAGGAATCACTTCTTTCCCCTCACGTGAATCCAGACCGGCGTCCCTTCATAGGGATACTTTTCGCGGATCGATCGCGCGAGATAGCGCCGGTAGGCCGGGGTGATCGCCCCCGGCTCTTTCGTGAAGAAGAGGAACGTCGGGGGCGCCACGCCGGTCTGGACGCCGTAATAGATCTGGTTCTTCCCCCGCCCCACGGGAGGAGGGTTCCGCCGGAGGGCGTTCTCGACGATCCGGTTCAGTTTCGCCGTGGGGATCTCCTCGCGCCTCGTCTTCTCCACTTCGAATGCCTTGTCGAGCGCCTTGCCGATCCCCTTCTTCGTGATCGCCGACACCGAGACCACCGGGGCGAACCGGAGGAAGGGCATCTTCTCCCCCACGCGGGTACGGAGTTCCTCGATCGACGGCTCCAATTCGAGGTCGGTCTTGTTGAGAAGCACCACCACCCCCTTCCCCGCCTGTTCCGCCATGGCGCCGATCTTGACGTCCTGGACCGACACCGGTTCGGCGCCGTCGAGGACGAGGAAGATCACGTCGCTCCGCTCGATCGTTTTCAATGCGCGAAGGGAGGCGTAGTAATCGATATCGCCGCGGATTTTCGATCGTCTCTTGAGGCCCGCCGTATCGACGAGAACGACCGGCTCCTTCCGCCACCGGATCGCCGTGTCGACCGCGTCGCGTGTGGTGCCCGGCATATCGCTCACGATCATCTGCTCCTTGCCGAGATAGGCGTTCACCAGGGACGATTTCCCGACGTTCGGCCTCCCGATGATGCCGATGCGAAGCCCTTCGCTCCCCTTTCGCTTCCCCTTGCGCGGGAGAGCCTCCACCGAGCGGTCGAGAAGGTCGGCGATCCCCGTCCCGTGGACCGCCGAGATCGGCATCGGCTCGCCGAGACCGAGCTGGAGAAACTCGTACAGTTCGTTCGCCATCGAATCGTTGTCCACCTTGTTCGCCACGAGGAGGGCGCGGCCCATCTCGCGGCGCAGCTCCTTCGCCGTCTCGGCGTCGAGAGGAACCGGCCCGGCGGCGCCGTCGACGAGGAAGAGAATCAGGTCGGCTTCGGCGATCGCCGACCGGACCTGGTCCACCACGAGGCGGTCGATCCGGTCCGCCTCCCTCAGGGGGAGGAAGCCGCCCGTGTCGACGAGAAAGAACTTTCGCCCGTTCCACTCCGCCTCGCCGTAGTTCCTGTCGCGGGTCGTTTTCTCCGTCCCCGAGACGACGGCACGGCGCTCTCCGATCAGGCGGTTGAAGAGGGTCGACTTCCCTACGTTCGGCCGGCCGACAATGGCGATCATGGGCATGGACATCGAGCTGGAATCTCCTGGAGGTGACTTAAAGCCGACTATAACGGGAGAAGGGATAATGTCAACGAAAAACGAGAGTTAGCTTCGCCGAGGCCGTTCGGGCCGTCGCGGAGTGTTACCGATGATGCAAAATGGAGCGGGAAACGGGACTCGAACCCGCGACCCTCAGCTTGGGAAGCTGATGCTCTACCAACTGAGCTATTCCCGCACCAGCGGTGGATACCGAAAGACGAGGATACTCATGGCGGTGGGGGGAAGTCAAGACGAGCCTCGCCCCGTCGGGGAGCGGGGCGGGAAAGAGCGGCGCGCGGCCGCCGCGCCGGCATCGAAGGGGTTCTCCCGCGTGAAATCGGGGAGGTAGTTCTCCCGGCTGTCGAGTTCCTGGACGAATGCGTTCTCGAGGCCGAGATCGAGCGCCTCTTCGAGCACAGCATCGTACTCCCGGTCGGTGATCGGCCGGTCGAGTGGCGGAAAGGAGCACGCCCGGTGCCGGGGGGAGTACTGGGACAGGATGCTGACCGATGTGCGCGGCGAGAGAGCGGCCACGACTCGGAGGCATTTTCGGCTGTTCTCCACCTGGCCGGGAAGGACGAGGTGGCGCACCAGGAGGCCGCGCACGGCGATACCCCGTTCGTCTGTCTCGAGGTGGCCCACCTGGTCGAGCATCTCGGCGAGCACCGCGCCGATCATGTCTGTGTAGCCGACCGCCCGGGAGAACCGCAGCGCGATGGAATCGTCCATGTACTTGATATCGGGAAGATAGATGTCGACAAGGCCACGGATCGTCCGAAGTGTTTCCGGCGAATCGTAACCGTTGGAGTTGTACACCACCGGGATGGTCAGCCCCCTCCTCCTCGCCGTCTCGACGGCGCGGGCCATCCGAAAAACCACGTGCGACGGGGAGACGAAGTTGATGTTATGGGCGCCCTCGTCCTGGAGGCGGAGCATTTCCGAAGCGAGTTCCTCCGGCGTCACCTCCCGGAAAGGGCGGAAAGAAAGGGGGGTGCTGATCGCGTGGTTCTGGCAGTAGACGCAGCGGAGATTGCATCCAGCGAAGAAGATCGTCCCCGAGCCGTTCGTTCCGGATATGGGCGGCTCCTCGCCGAAATGGAGGCCCGCCCAGGCGATCGGCGTTTCGTCGCCGAGGCGACAGAACCCGGACCGGCCCGCGCGCCGGTCCGCTCCGCACCGGCGGGGACAGTCATGGCACTGCGACGGCGGATCGGTGGTCGCTCCGTTCATCCCGTTTCTCCCGTTCCATTGTACCACTCGGCGATCCGCCGCGCGGCGCCGGCACTCCCTCCCGCCTCGTCGAGATCGACGCGAAAAGCGCCGCGCTCCTTCCGGAACCAGGTGAGCTGCCTTTTTGCATAGCGACGATGCTCCCGCTTCGCCGTGCGCACCGCCTCGTCGAGAGGAACCCCGTCGATCAGGTGGGAGATCAGCTCGCGGTAGCCGGGAGATCGGAAACACGGGAGCGACCGGTCGAAGCCCCGGTCGAGAATCGAGCGCACCTCTTCGAGGAAGCCCGCTTCCATCATCAGGTCGAACCGGCTGTCGATCCGCTCATAAAGTTTCTCCTTCGGAAGGGTGAGCACGGCGAGGCGCCCTTCCACCGGCGCCGGCCGGGCGGCGGCATGGTGGGCGGAGATCGGTTTCCCGGTGAGCCGGTACACTTCGAGGGCGCGGACGATGCGCACCGGGTCGTTCGGGTGGATGCGCGCGGCGGCCGCCGGGTCGATGCGGCCGAGCTCGGCGTGAAGAGGAACGGTTCCCTCCTGTTCGATCCGTTCGTGCAGTTCCTTGCGAATCGAATCGTCTCTTCCCACGCCGACATCGAGGCCGCGGAGGAGGGCGCGTATGTACAGCCCCGTCCCTCCCGCGACGATCGGAAGACCGTCGCGCGCGCGGATCTCCTTCACGGCGCGAAGCGCGTCGCAGGCGAAGCGGCCGGCGTCGTACGGCTCGTCCGGTTCGAGAAAGTCGATGAGATGATGACGCGCCATCGACCGCTCGCGACCGCTCGCCTTCGCCGTGCCGATATCGAGATAGCGGTAGATCTGCCGCGCGTCGGCGGAAATGATCTCGCCGCCGAGAAGGCGGGCGAGCTCGATGGCGGTGGCCGTCTTGCCGCACGCCGTCGGACCGCCCAGGGCGAGCACCGGTGGAGGGGGGGCGTTCATTCGCGTTGAAAGCGCCTCGCCAGCTCGCCGAGCGTGAGGTTGAGAAACGTCGGCCTCCCGTGGGGACAGCGGAGCGGCTGTTCGCACCGTGCGAGGCGCCGGAACAGGCCGGCCCGCTCGGCGGGGGATAGGGAGTCTCCGGCCCGCACGGCACCGTGACACGCCACGGTGGCCGCCACATGGCGGCTCTTCGACCGATCCCCCTTCCCCTCTTCCCGGAGCCCTTCGAGGAAATCACGCAGGAAGACGGAGGGCCCGGCGTCGCGGATCCCGGCGGGAACCGCCTCGAGAAGAACCGACCTCGGTCCGGCGGGGCGCAAGGCGAACCCGGCGGCGGCGATCGTCTCGGCGTACTCCTCCACCACGGTGATCGTCTCGGGATCGGTTTCGATCGTCTCGGGGAGAAGGAGCTGTTGCGACGCGCCGCTCGAGCCGGCGATGGCGCGGCGCACCTCTTCGAAAAGAATCCTTTCATGGGCGGTGTGCTGGTCGACCACCACGATCCCCCGCGGTCCGGCGGCGACGAGGAAGGTGAGTCCCACCTGCAGGATGTTTCCCAAGTCGAGCCGGTCGATCCAGCGCTCCCCTTCCCCCGGCGCGGTGCCGGGCGCGGCGACGTTCTGTGCGCGGATCCCGTCACGGCGGTCGGCGTCGGTGCGGGGATGGTAGGTCCACGCCGCCGATCCCTCCCCTTCCCCGCCGAGGGGGAGCGCCGGCCCGGTGGCGGTGGGGAGGTGCGACGTCCGGTCTGCGTGCCGGCCGGCCGGACGCGTTTCACGCCAGAACGACGGCACGCTCCCTTCCGAGCGGATCGCCCTTCCCACGGCCGACTGGACGGCGGAGAAGACCGTCCTTTCGGGAGAGAAGCGGACCTCCCGCTTCGTCGGATGGATGTTGACGTCGACGTACGACGGGTCGATCCGAACCGATAGGAAGAGCGCCGGGAAACGCTTCGGCGGAAGGACGTCGCGGAAGGCGACGGTCACCGCCTGGGCGAGGAGTGGCTGTTGCACCGGCCTGGCGTTCACCGTGAAGAACTGCCGGGCCCTGTTGCCGTGATGGGCGTCGATGTTCGATACGTACCCCGAGATCACCGGCCCTTTCTCGCTTCCCGCCACGGGGACGAGGGTGGCGGCGAAATCATGCCCATAAAGCGCGGCGATCCTCGCTTTCAGGTCGTCCGTCGCCGGCAGGCGGAAGAGCTCGTCGCCGTCCTTCACGTAGCGGAACGCCACCTTCACCTGGGCGAACGCGTGGGCCATCACCGCCCTTCGGATCTGCCGCTCCTCCGCCTGTTCGCTCTTGAGGAATTTCCGCCGCGCCGGGGTGTTGTGAAAAAGATTCCGCACCTCGATGGTGGTGCCCCTCGTCCGGCTCCGCATCCCTTCCGATTCGAAGTTTCCTCCCCGCAGGGTGATCTCCATCCCTTCGCCTCGTCCGTCCGATGTGAGGAGGGTGACGTCGGAAACCGACGCGATACTCGGGAGCGCCTCGCCGCGAAAACCGAAGGTACCGAGCGATTCGAGCTGCTCCGCGCTTTCGATCTTACTCGTGGCGTGGCGTTCGAAGGCGAGCCGGGCATCTTCCGCGCCCATGCCGCAGCCGTCGTCGGCGACACGGATCGCGCGGATGCCGCTCTCCTCCACGGCGATTTCGATCTGCGTCGCGCCGGCGTCGAGAGCGTTTTCGATCAACTCCTTCACCACCGACGCGGGCCGTTCCACCACTTCGCCCGCCGCGATCCGGCTCGCCACCAGCTCCGGGAGGACGTGGATTACCGGTTGCGCCACCGGTTACCTCCCCTCGTCGGTGCCGGCGATGCGCCGCTTCAGTTCGGTCAGTTTCCGGAGCGCCTCGAGAGGGGTCAATTCTTCTGGTACCAAGTTCACGATCTCCTCGAGAATCTCCTCGCGTTCCCTCTGGAACATGTCGATCTGCGGCGTGTCGCCGACGGACGAAATGCGAAGCGGCGCGTTGCCGTGCTCCTTCTCCAGGTGGCGGAGCACCTGTTTCGCCCGCCGGATCACTTCGTTCGGCAGCCCGGCGAGACGCGCGACCTGGATGCCGTAGCTCCGGTCGACCGAGCCGGGAACGATCCGCCTCAGGAAGACCACCTTGTCGTTCCACTCCTTCACGCGCACCGAGAAGTTGCGCACCCTCTCGAGCCGGTCGGCGAGATCGGCGAGTTCGTGGTAATGGGTGGCGAAGAGGGTTCTCGCGGCGATGGAGCTTTCCTTGTGAAGGAACTCCACCACCGCCCACGCGATGGAGACGCCGTCTAACGTCGACGTTCCCCTCCCGATCTCGTCGAGCAGGATCAGCGAGCGGTTCGTGGCGTTGTGGAGAATGTTCGCCGTCTCGGTCATCTCCACGAGGAACGTGCTCTGCCCGCGCGCAAGATCGTCCGAGGCGCCGACCCGGGTGAAGATGCGGTCGGCCACACCGAGCTCGGCCGAATCGGCGCTCACCCACGAGCCGAGTTGGGCGAGGTACTGGATGAGTGCCACCTGGCGGAGATACGTCGATTTCCCCGCCATGTTCGGCCCGGTGATCAGGTGGATCTGGCTTTCGTCGCAGTCGATCCGCGTGTCGTTGGGGATGAAGTTGCCCGGGGGGAGAATCGTCTCGACCACCGGATGGCGACCGCCGCGGATCACCGTTCGTGTTCCGTCGTTCACCTTCGGGCGGCAGTATCTCCTCTTCGCCGCCGCCTCGCCCAGGGCGAAGAGGACGTCGATCGCCGCCGCATTCTCCCCGGTGCGCCTCAGGCGGACCGCCTCGGATGCCGCCGCACGGCGCACCTCGAGGAAGAGTTCCTCCTCCATCTCCCGGATTCTTTCCTCGGCGCCGAGGATCCGGTCTTCCTGTTCCTTCAGTTCCGGCGTGATGAATCGTTCCGCGTTGACGAGGGTCTGTTTCCTCACATAGGTCGGCGGAACATCCTTCGATTTCGCCCTGGAGATCTCGATGTAGTAACCGAACACCTTGTTGAACGCCACCTTCAGCGTGGGGATACCGGTCCGTTCCCGTTCGCGCCGCTGGAACTCGATGATCCACTCCTGGCCGCTGTTCCCGATGCCTCTCAGCTCGTCGAGTTCCTCGTGATACCCGGGGCGGATCACCCCGCCGTCGCGCACCATGGCGGGGGGAGAGTCGACGATCGCCTCGTGGATCAGATCGGCGAGCGGCGTGAGGGGGTCGATGCCGGCGGCAAGGCGGGCGAAAAGACGGCTGCGCGCGCCGGCGGTCCTCCCGGCCAGGTCGGGCACGAGGCGGAGCGTCTCTTTCAACGCCGTGAGATCGCGCGGGCTTCCCCGTCCGAGAACGAGCTTCCCGGCGAGCCGTTCGATATCGGCGAAGCGGGCGAGGTTTTCACGACACTCCGCGCGCCACGCGCCCCGCTCCGCTGCTTCCCCCACGGCGTCGAGTCGATCGTCGATCTCCATCACGACGCGCAACGGGCGCATCATCCACTCCCTCAGGAGCCTCCCCCCCATGGCGGTAACCGTCTCGTCGATCACCGAAAGGAGTGTCGTCTTCACCGGCCCCTCTCTCAAGGGACGGAAGAGTTCCAGATTTCTCCGGGTCGTCTCGTCGAGGACGAGATGCTTCTCGTTGTCGATGAGAGAAAGGCGGTCGACGTGGCTCAGGTCGTCCCGCCCGAGGTCGCGGAGGTACCCGAGGAGGACGCCCGCCGCGGCGATGCCGAGAGGGAAGGCGGAGCAGCCGAAACCGTCGAGGGTTTCGACGCGGAAGTGCGTCTTGAGAAGACGCTCCCCCTCTTCCGGATCGAACCGCCATTCCTCCAGTTCGGTGAGCGCCGGGACCTTGTCGAGGTGTTCGAAAAGCGTGTTGTCGCAGACGCCGCGCGGTACGATCACTTCCGCCGGGCAGAATCGCGAAACCTCCTCCGCCAGCTCGTCGATGGGAAATTCGCCGAGGCGGAAATCGCCTGTGGTCACGTCGATCGCGGCGAGCCCGGCGCGTTCACCGTTCACCCGGAGGGCGAGGAGGTAGTTCGCCTCTTTGTTTTCCAGCGTAGCACCGCCGAGGGCGGTGCCGGGGGTAACCACCTCGGTCACCTCCCGTTTCACGAGACCTTTCGCCTTGCGGGGATCCTCCATCTGATCGCAAACCGCCACGCGGTAGCCCGCCTTCAGGAGACGGTCGACATAATGCTCCGCCTTGTGCCACGGCACGCCGGCAAGGGGGATCGGTTCGCCGCCGTCCTTTCCCCGTGAGGTGAGCGTGAGGCCAAGCACCCGCGAGGCGGTGACGGCATCGTCGAAGAACATCTCGTAGAAGTCGCCGAGCCGGAAGAAGAGGATCGCGTCGGGGTGCTTCGCCTTGATCTCCCGGTACTGTCGCATCATCGGGGTTTTCGGAGCCATCGTCGCTTCACTCTCCCCCACCGGCCCGGTTAAACGCGCCTTCGCGTCGCCGGCGCCCTCTTCCGGCGATCCGACGTGGACCGGCGTCCCTTCGATCCCCCGGCGCGCGAGGTTCTCCACGGCGGCGCGCGCCTGATTCTCCTCCCGGAAGGGGCCGATCCGCACGGGAAAGACGTCCGTTCCGTCGCGGTTTTCCCGGTAGATCTCGATGGCGCCGACACCCTCCCGGCGCCGGAGAGCGAGGAAGCGCTTCGCGTTCTCGACACCGGTGAAAAGGCCGATCTGGACGTACCAACCCTCTCCCGCGTCGCGGGGCGTTGCCTCCGATGCGAGAAGGGCGAGCCGTTCCTCCCTGGCGGCGGCCGCTTCGGCGCTCCTGGGCGACAGGGTGATGAGTTCGTCGAGTTTCTCCCGTCCCAACGCCGTATCGCCCAGGGCGATCCGGGAGCGCGCCTCGAGAAGGAGAGATGGAAGGGCGAAGTCTCCCTTCCCTTCGGCGAGGGGAGCGATCAGGGCGAGGCACTCCTTCGGCTCCCCCCGCGCTCCGTAGATCTGTGCGGCGAGGAAGCGCGCCCTGTCCGACGGAACGCTCTCGCCGGCGGCCGACCCGGCGAGAGCCGCAAGGCGATCGAGACCTTCGCGGGACTCCCCGGCCGCCAGGAGACTCGCCCCCTCCCAGAAGCGCGCCTCCAAGCGGTCCACCCCGTCGAATCCGTGCGCCGCGGCGGCGAAGTCCGACGCCGCGGCGGCGTAGGCGCCCACGGCGTAGCGGTATTTTCCCAGGGCGAATCGGACCTTCCCGCTCCCCGTCGAGTGGGCGAGCGCCTCGAGGTCGGCGAGGCATACGGCACCGTCCACCTCGAGATCGATTTCCCGAAGGGCGGCGTCGATCGCCACGGCGCTCGACGCGTTTTCCTTCGCCACGCGGCGGAGCTCGGCGCGCGCCTTATCGAGCCGTCCGAGGCGGATCCATTCTTCCGCCTTTGCGAGCGGCCCGTCTTCCCCGCGGGCGGCGCGACCGGGCGCGAGCGCGAGGAGGAAGAAGGCGATCAACCACGCGCAGCGGGCACCGCTCCTTTTCTCGGTTTTCCGCGGGCCGGTTTCGACGTGTACCAGTCGAGGCATTTCGGACATCTCCAGAAGGGCTCGGACGAGGTGTGACCGCACCGGGAGCATACGTGGTCCGTCACGCCGCGCGTTCGACCCTCGAGGTATTCGCGGATCTTGTCCGCTCCGTCCCCCCCCTCGACAAGTCGCGCGAGAAGGAGGAGGTAGTGTTCCTGGGCGTCCAGGGAGAGGGGATGCCTTTCGGCGGCCCGCCGACCGAGACGGAGCGCCTCTTCCGAGTCACCTTTTCTCATATAGAATGATGAGAGCGCGATCATCGTTTTCTCGTCGTCCGGTTCGTCCTCGAGAATCGCCTTGTAGATTCCCTCCACCTGGTTGAGGTCCCCTGTTTCGAAAAGGGCGCTCTCCAGGCGTTCGAAGGTGAGCCAGGCTTGGGATGGATTCGCCTGGTGAAATCGCTTCCACAGGCCGACCGCGTCGCCGGCATTCCCCTCCTCGAGGCGAAGGGCGCCGAGGCGGTAGAGCGCCTCGGGTGACGACGGGTCGATCTTGAGGGCGTCCTGGAACGCCCGGACGGCGCGCTTCTTCTCGCCCGCCGCGAGAAGCGATGCGCCGCAGAAGGCGCGGTAACGGGCGATCCGGTCGGGGACGTTCTCCTTTCGCACGCGGAAACTTTCCCGGTAGAGTTCGAAGGCGCGTTCCCAGTCGGAACGTCGCTCGTGAATCGCCACCATCTTCAGCCGGATCCGCCGGTTCGTCCTGTCTCTGCGGAGGAGTTCGTCGAGCACGGCGAGCGCCTCGTCGGGCCGGCGGGCGGCGAGAAGGTCGTCGGCGATCGCTTCGCGGATGCGGCACTTCTCCGATGCCGTCAGTTTCCTCCGGAAGAAAGTCCCCACATCGAGATCGCGGTGGATCCTGAGGGCGCGGTTGACCGCTCCCCGCTTCCGAAGGAGATTCCCCAGGCGGAGGTAGGCGTCGACATTCGATTGCTCCGCCTGCACCGTCTGTCTCAGGTCGGCGAGGGCCTTCTCCTCGTCGCCGGCGAGAAGAGCGCTGAGCGCTTCCACGTACCGGCCTTCGGCCGGTTTCTTCCGGAAAAGCCTTCTCAGAAGAAGAAAGAGGATCGCGGCGGTCACCGCGACGGCGATGTAGAGGAAGAGCCCGTCCCAGCCGGAAAGCTTGCTCATGGGCGGCGCCTATTCGGGACCGGCGACCGCGGGGGACGATTCCTCTTCCCGCCGCGCGGACTCTTCGACGGGAATATTGCGTATGGCGGTGAGTTCCTGCTCGTACTCCCGTATCCTGCCGGTGAGTTTTCGGATCGAAAATTTCAGCCGTATGGTATTTCCCACGAGGGAGAGAAACGTCATGAGCGAACCGAGCAGGAAGGCGACGAAGAGCGCCTGCACGAGCGGCACGTCGATGAATTTCCCGAAGTAAAGGTCCACGTCCACCGTGGTCGCCGGGTTCCGGATCGCCACGGTGACGATCATCAGAACGAGGACGAGGAGCAGGAAATAACCGAACATTCTAGCCATCGCCATGTGTCCTTTGTAAGCGTGAACACCGCGCACGAACGGACCATGGGATTGTAGGTTGCGGTGCGGCCCCTGTCAACCGCGATCGGGACGGGAAAGCTCAGAAGATGAGCGACGCGGAGACCCTGTGGGTATCGTCGAGGTCGAAGCCGTTGCTCAGGAAAGCGTAGTCGAGACCGAGCGTGTTGCCGCTGAACGGGAGGCGCAATCCCGCGCCCGCCATGAAATCGGCCTCTTCGCTCCGCTCCTGGCCGAGACGGATCGCCACGATATCGTCGTACCAGTACTCGAGGCCGAGGCGGACGTCGGCGCTCGCCTCGCCGATCCAGTAGGCGGTGGCGGTTTTCCTTCCCTCGAAACGGATGTCGAGTCCGGTCGCCACGGTCAGCTTCCCCTTGAGCGACGGGAAGAGGAACGGGTAGGAGAGCCCGACCCTCGCCATCGGGAGGATCGTCTCCGTTTCGGCGTTCCAGATGAGGAATGTGGAGGTGGCGTCCTGGAGGTTCAGTCCCAGGGAGAGTCGCCGCCACGGCTTGTAGAGCGCCGCTACGTCGAAGCCGAAACCGAGGGCGGAGTCGTCCCCCACGCTCTTGCGGATCACCTTTACGTTGCCGCCGAGCGAAAGAGTGCGGTTCATCAGCCGCGCGTACGAGAGATAGAAACCCCAGTCCGCCTCCGAGACGAGCCTGTCGATGCCGGGACGGGTCACGCCGTTGTTGTCCACCACGAGGCGGGTGTAGGGGATGTCGTCGACGCCGACGCGCAGGAAGGAGAATCCGAAAGCGGCGCGATGCTCGTTGTCCGTGCCGAGCTGCTGCACATAGCTGCCGGTGTCGTAATTCACCAGGTCGCCGAACCGCTCCGAGTGCATCATCACCACTTCCCGTCTACGGACGAAGATCATCCCCGCCGGGTTCCAATAACTCGCCGATGCGTCATCGGCGACCGAGACGAAGGCGCCTCCCATACCGAGTGCGCGCGCACCGATTCCGGTGGAGAGGAATTCGCCCGCATATTTCGCTCCCGCGGCGTGGGAGAGTTCGGGAAGGATAAGCAAAAGAAAGCCGAAAAGAGCCAATCGGCTGATTTTCATAGAATTACCTGACTTTCCTCAAGGGGTTTCGTAAGCCCCGCCGGGGGCATGGCTTCACGAACTGGGGGAATCTCAATGCAGTAGCCACCAACAGCTATTTTAGCCGATTTTCGCCCCCCGGTCAATGCGTACCTCCCCTTTTTGTCTTTTCGTGCTCCCAGAGCGTCCGGAGCGCATCACGGGCCTCCCGGGGGAGGGAGCACGGTCTGCCGCTACGCTCGAGGAGCGCCGCGCGCCGGCGGCGCATCTCCTCCATCGTTTCGACCGCTTTATCGAATTCATAGAGCCGCCCCTCCTCGCCCCACGTGAAGGGGGGGACGAAACCGGTGACGATGCCGTGACGGCCGAACAGGTTGGCACACGTTCCCGCCACCGTCCCCGTGCCGATACGCGTGCCGATGGCGCTTTTCACATGGTCGGCGAGGAAGCAGCCGACCTTCGTCTCTCCCGTATCGACCGGCCCCTCCCCGAAATCGACGCGCACCGTTCCGTAATTATTTTTTAGATCCGAATTGTTGGTCGCCGTGCCGAGATTCACCCACTCTCCCACCACGGCGTGGCCGAGAAAACCGTCGTGCTGTTTGTTGGAGAAGGCACCGAAAACGGTGCATTCGACCTCGCCCCCCACGCGGCTCCCCTCGCCGATAGTGGTCCCCTCCCCCACCTTCGCGCCGCCGCGGATCACCGCGTCGTTACGGATCACGAGCGGCCCGCGCAGAATCGTGTTCGACTCCACCGTCACGCGCGCACCGAGATCGATCGGTCCCTCGCGGGCGTCGAAAAAGACGAACGGCTCCAGGCGGACGTCCTCTCTCGTGGTGACGGGGAAGTCTCCCTCGAAGAAGATCGCCCCTTCCGGCGCGTCGCCGGCGGAGAGGTTCCTCTTCCCCTCGGCCGCGCCGGGACCGGTGAGATCGGCGGTGATTCTCCCGCCGTTGCCCGAGACGAGATCCCACGGGGCGGTGGGAACGGCGACGGCGTCGCACTCGTTTCCTCCGAGGGCGGCGACGATTTCGGCGCCGGGAGGGCAGGGGGCTTTCCCGTCGATCTTCCCCTCCTCGATGAGGGCGGCGGCGAACGAGCCGTTCGGGTCGATCCATGCACGTTCCGTCGATCCGGCGTTTCGAATGTGGCCGGCGAATCTCGCCGACGGGATCGCACGGCTCGATACGACCAGAAGAAAACCGTCCGGTACGGTGTTCGGGGCGAGGGACGCGGCGAAGGCGTTCCACCGCTCCTCGAAGGTGAAGGCGCCGAACAGGGCGCTCCTCATCGGCCGGCCGGCGAGGAAGCCGCGCCACGAGGCGTCGGTGCGCTCCTCGATAAAGCGGATCGGTGAAGATGCGCGGTTCAACGGAGTGGCTCTCGTCTTGCGGAATGGGGTGCCGGGGGCCGGACTCGAACCGGCACGAAGCGAGCTTCAGCGGATTTTAAGTCCGCGGCGTCTACCTGTTCCGCCACCCCGGCGGCATCGTCCGGATCGACAAGGAAGGAAATCGGGCGATCGCAGAAGGAGGAAGAAGAGGCGGCACCCGGATTCGAACCGGGGATAAAGGATTTGCAGTCCTCTGCCTTAGCCACTTGGCTATGCCGCCTGCTGCGATCCAAAAGAGCCCCAAAAAATGAGAATGGAGCGGGAAACGAGATTTGAACTCGCGACATCCACCTTGGCAAGGTGGCGCTCTACCACTGAGCTATTCCCGCTCATATTCGGTTTCGACTCACCGGGTAACCTTCCCGTTACGAACGGGCGCCGAGCCCCGGGCCGGTTTTCCATAACAGCCTTTGAAAGAATAATATCGGATTAGGAAAAGGTCAATAAACATTCTGACCGCGTCGGTAAGGGCGTTCACGCGGGTATCGGGGTTATTCAGCCAGATGACCGGCTCCTCGACGATCCGAAGGCCGAACCGCCGCGCCACGAAGATGATCTCCACGTCGAAGCTGAACGTGTCGATCCGCAGCACACGGGTGACGCCGCTCATTTTCGCCTTCCGGAACGCCTTGAAACCGCACTGCGTGTCATGGAAGCCCCCCACCACGAGGAGCCGGACGATCCGGTTGAAGATCTTTCCCATCGTCTCGCGGTACCACGGCTGGCGGACGCGGACATCCGAATCGGGAAGATCCCTCGATCCGATGACGATGTCGAATCCCTCTTCCAGGCGACCCAGGAGCTTTTCCGCCTCCTCGATCGGCGTCGAGAGATCGGCGTCGCTGAATAGGACGAACTCACCGCGGGCCTCCTCGATTCCCCGGCGTACGGTGAACCCCTTCCCCCGGTTGATCCCGTTCCTCAGGGGGCGGCAGGTGGGGTGGGCGCGGGCGAACTCCTCGGCGATCCGAAAGGTGTTGTCGTCGCTCCCGTCATCGATCGGGACGATCTCGAAGGTGCGACCCGAGGCGATGAACCAGCGGTGCGCCGTCTCGAGGGTGGAGCGGATCACCGCTTCCTCATTATACGCGGGGATAACGAATGTCACGCAGGGGGCGTCGCCGGGAAGATCCGTGCCCTCCCCGGCGCCGAGTTCCCTGGAAAGACCGGAAGTCAACGATTCCCTTTTGTCCAGTCGATGATCTGTGTCGCCGTGATCCACGATTCGGAGAAGCCGTTCTTGCGTGCACGGTTCAGCAGGAGCACCGCTTCCGAGCGGGTCGTGCAGTCGCCGACGCGGACCTTGTAGTAGGGCGCGAGATACTCGACGTAGACGTTCACATTATCACCGAAGAGGGGTCGGACCGACTCGGCGAAGTCGCGCGCCCGGTCGGGCTCGGTGGTGGCCATCAATTGGACCCTGTAACCGGAAAGATAGACGCTCCTGTAGGCCGCCGCCGTTTCGGCCGGCGGTTCCGGCTCGGGAAGGGTCTCCTCCGCGTCGAGCGCCTCGGTCCCCCCTTCGGCCGCCTCCGCCGGTGCGGCAGGCTCCTCCGCCGCCAGTCTCTCGGCGCCGGTCGCGGTCTCTTCCGGCGCTTCTTCCGGCACGGCGGCCACGGTGACCGGTGCCTCCTCCACCGCCGCCGTCCCGGTGACGTTCGAATCCGGGGCGGCCGCCGGCGCCACCGGCATCCTCCTCTCACCGACCATGGTATCGAGTGTTTCCAGATCGGGGCTCGGAACGGCGCCGCTCCGGCGGGTCAAGCTTCCGCACCCCGCACCGAGAAGAAGCGTCGCTGCGAGCCACATCACGACGGCATTGCGCATTTCATCACCCCCTGGTACCGATCCATTCTAGCCGAGCCGCCCCCGGGGGATCAACCGTTTCCCCGCCGCCTGTCGGGCCCGGGTCAGTCGTTCAGATAGCCGAGCGACTTGAGAACCTCCTTCAGGTTCTCATCGCCGGCGGACGCGGCCTCTTCCGGCGGGGCGTCCGCGAGGTCGTATGTGCGGCTCTTCGCCGGATGATTCCGCACCCATCCTTCGATGAAAGCGTTCTCGAGGATCTTCCCTTTCATGGCGCTATGGACCGGGTAGCCCATCATGTAGAGCGCCGTGGGCGCCACGTCCATGATTCGCGCTGTTCCCCCCTTCACTCCCCGGCGGATCCTCTCGCCGCGGATCAGCAGGATCGCCTTCGGCGAGTGCTCGCCCGAGATCTTCGCGTGGGTCTCCTCGATGATGTCGGCTGCGGGAACGGCGCCGGAACGCCCCGGGATCCGGAGGCTCTTCCCGTCGAGGTCCACCTTCCGGTTCACCTCGACGATCAGGTTTCCGAAGTCGTCCGTTCTCGTGTCGAACACCGGCTCGCCGGTGCCGGCGATCGTCACGTCCCGAACCAGCTCGCCGAGTTCCCCGGGAATCGTCCCTGTGTTGCCGATCGGTCTGAGGTAGACACGGGAGGCGAGGTTGATTCCCTGCACCGTCCCGGCGAGGCCGAGGGCGTCGAGAAACTTCTCCGTCAGGATGAGACGGATCGTCCCTCCCCCCTGCGTCTCGGTCGCCTGCAGCCCGTGGTCGGAAACGACCACGATGTTCGTGTTCGATGGGAGACATCCCTCGATCCGTCCCATCGCCGCGTCGTAGCGGCGATACGCCTCCGGGATCGTGCCGCCGTACTTCGCCGCGTCCTCGGGCGTCACGTCGGAGAAACTTCCTGGTTCAAAGAATTTCCAGAAGTAATGGCTCGTCACATCGGCGCTGTTGTTGTAGAACGCCGCGAAATCGGGCCTGTAGCGTTCGAGCAGTTCGATGAAGATGTCGGAGTGCATTTTCAGCTTCAGGAAACGCTTGGCGCTCATCGTCATGTAGAAGTCGTCTCCCCCCCGCAGGACGTCCGCCGCGGCGCGGAGCGTCGAGAGACGGACGCCGTACTCGATCGAGCGGATGCCGTAAACGAGGTAGCTTCCGAAATCACGGCTCCTCTTCCCCTTCTCGCGCATGGCGATCTCCCGGATGAAGCTGAGTTCCTCCGGCCACGTCTCCGGGCCCCGCGCGAAGAGGGAGGGGATGAGAAAGCCGTTGACCCGGCGCGGCGGCCACGTGACCGGCCACCCCAGGATGCCGACGGTTCCGCCGTTCTCCTCCACCATGTCCCAGATTCTCGGTGAAGCGCACGTCGATGAAGTCGCGTAGAACGTGTTCACCTTGTGTTCGGTGCTTGGGACGCCGGTAGCGATGGTGGTCCAGAGAATAGGCGACATGAGCGGGCCCGTCGACTCGAGGTCATAGCGGACCCCCTCGTCTTCGAGTTTCCGGAACGCGGGGAGTTCCCCCCGCTCGACCATCGGATCGATAATGTCCCACTTCGCCCCGTCCATGCAAAAGAAGAGGGTGAGCCCCTTGCCGTCGAGGGCGACCGGCCGGGCGGAAAGGCGGCTGCCGACCGGGGGGAGGAGGACGAGAATGACGAACAGCACGGCGGCGAACCACCACCGAGGCTTCCCCCCCGGTGCGGCGACGGCGGCGACGAGCGTACCGACCCGGACGGCGCCGGCGAGAAGGAAAAGGGCGCTTCCGGCGAGGATCACCCCGGCAAGGCCGGTCGACCCGGAGAGGATCGCCGCCAAGGAGTGGTGGATCAGGTAGATCCCCGGAGGGAGCACCGCGGCGGCGCACACGAGCGCAAGGAAGATCTTGCCTTGCCGGACGCCGTCGCCGCCCGCCGCCGCGCCGGTGATCAGCGCGATCAACGTCCCGGGAATCGTCGCCGCGAGAGGAACGGCGAGAAAAACGATGTAGCCGTCCTTCACCGAGTCGAGAAACCGGTCGTTGAGCGCGAGTGCGGCGAACGCCGCCGCGAGGGAAAGGAGAAACGCGCCGTAAAGGGCGAGGAATACCGATCTGCCGAACCGTCCGCTCATGATGTCATTCTCCCTGCTCGCATCCTGATGCGATCATTCCACGGCTCCCCGACCGGGGCAACCGCTTTCTCACCGCCCCTTTTCCAGAAGTCGATCGTAGAGCGTGGCGAGCCGGAGCGCCGCCCGTCGCCATGCGTACCGGTGCTGCACGAGTTCCACCGCCTCCGGCGCGAGGGAGCGCTCCGTGAGATGCCTGTGAAAGAGATCGATCCGTTTGATCGTGACGAACGGCGCGAGATCTTCGAAGCCGCGCATGCCGAACGGCGTGGACAGAACCGGCAGACCGCTTCCGATGTACTGGAGAACCTTGATGTTCGAACCGGAACCGAGGCGGACCGGATTGAGACCGATGTCCGCCGCGCGCAGGAAGGGCGTCATCCGACGCACTCTTCCGGTGACCACGCAGTTATCCGGCATTTTCGACGGCATCGCCTCCCCCACGCCGCCGGCGATGAGAAAGGTGACCCCCTTCGGCGCCCGGCGGGCGATCACGCCGGTGATCGACTCGGCCGCGTCCATGTTGGGCGGCACCGCCGATCCGCAGAAAAGGGCGATCGTCCCTCTCTCGGGAAGGCCGAGTGCGCGCCGGACGGCGATTCTTTCTTCGCGTCGAACCGGCGTGATCGTCGTGTCGTCGTAGCCGTTCGGGATCACCGTGATCTTGTCGCCGTCCGCGCCGAGGCGGGAGATCATCTTCTCTTTGTCTTCCGGCGTGACGGCGATCACGTGATCGGCGCGATCGACCGCTCTTTTCTCGAGTTCGAAAAGGGAGCGTTCGTGGAAGGCGCGAAAGGGGTAGCGGCGCAGCTGACCCTGGTACCACTCGGTCTCGAAATTATGGCTGGCATAGATCACGGGTGTTCCGGTCGGAACGCGGCGCGCCCACGGGGTGAGTCAGAGGGAATCGAACTGGACGATGTCCGCCCCTTCCCGGAGAAACGCCTCCGCGCCGAGGGGGAAGGCATCGTGGAAACGGTGGACCTGGAAGAACGGCACGAGGCGCGCCGTGCCGAGGTGATGAAAGAGGGACTGCGCCGGCGACGGGATTTTCTCGTTGCGCACCTTTCCGGGGAGCTCGACCGTTCCGCGGCGATCCCTCATCCCGGTGAGCGTCACCAAGGTCGTGTCGAAGCGGTCGGCCGGCAGGTGGCGATAAAGTTCGGCGATCCGCTCCGCTCCGCCGCTCGCGGCGCGATCGACCGGGATCGATGAGAAACCGATGATCCTCTTCACGGCGCGTACACCTCCCGGTAGCGATCGATCATCGTTTCGAGGGAGAACGACCGCGCCACGCGCTCGGCGGCGGCGGCGGCACGCTTCATCCGTCCTTCCCGGTCGTTCCTCGCCGCGAGGCACGCCGCGGCGAGGGCGGGTGCGTCCCCCGGCGGGACGAGGAGCGCCTCTCGTTCATGGCGTACCGCCTCGGCGGTGCCGTCGACCGCCGTCGCCACGATCGGGACGGAAGCCGCCATTGCCTCGAGAATGGTCAGCGGCAGCCCCTCCCAGAGCGAGGGGAGGACGAACAGGTCGAGTTCGCCGAGAAACGACGCGATGTCCTCCACCGCGCCGGCGAAGACGACCGATCGACCGATCCCCGCGTTTTCAGCCTCGGCGCGGAGCCGTTCGCGCAGCGAGCCCGTGCCGGCGATGACGAGCACCGCGCGCGGTTCTTCCGCGAGGAGTGCGCCCATGGCGCGAAGAAGAACGGAGAAACCCTTCTGCTACTCGAGCCGTCCGACCGCGCCGATGCGAAAGGTGCACCGTTCGGGAAAAAGTCCGCCTCGCCGACCCTCCCCGCCGCCGCGGCGGAATCGACCGACGTCGATACCGTTCGGGATCACCGCGATCTTCGATGCCGGGACCTTCCAGAACCGTTCGAGGCTCTCCCCCACGGCGCGCGATACGGCGACGAGTCGGTGATCGAACCGGCAGAGGATCCCCTTCGCCAGGCGGTCCCGGAGGCCGCATCCTTCGAAGCGGACATGTTCGGTGGCCACGAACCTCGCCTTCGAGGCGCGGCGGACGGCGATGGAAGCGTACCGATCGGAAAGAGGCCACGTCCTTTGCAGGTGAACGATATGCGGATCGAAGCGGCGGACTTCGGCTCCAAGGGCGCCGATCCGGCCCGGCCGGTCGGTCTCGTCGACCGCGCGTGCCGGGATCCCCGCCCCGGACAGTTCCTCCACGAATGGGAAGGCGTGTCGGTCGACGAGGCACTCCACGTCCGCCCCTTCGGCGAGGAACGCCGAGGCGAGGGCGAGAGTGACCCTTTCCGCGCCTCCGAAGGAGCGCCCGGTGTCGATGAACTGGATCCTCTTTCCCTTCATCCGAGTCCCGGCGCCGCTAGGCAAGCTGCACGAGGGCGCCCTTCTTCCGGAGCGAATCGCACGCCGCCTCGAGAATGCGGACCACGGTGAGGCCCTCGCCGCCCGTCGCCTTGGTCGACTTCCCCCCTTCCATCGTTTCGATGAAATGGCTCGCCTCCGCCTTGAGCGGTTCGCGGTCGTCGAGTTTCGGCGTGAAGATGTCGCCGAAACGATAGGCGAGATGGAACTCGCCGAACGTCTCGTAATGGGGCTGCTTGTCGACGCCCTTGTCGAAGATCCGTATCTTCTCGAGCTGCTGCACGTCGTCGTAGACCACCATCTTCTGGCTTCCCACGAAAGTGGTGCGCCGGATCTTGTTCGGGTCGAGCCAGCTCACGTGGACATGGGCCATCTTCCCTTCGGGGTATTCGAGGGTGATGAACGCCATGTCCTCTACGCCGTCGCGGATGTACGACCGGCCGCGGGCGCTCACCGAGATCGGGTCGGCGCCGAACACGTAATTCAGTATCGAAATATCGTGGGGCGCGAGATCCCATACGACGTTGATGTCTTCCTGGAAGATCCCCAGGTTCACCCTCGTGGAGTTGACGTAGTAGATCTCCCCCAGCTCGCCGGCGTCGAGAAGATCCTTCACCTTGTTCACCGCGGCGGTGAACAGGAACGTATGGCCCACCATGACCGATACGCCGTGCTTGCGTGCCAGGGCGAGGAGATCCTCCCCCTCGGCGGAGGAAGCGCACAGCGGTTTTTCGATGAGACAGTGCTTCCCCGCCTCGATCATCTTTTTCGCCACTGGATAGTGGGAACGCACCGGGGTGGCCACCACCACGCCGTCCACTTCCGGGTCGGCGGCGACTTCGTCGAGGTTCGTGGTCATGTGGATGTGGGGGTAGAGGAGCTTCATCTGCTCCAGGCGTTTCTCGCTCAAGTCGCAGCAGTATTTCACTTCCGATTCGGGAAGGTTGGTGAAGATTCGGACGAAATTCGGCCCCCAGTATCCGCAGCCGATCACAGCGATGCGCTTCATGATTCCCCTTTCTCTGCGTGCCGGTCAGTAAGCTCCCTTGCCGAAAAGAATCACCGGAACGGTACGGAGGAGGATTTCGAAATCCAGCTTCAGCGACCAGTGATCGATATAATACAGATCCAATAATACCATTTCGTTGAACGGAACGCTGCTCCTTCCGCTCACCTGCCACAGGCCGGTGAGGCCCGGTTTCGCATCGAGCCGTCGCTTGTGCCACTCCCGGTAGTACTGTAGCTCGTAAAGGATCGGCGGGCGGGGCCCGACGAGGCTCATTTCGCCGCGCAGCACGTTGAAGAGCTGGGGCAGCTCGTCGAGGCTCGTTTTTCTCAGGAGCTGCCCGATCGGCGTGACCCTCGGGTCGCGCTTCATTTTGTAGACCGGCGTCGACGGGTTCTTCGACAGCTTCAGATCTTCGCCGGCGACGAAATCCCTCGCGTACTCCCTGTGCACCTGGTCGTCCGCGTCGGTGCGCATGGTGCGTAACTTGTAGAAGTTGAACGGCTTTCCGCCGTGTCCCGCGCGGCTCTGGCGGAAGAAGACGGGACCCTTCCCCCCGGCGACCTTGATGATCAGCGCGATGAGCGCGAACAGCGGTGAGAGCACCACCAGGAGCATCGCCGCGGTGACCACGTCGAAGGTGCGTTTCATCACGTACGCCGCCCCCCGCATCGTGTTATCGCTGACGTGAAGCGTGGGAACGCCGTCGATCCGTTCGATCGTGCCGCCGGAGGTGAACATGTGGAACTGGTCGGAGATCATCTTCACCGGAACGTGGCATTTCATGCACCGGGAGATCAGGTCGATCATCTCCTCCTGGTGAAGCTTGTGGATCGCCACGAACACCCGCTCGACGTTCAGCCTCTCCACCACCTCGCGCACATCGTCCACCGTGCCGAGCACCCGGAACCCTTCGTATTCCTTCTTCTGCTTTTCCGGGTCATCGTCGAGATAACCGACGATCTCGAAGACGTGGTTCCTCGTGTGCTTCACCAGGTTGACGAACTGCCTTCCCGATTCGCCGGCGCCGACCACGAGGATCCTTCTCCGGAACGGATCGCGGTGGATCCTTCTCAGGAGGATTCCCCGGATGATCACGACCCGGACGAAGATGAGCAGCAGGATCGCCAGCGCCCAGGCCGCGAGGAGAACGAGCCTCCGTTCGAGGAAGTACTCGAATTTGAAGACGAACGCCAGGGCGAGGAGGAGAAGCACGCCGAGGTTGACCGAGTTGAACACCGCCACCATCTGGTCGAAAACCGACAGGTAGACTTGACGCCGGTAGAGGCCGTGGGCGCTCAGGATGACCGCCCACATGACGCACACCGCCGCGAGGGTGATGTAGTGAGAACGCTCGATCGGTATGCTGCGCGTGAAGAATCCGGAGAGGAGACGGAACCAATAAGCCGAGAGGAAGCTGGCGCCGATGCACACCATGTCGGCTGCGAGAAGGAGGAGCACGCGACGGCGCGCCCTCTTCACTCTCAGCTCGGCCAGGTTCCCCTTCACGATTCTCTCCTTCTCCTTCGCCGCGCGCCGCGGATCAGGCGAGTTCCTCCGCCAGCGCGCCGGCGACATACTCGATCTGTTCATCGGTCATTTCGGGGTAGACCGGCAGCGACAATTCCCTCCGCGCGAGCCGTTCGGCGACGGGAAAATCGCCCTCGCCGAGCCCGAGACGGGCGTACGCCTCCTGGAGGTGCAGCGGGATCGGATAATGGATCCCGCAGGCGATCCCCCTCTCGCCGAGGCGCTCGCGGAGACGGTCCCTGTCGTCGTGCCACACAGGAAAGATATGATACACGCTCTCGCAATCGGCGTCATGCCGCGCCACTTCGATGTCGAGCGGGGCGAGGAGTTCGCGGTAGCGCGCGGCGACGCGCCGGCGGTTTTCGATCCACTCGTCGAGGTGCCGGAGCTTGACATCGAGTATCGCCGCCTGCATTGCGTCGAGCCTGTAATTGAAGCCCGACGACGAGTGTGCGAACTTGTCCTTCCTGCCATGGTCGATCAGGCTGCGCGCCTTCTCCGCCACCTTTTCGTCGTTCGTCACGAGGGCGCCCGCGTCGCCGTAGGCGCCGAGATTCTTGCCGGGATAGAAGCTGAAACCCGCCGCGCGGACCCCTTCCCCCATCTTCTTGCCGTTGCACACGGCGCCGTGGGCCTGCGCCGAATCGGCGATCACCATGAGACCGTGCTTTTCAGCGATGCCGAGGATCTCGTCGATCGGCGCCGGGCGCCCGTAGAGGTGGACCGGCATGATCGCCTTCGTCTTCGGCGTGATCGCTTCCTCGATGAGCGCGGGATCGATATTCGACGTGGCCTCGTCGACATCGACGAAACGGAAGGCGGCGCCCGAGTGCTCGATCGCCTCGGCGGTCGCGATGAACGTGTTCGGCACGGTGATCACCTCGTCCCCTTCACCGACGCCGCACGCGCTGAGCGCCACATGAAGCGCCGACGTACCGGAGCTGGTGCCGACGCAGAAGGATGTGCCGCAATAGGCGGCGAATGCCTTCTCGAAATCTGCCACCGGCTTCCCCCCGATGAATGCCGTGTTTTCCAGGATATTCTCCATGGCATCGTGGATTTCGTCGCGAATCGTACTGTACTGCGCCTTAAGATCGACAAATGGTACGTTCATCGGTGCTCCTTCAATTCGATCGGTCTCCGATCGCTTCCAGGTAGGTCCGCCGGGCGGCGCCCCACGATTCCTCCAGGAAAAGGTCGTAAAGTTTCTCCGCCCGCGCCGCGGCCTCGTCTCCGTTCTCGTGGATCCGAATCACCTCGCGGGCGAGATGATAGGGGCTTTCCCTTTCGAACGTGTAAAGGAGCGACGGCGGATAGTGATTCAACACGGCGGGTATGGGAGAAACCACGAACGGTTTCTTCATCGCCACGTATTCGAAAAGCTTGTTCGGCAGCATCATGTCGATGAAAATGTCCCTCTCGTACGGGATCAATCCGATATCGGCGGCACCGATGATCGCGGGGAGCTGTTCTGCCGGCACGAAGCCGTGCAGCTTCACCGTCTCTTCGAGTCCCAAAGAGCGAACCAGCTCCCTCAGCGCGCCGGCTTGCTCCCCCTCTCCGTAGATGTCGAAGCGCACGTCTTCTCTAGAGTCGCGCAGGAGGGAGACGGCGCGTATGGCGGTTTCGACGCCGTAGCGCCGGATCAGCGTGCCGTGGTAGATCAGCCGGATCGTGTCGGGTCTGTCGCCGGCGCCGTTCGTCTTCCCGTTCGCGGAGGGACGGAAGAACGTCTCGTCGCACGCGTTCGTCACCACGGTCATCTTCCCGCCGTCGAGGCCTCTTTTGCGGAAGGCGGCGAGCGCCGCTTCGCTGCTCACCAGGATGTGGTGGGCGAATCGGGCGCTCAACCGCTCCACCAGGATCACCGCATGGCACGAGGCGGAGCGGAGCGGCCTTCGGAAGTGGGCGGCGAAGAACTCCGGACTCGGTTGGCGCAAGTCGAGAACGATGCGGGCGCCGAAAAGCCTCGGAACGAGGGCGGAGAAGACGAGGAAATCGGGGAGCGTGTGCACCTGCACCACGTCGTACCGGCGGCCGATGCAGCGGCCGGCGAGGGTGATGAAGGCGAGGAGGAAGAAAGACGCATATTCGAACATGTAACGCCTCATGTTCCTCCGGATATGGCGCACGGGAAGGCGGAGCACGCGGACCCCCGAAATGGTCTCCTTCCGTTTCTGACCCGGAGCGCGCAGGGCGATGCATTCCACGTCCCAGCCTCGGTCGGCGAGGGCGGCGGCATGGCGGCGGGGACGTGGATCGGCGGGGTAATAGGAGTGGGTTACAATGGCGCACCGTCTACGCATCGTCGCCTCCCACCATCACATAGCCCACGGCCACGCCGGAGAAGGAATCCCGCTCGGAGAAGAAATCGCCGATGTCGTAGGTCTGCATATGCGTTTTTCGCCGGAGGAGCATCTCCACCCTGTACCGGCCCGGGGCGAGTTTCCCGGGGAAGTAATAGTCGAAACGGTCCGCCACCGTTTCGCCGACCGTCCACGCGAAGGGAGGATACGCTCCCCGCATGAGATTCGTGCTCGTCCGGCACCGGTAAAGCTTTCCCTGCGCCGCCTGGGCGAGCTTTCGGGCGATCTTGCCGAACGGGCCGTCCCCCGGCCGTTCCCCCTCCCTGTCGAGGCGGACGTAGAGCCTGTACGGGAGAGGATCGGAGGTTTCATGCTCCTTCCGCCAGTACGACTCGATCCGGATTCCCCCATGGACGCCGCCGTCGAGCGGGGAGACCGAAGCGGCGACGAGGCGTACGCCGTCGGGAAAAAGCTCGCCCACCGGCCCGGCGCCGGCGGGGATCGACGCGACGGTCCCTTTCAGGACGGGAGGCGAATCCGAGGGAGGATGGTCGGTCACGCGGAAGAGGTGGACCTTGTCGTGGTGATACATCTCCACGTACCGATCGGGCTCACGGCGGAACTTTTCGAGCGTGGCGGCGTAGAGCTTCGGATCGACGGCTCCGTAGTCGAGGGTGATCGCCCCGGGAAAGCGGAAGTTCAGCACCACGTACTTCGCACCGTATCGTTCGAGGATCCGGGCGGTCTCGGCGGAATCGATGTACGGGCTCATGAGGCGCACGGCGTCCTTGAGGCGCGCCGGCGCCCGCCGATCGGCGGGGGACGAATGCTGCGCGAGAATGGCCACGCTCTTCCTTCCCGTGAACGCGGGAAGAAGGTAGCCGGTGACCGGATCGGAAGCGATCGTCGCGCGCGGAGGAACGCTCCGGCGGACCTGGTCGAACAGATCGGTCCAGCCGGCCGGTTCGATCGCCCCGGAACCGGGCGTCCTGTGGAATGTGAGACTCTTCCAGCGATCCTGCCGGTCGCCGGCGTAGAGCGATGTCGCCGAGAGCACCGCCATGCCGAGGAGCGCCCCGGCGGCGGCCGCCCGCCTCACCCGTCCCCTGCCGGAATGGACCGACGTCCACCACGCGCCGGCGAGTTCGCCGAGGACGATGTAGTTTCCGCCGAACCACGCGATCCGGGTCACGAGGTAGCCGAGCACCGGAACGACGAGGGGAACGACGAGAGGGTTGAACAGGATGAAGATCGGAACGAGGGTGATCGCCAGGAGAAAGAGCTTCCGGTTCGAGCGCGTCGCGCCGGGAAGAAGAAGCGCCGAGAGAGGTATGGCCGCCAGCCCGGCGAGGGCCGTCCTTCCGGCGGCGAGGAAGGGGTCGCACATGTATAGGCCCTTCCCGACGAACACGACGTCCTGGAGATGAGTATGGATCGGATCGACCGGGGGATAGCTGGTGATCGCCCTCCAGATCCCCACGGGGAGGAAACCGGCGCACAGGAACGCCATCGTCGCCAGCGGCCCGCCCCATCGCGCCCGCCGTCGCCGGGCGATCAGGAGCAGTCCGATGAAGAGCGAACCGAGCACGGCGGCGGTGACGGCGGCGAAAAGATGACATGCCATCAGGGCGAAGCCGAGGACGAGCGCGGCGGCGGGCGCGCTCCTTCCGGTGTGCGAGGAGCGGAGCACCAGCAAAAGGGCGCACCAGATGAGCGGGCCGGCGAAGAGGAACGGTGTTCCCGCCCGGGCGAACCAGTTTCCCGCGAAGCCGTGATCGAAGAGGAGAAGCGCCCCGATCCAGGCGATCGACGCACGGCGGGGCGTGGTGGTCGATTCCGAGGCGAGGGCGAAGAAGGCGACCGAGAAGAAAGCCATGGCGAGTCCCGGCAGGACGTTCCAGATGTCGAAAGCATCGGCGCTGGTCAGCGAGGCGGCCGCCGCGAAGACCGGCTGGAGGTATCCCTTGCGGATGTCGTAACCTTCATCCGTTGATGGATCGAAATACGATGTAACAGGGAAATTGGCTCCTGTTTCCTGGATCTCCCTCAGGTAGGCGATATGGTCGAGCGAGTCGTCCCGCAGGGTGATCTCTCCCCCCCGGGCGAGGCCGATCGGGAGGAGGATCAGCGTGACGAGCGCCACCGCGGGGGGAAAGGCGTGTTTCGGGTCTTTCCTCCTGCTGACGGAGGGAAGAAGCACCGCGGCGGAGAGGACGAGGAGAGGCACGAATGCCGCGCGGACGGGATCGTTTCCGAAGCCGGCGAGCTGGGCGATGAAACCGATCGCTCCGAAGAGAGCCGCCGAGAAGGGGAAGGCGAAAGCGACGCGCAACGGCTCTTCCATCCGGGCGGTCCCGGGGAGATGGCGGGCGAGGACGTATCCCGGGGCGAAGAGTCCCGTCCCGAGGAGCAGGGCGAGCCGGACGACAGGCGGTCCCACCGGGAGAAGAGCGGCCGCCCCCCCGGTCAGCGCGGCGAGCAGTGCGAACGCAGCCGTCCGGTCAGCGATGCGCGGCGATACGCTTCGCATCGTGTTCACTCTCCCTTCTATCGGCCAGCATGATGGCGAGGCGGCTCGCGGAGACGAGGATTCCCAGCATGGTCCATGTGAACTGCTGTGTCTGATCGTAGCGGAGAAAGCAGATCTTGATTTCATCCACAAGAAAGATGACGAGGCAGCTCGAAAGAAGCACCACCGTGTAGGCGAACTCGGTCCTTTGGGTGGCGTACCTCTTCGCCGCTTTCAGGCTGAAACGGAGCGCTTTGAACAGCAGATAGTAGAAGACGAGCGCGCCCGGGATTCCGATGAGATAAGAAAGGAAGAGAAAGAGGCTGTGCGGGTAGTGGCGCCTCATGTGCTTCTCGTCCCAGCCGAGGACGTAGTGGGGTCCGTGGCCGATCCAGGGGCGTTCGAGCACCTTCGCCCACGACTCGGTCCACACTCTCGCCCGGGTATCCGGCATGCCGCTCACGAGTTTCGTCTTACCGAGCCGGGCGAAGAGAGACGCCGACTCGGTGTACTGGTTCAGCGCGATCGACGAGACGTAGAACACCACCGCCGCGAGGATCACCAGGGGGAGGAACTTTTGCAGGTTGAGAATCTTCCTCGAGATCCAGACGAGGTAGATCACGCCGGCGATGAGGCTGAAGAAGGCGCCCCGCGTGGCGGTTCCGAGCAGGAGCATCACCGCCATCATCATGAAGGGGATCCAGATCAGCTGTCGGAGAAACACCTTTTCGCTGAGAATTCGGATCATCAGGATCGGTATAAAAATGGCGAGGTACTCGGCGAACATCTCGTAATCGCCGAATACCGATCCGACGCGCACCCCCTCGAAGCTCATCTCCTTCACGGTGGAAACGTGGAGGACTTTCAGGTACGGAGCGAAGCCGGGAATCCACAGCTCGATCATGGCGATCACGCCGACGAAGCCGAAGGAAAGGATCAGCGCATTCAACGTGAATTGGATATCCCGCTCGGTGCGGATCAGGTTGACCACGAGATAGAAGATCAGCACAGACGAGATCAACGTCCGGAAGTTCGCGATGGCGAAGCGCATGTGCTCCGGCTGCACGTTCTGGAATGAAAGGAAATAGAGGAGGAACATGATTATGATCGGCACCTCGAGGCCGCTCCGGATCGGGCGCCGTTCCACGCCGAGCGCGACCTTGAGGAGCCAGAAGGCGAAGATCAGATACGCGAAGATCACCGTGGTGCTCCCCATGGTGGTCCGCTGCGGGAAGGGGATGATGAACAGCATGAACGCCACGGCGTAGCGGTTCGGCAGGAGGAACGCGGCGACGAGGACAGCGAGTCCCATGGCCACCTCGATCACCCTCTTGTTCGGAGTGATGATCTGTCCGGCGAGCACGAATCCGACGACCGCCGCGATGAGAAGCGAAAGGACGAAGCCGACGGTGTGCGGCCTGAGCGCGGGTGCCCCTCTCATCGTGTCACCTCCACCGTTCCGGCGTTCGCCCAGGGCGACGCTCCGCCACGCGGCGAGTTGAGCCTACGAAGATCGTCCACCGGGAAGAAGGGGAACGGCCTGAGCGCGATCTCGAAGCGGTAGCGGCCGGGCCGTGTTCCCGCGGGGATACGGATGCCGTCCTCGGTGACGGCGCGGTAGTTCCCCTCCCAGAGAAGATACGGGTCGGCGTCGCCGCCGAGCCTGCGGACCGCCCACGGTTTTACCCGACGTCGGACACTCTCCCCCTCCGGCACGGCCCGCACGTAGAGGTTCATCGGCAGCGGCCCCGCTCCCTCCTCCGGGGCAAGCCACGACGCGGTGAGATGGACGAGTTCCCCCGCCGCCGCCGTTGCGGGTTCTACCGATGCGCCGAGGAGCGTCGGTCTTCCCGCCGTCTCCCACCCGCGCGACTCCGTCGCCGCCGGACGTGCCGTCTCCTTTCCGCCGGCCGAATCTCCTTCACCCGACCGTTCCACCCGGTAGAGATGGAAATCTTCCGGTGCATCGAGGGGACGGTAGCGATCGGGCCGGGCGTCGAATTTCCGCCGTGCGGCGGCGACATTGGCCGGATCGATGAAGACGTTCCATGTGTGAAAACCGGTCTTGAACATTTCGTTCACCAGGACGTAGTCCGCTCCGAGACGGTCGACGATCTCGCCGGTGGAGCGTTCGTCCCATCGGGGGTGGAGGGCCCTTTGGGTATCGGCGATTCTTTGCGCCGCCAGCGCGTCGTTCGGCGACGAATGCTGATCGATCACCGCCGTGGGCAGGAGAAGCGTTCTTCCGTACAGGACGTATCCGGTCACCGGGTCGGTGAGCAGCGTCGAACGCGGCGGGAGCATTTCGCCGACCGTGTCGATCGCCTTCGCCATGTCGGCGCCGTCCGCCACTGCGTTCCCGCCCGTGCGGACGGGACCGCCCCGGAGCGCGGAGGAGGGCGAGAACGATAGAAGCACCGCCCCGGCGGCGAACAGGGCGGGGATCACGGTGCGTGCCGTCCTCGGCCCGCCGAGCGGTCTCGTGAGAATCGCCCCGAGCACGAGGGGCCACGGCGCGAGGAGGGCGAATCGCCTCGTGAGATAACCGAGCCGGTTTTCAAGAACCGGGAAGAGAAAGGGGTTCACGAGAATGAGAAGCGTGGCCGCCCAGGTGGCGGCGAGGAAAAGCTCTCCCGCCTCCCACGGCCGGCCGGGAAGGCGGAGGAACGGGAGAAGGAGGAGCGATAGCCAGCCCGCAGGTCCGAACACCTGCGCCAGTCCCCTGTGATCGAGAATCGAGAGGCCGAAGGGGAGGAGGAGCACGCCTTGGGTGTGAAGGTGCAGCGGGTTCGCGGTATGGTACGACACGGCGAGACGGAAAAGGAAGAACGGTGCCGCGCCTGCGAGGAAGAGCGCGGCGGCGCGACCGAAAGTGGCGCGCGATCCGAAGCGGGAAACGAGCGATCGGGGTAGGAGGAGGAAGACCGCGAAAGCCGCTCCCGCCAGAACGGGATAGAAGATGTGGATGCCCGCCGCGCCGGCGCCCGCGAGGAAGGGCGCCGCATTCCGGTCGCCTCGACGGAAGGCGTCGAGTGCGAGCGCCACCCCGGCGAGGAATAGAATGTATCCCGCCGTCCCGGGATAGCCGGCGGCGGCGAGCCGATCGCCGGCGGGTCCGAATCGGCCGAAGAGGGCGAGAAGCGTCGCGCCGGCCCAGGCGCCGGGGCCGCCGCCGAGAACGGCGCGGGAGAACCATAAGAACGCACAAAGAAAGAAGAAGACGTGGACGGCGCGGAAGGCGTTCCAGCCGCGGAGGGGATCGATTCCGGTGAGTCGACAGCTCAGTGCGAAGAGCGTATGGTTCGTCCCTTTTCTCGGATCGAGTTCGGTCGCCCTGTCGGCATGGAAGTACTCTCCCGCGAGGAGATCTCCCCGCGCCTCCATGTTGCGCACGGAGCCGATATGATCCCACGCGTCGGTGCGGTAACCGATCCGCGCGCCGGAGATCATCACCAGGAGAAGCGTGCCGGCGAGAAGGATCGGACCTTCGGCGGCGCTCGAACCGCCGCTTTTCGTGCCGGGCGGGAGGAATGCGGCCGCGAGGGAGAGGACGGCCAGCGTCGCGAGAAGGACGCCGAGGGATGCGCCGGCGAAGTGGCCGGCCAGGACGAGAAGGGCGAGGGCACCGTGGGTCGTCGCGAAGCCGAGCGTCACGCGCCGGGAAAAGGTCCCCCCCCCGCCGAGCCGCCTTGCCAGGAAGATGCCGGGAAGAAAGAGCGCGCCGGCCGCGGCGCAGAAGCCGGGCGCCGTCGCCCAGTGCGGCGCGAAGCGCGCCGTCGCCGCCGCTCCCCACAGGAGAGCGAGCATCGCGATCCGGCGTATCACGGTTCGGGTCATCGGCCCTCTTTCCCTAGCGGAAGAACCGCTTCTTCGCGAAGAAGAGGAGGTTCCTGAGACCGTCCTCCCACATGTTCAGTTTCACCTCGCCGATCCGCTCGTGGTAGTCGATGTGGTACTCGTCGAACTTCACGCCCGGCGCGAGGATCGCCTCGATCTTCAGCTCCTCCGATAAGGGCATCCCGTCGGAGGTCATCTTGAATTTCGGATAGACCGACGACTTGAACGCCCACATACCCGACTGGGAGTCGCGGATACCCTTGAAATAGAAAATGAACATCGCCACGGTGAGCGCCATGTTTCCCACCTGGTTCATGAAGCGCATCGAACCTTTGTTCTTGAGCGGGAAACGACTCCCCGAGACGAAGTCGAGATCGTTGTCGATGAGGTGGTCGAGGAGAGGCCGGATCTCCTCGAGGGGGTAGCTCCCGTCACCGTCGAGGGTGACCACCAGTTCGGACGAGGCGGCGGGGATGCCGGTCTTGTAGGCCCGGCCGTAACCCTTCCTCTTCTCGAGCACCACCCGGGCGCCGAGGGAGGACGCCACCTCCCCCGTCCGGTCGGTGGAGTTGTTGTCCACCACGACGATTTCATCGACGAAAGAGGGCATCTTCTCGATGACGTACCGGATCCCGTCTTCCTCGTTGTAGCAGGGGATCACCGCGGAAACGGTCTTGTTTCTATACATGGATGATCTCCTGTATGACCGTCAGTTTCTTGACGATTTCGATCCGAACCATTGAATCCACTTCTCCTTTCCGGGAAGGCCGGAGTTTTCGATCAGAATCCTCTCGTCCGGGCCGATGGGACGGACGAGCCTGAAGGCCGCGACGAGGAGGAGCGCCGAGGAGATCGCCAGCACGACGAGGGCGACCGCCGGCGGAGCGATGGTGCGCAGCGGCAGAAGAAGCACCAGCGGCGCCGACGCGAGATAGCACTTCCCCAGGAAGTGCCACGGCACGGAGATCGCGCCGTGAATCCGTCGCAACGCGGCGGCGCGCAGAAGGGGCGACAGGGCGACGGCGATCGCCACGGGAGGCACGGCGCCCGCCAGGCCGTAGCGCGGGATGAGCAGCAGGTCGAGGCCGATGTTCACCGCGGCGAACACGAGGGAGAGCAGAAGATTGACCCACGTCTTTTCGAGCAGGTAGATCGCCATGGAAAAGGGCGTTCCGAAAAACGAGATATGAAAGATCACGAAGAAGAAGCGCGAATACATTCCCGCCGTCGCCCGCTCGGCGCCGTAAAGCGCTTCGATCAGCACGTCTCCGAAGAGGGCGCCGAACACGGTGATCGGCGTGACGAGGAGAAAGAGGATGCGGAAGTAGTGACCGATCAACTCGCCGAGGCGCTCCTTCTTCCGTGTGTAGATCTCGGCGAACGCGGCGAGAACGAGGGGCCAGATCGTTTCGGGCACGAACTCCACCAGGAGCTGCGGGAGCCGGTAGGCGATGTCGAACGTGCCCGCCGCCTCCGGCGTCGCGAAGTGGCCGAGAAGAAGCGTTTCCGACTGGCGCCACGTGATCAGGTTGAGGATCTCTACGGCGGCCAGGGGAAGGGCGTAGCGGAAGAGCCTCGACCGGTCGAGGCGATCCCTTCCCCCCTTCAAGGATCGAAAAAGGCGCGGCGCGGCGAACACGGCGACCGCGAGGTAGGGCAGCGAGGCCGCGCCGAGGACGCCGATCACGCCCCAACCCGCCCGCAGGGCCCCCCACGATGCGGCGAGAATCGCGATGCTCAGTCCGGTCTGGAGAAAGGCAAGGGTCTTCGTGCGGAACGTGGCGGTGTAAGCGCATTGCAAAAGGGTGAAGACCATGTTTCCCGAAAGGAAAGCGGCGCCCGCCACGAGGGGCGTTCCCACGGCGCTTCCGTACAGCTCGTCGATCGGCCGGCGGCAGAGAAATACTACGATCAGGAAGATCGCCCACCCCGCCCCTTGCACCGACGCGCAGAACCGGAAGAGGCTTTTCGAACCGGCGCCGAGGGTCTCCCTTTCCGGGAGGTATCGAATGAGCGCGTTTCCCATGCCGAAGCCGGCGAGTGCCGCGACGAAGGCGATCGACGTGCGCACAATCGCCAGGATGCCGTAGTCGTGCGCCGAGAGGAGGCGCACCACGATCATGGAGGTTACGAGAGAGAAGAAGAACCTCGTCCCTTTCGCGGCGAGACTCCAGGGGGCCGCCGCGGAGACCTTCCCGATGGTGCTCAACGATTCGCCTCAACGGTTTCTCTCCCCGCCGCGCGGAGTGCGGCCTCTTCGAGGAGAGACGCCATCCGGCGAATATGGTTTATGTCGGAACCGACCGGTCGATTGGAAAGCAGCATGCCGCTCGAACCGGCGTCGTCCGGGTGGTAGCCGTGCATCGCCGCCGGCGGCGCGTCGCCCATGAACGAGGGTGCGATCACCGTTCCGGCCGAGGCGAGGAAGACGGCATCGCCGTACTCCCCGCCGGGAAAGTCGACATGTTGCGAAGCGAGCTCGGTGGGCGAAAGAAACCTCCCCCCTTCCACGGTGGAAAGAGCGTCGCGGATCGCCTTTTCCACGCCGGGGGCGAAAAACCAGAAACGCGCGAAAGTGGAATCGTAGAAAGGGAGATAGTCGATCCCCTCGCGGAAAGGGAGTTCCCGAACGTGGGCCATCACGTCGATCACCTGCTCCACATTCACCATGCCGTGGTCGGAGCAGACGTACACCGACACGTCGTCGTACGCCTTTCGAGCGCGGGCGATGAGATCGCGGATCTTGCCATCGAGATCCTCGATACACGAGGCCGTCTCGCCCGAGTCGACCCCCGAGGCGTGCATCACCCCGTCGAGCCGCGGCGCGTAAAGAAATAGAAACGGTTTTTCGCCCGCCTCAGTCGCGCGGGCGAATGAGCGGAAGTTTTCCTCCTCCGGCGTCTTCCAGTCCCACGATTCGTAAGGGATGTTCGCTTTCACGAGGCGATCGAATACGTTCGGTACGCCGTCGACGGCGCCCGGCTCGTAGATCGAACGGCGCCCGGGAAGATCGAATCGGCCGAGGAGGCGGAGAGGGATATTGTAAAGATGGTAGTACTCGCCGATACCCGAGAAATGGGAGAAAAGCTCGCCGTAAAGAGGGCGAAGCCGCCGGCCGAGAAAGGGGAGACGGCTCAGCGGGGCGAGAAAGCGGGCGAAGCCGAAAGGAGTATTCACCGGGTCGTGGCTGTAGAGGAACCACCGCCCATGCTCGTCGGGCCACCGGCCGGTGAGAAGCGTCGGAATGGCGGCGCTGCTGAAACCGGCGACGGTGCGCAGCGCGCGTCGCACGGAGAGTTCGGGCAGGAAATCGTACCGGGCGAGAAGATCGTACCCGAACGCATCGATCAAGAAAACCAGGGTGACCCGTTTCACGTCTTCCTCAGCTCGGTGGCGGCGCGGCCGCCGCCGATGATCTCCGCATTCCAGAACTCGCACACCGTCCGCCGGAGAGAGCACCATTTCTCGAAATAGCCGGCGTCCTTCCCCGCTCGCCCACGCCGCGGCGCCAGGCTCCAGGCGCGCCGGAGAAGGGTCTCTTCCCGCTGCGAAGGCTCCCCCCCGTCGAGAGGCGCCCACGAGAGAAGGAGCCACACGGCGGCGATGTAGTTCGCCGTCGCGGGAGTGACCGGAAAACCCGTTGCCGCCCGGGATGCGAGGGCGGCCCACCCACCGCCTCTTCGCCGCGCCGTGAAGCGGACCCACTCCGCCGCGCGCCTCCGAAACCGCTCCGGTCCGCGAAAAGGCGCTCCGTGTTGCCGCGTCCTTCGTCCGGGAAAGATCGTTTCCGTCTCCCACAGCCAGAACGCCTCCACGTACCGCGACTTCCTCCGCCTCGCCCGGGCGGGGGTATCGTCCTCCATTCCGATCGGCCACCCGGCGCTCTCGTCGATCGCGCCCCGTTCCTTGCGATCGCACCAGAATCGGTATTCCTCGAGAAACCGGGGGATCTTCCGTCCGAGCGACGTTTTCTCGATCAAGCGGCCGAGCCGCTCCTCTCTCTCGCCCGGTTGCAGCGTGAATCGACCCGCCGCGGCGAGGGCGCTCGCGCCGAGATCTCGGATCGTCTTGCCGTGGCGGTACCAGCATTCCCTCGTCTCCCTTCCCTCATCGGGGGCGAGGTTCATTTCCGAGAGCTCCTCGACCGTCCTGTTGAACAGGAGGAGCAGACCGTCCCACGGTTCGATCGCATCGCACCGGATCACGCGGCGTCGGGCGAAGAGGCGATCGTCGCCCGCGATCACCTTCCCCCCGATGGAAAGGACGCAGTTCGCGATACCCGGCGTGAGCCTTTCCAGCCGCTCGGGCGACGTGACGCCCAGGTCGATGACGAGCCGGCGGACACCCGATTCGTCGATCATCTTCCCGCGAATATCGCCCAGACGCGCTTTCCACCGGGGAAGTTCCTTCTCGGGAACGACGATGTACAGGTCGACGTCGCTCGCCGGCTGAACCACCCCTTCCTCGTCACGAAAGGAAGCCCCCTCGCCGAGGGCGAGACTCCCGCTCAATACGAGAGCGGCGCCCCCGCTTGCACCGCGCTTCTCCTCCTCGAACCGATCGACGATTCTCCGGAGAATCGTCCTGTAGCACCGCGCCGTTTCGTCGTCCGGGGAAAGGGCGATATCGAGAGGACCACTCCGGTCATCCATGGGAGTGAACTCCGGTCAAAGCTGTCGATAGAGGAACTCGGGGATGACGTACCGCCTCCTGTTCAGAACGATTCCGAGAATGTTCGCTTTTCCCTTGATCAGCGCGTCACGGGCGCGGATGACGATCTCGCGCTTCGTACGATCCGATTCCACCACGAGCACGACACCGTCCGCCGCGGCGGCGATGTGGGTCGCCTCGGCGCAGGAGATCACCGGCGGTCCGTCGACGAGCACGGCGCCGAACATCTCCTTCGACTCCGAGAGGAATCGGGAGACCGTCGCCGTATTGATCAGCGTGCTGGGGGACGAGTTGAGCGTGCCGGCGACAAGGATCGATAGTGTACCTTCCGCCACGTCGACGACAGCGCTCTTCAGATCGCACCGCCCCGCGAGAATGTCGGAAAGGCCGTTCTCGTTCGGAATGTCGAAGATCGAGTGGAGCGACGGAGACCGCAGGTCGGCGTCCACCAGGAGGCAGCCGCGGGGGATGGTGCGGCCGAGGGTGCTCGCGTATTCCACCGCAACCGTGGTCGCTCCCTCTCCCGCCACCGAGGCGGCGAAAAGGATCGAGTAGCCCGTCACGGCGCCGAGCGACTTGTCGATGCTGCTGTGTAACTCCTCGTAGTACGACCACACCTCGCGCAGTTCATCGCTCAGCGAGGTCGGATCGACGCCGACGGGCGCTCCCCCTCCGGGGCCGTCATCGCCCCCGCCCTCCTTCGCGCGGTTGAGTGCTTCATAGATCTTGCTCATCTCTTCACGATCCCTCTCAGCTGGTGAGCGGTTTCTTCCGGTTCGGAATGGACGCGAGAACGCTGAGCGCCAAGTGGTGCTCCGCGTCTTCCCGTCCCTTCAGCGAATGGTCCATTGTTTCGATGAAGAACGCCAGGCTGATGCCGACGAGCAGGCTGAACGCCGGGACGAGGGCGAGGCGGATCGGGTCTCTCGGGTTCGATGCCGTCGGTTCGTCCGCCTTCGACAGAAGGGAGAGGGTGAAGTCGCGGGAACTCACCTCCGCCACCTGGATGCGTACCTGGTTCTCGAGCAGCTCGGCGTACGCGTCGTTCGCCAGCTTGATCGAGCGGTCGAGATCCTGTAGATTCCGCTCCACTTCGGGGATGGCGTGGAGTTGGTTCATCAGATCCGCGAGCTTTTGTCTCATGTCGTTGATCTTCGCGCGCTCCACGGCGAGGTACGTCTCCTTCACCGTAACGATCTGCTCCGTTTCGCGGGCGATGTCGTCCTCGATGCTCCGGATCTCGTTTTCCACCGCCACCACGTCGGGGTGCTGCTCCGTGTACCGCGCGAGAAGCTCGGCCTTTTTCCGTTCGAGGGCGAGTTTCTTGTTCTTTTCCTGGTAAAGAACCTGGAGCGGACCTACGCCGCCGATGTTCGTTCTCGCGTCGAAGGGAATATCGACACCCTCCTCGGAAATGAGGCGCTTCGCCTCGATCACTTCCATCTCGAGGGCGGCGTATTCCGATTCCTCTCGGAGGAGAAGGTCGCGGATCCCACGAATCTCGGTGATCAGGTTGTCCTGCTGCGTCGTGAGCCGAATGATCTCGCCCTTCTCCTGGACCGCCTGTCTTTGGTAGGTGAGATCCTTCAGATGTTTTTCGGCCTCCACCACGCGGGTATCGAAGAACTCCGTGGCGTCGGGCAGGGCGAAAAGTTTCTTATGATACTTGATGTACGCATCGGCAAGGGCGTTCGCCACGGGCTGCACTTCCGATTCCACCAGGGACCGGTACTCGATGCCGACGACGTTCGACTCGCCAAGGAGCCTCGAATACACCCCGGCGGGCGCGATGACGATCGGTTCGGTGCCGTCGCGCCCGGCCTGTTCGTCGAGCGCCTTCTGGGCGGCGTCGATCACCGGGCGGCTCTCGGCGATCTGAAGCTCGGTGGCCACCGTCTCGTCCCACGTGAGAAGGGAGACGTTCCTATCGAGGGCGCTCTTCCGCTGGCCGCGGTTGATCAGCACCTCGGCGGTGGCCCTGTACTCGGTGGGAATCCGGCTCGCCTTCCAGACGACGAACACGGCGGTCGTGACGAAGAGGATCAGGATGATCCATTTCCTCCGGAAGAGCACCTTGAAAACATCTCGTCCCGTCAGCTGGGTCGCTTCGCGATCGCCGGCGGTCTCCCTCGATGCGTAGGCAGTCGTCTGGCTTTCAGTCATTCGTTCCCACCTCTAGAATCTTCGCGCATAATCGTTCATCAGGAATAGCTTCCATCCCGCGTCGATGGGGGGAAGGACGATATCGAAGAATCGACCGGTGAAGTCCGCCGCCGAGGCGAGTTTTCCCTTCGGCACGTAGACGATATCGAGATTCCTAATGGCGATGTCGGAGTGCATCTCGTCGTTCTTCAGCATATCCTTCACGTTCACCCGGAAGGCGAAGGGCATCTGGTCCTCACCTTTGCGGATGATCATCACATCCTCCATGCGGGCCGTTCCCCTCCACCCGCCCGCTTGTCCGATCACCTGGGTGAGCGTCGTCGTGTTGATAAGCGGGTACATTCCCGGCCTTACCACCTCGCCGAGCACGTAGATCCTCTGGGAGGCGAACTCCTCCACCGATACGTTGATCGACGGCGAGCGGAGATAAACGGCGTACAGCTCCTCGAGGGTTTCGCCCAGTTCGAGCGGGGTCAGCCCGACCACCGGTATCTCCCCGATCAGGTCGAAGGAAACCATCCCGTCGGGTCTCACCACGAACAGCGCGGTCATCTCGCTTTGGGGCGTGAATCGAACCCGGATCTTGTCGCCGGCGCTGAGCGTATACGGTTCGGGAGACTCTAAGGGATCGAGCTGCTCGTCGGACCGGACGTACAGGTCGAATTCCTCCTTGCGAAGTTCCTTCAGCTTTTGCAGCCGTTCCCGGCGTTGCTCGGCATGAAGCTCTTCGATCTGTTCGTCGGTGAGACCCGCTTCCGGAGCGTCGGGCTGCTCCATGTGCGCGAAGTCCTCCTCGAATCCGGGCCGTGAGCCGCAACCGGGGGCGAGAAAGAAGAGTGTCGTCAGGGCCGTGAAGATCACGGCCGGCGCGATCCGTTTCAAGATGCGTTCCTCCGCGAAAAGACCGTGTGCACCGTCTTGAGCAGTATTCCCATATCAACGCCGAACGACCTGTTGCGGATATATTCGAGATCCGACTCGATCCAGGCGTCGAACTTCGTCGAGAGCCGGTTGTCCGCCTGCCACTGGCAGGTGATTCCGGGTGTCACCGAAAGTCGTTCCATCTGTTCCTCCGAGTACATCGCCACCTCCTCGGGGAGGTGTGGGCGCGGACCGACGAGGGAGAGTTCTCCCTTCAGCACGTTGATCAGCTGCGGAAGCTCGTCGAGACTCGTTCTCCTAAGGATTTTCCCGAATCGGGTTATCCTCGGGTCCGCCCTGATCTTGAAGAGAGGCTCCTCTGCCTCGTTCAGATCCCGGAGTTTCTCCTTTTGTCTCTCCGCATCCCTGATCATCGACCGAAACTTGTAAAAGTTGAACGTTTTGCCTCCTTTTCCCACCCTCGCCTGCCTGAACAGCACCTCCCCCGGCGAGTCGATGCGTATCAGGACGGCGATCACCACGAGGAGCGGCAGGAAGACGATAAGCAGCACCGCCGCCACGAGAAAATCGATCCCCCTCTTCACGCGGCGATAGATGCGGCTCCGAGGCGTACCACCGGTCATGCGTTTCTCCGCCGGAACGTGGAGTGCAGGCAACAGAATACCCGGGCGCGGCGGATTCTGTCGCGGACCGATTGCCGAACAGTGCCGGCCGCCCTGTTGGGGGATCGGGTCGCTCACCGGTCGCTCCCGCTTTCAGTTTTTCGACAGATACCACGGAAAGAACAGCCACATCCGATCGGGGCCGGCCTCAGTTCGAGGGAACGGTTCCGTCGGGGGCGCACTTCTCCATGTTTTTCAACGCGACCGGGATGCCCGGTCTCGACGTCGAATTCCCGTTAGCAAGAAGCGTGGGCGACTCCTTTCTCGAGTAGCGTGGGAGCGGGTTCAACAGGAGGCATGGAGGCGGACGCCATTCGTCCACCCGGTGCCACCACGCGGAATGATAGCAGAATCGGCGTCTTCCGTCAATGAAGATGACCGCCTAAGTACAACTGAAACCGTCAGATCTGGACATCGCGTCCCGCCGGGGCTAAACTAGCGCACAGGGTGCGCCCCGGAGCGGCCGCACCGTTCGACTTCTTCAAGACGGCCGCTCGGTCGGGCGCGCCGGAGGCGGGGGGAGACCGATGAAACGGGAGCAGGTGGAACATGTCCGCGTAACGCGGCACGAGATCATTCAGCAGGCATCGGATGGGACGGAAGGGTTGATCGACGGCGTGACGGTGCGGCCCCTCACGCTCCTTCCCGACGACCGGGGCCACTTCGCCGAAGTGTTTCGCGTCACCGACCCGGTGGCGGAGCGGTTCGATTTCGCCCAGACGTCGCTCACCGCGACGCGCGCCGGCGTGATCAAGGCGTTCCACTACCATCTCGAACAAGACGACATCTTCCTCCCCGTTTCGGGCACGGCGCGCATCGCCCTCGTCGATTTCCGGACCGGCTCCCCGACGAAGGGCTTCGCGAATTCGATCTTCGCCGGCGCGCTCTATCCAAAGGCGGTCCGGATCCCCGCCGGCGTGGCGCACGGTTACGAGGTGATGCCCGGGGACGACCTGGTCATGGTCTACTATACGAACCGCATCTACAATCCGTCCGACGAATACAGGGTCCCGTGGGACGATCCGGGCGTCGGCTTCACGTGGTGGGGAATCGAGAACCGCTGAGGCGACGTGGGGAGGAACGATGCGACGTCCTTTCAAGGAGCGGCTCGCCGGCGAACCGATCCTCCTCGACGGGGGGATGGGGACGACGCTCTACGAGCGGGGCGTTTTCATCAACAGGAACTTCGATCAGACGACGCTGACCGATCCCGGCCTCGTTCGCTCGGTGCACGACGATTTTCTCGCCGCCGGTGCCGAGGTGATCGAGACGAACACCTTCGGCGCGAACCCGGAGAAACTCGCCGGGTACGGTCTCGCCGATCAGTGCCGGGCCATCAATGTGGAAGGCGCGCGTGTCGCGCGCGCCGCCGCAGGGGAAGACCGGTACGTGGCGGGCGCCATCGGCCCTCTCGGCGTGCGGGTGGAGCCTCTCGGTCCCTTGAGTCTCGGCGAGGCGCGCGCCCTCTTTCGCGAGCAGACCGAAGCGCTCGTCGAAGGGGGTGTCGATCTATTCATATGTGAAACTTTCATCTATCATTCGGAACTCGCCGAGGCGGTGAAGGCGTGCCGCGACGCGGCGGGCGAGTTGCCGGTGGTCGCCCATCTCACCATCGCCGACGATGCCGGGTCGCTCACCGGCGCGCCGCCGGAGCAGGTGCTGAACGACCTTCTCCTCGCGAGGGCCGATGCGGTGGGGGTGAACTGCACCGTCGGTCCCCATGTGATGCTCGAGTGGCTCGAAATGGTGAAGGGCCTCTCCCCCCTTCCGCTCTCGGTCATGCCGAACGCGGGAAAGCCGCGCGACATCGACGGAAGAAATATCTATCTCTCCACGCCCGAGTATCTCGCGAACTTCACGAAGCGCTTTCTCGAGGCGGGCGCCTCGCTCGTGGGAGGGTGCTGCGGCGTGTCGCCGGCCCACCTGAAGGCGATGTCCCGCGCATTTCGCGCCGCCCGGGCGATGAGCACGACCGCGCGGCCGACGATCGCGCCGGTGAAGAAGGCGTTCGACGTGACGCCCCGCCGCCTCGAGGAGAAGAGCCGACTGGGGGGGAAGCTGGCGAAGGGACGGTTCGTCTCGCTTGTGGAACTCGTCTCTCCCCGGGGCGTATCGGCGGCGAAGGAGATCGAGGCGGCGCGGAGGATGCACGTGCTCGGCGTCGACGGCATCAACATCCCCGACGGACCGCGGGCGATGGCGCGCATGAGCGCTCTCGCCCTGGCGCTTCAGATCCAAAGGGACGTGGGGATCGAGGCGGTGCTCCACTACACGTGCCGCGACAGGAACGTGATCGGCATGCAGAGCGATCTTCTCGGCGCATGGGCCCTGGGGATCCGCAACATTCTCGCCGTCACCGGCGATCCGCCGAAGCTGGGAAACTACCCCGACGCCACGGCGGTGTTCGACGTCGATTCGATCGGCCTGACGAACATCTTGAACCTTCTCAACCACGGGCGTGACATCGCATCGAACCCGATCGGCGAACCGTCGGGATACTGCATCGGCGTCGGTGCGAACCCCGGTGCGCCCGACCTGGAGGAAGAGCTGAAACGGCTCCAATGGAAAATCGAGGCGGGTGCCGAATACGTCATCACCCAGCCTGTATTCGACGTGGCCGTGCTCGAGGCGTTCGTCGGGAGGGTGGAATCGTTCGGCGTACCCGTCGTCGCCGGACTCTGGCCTCTCCAGTCGCTTCGGAACGCCGAGTTCTTGAACAACGAGATCCCCGGGTGCCGCGTGCCGGACGAGATGGTCGAGCGCCTTCGCCGGTGCCCGACGAGGGAGGAGGCGCGGGACGAGGGGATCCGGATGAGCATCGAGACGTTCCGTCGCCTTCGCGGCCTCGTGCAAGGGATCCAGATCGCGGCACCCTTCGGCCGTGTCCGGGCGGCGGAGGCGATTCTCGAGGAGATCGGATGAGCGCCGGCGCCGGTGGCGACGGGCGTACCGGGCGTGACGAACGGCGCGCCGCCCTTCTCGAGGCGTTCGATGAGCGGATTCTCGTCATGGACGGTGCCACCGGTACCGGGTTGCAGGCGGCGGGGCTGACATCGGCCGATTTCGGGGGCGATGAGTTCGACGGATGCAACGAGATCCTCAACGCCGCGTCGCCGGGGGTGGTACGGAAGCTCCACGAAACCTATCTTCGCGCCGGTGCCGACATCGTCGAGACGAACACCTTCGGCGGCACGCCGGTGGTGCTCGCCGAGTACGGCATCGCCGGCCGCGCCAGGGAGTTGTGTCGCCTCGGGGCGCGCCTCGCCCGTGAAGCGTGCGCGCCGTTCGACGAACCGGGCGCGATCCGTTTCGTCTGCGGCTCGATGGGGCCGACGACGAGAGCGCTCTCCGTCACCGGGGGGATCACCTTCGACGAGCTGGCGGCATCGTTCCGGGAGCAGGCTCTCGGTCTCGTCGAGGGGGGAGTTGACTACCTCCTTCTCGAGACATGCCAGGACACGGCGAACATCAAGGCGGGGCTGATCGGTATCGAAGAGGCGTTCGACGAACAGGGCGCTTCCGTTCCGGTGGCGGTTTCGGTCACCATCGAAACGAACGGAACGATGCTCGCCGGCCAGGACGCCGAAGCGCTCGCCGTCTCGCTCCTCCATGCCGACCTTCTCTACGTCGGCATGAACTGCGGAAGCGGTCCCGACCGGATGGCCGACTCCCTTCGCACCCTCTCCGATCTTTGCCGCACCCGTGTGGCCTGCGTGCCGAACGCCGGCCTTCCCGACGAAGAGGGGATCTACCGGCTTTCCCCCGAGGAGATGGCGGAGTGGATGAACCGCTTCATCGGCGAGGGATGGATCAACCTCGTCGGCGGCTGCTGCGGCACGACGGCGGAACATGTGGCCGCTCTCGCGCGGCTCGTCCGGGGGCGCGTCCCGCGGCGTCCGGTGCGCCACGGCCGCACCCTCCTTTCGGGCATCGAAGCGGTGGAACTCACCGACGACAACCGTCCCCTTCTCATCGGCGAAAGGACGAATGTTCTCGGCAGCCGGAAGTTTCGCGACCTTATCGGCCGGGGCGAATACGAGGCGGCCGCCGAGGTGGGCCGTGCACAGGCGAAGCGGGGCGCCCAAGTTCTCGACGTTTGCATGCAGAATCCCGATCGCGACGAGGCGGCGGATATGGAGAGACTTCTCGTCAAGCTCTGCCGCCTGGTGCGCACGCCGCTGATGATCGACACGACCGACGCCGACGTGATGGAACTCGCCCTCACGCTCTGCCAGGGGAAAGGGGTTCTCAACTCGATCAACCTCGAGGACGGTCTCTCCCGTTTCGAAAGGGTGGTCCCCCTGGCGAAACGGTACGGGGCGGCCCTGGTCGTGGGACTGATCGACGAGGATCCTGTGCAGGGGATGGCGGTCACCGTGGAGAGGAAGCTCGAGATCGCCCGGAGGAGCTACCGGTTGCTCACCGAGGAGTTCGGTTTTCCCCCCGAGGATATCTTCTTCGACGCCCTCGTCTTTCCGTGCGGTACCGGCGACGCGGCGTACCTCGGTTCGGCGGCGGCGACGATCGAGGGGGTACGGGCGCTCAAGGCGCATTTCCCCGACAGCCGGACGATCCTCGGCGTGTCGAACGTCAGCTTCGGCCTCCCCCCCGCCGGCAGGGAAGTGCTCAACTCGGTTTTTCTCCATCATTGTACGCTCGCCGGTCTCGACGCGGCGATCGTGAACACCGAGCGTCTCGCGCGCTACGCCGATCTCCCGGAGAAGGAGAGGAAACTCGCCGAGTCGCTTCTCTTCTTGAAGGCGGGCGACACCGCAGGGGGGGACGAGGCGGTGCGTTTCTTTACCGAGGCTTTTCGCCTGAGAAAAAAGGCCACGCCGATCGCCCCGAAAGACCTCCCCCTCGAGGAGCGCCTCGCCCGCGCGGTAATCGAGGGGAGCAAGGAAGGGCTCGACGAAATGCTCGACGAGGCCCTCGCCGACGACCGCTGGAAAACACCGCTCGATATCGTCAACGGCCCCCTCCTCACCGGAATGGGAGAGGTGGGGAAACTCTTCGCGGCGAACGAACTGATCGTCGCCGAGGTTCTCCAGAGCGCCGAGGTGATGAAAGCCGCCGTCGGTCGTCTTGAAGAGCGGATGGAATCGTCCGCCGCGGCGAACCGGGGGACGGTGATTCTCGCCACGGTGAAGGGGGATGTTCACGATATCGGCAAGAATCTGGTGGAAATCATCTTAAGTAATAATGGGTATCGCGTGATCGACCTTGGTATCAAAGTGCCCGGCGAGAGGATCGTTCGGGCGGCGAAGGAGCACGGTCCCGACGTGATCGGCCTGTCGGGGCTGCTCGTCAGGAGCGCGCGGCAGATGGTGCACACCGCGAAGGATCTCGCGGCGGCCGGGATCGATGTTCCCCTCCTCGTCGGCGGGGCGGTGCTCTCGCTCCGCTTCACCCACGGGAAGATCGCGCCGGTGTACGGCGGAGTCTGCGCATATGCGAAGGATGCGATGACAGGCCTTTCTCTCGTCGAGCGCCTTCTCGATCCGGCCGAGCGCGAGGCGCTCGAAGAGGAGTCCGCTTCTCTCGCCGCGCGCGTATCGGCGACCGGGACGGAAGACGGCGCGGAGACGGCGGTCGTGGCGGCCATCCGAAGCGGCACGGTTTCCACCGAAGTCGATGTCCCCTCCCCTCCCGATCTCGACCGGCACATCGAGGAGATCGACCCGGAAGAAGCGTGGCGCTTCGTGAATCGCCAGATGCTCTATGGAAAGCACCTCGGTCTCAAGGGGGGCGTCGCCCGCCTCGCCGCCGCGAACGATGAGCGCTACGCGAAGCTCGAGGCGGAGGTGAATGCGGTTAAGAAGGAGTGGAAGAAGAACGGCTGGACGGTGCGCGGGGTGTGGAGGTTCTTCCCGGTTCGGGCCGAGGGGAACCGAATCGTTCTTTTCGATGCGGGCGGCGCGCCGGCCGGCGAATGGGAGTTCCCCCGGAAGGCGGGACCGGACGGCCTATGTATCGCCGACTACATCATGGAGAACGATCACCTCGCGCTCTTCGTGACCGGCGCCGACGGGTCGGTTCGCGAGGCGGCGGAGAAATGGAAGAAGCGCGGCGAGTACCTGAAGAGCCATATCGTCGCGTCGCTGGCGCTCGAAACGGCGGAGGCGGCGGCCGAGTGGCTCCATGCGAAGATACGCGCGCGCTGGGGAATCGCCGATCCTCCCGATACTTCACTCGAAGAGATCCTCGCCGGGCATTACAGGGGAAAGCGTTACAGCTTCGGCTATGGCGCATGCCCCGATCTCGCCGGCCAGCGACTTCTTTTCGAGCTTCTCGAGCCGGGGGAGATCGGCGTCCGCCTCACCGATCTCGACATGATGAGCCCGGAGGCTTCCGTCTCCGCGATGGTGTTTCACCACCCTCAGGCCCGCTATTTTTCTGTCTGACGGAACGGCGGCGCGATCGCCATGCAGCCGATCTCCCCTTCTGGACGACGGGCCCGCGAAACGGTATGATCAAACCGTCGCTTCGCCAGGTGCCGGATCTATCGAAAGGGAGAGCGAAAAACATGAAAGGCGTGGTTCTCGCCGGCGGTCTCGGAACGAGGCTTCGCCCGCTCACGAAGGTGACCAACAAGCATCTCCTCCCCGTCTACGACAAGCCGATGATCTACTACCCGATCGAGACGCTCGTGGAGGCGGGCATCCGGGACATCCTGATCGTCACCGGAGGGAACAACTCGGGAGACTTTCTCACCCTCCTGGGGAACGGAAAGCAATTCGGCCTGAAACATCTGAACTATACGTACCAGGAGGGACAGGGGGGGATCGCCGACGCCCTCGCGCTGGCGGAATACTTCGCCGCGGGAAAGAAGATCTGCGTCATTTTGGGGGATAATATCCTGGAAAAATCGATCCGGCCCGCAGTCGAGGCGTTTCGCGAACAGGAGAAGGGCGCCCGTATTCTCGTCAAGGAAGTGCCCGACCCGGAGCGGTTCGGTGTGGCGGAACTCGAGGGCGATCGGGTGGTTCGCATCGTAGAGAAGCCGAAGTCGCCGAAGAGCTCGTTCGCCGTTACAGGGATCTACCTGTACGACAACGACGTTTTCCGGATCGTCCGCTCCCTCGTCCCCTCCGGGCGCGGGGAGCTGGAGATCACCGACGTGAACAACGCCTACATCGAGGCGGGTACCTTGCAGATGGATGTTCTCGACGGGTGGTGGACCGACGCGGGTACATTCTCTTCCCTCTTCCGCGCGAACCGGCTCGTCGCCGCCGGGGCGGGCGATGCTGGGGAGGGGCGGGCGTGAGGATTCTCGTCACCGGGGGATGCGGCTTCATCGGCTCGAACTACGTCCACTTCCTGATGACCGCCACCGGCCATGAAGTAGTGAACCTCGATAAGCTGACCGACGTGTCGAACCGGGCGAACGTCGAACGGTACGAAAGCGATCCCCGCTACCGCTTCATCGAGGGGGACGTGGCCGACAGGGAGGCGGTGGAGCGCGCCTTCGACCGGTGCGACGCCGTCGTCCACTTCGCGGCGGAATCGCACGTCGATCGCAGCATCCTCGATCCCCTCCTCTTCTACCGGACCAACGTGGAGGGGACGCTCGTTCTTCTCGAGGAGGCGCGGCGGCGGAAGATCGACCGCTTCCTCCAGGTATCGACGGACGAAGTGTACGGTTCCCTCGGCAAGGAAGGGATGTTCAGCGAAGAGAGTCCGCTCAGGCCGAACAGCCCGTACGCGGCGAGCAAGACGTCGGCCGATCTCCTCGTCCGGTCGTACGGGAAGACGTTCGGCCTTCCGGTGCTGATCACGCGCTGCTGCAACAACTACGGCGCCTGGCAGTTCCCGGAAAAGCTGATACCCCTCATGATCATCCGCGCCCTCGAGGAGAAGACGCTCCCCGTCTACGGCGACGGCACGAACGTGCGCGACTGGATTCACGCCGCTGATCACTGCGAGGCGATCCAGGCGGTCCTCGAAAAAGGAGAGCCGGGCGAGATCTACAACATCGGCGCGCGCTCGGAGATGGCGAACCTCGAGATCGTGAAGGCGATCCTCGCGATCCTGGGAAGATCCGAGACACTCATTCGCTTCGTCGAGGATCGCCCGGGCCATGACTGGCGTTACGCGATCGACCCCGAGAAGTTGGAAAAAGACGTCGGCTGGTCGCCGGGCCACACCTTTACCGAGGGGCTCGAAGAGACGGTGAAGTGGTACGTCGAGAACCGGGAGTGGTGGGAGACGATTCGTAGCCGTCCGTCGTGGAAGAAGTACTTCGACCGGTGGTATGGCGATCGCCTCGCCGGCGGAAAGAAGTAGAAACCCTCTCTCCCCCCTTACCTCCCGATCACTCCGATGCGTCGAGCGCGGCGAGAACACCCGCCGTGAAAAGGGGGATCATGATCTCGTGGTGTCCCGTCAGGTCGATCCCCTCCCCCGCCGGGCGACTGAGCACATTCTGCAGCGGCCGGTAGCTCCTGTTCATGTCGAAGTTGACCGCCAGGTAGTCGCCGGGGGGAGAGCCTGCGTTGCGCAGCATGGCGACCGCCTTCAGCACCACCTCGGGAAGGATCACCGCCGAACCGACGTGAAGAAGGACGGACGCGTCGGTGAGCTTCTCGAAAGAGGCGACGAGGGTGAGGAAATCGCGGTACGAAGCCTCCCCGATGTCGCCCCCCGACGCCGAAGGGTGCATGTGGGTGATGTCGGTGCCCACGCCGACATGGATCGTCATCGGCACGCCGCTCTCCCACGCCGCTGCGAGAAGGGAGACGTCGCGGTGGGGCGCCTTCTCCTCGACGAGCGCCCTGCCGAGCGCTTCGCCGAGACCGAGATCGTCCTCGAGCCCCCGGCGGATCGCCTCGTTCATCCCCGCGGCGGTCTCGTCGCCCATGCCGAACTTCCCCGCCGCAAGGTTCGAGGGAACATTTTCGGAGGTGGCGCCGAACCGGGCGATCTCCCAGTCGTGAATCGCCCCCGCCCCGTTCGTCGACAAACTTGTGAAGCGCCCTTCCCGCACGAACGGGATGAGACACGGGGCGAGGCCGACCTTGATCACGTGGGCGCCGAAGAGGAACGGCACGGATGCACCCTCGCGCATCGCCTTCGCCGTTCTCGCGATGGCGTGATTCAGGTCGCGCGCGGCGAGGATGTCGGGCAGACTTTCGAGAAAATCGCCTACCGGACGGTTTTCGTCCGCCGACCGGGCGAAAAGGCCGGTATCCACCTTGTGGTTCAATTCCGCCGTCGGAAAGGGCCGGATTCTCCCGCGGTCGAACCTGTCGTGTCTTCGCGTCATGGCGCGCCGCTCCCGACGCGGTAGTCGACGAGCACCGCCTCGAAGGCGCCGAACGTCACCTTGCTCTCCAGCTTCACCGGCATCCGCCTCCGGTCGGCGGTGATCCAGACGCGCATCCTCCCTTTCTGGTTGAACACGCCGACGCTCTGGAGGTGCGGCTCCACCACGAAGCAGCGGAACTTCCCCGCCGGGGTCTTCACCGTTTCCACCCTGTGGATTTCGACGTCGACGGGGTAATTCTTGTGGCTCGAATGATACGTGAGCGGCACGGTCCCCCCGATGGGAAGGCGCAGGGTGCGGAGATAATAGAATGAAGAGAGAACATCCCTCGCACCCGGCGCGAGGGGAACTCTCGCCCCATCCTTGTACACGGCAATCCCTTCATCTCTCAGGTAATCGACGCGCTCGTCCTTCCGGTAGTTTCCTTCGCGCAGATGCTTTTCGAAACGGATCGTCTCGAGGCTCTCCGAGTCGAGCCACGCGTGGATTTCGTCCCTCACCTTGAAAAAGACATCGAAGAAGGAATTGGACCTCGCGGTGGAGGAGATGTGCAATGTGCCGTCCGGCCCGCCGCTTTTCACTTCCATGGTGGCGGTGCCCGCCTTGATCATCCCATAGCGGATCGAGAAGGTGAGCTTTTCACCGGCACCGAATGGTTTCGCCTTCGCCGTCGTCATCCCTTTGGCGGACGCCGTGAAGAGAGCGACGGCCCCCAGAAGCGCCGCCGCCGTCGATGTCCGCATAAGCTTGATCATTCGTTCATTCCCCATGGTCGATCCGGTCGAGAATCCAACGCACCGCCGCGAGCAGATCGGTGCACACGTGGTCCGGAGCCACCTTCCACTTCGACCGGTTGTATTCGTATTCCCCCCTGCCGTATCCCGTCATCACCAGAATCGTCCGGGCGCCGATACGTTTCCCCATCTGTATGTCGGCGGGCGAATCGCCCACCATGAACGACCGGGCGAGATCGATTTCAAGTTCCCGCGCCGCCCGGCGCACCAGGGCGGTGCCCGGTTTGCGGCATCGGCAGCGTCGGGGTGAATCTCCCGCCGCCGGATGATGGGGGCAGTAATAGATGCCGTCGAGTCTCGCACCCCCGGCGCCGAGCCGGCGGATCATCCGCCGGTGGGTCTCTTCGACCACCCACTCGGGAAACATCCCCCTCGCCACGCCCGACTGGTTGGTGATTACCACCGCCGGGAGAGCCCGCCCGTTGAGCGTCCGGATCGCCTCCGCGCTGAATCGGTAAAGCCTGAGCCGCGACGGGTGGTTCACATAGCCTACCAGGTGGTTGATCGTGCCGTCCCTGTCGAGGAAGACCGCCCGTCGTTTCCCGATACTCTTCTTCATCTTCCTTCTTCCACGTATCGATCCCCCGGATGTTCCGGCTATTTTACGAAACGCTCCACCGCCGACACAACCACGTCGGCCTGTATTTTCGCGAGGCATTCATGGCTCGAGCCGGGCAGAGGACACGCGATCGAACCGTGAAGAGAACAGGGACGGCACGGTATATCCCGTTCGAGCACGATGCTTCGCCGGTGGGCGGGGGCGAATCCGAACGCCGCCACCGTCGGTCCGAACAGGGCGACCACCGGCGTTCCCGCCGCCTCCGAGAGATGAAGGAGACCGGAGTCGTTCGTCACGAGTACCGCCGCGTCGCGGAGGAGCGCCGCCGTTTTCGACATCGATTCGCCGGCGAAAACGACGTTCCCGTTCCCGCACCGTCGCGAAATCCGTGTGAGCATCGCCTCCTCCTCCGCCGAGCCGAGGAAGAGAACAGGCACGTCGAAGCGGCCGCGCACGAGGCGCGCCGCTTCGGCGAAACTCTCTTCGGGCCATCGCTTGGTCGCCCTCCCCGCGCCCGGCGCGAAGGCAACGGCGCCGGCGATACCCTGTTCGCTCACTTCGCGGATCCGGGGCGCCGTGGCGGCGGCGGCCGCCCCGGCATCCTCCACCGCTCGGAGGTAGCGTCGCCAAACCGGCGTCCCGTCAACGGTCCCGCCCCCTTTTCGTCTCCACACGAGGTAGCGCCGCCGGAGCGTTTCTTTCGGGGCGCGACACCTCTTCCCCGGGCCGGAGAGGATCGAAAAGAAGACGCTCTTCGCGTTCCCTTGGAGGTCGATCACCAGATCGTATCGATCGAGAAGCGTCCGATGGCGGAGCGCCACCATGTCGGCGGGGGTCTTTCCCGAGAAGGGAACGACACGATCGACACCGGGGAGAAGCGCCGCGGCGCCGGCGAAAGCGCGGTTCACCAGGAAGTCGATCCGGGAGCGGGGAAACGCCTTCCGCAGTTCGCGACTCGCCGCCGCCGCGAGGATCACATCGCCGAGCCTCCCGAAGCGGATCACGAGGATGGTCGCTTCGTTCACGGCGCGCGGCGGATAGGTCGTTCGGAGAACTGCATGTCGAACAGCTTCCGGTAGAGCCCGGCCTCTTCGAGGAGCTGTTCGTGACTTCCCTGCTGCACAACGCGCCCCTTGTCGAGAACGAAGATCTTGTCCGCCCTCTGGATGGTGGAGAGCCTGTGGGCGATGACGAGGGTCGTCCTGTTCCGGACGAGTTTTTCCACCGCCTCTTGGACGAGCGCCTCCGACTCGCTGTCGAGGTTCGACGTCGCCTCGTCGAGCACGAGAATCGGGGGATCCTTGAGAATCGCCCGCGCGATGGCGAGACGCTGTCTCTCGCCGCCCGAAAGTCGAATTCCCCGATCGCCGATGAGCGTTTCATATCGGAGGGGAAGGTTCTCGATGAACGCCGCCGCACTCGCCGCTTCCGACGCCTTCCGCACTTCCTCCAGGGGAAGGTCCCCCCTGCCGTAGGCGATATTCCGCAGAACCGTATCGTTGAAGAGGATCACTTCCTGGGTGACGAAACCGATGTTCGACCGGAGCGAATCGAGATCGATATCGCGCACGTCGACGCCGTCGATCGTGATCCGCCCCGACGTCGGATCGTGAAAGCGGGCGAGGAGATCGACGAACGTCGATTTCCCGGCGCCGCTCGGACCGACGAGCGCCACGAGCGAACCGCGACGAATCGAGACGGAGATTCCCGAAAGCGCGCTTTTCTTCCCCTCGTAGGCGAAGGTCACATCTTCGTACCGGATCTCGTCGCGCACCCCGTCGATGATTCGTCCCCCATCCCCTCTCGTCTCCGCCGGCGTGTCGAGCACTTCGAAGATCCGCCCCGCGGCGGCGAGACCTTGCTGGGTCACCGTGTTCACGTGGGAGAGTTTCCGGATCGGCTGCATCATGTTGAGCACCGCGGCGAGAAAGAGGAAGAACTCCTCCGGTTCGAGGCCGGCGCCGCTGAGCACACGCGATCCGCCGTACCAAAGGACCAGGATCGCGCCGAGGGCGCCGAGCTGCTCCGAGATCGGACTCGCCAGGATCGACGCCTTCTTGAAGCGGATATACGACCGAAGATAGCTTTCCGTCTCGCCGCGGAACTTTTCCTCTTCGAACCGCTCCATGCCGAACGCTTTCACGATCCGGATGCCGGCGATCGTCTCCTGCAGCGTGCTCGTGATCCTTCCCATATCCTCCTGGAAGCGGACCGAGTGCGATCGGAGCCTGCGGTAGATCTTCGCCGTGAAGACGGCGATGAGAGGAAACACGAGGAACGCGAGAAGGGCGAGCTGCCAGTTCACCGCCAGGGCGACCACGAGGAAGATCAGCAGGAGCGAGGCGCTCTGGGTGAACGTGGTGAACAGGTTTCCCGCCATGTCACGCACGAGTTGGACGTCGTTGGTGATCCTCGAGATGATCACCCCGGAGCGGTTCCTTTCGAAGTAGGCCAGGGGGAGGCGGGCGACGTGATGATACAGGTCGTCGCGCAAGTCCTTGATCACCCGCTCCTCGAGAGTCACCATGAAGATCTGGCGATAGTAGTTGAACAGACCCTTGATGAGAAAAACGATGAACACTCCCGCGCAGACGCGCAGAAGAGAAAGGCGCGGGTCGTCGTCGGCGAACAGGCGCAGGAAGCCGTCCCGCACGGCACTCTTCCATTCCTCGATGCGCGGAAAGAACGCTTCTTCCACCTCGGGGGCGCTTTTCGGCGCTACGGCGATCTCCCCGCCGAAGAGGACCTTGGTGAACGGAACGATCAGCCCGAGGGAGATGCCGCTGAAAAGGGCGAAGAGGAAGGTGAACGCCAGCCCGGCGGCGAGGAGGCGCCACCACGACCGGACGTAGCCGAAGAAGCGGCCGAGGTTCTTCACGATTCGTCGTTCCCACCGGCGCACCCCACCGAGTCGACGGCGTCGAGGAACCGCTCCTCGGTGATCTCCCTGTGGATCGGGAGGATCGCCGCGCGCACCCCCGGCGGAGGATTCCACCACGGTTCGCTCTTTTCGCCGAACAGCCCCACCACCGGCACGCCGATCGCCACGGCGTAGTGGAAGAGCGACGTGTTCGGCGACACGAGAAGATCGGCGCGCGAGAGGAACGCCACCGCTTGGGAAAAATCCTCGACGGGGGCGCGGTACGGTTCGAGGGACGTGAGCATGGCGCTTAGCTCATCGGCCCGGGCCTTCTCTTCCGGCGGCGCGAGGATCATGATTCTCGAATCGTACGCCTTCGCCAGGAGCCTCGCCACGGCGGCGTGCTTCTCCAGGTCGATCCGCCTCGGGCCGTCTTCCGCCCCCGGCTGGAGCGCGAAGAGGAGCTTGTCGGAGCGGGGCTTCCAGAAATGGAGGAGGCGCTCCGCCTTCCGGGCGTCCGGCTCGGGCACTCTGAGCCGGATCGAGTCGTCGAGAAAATCGACGAACCGGCCGGTAAGGGAACCGATAATGCCCAGAAGGGCGTCCGCCAGGTACGTCCCCTCCCTCGGAGGAGCGATCTGGAAATTGAGGAAAGGGTAGTTCTCGCCGCTTCCGAAACCGACGCGTACCGGGGCGTTGCACGCCAGCGCGAGCGCCTTCAGCCTCGCGTCGCCCGACGGGTCGAACAGAAGAAGCACCCTCGGGTCGAGAAGGGCGATCTCCCTGGCGAGCCGCCGGATCTCCGATACTTGCTTCGCCCCCCTTTTCCTCTGGAGAATCAGCGTCTTGTCGGCGATTCGCTCCCGCCGGAGGGAGGCGGCGCTCGACGGCCCGGCAACGACGAGGATCCGGATGTCGGGATGGCTCTCTCGGAGGAGACGGAGGGCGGGAAGCACCATGGGAGGAATCCGCGAGTCGTCGGGCAGGCAAGCCACCACCCGCTTCGGGTGCGATAGGATATCGTGATACGCCACCGGTTCGGACGCGGAATCGCTCCGACGCACTCGCTGGTACCGGAGGAAGAGATCGACCACCCCCGCCATCACGCCTCCTCCCCGTCGGCGTCGATGCACGCGATACGGAAGACTTCCTCCACCCGCTCGACGCAGTGGAAGGTCATCGTTTTCACGATCTCGTCGGGGAACTCGGACAGCTACGGTTCGTTCGCTGCGGGGAGGATCACCTCGCGGATTCCGGCGCGATGGGCGCCGAACACCTTCTCCTTCACCCCCGCCACGGGCAGAATTTTACCTCTCAATGTAATCTCTCCGGTCATGGCGATGTCGTTGCGGACCGGCCTAGCGGAGAGAAGAGAGAAAAGGGCGGTGGCGAGGCCGATCCCCGCGGACGGTCCGTCCTTCGGTATCGCCCCGGCGGGAACGTGAAGGTGAATATCGCTCTCGTCGATCAGTTCCCTCGGCGCGCCGATCCCCTCGAGGAAATGGCGCACGAAGGAAAGCGCCGTTTCGGCCGACTCCCGCATGATCTCCCCGAGGTGGCCCGTGAGCTGAAGCGATCGTCCCCCGGGCATTCGGAGCGCCTCGATGAAGAGGATCTCCCCGCCCGTGGGGGTCCACGCGAGGGTAGTGGCGATTCCCGTCTCCGGACGGTTCCTTTTTACCTCGGGGAAGGACGACGGGATGCCGAGGAGATCGCCGAGGTCGGCCGCGCCGATCGACACGGTCTCCTTTCTTCCATCGAGCCACTCCACGGCGCGGCGCCGGCAGATCGTGGCGATACACCGGTCGAGATCGCGCAGCCCCGCCTCCACGGCATAGCGCGACAGGATCGCCCGGATCGCCTCCACCCGCATCCGCAACGCCCGCGCCGGGAGACCGTGCTCCGCGAGCTGCTTCGGAAGGAGGTGCTTCTTCGTGATGGCGATCTTCTCGGTGGACGTGTATCCCGGAAAATGGATCATCTCCATCCGGTCGAGCAGGCCGGGGGGAATCGCGTCGATGCTGTTCGCCGTGGCGATGAAGAAGATGTCCGACAGGTCGAATGGAAGATTCAGGTAGTGGTCGAAAAAGACCGTGTTCTGTGACGGGTCGAGGACCTCGAGGAGCGACGCCGCCGGGTCGCCCCGGAACTCCGATCCCACCTTGTCGATTTCGTCGAGAATAAAAAGGGGGTTGCGGACGCCCACCCGGCGAAGCTCTTGGATGATCCTCCCCGGGAGCGCCCCGGTGTACGTCATCCGGTGCCCCCGTATCTCGCCGTCGTCGGTCACCCCTCCAAGAGAGACGTGGGCCACTTTCCTCCCGAGCGCCTCGGCGATGGCGAGACCCATGCTCGATTTCCCCACGCCGGGGGGGCCGATGAAACAGAGAAGGGGCGAGCGGGAGTCGTGCTTCAATCGTCGCACAGCGAGGAATTCGAGAATCCTCTTCTTTATCTTTTCAAGACCGAAGTGATTTCTGTCGAGAATCGCCCGCGCCGATTCGAGGTCGGTCGCGTCTTTCGATTGCTGATTCCACGGCAGGCTGAGGATCCAGTCGACATGGTTGCGGGAGACGACGAACTCGCTACTCTGCACGGGGGTTCTCGCGAGCGCGGCAATCTCTGCGCGGCACGTGTCGTTCGCGTCGGGTGGGAGGGGGATCTCGGTGAGACGCCGGCGGAGGCGGCGGATCTGGCTCGAGCGCTCGTCCTCTTCGCCCAGTTCCTTCCGGATCGACTCGATCTGCCTGCGGAGGAAGCGTTCCCGCTCTTCCTTCCCCAGCTCGCGCTCCACTTCCCGCTGGATGCTCCGTTCGAGTGCGCGGAGCTTGCTCTCTCTTTCGAGGATCCGCCCGACGTCCTCGAGGCGTGTCTCGACGTCGTCCTCTCCGAGGAGGGCGCGCTTCTCGTCGAAGGGAATCGAAAGCCCCGCCGCGACGATATCGGCGAACCGACCGCCTCCGGCGGCGGCGCCGGCGGAATCGATCAGTCCGTCCGACCGGCTCACCTCGCGAAGCAACCGGAGCGCGTTTCGCCGGAGCGCTTCCACGCGAAGTTCATGACCCTCCCTCTCCTCCACCGGTGCGAGCCGGGCGATCGGGAACGGGCGGCTTCTCGTCAGTTCGGTCACCTCGGCGCGCGCCACACCGCGCACGATGAGCCGCATCGATCCTCCCCCGAGGCGGTGCATCCTCTCGATGCGCCCGACCGATCCTCGCGCCGGCAGCGGCGCGCCGTCGAAAGAGAAAGACGCGTCCTTTCCCCCCACCGGGAGGAACGCGAGAAGGCGATCCCCGGCGAGCGCCGCGTCGGCCGGTTCGATCCGCCGAGGCTCCGACAGTTCGAAACTCGCCCGGGCGGCGGGAAAAACCACCGTGCCGGGGAGCGCGAGGATCGGGAGCTCGACGGGGAACATCGTTTTCCCCCCGTGTCTCACCGCTTCCGCTCCTTCTTTTTCCGGGGGAAGGTGATCTCCAGCACGCCGCTGGCGTAGCGCACCACAAGGCCGGACCGGTCGAAGCCGCTCGGAAGGGCGATCGCCTTCCGGAACACGCCGGAGTTCCATTCGAGAGAATGGTACCGGGTCGCCTGTGCAACCCGCCTGACGGGACGTTCGCCGGCGACGATCAGCTCTTCACCGTCGATGCGGATCTCGAAGGCGTTCGCCTTCATGCCGGCGATCTCAATCACCACGTGAAGCCGATCCTCCGCTTCGTAGACGTCGGCGGGGGGTGCCCAGGGAAGAGCCGCCTGCGCCGAATCGACCGTGCCTTCTCTCCCGGAGTGGGATGCGAGAAAATCGACCAGCTCTCCCACGTCCCACTCCTTTCCTTTCTCCATCATGATTCGCGCTCCGTGGTCCAGGCGTATTCGTCCTCGAACACCTTCTTGAAGTCGAACGCCTCGCGGAAGTCGTCGAGCGAGTCGTTTTCCGTCCGCGCGAGCAGACCGGCGCGCACCAGGTTGAACACGATGTGACCGAAGTCGAGCGTGCTTCGGATGCCCCAGTGTTCGAACACGAGCCGTGACGTGGGACCGTACATCACGACGGCGTATTCGCGGATTCCATCGAGCAGTTCCCCCCCCGTCACGTGCCGACGTTCGTCGAGCCGGCTCAGCGTGCGCTCGAGCGCCTGGAAGAGAAAGAGGTAGGCGTCGCGGTGGTAGCGGTCGTCCGCGGCGAGAACCTCTCGGAGAGCCCTCTCGAATTCATCGCACACCGGTATCCCCCCCGTTGGCGACGCGGCGGTACACGTCTTCGTAAAGCGCCGTGATCCTTTCCGTGGAAAACGACTCGATGGCGCGTCTTCGCGCCGTCGCGGCCATGGTGCTCCTTCGTTCCGCATTCTGTAACAGCTCCAGGGTCATTTCAATCATTCTTTCCAGGTCGCCCAGGGGGACGAGGAAGCCGTCCTTTCCGTGCCGGACCACCTCGGGGAGCCCCCCTCCCTCGTAGCCGATCACGGGGACGCCGCACGCCATCGCCTCGAGGGCGACGAGACCGAAACTCTCCACCGTGCTCGGCAACAGGAGCGCGTCGGCGATCGGGAGAATCTCCTGGACGATCACCCTGTTGCCGAGGAAGCGGATATCGCCTTGGATACCGAGTTCCTCGGCGAGGATCCGGCACGGAATGCGCTCCGGACCGTCGCCGACAAGGAGGAGGCGGGCCCCGGTCTGTTCGTGCACCTTCGCGAAGAGGCGGATCACGTCGCGGGTGTTCTTCACCTTCCTGAAATTCGAGATGTGAATCAAAACGGGACCTTCGCCCAGACCGATCGCTTCGCGCATCTCCCGCGACGCCTCTTCGCGGAAGACGCCGGCGTCGACGAAATTGGGGATCACGTCGATCGGCTTCGTCACGTTCAGCGTCTCTTTCGTCTCGTCGGCGAGAAAGCGGGAAACGGCGGTCACGGCGTCCGACTTCTCGATGCTGAGCCGCGTGATGTCGTAGAACGTCTTGTCGCTCCCCACGAGGGTGATATCGGTGCCGTGAAGCGTGGTCACCACGCCGATGTGTTTCGGCGCGAGGATTTCGTTGGCGAGATAGGCGCTCGTAGCGTGCGGGATGGCATAGTGGACATGCAGAATATCGAGATGGAAATTGCGGGCCACGTCCGCCATGCTCACCGCGAGGGCGAGCGAGTAAGGAGGATACTTGAAGAGGGGATAAGTAACGGTTTTCACCTTATGGAAACGGATCGAGTCGTTCCGTCTCTCGAGCCGGAAGGGGCGGGAGTAGCTGATGAAATGGATTTCGTGCCCCCTCGCGGCGAGGGAGTGTCCCAACTCGGTGGCGATCACACCCGAACCGCCGGCGCTCGGATAGCAGGTGATCCCGATTCTCATCGCTTCTCCCTCGGGTCGATCACGACGAGTCGCGGGACGCCGTCGCTCCCGGCCGCCGCTTCGAGAAGGCGGCCTGCGAACGAGGCGCCGTAACGGGCGAGGAAGAAGAGGGGCGACGTCACATGCTCCTGGGCCCTCCCTCCCGGGAAGAGTTCATTCGCCGCGCGATGCACCAGGTTGCGCCGGTTCTCCGTCGCCCGGTCGGCGAGCGAGGCGAGGCGCTCCGCAGCGCGGTCCGTCTCCCGGAGGAGGCGCGTGCGTACCGGGTCGTCGGCCGGGACCGCGCCCGGGGCGTCGCGGTCGAGTGCGTCGAGGACGTCGGCGAGGGCGCCTGCGATCGTTTCGCGGAATCGTTCGATCGACGGGGAGAGTACGGTCGCGCCGACACGTGCCGTGCCGGTCGGCGCGAGATCGGCGGGGGCGATGCCGGCGCGGTCGAGCTTCTCCGCCGTTCGGAAGTGGAGGAGGAAGAGGCTCGCCCGCGGGACGAGCGGCGGTCGGCGCGTGCCGAGGAGTTCGTAAAGCGGTCCGATCTGGGCGTGGTAGACGAGTTCCGAGTGTCCCGCCACCGTGGCGGCGGTTGGGAAGACGGCGTCCTGCACCACGGGGCGGAGCGCAGCGGCGGGAGTGACGCGCGCCTCGCCCGCAGCGATCCGGCGGGCAAACCGGCTCGCCTTCTCCCGGAACGATTCGCCGGCGGTGATTTCGTCCCCTTCCATGCGAAGGGGGATGCGGACGCCGTCCCTTACCAGGTAGAGAGGAAGGCGGCCCGGATCGGTCGGGAGCGGTGGTGGAATCGAGCGGTCGGCGAGAAGGCGCGCGCCGGCGCGGAGCGCCTCGAGGGTGTCGGCGCCGTGAAGGATCGTGTTCGCCATCACCGCCATCCCCCGGGGGTCGACCTCGGCAGCACGCCCGTCGAAGAGCACCGTACCCGAACCGGGTAGGAGAACGTGCACCGTTCGTGCGAAAAGACCGGTCACCGTCGGTCGGTCGTCGGCGAGAGGGAGGAGAGCGTCGATCACCTCTTCGCGGAAGGAGGACGGGGGAAGCGCCTCCCTCACCTCGCCGATCCAGGCGCGCCACTTCTCCTTTTCGATCGTCATCCCCCCCACCTGTTCCCCCCGCATCGTCTCGTCGAAGGGGTAGCGAAGACCGGTGGGCTCCCCGTGCGGACCGGGCAGACGAATATGATCGATCTCGTCGCGATCGCTGTCGTGGGAAGCGATCCAGAAGAGGGGGATCACCGGCCGGCCCGTCGCGTCCGATGCACGCCGGGCGAGGTCGATTATGGACAGGAGTTTGTAGAGGGCGAAGGAAGGGCCGAGCAGAAGGCATGGCTGCTGGCCGGCGAGGACGAAGAGCGTTCCGCCCTCTTCGAGTCGGTCGAGCTTGTCCGCCGATTCGCCCGTGGCGCCCCCGGCGAGATTGAGCTGCCGGATCGACGAGGCGGTCGCGCCGTCGAGCGGAGCGCCCTCCGCGGCGTCCGCTCCCGGAAGGAACGACGGGGGCAACGGCCACCGATGATAGAGTCCCTCCAGGGAGCGGTCCCCTCCGACGTAGGCGAGGAGATGGGCGGGGGCGCCCTCGGGGAACGGTTTGATGCGGAGGCGCGGGCGGTCAGGAGCCATCAGGGAACTCCAGCCGGACCGGTTCCCCCCCGGCGACGCCGAGGTGTTCGGCCGCGCTTCCGCCCGGGACTACGATTTCCATCGTATCCCAGCTCCCCGCGAGGAGCGCGGCTTCGCCCGGTTTCCCGTCGGCGAAGGTGACGATTCGTCGCGGCACGATCGTCCCCCCGATCCGGGCGCGGTACGGTCTTTCCGCCGCCCACTCGCGAACTTCCTCGGCGACGAGGTTGGTGATCAGGTTTCCGAAACGGTCGACCCACACCACCTGTCCGAAAAACGTGCGATCCGATCTCCTCGGCGGAGCGATCGGCGACCGAACGAGCGTCGCCCGGTCGACTTCACGGCCGAGTGAGGCGGGTGTTTCGCCCGTGGCGAGTCGCGCCGCCGCGGGGGCGAAGAGATCGCGGCCGTGGAACGTCGGACAGACCCGATCGCGATGGGCGCCGGCCGGCGGCGCGTCGAGGGCGTACACCCGCGCGTCGGAGGCGCCTCGGATCACCTCGTAGAAGAGACCGTTATCGGGTCCCACGAAGAATTGGTTTCTGCATGCGACCACCAGGGCGAGACGGTCGGTCCCCACCCCCGGATCGACCACGGCGAGGTGGACCGTATCCGGGGGAAAATGGCGAGCCGTCTGCTTCAGCAGGTGTGACGCCGGCCCGATGCCGCCGGGTGGAAGGGTGTGGGTGATGTCGACCAGCGTGGCGGTCGGCGCCAGCGAAAGGAGAACCCCTTTCACGGAAGCGACGTACGATCCCTCGCCGAAGTCGGTGAGAAGGGTGATCACGCCGGGCGAAGCGGCTTGACTCATTCGCTCCATACCTCGGCGCGGAACGTTTCGATGGCCGCCCCCTCCTTCCACGCGTCGGGGGGAAGAGCCGCCTTGCGGCACGTCTCATCGAGAAAGCGGACGGCGTCCCATCCCCTCTCGGAGGCGACCTGCGGGAGGAGGAGTCCCGACCGGGGGCCCTTCCGGATGATCAGCCCGTCCCTCCCGACGACGATTTCCTCCGGTCCCGACACGCGCCGCACCGGACTCATAGCGGAGATCTCGATATCGATAGCTTCTAGTTCGTCCTCTCCGACCGGGGGAAACCGCGGATCGTCGAGCGCCGCCGCCCTCGCCATCTCCGCCACGACTACCGCCAGCGGCTCGTCGGCGACAATCCTGCCGATACATCCTCTCAACGCGCCGTCCCGCGTGAGGGTGACGAAAGCGCCCCTCTTCTCCGCCGCCGGACCACGCTTCGGTATTTCCGGCATGAAAGAACCGCCGCGCACCGCCGCCTCGAGGGCGCGTCTCGCCGTGCGTAGGAGGAAAGCGCGGTCGTCGTCGCCGATCATGACCGGCCCCCGGCGGTGAAGAGGAACGCCGCATAGCCGACCACCTGATCTTTCGGCCCGGCGGTGTCGCCCGAGTTCGCGTAGCCGAGAAGCTCGGCGGCGCCGGCGACGTGATCGCGGGCGATGGCCCCCGCCGTAAGGATCGGCCCCGCGCCACACGCCTCGGTTTCCCCGCGCTCGATCGCACGTGCCAGGCATTCGAGATCGAGTTCTTCGAGCGTTTTCAGAAGCAAAGCGTCGATCATCACGGCGCGATCGTACTCGTGGTAGTGGGAGAGATCGGAACTCGCCACATAAAGAGTATCTTCCGCCCCGAATGTCTCGAAGAGAATGCGTGCGAGGTTCCTTGCGGTGGAAAGATCGTGACCGCCGAGAACGAGGGGGAGGAGATGGAACGGGCCGAGCGCCACCTGGAGGAACGGGAGCTGCACCTCGACGGCGTGCTCCCTTTCGTGGGCCGCCGGGAAATCGACGAAGAAACCGTCGGCCCTCTCCATGAGAAGCGTCGCGCCCTCCTCGTCGATCGGGATGTCGCCGAGGGGCGTGGCGAACGAGCCGCGGGGCCAGATCGACACGCCTCTCAGCGCGACGTGGTGGGACGGGGAGAGGACGACCACGCGGTGGTACGTTTTCCCTCTCACGGCGGCATAGGCGTGGCCGGCCACGGGGCCGGAGTAGACATAACCCGCATGGGGAGAGATGACTCCGCAGATCGTCTCATCCCGTTTCTTCACATTCGATTCGTTCATGAACCGCGTTATGTCGGCACGGAGCCGGCCGGGCTCCGCCGGGTAGAAGACGCCCGCCCAGGCGGCGGGCCTATCGGCGACGATGCTCATCAGCCCCCTCCTCTCCACCTCCCGGTGATTCGTTCCCACCCGCTCAGGCTAATCGATTTTCCGGCGGTACACAATGGTGTTCCGCCCTGCGGCGCCCTCTTTCCGCGGGTGATCCTCGAGGTAGTGGAGCCCGCGGCTCTCCTTTCGTCTCAGCGCGCAACGAACGATGAGCGAACCGACGAGGGTGATGTTGCGAAGTTCCACGAGATCGCCCGACAGGGAAAGCCTCCGATAGAGTTCATCGACATCCCGCGTGATGAGGGCGAGCTCCCGCCTCGCCCTTTTCAGCCGCGGCGTGGAGCGCACGATGCCGACGTAGTCCCACATGAGCGTGTGCACGAGGTCCCAGTTCCGGCGGATTTCGAGGCGTTCGCCGCTGCGGGCGGTCCGGCGGCGGAATCGCCCGAGTCTCGAGGGGATTCGGTCGCCGGACCCGGCGCCGGTCACCGAGCGCGCGGCGGCGGCGGCGTAGACGAGCGCTTCGAGGAGGCTGTTCGAGGCGAGACGGTTCGCGCCGTGCACGCCGGTATGGGATACCTCGCCGCAGGCGTAGAGTCTCGGGAGGCTCGTGCGACCCTCGGCGTCCACGATGACGCCTCCGCATATGTAATGGGCGGCGGGGACCACGGGGATCGGCTCTTTCGTGATGTCGATTCCCACTTTCATGCACGACCGGAGAATGTTGGGGAAGCGGTTCCGGATCTTCGCCTTCGATATGGGAGAGAGATCGAGAAGAACGTGTCGGTCGCCGCGCATTTTCATCTCGTTATCGATCGCACGGGCCACCACGTCGCGCGGGGCGAGATCCTTCATGGGGTGATAGTTCTTCATGAAATCGATCCCTGAAACGGTTTTCAGAACCGCCCCCTCGCCGCGGACCGCCTCGGAAATGAGAAAGGACTTCTTCTTCGGGTGGTAGAGGCAGGTGGGATGGAACTGCATGAATTCGAGGTTCGCCAGGCGGGCGCCGGCGCGGTACGCCATGGCGAAACCGTCGCCCGAGGCGATGTCGGGGTTCGTGGTGTACAGGTAGACCTTGCCCGCCCCCCCCGTGGCGAGGAGGGTGTAGCGGGCGAGATGGGTCGCCACGCGGCCGCTGGAAAGATCGATGGCGTGGGCGCCCCAGATCTGTCCGTCCTCGCCGCGCACCAGGTCGACCGCCTGGTGGTACTCGAGGATTGTCACGTTCGGGTGACTCCGCGCCGCGTGGAGGAGGGCGCGTTCCACCTCCCTGCCGGTGGCATCTTTCGCGTGGGCGATCCGCCTGCGGGAATGCCCCCCTTCCCTGCCGAGGTCGAACCGCCTTCCCTTTCTCGTGAAACGGACGCCCATTTCGGCGAGTTCCCTCACCAGGGCGGGGCCCTCCTCGACGATTCTTCTCACCGCGCGCGCGTCGGAGAGACCTTCCCCGCATCGGAGCGTATCTTCTATGTGGAGCCGGAACGTGTCGTCCGATCCGAAAACGGCGGCGATTCCTCCCTGGGCGAGATTGGTGTTCGATTCGACGCTCCTTTTCTTCGTCAGTATGGTCACTCCCCCCGCTCCGGCCACGCGAAGCGCGAAGACGAGACCGGCGATGCCGCTGCCGAGCACGAGGAAATCGTTCTTATGCGTCGCCATGAGGATGGCCTCCCTCTCCGGTTCGTGTGAGACGGTCGAACTCTTCCGCTCCTGCGGTGATTTCGAATGTGACGGTGAGTGCATGGATCCGGTAATTCGCCGCGTCGGCGCGGGCGATCCGGACGGCATCCTTTTCGGTGGTGACGAGCATCGCCCCCGCCCGGTCCGCGGCGAGCGAGACGCTCTCGAGCTCGGAGCGCGTGAAGGTGTGATGATCCCTGAACCGACGCATCCCGGCGATCGTCGCCCCCGCTTCGAGGAGTGTCGCTTCGAATGACGCCGGATTCCCGATTCCCGAAAGAGCGAAAACGGTTTCTCCGCAAAGCGCCTTCGCGCCGAGATTCTCTCCCCGCGGATCGATCAGCTCGCCCGGCGCGTACCGAAACCGGATTCGGCGATCCGGCGCGCCGGCGTCGAGCAGCCGTTCGTCGAGGTCGGAGCAGGTCCCTTCCGTTTCATTGAGAAAGAGAAAGCCGGCGCGGCGAAGCGCACCGGGCGGTTCGCGCAGCGTGCCGCGCGGGAGAAGACGGCCGTTGCCGAAAGGTCTCTTCCCATGGAGCACCACCACCTCGGCATCGCGGGCGATCCGGCGGTGCTGCATCCCGTCGTCGAGGAGGATGTGGTCGGCCCCGTACTTTTCGAGGGCGAGGCGACCTCCCTTCACCCTGTCGGAAGACAGGATGATCGGAAGCGAGGGAAGACGGCGGCGGATGAGACACGGCTCGTCGCCGTAGAGGGAAGCGCCGCCGGGAGGAAGCGGCTCGGACGGGGGAACTTCGCGCAGCTCCGACGCCCCGGTTCTTCCGTATCCCCTCGAAAGAAGGGCGACGCGCGCCCCCGCGCCCAGGAGGCGCGCGGCGATCTCGATCGCCACCGGCGTCTTCCCCGTGCCGCCCACGGTGAGATTGCCCACGCTGATCACCCGCGCCGGCAACCGGTGCGCACGAATCCACCCCTTTGTGTAAAAAGTATTGCGAACGCCGGTGAGAAGCCGGAAGACGGCTTCCGCCGCGACGCCGGCGGGTCCGCCGAGAGGGCGAAGGGGGGCGCTCAACGCCGTTTCTCCGCGCGCGGCAACGTGACTGACTTTTCGAGGAGATCGACGCATCGGAGCGTCGCACCCCGCCCCGCTTCGATCGCGTCTTTGCCGGCGTTCCCCTGGCGGCGGCGTTCCGCCTCGTCGCCGAGAAGCCGGAGCGCGGCTTCGGCGAGTTCCGCGCCGCTTCGCACCGTCGATGCGGCGCCGGCGGCGAGAAGGAGGTCGGCGAACTCGGCGCAGTTTTCCACGTGGGGACCGAAGAGAACGGGCACGGCGAAGCGGGCCGGTTCGGCCGGGTTGTGGCCGCCGTGATTCGACAGCGTGCCTCCGATGAAGGCGACGTCGGCGATCGAGTAGAACGGGACGAGGTCGCCCATCGTATCGATCCACACGCGTCGCGATTCGCCGTCCGGCTTCGCGGCGCTCCAAGGGCGCCACTGTCCCGTATCGGGCGGCGACGTTCGCGCCGGGTGGCGGGGCGCCACCGCCACGCGCATCTTCTCCCCCGCCGCCACGATCGAATCCGCCGCCTCGAGTACGGCGGCTTCCTCCTTCCGCCGCACCGATCCGAACACGACCCACTTCTCGCCGGGTCGTTTCGCGAAAGGGGGATCGACGAGCGACACATCGAGGGCGTCGATCTTGGTGCTCCCGTGCACCGCCACGCGGTCGACCGGCACACCGAATGAGAGGAAGCGCTCGGCATCCACTTCCCGCTGGGCGCCGATGAACGCGATGCGTCGCAGTGCGTCGCTGTAGAGGGAGCGCGCCATTCCCATCCGCCGGCATGCCGCGCGGGAGAGCCGTCCGTTCAGAAGTACCACGGGAACATCCCGCCTGTTCGCTTCCCGGATCAGCGTCGGCCAGATCTCGGTTTCCACGAGGATGAGAAGGGCGGGACGGATCGTGTCGAAGGCCGCGCGCACCGCGCCGGGAAGATCGACGGGGAGATAGATCGAACGGACATCGTCGAGGCGTTCCGCGCGCTTCCTTCCCGCGCGGGTCATCGAACTGAACACCACCGGCGCGACCACGTTCCTGCGAACGAGTTCCGCCACCACCGGCGCCGCGCCCTCCGTCTCCCCGGCCGATGCGGCGTGCACCCAAACCGGCGTTTCGGGAAACGGGCCGGCGTACTTTCCGAGCCGTTCCGACCGCTCCACGGCATCATGGCGAACCGCGACGGACACGAGCATTCTGCGGAACGGGTCGGCGGCCGCCGCGGCGAAATGATAGAGCGATCCGATCATGTGAACTCCCGCCGGCGCCCGCACATCTCGTCCGCGTCGCCGGTGAGTTTCCGGATCCTCTCCTCCACGAGGCGTACATGCCGGTCGAACTCTTCGTCGGATAATTCCGGCGGAACACGGATCGGCTCTCCGTAGCCGATCACCACCTTCGCGAAGGGCGCCGGAACCTGGAAGCGGTCCCACGACGAGAAGACCCGGCCTCGCGAGCAGGCGCTCGCTAGGGGGAGGATCGGCAGCCCGGAGCGTTGCGCAATGATCACCACGCCCGGCTGTGCCCTGTATCTCGGCCCGCGCGGACCGTCGGGGGTGATCGCGAGGTCGGCACCCGCCCTCCCCCGCCTCACCAGTTCACGGATCGCTTCGCCCCCTCTCTTTCCGGTCGAACCGCGCACCGCCCCGCAACCGAGCTTCTTGGTGATCCGCCGGATGATCTCGCCGTCGCTGTGCCGGCTGATCAGGATCTGGATTCCCCGGTTCCTGTGGCTGAACGTGAGAGGGAGAAGCCGGCCGTGCCAGAGGGCGTAGATCACCGCGCCGCCCTCGCGTCGGCACCGCTCGAGATGTTCGCCTCCGATCCAGCGGATCCGCCACGTCTTCCCCAGGAGGACGACGAGCGCCGGTCCCGCCGCCACGGCGAGATGGAAGAGCGCTCTTCGGATCGCCTTTTTCATTTTCCCTCCGCCGTGTCGAGTATCAGCCGCGCGGCGCGGCGGGAGGCGCCCTCCTCACCGAGGCTATCGCGCACGGCGAGGAGCTTCCGCCGGATCCGGTCGCACAACGCCGGGTCGTCGAGCCATGGCCGTGCCGCGGCGGCCAGGTTTTCCCCGGTCACGTCGCCCTGGAGGAACTCGGGCACGACCCTCTCCCCGGCGAGAAGATTCGCCATGCCGATGTGGGGAACCCTCACCAGGAGCCGGCCGAGAATCCACGAGAGGGGTGCGACGCGGTAGACGATCGCCATCGGCGTGCCGAGACAGGCCGCCTCCACCGTCATCGTGCCGGATGCGACGAAGGCGAAGCGGGAGGCGTTGAGAAGATCGTACGTCTCGTCGCGCACCACGGGGATCTTCGCGCTGTTTGCGATCCGGTCGTAGAGTGAACGATCGAGGCCGGCAGGCGCGCCGATTACGCCGGCCACGCGCTTTTCCGGATGGTTCAGCCGTTCGACCGCCTCGATCATCGGCCCCAGGAGCGATTCCACCTCCCGCGGGCGGCTCCCCGGGAAGAGACCCGCCACGGGGAGCGTCGCGGGGAGGCCGTGGTTTCGCCGGAACGCCTCCGGCTCGATCGACGGCTTTGCGATTTCAACGAGCGGGTGACCGGCGAACGATACGGGAACATTCTCTTTCGAATAGATTTCCTCCTCGAAAGGGAAGGTAACGATCATGCGGTCCACCACGCGGCGGATCCGGCGGACCCTTCCCCATCCCCACGCCCACACCTGGGGGCTGATGTAGTACGCCACCGGGACGCCGTGCGCCGCGCAGAAAGACGCGAGGCGTAGGTTGAATCCCGGGTAGTCGATCGGCACCGCCACCGCCGGTTTCCGTTCGTCGACGAGGGATTTCATCTTCCGGAGCGCGCGGACGAAAAAAGGAAGCCTGTGAAGGATTTCGGAAAAACCGATCACCGCGAACTCATCTGTGGAGAAGATCAACTCCACGCCGGCTTCTTCCATTTTCGGCCCGCCGCATCCCCAGATTTCGATCTTCGAATCGAGGGCTTTCAGTTCCCGCGCGAGGTGTGCGCCGTAGAGGTCGCCCGACGCCTCTCCCGCGATGATGAGCACGTTCCGCACCGGTCAGTTCCCTCCCACGGCGACCGCGCGGGCGGCGAGGGCGATCGCGATAACGGCGATCGCCCTCAGCGCCGACCGGTCGAAGCGGATCGCCTCGGCGAGCGAATAGCGCGGCGCGTTACCCTTTCCGCTTCCACCGGGGAAGCGGGGAACGAAGCGGGGTGTAACCCGGGCGTATTCGATGTACGCGCCGCCGAAGCGGCGTCGCAGCTCGTGCTCCTCGGCGAGGACGATGGGCGCGTACTGGATGGCGAAGAGGAGCGCAACGATCGGGACGAACCACGCTCTTCCGGAGAGAAGACCGAATCCGGCGGCGAGAAAAAAATTACCCATGTAAAGTGGGTTGCGGAGGCGGCGGAAGATCCCCTCGGTGACGAGCCGCTCGGCGCCGAGGCGGCGGGAGCGCGATGCGCCGCCGATCTGACGAAGCGCCGCGATACGAATCGCTTCACCGAGCGCGATCGACACCGCGCCGGCGGCGATCCACCCGGTCCGTGGTCTGAAGAGGATGAGGAGGAAGGGGATGGGGATCAGCGCCGTCCACCCGCGGATCGGGTAGAGGAATATCCCGATTCGAGCCGGAAAGGGAACGGGAAGTTCCCCATCCCGGTGCTCAGCGTTCCGGTTCATGGGAGATATCGAGTTCCCGCACGATTCTCAGTGCCAGGGCGAGAGCCTCCCTCCCCTCGTCGCCGGTGACATACACCACATCTTCGCCGCGCGCGGCGGCGAGAAAACGGCGCACCTCCCTGCGGAGAGGTTCCTCCTTGCGGACCACCACGTTCTCCCGGGTCACCAGTTCTCGGAACGAATCGCTCGTCAGTTTCTCCGGCGAGGGAGGATCGCCGGTGCGACGGTAACAGGCGATATCCTGGCTGGTGAAGTCGACCGAGATGTAGCGATCCGATTCGAAGACCCGTATCTTTCGTGTCTTGGTCATCGAGATGCGGCTCGCCGTGAGATTCGCCACGCACCCTCCATCGAACTTGAGCCTCGCGTTGGCGATATCGATCGTCGGGCTGAGTACGGGGACCCCCACGGCGCGGACTTCCTCGGGAGAGGAACCGACGAGGGTGAGAAGAATGTCGAGGTCGTGGATCATCAGGTCGAGCACCACCGACACGTCGAGTCCCCGGATATGGAATGGAGAGAGACGGTGGATCTCCACGAAGCGGGGCCGGGTGGCGGTTTCGAAGAGCGCCTCCACCGCCGGGTTGAACCGCTCGAGGTGGCCCACCATGAGGACCACACCGCTCCGGCGAGCCGCCTCCACCATTTCATCCGCCTCCTCGAGGGAGGAGGCGATCGGCTTTTCCACGAGAACGTGCACTCCCCGCTCGAGGGCGCGGAGGGCGACCTCGTGGTGGTTCGTCGTGGGCACGGCGATCACCACGGCGTCCGATTCGCCGAGTAGGTCGTCCAGGCTGGAGAAGGCGCGGCTGTCGTGGGTGGCGGCGATCTCTTCCGCCCGTTCGGTGCGCTCGTCGAAGAAGCCGCTCAGGTGCGCCTCGGGAAGACCGGCCGCCACGCGGGCGTGGTTCGCGCCCCACGTGCCGACACCCGCCACTCCGATTCGAACCGGTTTCATGTAAGCGCTCCCCGGGGGACTTGGGACGGTCCCTCCCGTCAGATAATGCCTCGCTCCGACGAACGGATGAAACGGATGAGCCTCTCGATTTCCGGCGTGGCCGGAAGTTCCGACTCGAGCGCTTCGAGGGCCTGGCTGACGTTTCTTTTCGAACGGTAGAGAATCCGGTACGCCTTCTGCAGGAGAGAGCGCGTCGAGGCGTCGAAGCCGCGGCGCGTCAGGCCGACCGTGTTGATCCCCGCGGGGCGGATCGGGTTGCCCGCCGCGAGGAGATACGGTGGAATGTCCTTCGGAATGCGCGATCCTCCGCCGATGAAGGCGTGCTCGCCGATGCGAACGAACTGGTGCACCGGCGTCACCCCGCCAATGGAGGCGAAATTCTCCACCGTCACATGGCCGGCGAGATTCACCGCGTTCGCGAGAATCGTTCCGTCGTGAATCCTGCACTCGTGCGCCACGTGGACGTACGCCATGAGAAGGTTGTCGTCCCCGATGCGCGTCACCCCTTCCGCGGTGGTGGCGCGGTTCACGGTGACGAATTCCCGAATCACGTTGTTCCTGCCGATCTCCACGTAACTCTTCTCGCCGCGGAACTTCAGGTCCTGCGGTGGGGCGCCGATCGATGCCGAATGAAGAATGGTGCATCCGCTGCCGATGGTGGTCCACCCGTCGAGCACCACGTTGGCGCCCAGCGTGGTGCCGTCGCCGATTTCCACGTTCTCACCGACCCAGCAGTGCGGCCCGATGCGCACTTCATGTCCGATACGGGCGCCCGGCTCGATTACCGCCGTCGGATGAATCATCGGTCTCGCGATCCTTTGTCTCGTGGTCATGGCGTTCAGCGATCGACGATCGACGAAAGCAGATCCGCCTCGGCGACCAGGTCGTCTCCCACGAAAGCGCGCCCTCTCATCTTGCAGATGCGCGTTCTCAGTTTCAGCAGTTCCAGCTCGAAGCGGAGCGTGTCGCCCGGAAGCACCGGCTTTCGGAACTTCGCGTTGTTGATCCCCATGAAGTATACGAGTTTCTCGGAGGCGTTCGCCACCGAACTGAGCAGGAGAATTCCTCCCGTCTGGGCCATCGCCTCGATGATCAGCACGGCGGGCATGATCGGATGACCGGGAAAGTGTCCGGTGAAGAACGGCTCATTGATGGTGACGTTCTTGATGCCCACCACGCTCTTCTCCTTCAGCTCGGTGATCCGGTCGACCAAGAGGAAGGGATGGCGGTGGGGCATGATCTTCATAATATCGTTGATGTCGAACTTCGTTTCCATCGGTTTCTTGTGTCTCAGTTTGAGGGTGGGACCGTACTCCTTCTCGGCGAAGGCCCTCAACTTTCTCGCGAGCTTGACGTTCGTCGAGTGGCCCGATTTCTGGGCGAGAATATGCCCCTTGATCGGCATGCCGACGAGAAAGAGGTCGCCGAGAAGATCGAGAATCTTGTGGCGCACGAACTCGTCGGGGAAGCGAAGGGGGTTGTCGCTCTTCACCCGGTCGCCGTCCACCACGATGGCGTTCGCGTAACTCCCGCCCTTGATCAGGTCCATGGCGCGAAGCCGGTCGACCTCGCTGCTCAGCGCGAACGTTCTCGCCGGGGCGATCTCGTTGCGAAAAGTGTCTCTTGAAATATCAAACATCCTGTGCTGCGTCCCGATGACCGGGTTGTCGTACTGGAGGGTGTAGCTGATCCGGAAGCCGTCGTATGGGAGCGCCACCAGTTCGATGCCGTTCTCCTCGAAGCTGACCGGCCGGGAGATCTCGAGGTACGTCCGCGGGGCGCTTTGCTCCTCCACTCCGGCGCTTTCGAGCAGCTCGACGTACGGCAGCGCGCTTCCGTCCGGTTCGGCCGGCTCTTCCGAGTCGATGTCGATAGTCAGGTTGTCGATTCCGAGCCCGACAAGGGTGGCGAGTACGTGCTCGACCGTGGTGACTTCCGTGTTTCCCCTGCCGAGGATCGTGCGGCGGATGCTTCCGGCGAGGTCGGGGGCGTTGCCGATGTCGGCGATGATCTCCACAGGGTCGTCGAGGTCGACGCGGCGGAACCGGACCCCCGAGTTCGGCGGCGCCGGGCGGAAGACCATGTTCACCGGCTTGCCCGTGTGAAGGCCGATGCCCGAAAAACGCACCTCCCCGCCGATCGTTTTCTGGCAGTCGCTCATCTCAGGAGGACTCCTCGTCGTCGAGACGCTCCTCCAGCGCGGCGACGCGCCTGGTAAGCTGCGTGACCGCGCGGAACATCTGGGGGAGTTTCGTCATGGCCACGTAGATTCTCTTCGAGAGGGAGTGTTCCCTCGCGGGATATCCGGAGTAGCGGACTCCCGGGGGAACGGAGTTCGTCACGCCCGATTGGGCGCCGATCATCGATCCGTCGCCGATCCGGATATGCCCCACGATGCCGACCTGGCCGGCGAGGGTCACACCGTTTCCCACCTCGGTGCTTCCCGAGATCCCCACCTGCGCCACCACGATCGACCGTTCTCCGATCACCACGTTGTGAGCGATCTGGACGAGATTGTCGATCTTCGTTCCTCTGCCGATCTTCGTCATGCCGGTGGTCGCCCTGTCGATCGCCACGTTCGAACCGATCTCCACGTCGTCCTCGATCAGCACGCCGCCGATCTGCGGAACCTTCATGTGTAAATTGCCTGTCTTGGTGAACCCGAAGCCGTCTCCCCCCACGACGGTGCCGCTGTGTATGATCACCCGGTCACCGATACACGTGTCCTCCCGGATCGTCACGTTCGGGTAGACGAGGCAGTTCGCGCCGAGTTTCGACCGGAAACCGACGTACGTTCCCGGGAGGAGCCGTGTGCCGTCGCCGATCTCGGCGCCGTCCTCGATCACCACGTGGGGGCCCACGGTGATGTTCGATCCGAGCCGGGCCTTCTCCGAGATCACCGCCGTTGGGTGGATCCCCTTCGGTTCGTCGTAGTCGCGGGGGGAGAAGATCTCGATCACCTTCAGGAAGGCGAGATACGGATTGGGGTTCACCAAGTAGGCGCGGCGGGAATCGCCCTCGTACCCGTTCGACGCCATGATCACCGCGGACGCCCCGGTCGAGAGGAGATATTCCTCGTATCTCGGGTTTGCGAAGAAGGTGATCTCTCCGCGCCGCGCTTCCTTGATGCCCGCCACGCCGGTGATTTCGATCGAGCCGTCTCCGTGCAGCTCCCCGCCGATGCGTGACGCGATGTCGGTTAATCTCATAATGGGAACAATCCTAATGATGCGAAGCGTGGTCCGTCAAGGCATTTTTCGGCACACCGAATCACAACTTATTGATATTACAATAGTTACATAGCGGGGTTTTTGGAAAAACCCTCTTTTCCTATTGCAGACCCTTGTTGAGCTCCTCTAGGACCTGGTCGGTCATGTCGATCCCGTCCGAAGCATAGACGATCCCCCCCACCGAGGCGTCGAGTACGATGGTGTACCCCTCCTCCTCTCCGATGCGGTTCAGGATCACGTTGATCTTCTCCACGATGGGCGCCACGAGTTCGCCGTTCTTGGCGGCCAGTTTCCCTTGGGGACCCCAGACCGACTGGACGAACGCCTCGTAGTCCTGGCGGCCCTTCACGATCTCCGCCTGCCGCTCCGCCTTTTTCGCCTCCGACATCATGAGACTCTGGCGCTGGTATTCCTGTTCGAGCGAATCGAGGCGGACCTTCATTCCCTGCGCCTGCTTTTCCCACGCGGCCACCTCATCGTCGAAAGAGCGCTGGGCGTCGGCGGTTCCCTTGTACTCCGCGAAGATCCGCGCCGAATCGATATACCCGATTTTCAGCTCCGCCCGGAGGGGCGACGCCATGACCAGCGCCCCCAAGACGATGGCCGCCGTCTTCCTCGTGCCAAACATAAAACCTCCCTCAGTCTCGACCGGCGCTCGCTTCGCCCGGCCCTTTCGCCCCGAACCGGCTCTTTCACCCTCCGCAGCGCCATTCCGGTCCGGGAATCACCCTTCGGGGGATTGTGACAACGATCGGCAGAATGATCAAGATCGGATACGGCAATCCGCACACGGGGAGAGCGCCTCTTCGGCGGGTGTCCCGCGCGAAGATACGCGAAGCGGCGGTATCAGAACTGCGAGCCGAGTTGGAAGTGAGGCTCCCAGGCGGGGCCGGTCTCGCGATCGAGGCCGTAGGCGAAGTCGAAGCCCATCTGGCCGAGCATGGGGATCGAGAAACGGATGCCGAACCCCGCGCCGCGCTTCAGCTCGTTCGGTCGGATATCCTGGAAACTATTCCACGTGTTGCCCGCGTCGAAGAAGAAAAGGCCGAAGATCTGGTTCTCGGCGATGGGGAACTTGTATTCCGCGGAGAGGATCATCATGGCGCGCCCTCCGAAGTCGAAATCGTTCCCCTCCGGCACCACGTCGCGCGTGCCGTAACCCCTCAAGCCCCAGATCCCCGTGCCGCCGAGACGGTATCTCTTGTAGACCGGAACGGTGGCGGTGCTCTTCAGTCCGTCCACCACGCCGATCCTCGATCGGAGGCCGAGGAAGAATTTCCAGAACGACGGGAAGTACCACCGGTTCTCCAGTTCGTACTGCTGGTATTCGGTGGTGCCTCCCATGATGCCGCCCGCCCACTCGCCCGACACGGTGGCCACCGTGCCCGACGTGGGATGGAAGAGCCTGTCGGTCGAGTTGCGTGTGAACGAGAGCCGCGCGCTCGAGAGGGTGCGCGTGCCGGCGGCGTCCTGCACCGATCGGCTCGCGTCGGGGTCCGCCTCGATCTTGCGCTCCTCGAGGCGGTACTGGGCGTCGGCGCGGGAATAGTCGAGCCACGGGAGGCGCCTCCCGAGCCTCAATCCTCCTCCCCTCCTCGTCTCATCGTACGAGTCCCAGTTCCGCCGGATCACGGCGATGTCGAAGCCGGCGGAGGTGGGGGTGTCGAAGAGCCACGGCTCGGTGTACGAAATCTCCACCTGCTGGAAGTTTCCGAACTCCCACATCAGGTTCGCCCGCTCGCCGCCGCCGAGGAGATTCACCTTCGACAGGCGAAGAAACCCGGTGGCGCCGTTGAGCGAGCTGAACCCCGCCCCCATGCTCGCCTCTCCCGTCTGCCGCTCGGTCACGTCGAATGTGATATCGATCTTATCGCTCCCCTTCACCGGCCGGTAGTCGAACCGGATATCCTGGAAGAAACCGAGCTGCTGCAGTTCCCTCTGGGAACGGATGATCCGCGACCGGCGGAATAGATCGCCCGGCGCGATCACCAGTTCCCTGCGGATCGTTCGCTCCTTGGTGCGCTCGTTGCCCGTGATATTGACCCGCCGGATCACCGCCGGGTTCCCTTCATTTATATGGAAAGCGATATCGATGATCCGACCGTTCTTCTTCCGATCGGGGACGATGTTCGTGAAGATGTATCCTTCCTCGGAGTAGACGGCGTAGAGGTTGCCGATCGTCTCCTCGTAGCGCTCTTGGTTGAACACGTCGCCCGGCTCGAGCCGCACCGCTTCGCGCAGTTTTTCGGTGGAAAAGACGTTGTTCCCGTCGAACTCGACCTTTCCGGTGTAGTACCGGGGGCCCTCGGTGACGTACACCGTCACGGTGAGATCCCGCCCGTTCGGCGCCGAGCGGACCGACGTGGAATCGACGCGGGCGTCGAGAAAGCCGTTCTTCCAGTAGAAGCGGCGGATCCGGTCCTTGTCCTCTTCGAACTCCTCTTCCTTGAAATCGCCGCTGCGGATCCACGAATCGGGCTTCGTTTTCATCTCCTTGCGGATCTTCTTCTCGTCGATCTCCTTCGCTCCGGCCACTACCACCCGCTTTACCTTCACCTTCTTTCCCTCGTCGATGGTTAAGCGCACGTTCCGCCGGCCGAGAGAGTCGGTGGAGACGATCTCGTAGTCCACCGTGGCGTTCCGGAATCCCTCGTCCCGATAAAGATCGATGATCCGTTTCTTCTCACGGAAGAGAGAGCGCTCCGACAGGACGAGCCCGCTTTTCAGGATCGTATCCTCCAGGAGTTTTTCCCTATCGAGGTTCTCTTCTCCGGTGAGGGTGACCGATCCGAGAAGGGGTCTTTCCTTCACGGCGATCACCAGATCGACCACGCCCTCGACGGGCGTCGGTTCGCGCCGCACCGTGACGGAGCTGTACTGCCTCGTGGCGTAGAGGTTCCGGATACCCGTGCGAATCGCCTCGAGGTCGAACGGATCGCCCGGCTCGACGGCGAACGTCTTTTGCACGGAGAGGGCGGCGATCCGCTTCTCTCCTTCGACGAGAACCGCCCGGATGCTTTCCGCCGCGGCGCCGGCCGGCGCGAGGGCGGAAAACGCCATGAGCAGAAGGGGGAGAAGAACGATTCTCCTCCCCTTCGGGATGATCGGGATGGTTCGACGAAGATCGATCATTCCCCTCGGCGCCGGGGAACGGCCCCGGCTACGACTCCTCGTCCCCCGGGGAGGGTGTCGCCGCCACCGGCTTGGAAGGCGGCTTCGAGGCTCTCGGCTTGCGGAAAGTGAGGCGGTCCCCCTTCCGATCGACCTGGATCCTCGCCCCGGGCTTGAATCTCCCGCCGAGGATCTCCTCCGAGAGAGGATCCTCGACGAGCTGCCGTATCGTCTTTCTCAGAGGCCTGGCCCCGTACTGGGGGTCGAGTCCATTCTCGACGATCAGGTCGACAGCCTCGTCGGAGAGGCTCATCTCGTAATCCTGTTCCTTGAGCCGGGCCTGGACTTCCTCGATCAGGATACGGGCGATCTGCTCCATATCCTTCTTCTCAAGAGAACGGAAGATGATCGATTCGTCAAGACGATTCAGGAATTCGGGGTTGAAAGTCTTCTTCAGCTGGTCGTTGAATTTTTCGGTGAGCAGTTCCTGTTTCGTTCCCTCGCCCGCCTTCTGGAAGCCGAGGGTCCCCCCCTGTTTGATCTGCCGGGCGCCGAGGTTCGACGTCATGATGATCACCGTGTTCCGGAAGTTCACCCGCCTTCCGAAGCTGTCGGTGAGCTGCCCGTCCTCGAGAACCTGGAGGAGGATGTTGAACACATCGGGGTGGGCCTTCTCGATCTCATCGAGAAGAACGATCGAGTACGGCTTCCGCCGCACCTTCTCGGTGAGCTGTCCCCCCTCTTCATAACCCACGTACCCGGGAGGCGCCCCGACGAGGCGCGACACGGCGAACTTTTCCATGTACTCCGACATATCGATCCGGATGAGCGAGTCGCGGTCGTCGAAGAGGAACTCCGCCATCACTCGGGCGAGTTCGGTCTTCCCGACGCCCGTCGGGCCGAGGAAGATGAACGAGCCGATCGGCCGGTTCGGGTTTTGCAGCCCGGCGCGGTTCCGCCGGATCGCCTTCGAGATCGCCATGACGGCCGGCTCCTGGCCGATGATCTTCTTCTGGATCTCCTCTTCCATGTGGAGAAGCTTCTCCGTTTCCGTCGCTTCGAGCTTCGCCAGGGGGATCCCGGTGATCGAGGAGATCACCGCCGCCACGTCTTCGGCGTCGACGATGGCGCGGTCCCCCTTCTTCTGCACGTCCCAGTCTTTCTGGAAATCGACGAGCTGCCGCCGGAGCGCCTGTTCCTGGTCGCGCAGGTCGGCCGCCTTTTCGAACTCCTGGGCGCAGATCGCCGCTTCCTTCTCCTGGGTGACCTGGTTCAGCTTCTTTTCGATTTCACTCAGGTCTTGGGGAATCTCGCTCACCGAGAGCCGGGCGCGCGAGCCCGCCTCGTCGATGATGTCGATCGCCTTGTCGGGGAGGAAACGGTCGTTGATGAAGCGATCGGAAAGTTTCACGGCCGAAACGATCGCCTCGTCGGTGATCTCGGCGCGATGATGGGCCTCGTACTTGTCGCGCAGGCCGTGGATGATCTGGATCGTCTCGGCAACCGACGGCGGGTTGATCGTGATCGGCTGGAACCGCCTCTCGAGGGCGCCGTCCTTCTCGATGTGCTTCCTGTACTCGTCGAGCGTGGTGGCGCCGATGCACTGCAGCTCTCCGCGGGCGAGGGCCGGCTTGAGCATGTTCGAGGCGTCGATCGCCCCCTCGGCGCCGCCGGCGCCGACGATGGTGTGCAACTCGTCGATGAAAATGATGACGTTGTCCGATTCGCGGATCTCGTTCATCACCGCCTTCAGTCTCTCCTCGAACTGGCCGCGGTATTTCGTTCCCGCCACGATCGATGCGAGATCGAGCGTGACGAGGCGCTTATCCATGAGAATGTGGGGCACGCGGTTCTCGGCGATCCTCTCGGCGAGGCCTTCGGCGATGGCCGTCTTCCCCACCCCCGGCTCGCCGATGAGCGCCGGGTTGTTCTTCTTCCGCCGGCAGAGCACCTGTATCACCCGTTCGATCTCCTCGTTCCGGCCGATCACCGGGTCGAGCTTCCCTTCGCGGGCATGGGTGGTCAGGTCTCTCCCGAATTGGTCGAGGGCGGGGGTCTCGCTCTTCTGAGGCGCCTGCGTCTGGGGGTTCCCCACCGGGTGGCCTCCGAGGAGCTTGAGCGTCTCCTCGCGGACCTTCTTCTTGTCCGCGCCCAGGTCGATCAGCACCCGTGCCGCCACGCCCTCGCCCTCGCGGATCAGACCGAGGAGAAGATGTTCGGTGCCGACGTAGTTGTGGCCGAGAAGGCGCGCTTCCTCAACGGCGAGTTCGAGCACCCTCTTCGCGCGGGGCGTGAACGGGATCTCACCGATGGTGAGCGTTCCGCCGCTTCCCGAGACCATGTTCTCCACCGCTTGGCGGATCTGGTCGAGATCGAGGCCGAGGTTGTGGAGCACCGTGGCGGCGATCCCCTCGCCTTCGCGGACGATGCCGAGGAGGAGATGCTCGGTGCCGATGTAATCGTGCTGCAACCGTCCCGCTTCCTCGCGGGCGAGGTACATCACCTTGCGAACCCGTTCTGTGAATCGATCGTGCATTTACGCTCCTCCCGCCGATTCAAAAGCCGCTCAGGATGGTGCTAATATACCCAGACTCTCGGGGGGGCACAACCTCACGAGGGGGTCTTCCCCCCTTCCCTGAGGAGAGTGCGCACCAGCTCCGCCCGGCGGTAATCCCGCTCTCCCTGCTCCAGTTTTCCCCCCGCGCTCCGCTGTACATGTGCCGGCAACGTGTCGAGCATCAGCCGGTTCAGCATCCGCGTATCGATCCTTTTCAGAAGGCCGATCGCACGGCCGAAGCGGAGCGCCGACACGAGACTGATCACCTCGTGAGAGGAGATCACCCGGCAATGCTTCAGTATCCCGTACGCCCTGTATACCTTATCCTCCACCTGGAGGCGGGCGTTTTTCATCAGTACGTTCGACGCGCTCTTCTCGTGATCGATGATCTGGCTCGTCACGCGCGCCAGGTTCTAGAGGATCTCTTCCTCCCTCGGCCCGAGGGTCGTCTGGTTGGAGAGCTGGAAGAAATTGCCCATCACCTCGCTTCCCTCGCCGAACATCCCCCGGATGGCGAGTCCCACCTGGGAGATCCCCCGGAGCACCTTCCCGATCTGCTTCGTCAGCGCGAGCGCGGGCAGGTGAACCAGCACAGAGGCCCTCAGTCCGGTGCCCGCGTTCGTCGGGCAGGCGGTCATGTAGCCCCACCGCGGCGAGAAGGCGATGTCGAGCCCCCCCCCGAGTTCCTCGTCCAGACTATCGACGCGTTCCCACGCCTTCATGAGTTCAAACCCCGAGAAGATCCCCTGGATCCTGAGGTGATCCTCCTCGTTGATCATGACGCTGAGCCGTTCCCCCTCACCCACCGCCACGCCCCTCGGCCCGCTGCCACGGGCGAGATCGGGCGAGATCAGATGTCTCTCGGTGAGAAAGGCGCGGTCGAGGGAGGAAGTTCGGTCGAGCCGGACGATCCGGGCGCCCTCGAGGGAAGGGGCGCGCCGGGCCGCCTCGCGCACCTGCTAGAAGACGAGGGCCCGCTCGTCCGGGTTCGCCCTGTGGCTGAAAGGGATTCCCGCCACGTTGCGGGCGAGGCGGATTCTCGTGGAGAGAATGATCTCCGATTCCGGACCCGAAGCATCCGCCCATGCCGGATCGCCCATCGATCTTTTCATCGACATCTCAACTCTCCAGCGCGCGGATCCGGTCGCGGATCGTGGCGGCCGATTCGAAGTCCTCGTGGCGGATCGCCTCTTCGAGCTGCAGCTTCAGCGTCCGAAGCTCCGCCTCCTCGCTTCGCGGCCGGCTTCTTCCCGGGGGCGTTTTCCCGGTATGGGTGTCGGCGCCGTGGACCCGCTTGAGGAGCGGTCCGAGGGGCGCGTGGAACACGTCGTAGCACTCACTGCAGCCGAGCCGGCCGGTCGCCTTGAATTGAGAATAGGTGAGCCCGCAACAGGGGCAGCCGATGGAGGGACCCTGGGGCTTTTCCCCGGGTAGATCGTCGTCGGCGAGTCCCCCGAGAAGATCGGGCAACGAGAAACTGTACTTCCCGTCGAGCTTGGTTAAACCCTTCTCCTCGGCGCAGCGTTCGCAAAGCCTCAATTGTCTCACCTCGTCGTCCTTCATCTCGGTGTAGTGGACCTTGGCGGGCCTTTCCCCGCAGATCTCACATTTCATAACGAAACCTTCTCTCCGGGCGCCGTTGCCGGCGGAGGATCGGACGCGATCACGCCGGCGTGAAGACGGAGCTTCCGATCGGTACGGTCGGCGAGCGCCTCGTCATGGGTAACCAGGATGAACGCCTGGTCGAACCGCTCGCGCAGATCCCAGATCAACGCGTGCAGCTCCTCGCTCGTGCGGTCATCGAGGTTTCCCGACGGCTCGTCGGCGAGGACGATCTCCGGCCTCATGGCGAGCGCCCTCGCCACGGCCACTCTCTGCTGCTCGCCGCCGGAAAGCTCGGCCGGATGGTGCGCCGCCCGGTCGGTGAGGGAGACCGCCTCGAGCAGTTCCCCCGCGCGCTTCGCCGCTTCAGCCCGGCTCTTCCTGCCGATCAGCGCCGGGAGCATCACGTTTTCCAGGGCGCTGAACTCGGGAAGAAGATGATGGAACTGGAAGACGAAGCCGATCTTCTCGTTCCGGAATCTCGAAAGCGCCGTGTCGCCCATCCGGAAGACGTCTTCTCCGCCGATGCAGACCTTCCCGCCCGTGGGACGCATCAGCGTGCCGAGAATGTGGAGGAGCGTGCTTTTCCCGACGCCCGACGCGCCGACGATCGAGATGATCTCCCCCCGCGCCACCGCCAGGTCCACCCCCTTGAGAACGGCGAGATCGGTAAGCCCCGTCCGGAACGTCATTCGCAGATCTTCCGAAAGGAGAACCGGGTCCATGGCTATTCGTATCGTATGGCGTGAACCGGCTCGAGCCGGGACGCTTTCCACGCCGGGTAGAGTGTCGCGAGCAAGCTGATCAGCATGGCCGCGCCGGCGACCTGGGCGACGTCGAGCAGTTCCACCTTGATCGGCAGCGAGTCGATGAAGTAGATGTCCGCCGGTAGCGGGATGAAGTCGTATTTCTCGATGAGCCGGCAGCAAATGTAACCCGCGGCGCAGCCGAGGAGCGTGCCGGCGCCGCCGATCACCGTTCCCTCGATCACGAAGATGGCGAGTACCGACCGGAGCGATGCACCCATCGACTTCAGCACCCCGATTTCCCTCGTTTTCTCCATGACGACCATGATCAGCGTGCTGGCGATGTTGAATGCCGCCACAAGCACTACGAGGGTCAGGATCACGAACATCACCCGCTTTTCCGTAGCCATCCATGAGAAGAGCGTCCTGTTCAGGTGAACCCAGTTGTTCGCCCGAAACGGAGGCGACCCGATTCGCGCGAGAATCCTCGCGGCGATTTCGGGGGCGTCGTACGCGTCCTTCACGCGCACCGACACGCCGGTCACCTTGTTATCAAGGTCGAGGAATTGCCGCGCCGCGTCAATAGGAAGGAGGGCGAGGGTGGAGTTGTATTCGTACATCCCCGAGTCGAAGGTGCCCGCCACGCGGAAGCGGCGCATCTTCGGGACGGCGGCGAAGGGGTTACGGGCGGTCTCCTCGAACGAGGCGAGAACGACGTTCTCGCCGGTCACCGCCCCGAGAGAAAGGGCGAGTTCGGTGCCGAGGAGAATCGGCGGCGGACTCCCCTCTTCCCAGGTGAGCGTCGCGTCGGTCGGGAAGACGCGGGAGAGGAGGTCGGACACGGTCTTCTCCCCCTCCGGGTCGATCCCCTTGATCACGATGCCGTCCTGTTCCTCCCCCACGCGGATCATCGCCTTCGTGTAGACGAAGGGCGACGACGCCACGACGCCCGGCGTGGAGTTCACCTTTTCGATCAGCTCGCCGGTCGGCTCGAACGGTTCGTTCCCGTACTTCAGCACGATCACGTGGGCGTGGGTGCCGATGATGCGCGTCTTTACCTCCTGCTCGAAGCCGTTCATCACGGCGAGGACGATGATCAGCGCCGCCACGCCGAGAAAGACGCCCGCAATCGAGATGAGCGTGATGATCGGGATGAATCCGTAGCGGCTCGACGCATGGAGATGGCGGCGAGCGATGAACAGTTCATAGCTCATGGGAATCTTCAATCTCCCGGCGGGGTTTTCTCCGGGCGGAGCTGGGGGAAGAAGATCACGTCCCGGATCGACGGCTGGTCGGTAAACACCATGCTGATCCGGTCGATGCCGATGCCGAGACCTCCCGTGGGAGGCATCCCCTGCTCGAGGGCGCGGATATAGTCCTCGTCCACCTGCTGCGCCTCCTCGCGCTCTTCCCCCTTGAGCCGGAGCTGCGCCTCGAACCGCGCACGCTGCTCGATCGGATCGTTCAGCTCGGAGAAGGCATTGCCGATCTCCATGCCGCACAGGTACGGCTCGAACCGTTCCGCCACGCCGGGGCGGTCGGGGCGCTCCTTGGCGAGGGGGGAGATCTCCTTGGGGAAATCGAGGACGAACGTCGGCTCGTCGATCGACGGCTCGACGAGGTGGTCGAACAGTTCGGCGAGAAGCATGCCGGCCGAAGCGGCGTCGGGTGCATCGATCTTCCGTTTCGCGCACTCTTCGCGCAGGCGGGGCGGCTCGATGGAAAGGATGTCGGCGCCCAGGCGCCCGGAAAGTTCATCCACGAAAGAAAGACGCTTCCACGGCTTTTCCAGGTCGGCGTTCTTTCCCTGGTAGGTGATGCGACCGCTCCCGGCGGTTTCGATCGCCACGGAAAGGAGCATCTCCTCCACGATGTCCATCATGTCGTTGTAATCGCTGTATGCTTCGTAGAGTTCGAGCTGCGTGAATTCCGGGTTGTGCGTCCGGTCGATCCCCTCGTTGCGAAAATCCTTGGCGATCTCGTACACCTTCTCCGCACCGCCGGCGATCAGCCGCTTCAAGTAGAGTTCATCGGCGATCCTCAGGTAGAGGGGGATGTCGAGGGCATTGTGATGTGTGGTGAAAGGCCTCGCCGATGCGCCGCCGTAAAGAGGCTGGAGCACCGGGGTTTCCACCTCGAGGAAGCCCCGCTCGTCGAGATACGAGCGGATCGTCGTCACGATGCGCGAACGCTTCTCGAAAACGGTGAATACTTCCGGGTTCGCCACGAGATCGAGATAGCGCCGGCGGTAGCGGGTCTCCTTGTCCTTGAGGCCGTGCCACTTCTCCGGTAACGGGCGAAGCGACTTGGAGAGGAGTTCGATCGCAAAAACCTCGATCGACGGCTCTTCCGACTTCGTGCGGAACGCCGTCCCCTTCACGCCGACGAGATCGCCCGCTTCGATCTTTTTCCAGATATCGTAGCGGTCGTCGCCAACGCGGTCCTTTCGGACATAAAGCTGAATCGTGCCGCTCCGGTCCCTCAGGTGGGCGAACGAAGCCTTCCCCATCCGGCGGATCGTCATCAGGCGGCCCGCGAGGGAGACGATCGTCCCTTCCTTCGCGAGGGTGTCGAAGTCGGCGAGCACCGATGCGGCGGTTGCGTCGCGATGATATTTCGTCGGGTACGGATTGACGCCGAGCGCTTCGAGGGCGCGACGCTTTTCCAGGCGCACCCGGAAGAGTTCCTTTTCGTCCGCCATCCGGTCGGTCCTTTCTTCATCTTCGGGCCGGGACGCGGCGGCGTCGCCCGCCGCGCATGATCCTGCGTCGTGTCGTTCACGACCCGCCGCGACTATAATTGCGCCCTTCGGCCGAGTCAAGCCGCGCCGGGCGACCGGGCCGCCTTAGCGCACGCGCAGGAACGCGTCGATGAATGAATCGATGTCGCCGTCCATCACCGCCTGGACGTTTCCCGATTCGTGATTCGTCCTGTGATCCTTTACGAGCGTATACGGTTGAAATACGTACGACCGGATCTGGTTTCCCCAGGCGATCTCCTTCTTCTCCCCCTCCCGCTCGGCGACCTTCTTTCGTTCCTCCTCGATCTTCAGCGCGAGGAGTCTCGCTTTGAGCACCTTCATCGCGTTCGCCCGGTTCCGGTGCTGCGAGCGTTCGCTCTGGCAGGTCACTACGATACCGGTCGGATCGTGGGTGATCCGCACGGCGGAATCGGTCTTGTTCACGTGCTGACCGCCTGCGCCGCTCGATCGGAACGTGTCGACCCGCAGGTCGGAATCGGCCACTTCCACCTCCTCGACCGCTTCGGTTTCGGGATAGACGAAGACGCTGGCGAACGATGTGTGCCTCCTGTGGGCGGCGTCGAACGGGGAGATCCGCACCAGGCGGTGCACCCCCACCTCCGAGCGGAGGAAGCCGTACGCGTAGTCGCCGCGCATCTCGACGGTGGCGCTCTTGATGCCCGCCTCGTCGGCGGGCTGGATGTCGAGGAGGGACGCCTGGAAGCCCCGCCGCTCCGCCCATCGGGTGTACATGCGCAGAAGCATCTGCGCCCAGTCGGCCGACTCGGTCCCCCCGGCGCCCGGGTGGATCGTCACGATGGCGTCGCCCGAATCCTCCTCCCGGGAGAGGAGACTCTTGATCTCGAGGTCCTTCACGAGACGCTTGAGCTTCTCCAGCCCGCCGGCGATCTCCCGGAGGACCTCCTCGTCGTTCCCCTCCTCCTTCGCCATCTCGAGAAGAAGGGTCGCTTCCTCCTCCACCTCGCGGACGGCGTCGAACTCCCCGACGACGCGCTTCTCCGCCGAGAGCGACCGGGTCGTCTCTTCCGCGCGGCGCCGGTCATCCCAGAAATCGGGGAGCGACATCTTCTCTTCGAGTGTGCCGATCTTCGTTCGCCTGCCGGCGATGTCAAAGATACCCTTCGAGTTCGTCGATCCGGCTCCGGCACGTTTTCAGCTGCTGTGCGATCTCATTCGCGTCGATCATTCGATTTCCCTCCGGCGGAAACGATCCGTTCCCATACCGCGCGGCTTTCCCGCGCGAGTTCCTCGGGCGTGCCGTCATTGCGGATCACGAAATCCGCGCGGCCCGCTTTCTTCTCTTCCGGTGTCTGGAGCCGCAATCGCTCCCGTGCTTCCTTTATGCTGATACCGTCTCTCGTTACAATCCGCGCGGCCCGCACCTCTCGCGGCGCGGTGACCACGATGACACGGTCGGCAAGATGGGAAAGGTCCCATTCGAACAGGAGCGCCCCGTCGAGCACGGTCACCGGCTCGCGCCTGCGCGCCTCTTCGAGGAGACGGGCGATTTCACGGCGAAGTGCGGGCTGGATGATCGCATCGAATCGCGCGAGCTTGTCGCGGCTCGAAAAGACGACCCCCCCCAGTTTCTTCCGGTCCACCTCGCCGTCGTCGCCGGTGACCTCCTCGCCGAAGGCGGCGATGATCCTTGCGCGAATGTCCGCGTCCCGTTGCCAGATGCTCCGCCCGACCGCGTCGGCGTCGATCACGTCGGCGCCCCACCGGGCGAAGTGCGCCGTCACCGCACTTTTCCCACCGCCCGTGTTTCCCGTCACCGCGATGACCACGCCGCGTCGTCCTCCATCGTTACCCGTGCGCCTCGAGCCAGTTCCTCCCATGCCCGGCGTCGACGATGAGAGGAACGTCGAGGTCCATCCGGTTCTCCATCAGCCCGGCGGCCAGGCTCCGCACTTCGTCGAGCTCCTTCTGTGGGACGTCGAACACGAGTTCGTCGTGCACCTGGAGAATCATCTTCGTCCCGTATCCCCCATCGGCGAGGGCGCGGTCGACGGCGATCATGGCGAGCTTGATCAGGTCGGCCGCCGAGCCCTGGATCGGTGTGTTCACCGCCGTCCGTTCGGCGAACGACCGGAGCCGTCCGTTCGAGCTCGAAAGATCGGGGAGGAAGCGGCGTCGGTGAAGCATCGTCTCGACGTAACCCTTCTCCCTCCCGTCTTCCACCGTCTTTTCAAGATACTTCTTCACGCCGGGATAAGCGGCGAAATACTCCTCGATGAACCGCGCCGCGTCACCGCGCGGGATGCCGAGCCTCGACGAAAGCCCGAAGGCGCCCATGCCGTAGAGGATGCCGAAGTTCACCGCCTTCGCGCGGGAGCGCATCTCGCCGGTGACGTCCGCCTCGTCCACCCCGAAGAGGGTGGCGGCGGTCCGCCGGTGGATGTCGGCGCCCGAGAGGAAGTCGTCGATCATCCGCCGGTCGCCCGACAGGTGCGCCAGGAGCCTCAGTTCGATCTGCGAGTAGTCGAGCGAGAGGATCACCCGGTCGTCTCCGCCGGGGAGGAACGCCTTGCGGATCTCCCGGCCGATGTCGGTGCGGATCGGGATGTTCTGCAGCCCCGGGTCGGACGACGAGAGCCGCCCGGTGGCGGCCACCGTCTGGTTGAACGAGGTATGAATCTTTCCGGTGTCCGGGTGGATCAGCTTCGGGAGCGCGTCGACGTACGTTCCCTTCAGCTTCATGAGCTGGCGGTATTCGAGGATCATCGCCGGGAGGGGATGGATCGCCGAGAGGGCGTGGAGGACGTCGTTGTCGGTGGAAAAGCCGGTTTTCGTCTTTTTCACCGGCTTGAGACCGAGATCGGTGAAAAGCACTTTCTGGAGTTGCAGCGGCGAGTTCACGTTGAACGTTCCACGCGCCTCGGCGTGGATTTTCTTCTCCAAGCCGGCGATCTTCCCGGCGAGTTTGTTCGACATCTTCTCGAGGAAGGGGACGTCGAGAGAGACGCCCGTTCGTTCCATTCTCTTCAACACGTGAAGAAGGGGAATCTCGACATCGCGGTAGAGCGAGTCGAGCTTCGCCGGTTCGAGCTGTTCCTCGAGGATCGCGGCGAGGCGAAAGGTGAAATCGGCGTCCTCGCAGGCGTAGCCGCTCACCTCTTCCGCCGTCAGCTCGTCCATCGTCTTCTGATTCCGTCCCTTGCCGATCAGGTCGGTGATCGGGATCATCTTGTGGTTGAGGTGAACGAGGGCGAGATGGTCGAGGCCGTGGCTGCGCCTTCCCGGGTCGAGGAGATACGACGCGATCATCGGGTCGGAGGAAACATCCTTCATGTCGAAACCGGCCCGTTCGAGTACCAGGAGATCGTACTTCGCGTTCTGGGCGATCCGGGAGATCCGCTCGTCGCGGAAAAGGGGCGCGAGGATTTCGCGCACCCTCTCGAGAGGGAGATTCGGATCGCCGGCGTGCTTCACCGGGATGTACCACGCCCGTCCCGGCCGGTCGGCGACCGAGATGCCGGTCAACTCGGCGCGCATCGCGTCGATCGACGTCGTCTCCGTGTCGAAGGCGAAGCGTCCGCTCTCTTCGAGCATCGCGGCGACATCGCTCAGCTCCTCCGTGGTCCGGACGAGTGCGTATTCCCTCTCCTCCTCCTCCGCCGCCGTGCCGCCGATCTCCTCGAGCAGCCGGTGGAACTCGAGGCGCTGGAAGATGTCGGCCGCCTTCTCGCGGTCGATCTCCCGGCGCCTGAGATCGTCGAAGCCGACGTCGAGCGGGACATCGGTCCGGATGGTGACGAGATCCTTCGAAAGGTAGGCGCTCTTACGGTTCGAGCGGATCTTCTCGCCGAGCTTCCCGGGAATCGCCCCTGCGTTCTCATAGATCCCGTCGAGCGAGCCGTACCGACCGAGGAGTTTCACCGCCGTCTTCGGTCCGACGCCGGGGACGCCCGGCACGTTGTCGCTCGCGTCGCCCATCAGGGCGAGGAGATCGACCACGCGGCCCGGTGGAACGCCGATCCGCTCCTCCACGTCGGTGTCGGCGGCACACAGTTGCTCCCCGTCGCGGGTCGGGGCGAGCACCGACACCCCCGGCCGGACGAGCTGGAGAAAATCCTTGTCTCCCGAATAGATCGTCGTGTCGATCCCCTCGCCGGCGGCGCGCGCAGCGAGGGCGCCGATCACGTCGTCCGCCTCGAAGCCGTCGCGGAGGAGAATCGGGATCGACATCGCGGCCACCGCCTCCTTCACCAGTGGGAACTGGGCTTTCAGGCTGTCGGGAATCTCCGGGCGGTTCGCCTTGTACGGTTCATACATCTCGTGGCGGAACGTCGGCTTTCCCGTGTCGAGAACGAAGACGACGTGGTCCGGCTTCTTATCGCGCAGCAGCCGGATGAGGGCGGAGACGGTGCCGAAGACGGCGCTCGTCTCCTCTCCCTTCGAGTTGACGAGAGGATTGCGGATGAAGGCGAAGTAGGAACGGAAGATGAGAGCCGAACCGTCGATGAGTAGGAGAGAGCGCCCCACGTTACGACACCTTCTCGCCGAAGAGGACCGGGCCGCGCGAGTCGACGATCTTCGCCTCGAGGAACTTCCCCGGCGATCCCGCCGCGCCGGGGAGGATCACCACGCCGTCGATCTCGGGGGCGTCCCGTTCTGTGCGGCACCAGCTTTCTCCTTCGTGGATCTCATCGACGAGGACGGTGAGTCTCTCGCCGACGCGGCGCTCCCCCTTCTCATCCATGATTTCCGTCTGGATGTCGAGGATTTCCTGCTGGCGCTCCCGGCTGATCTCCTCGGGCACGGCGCCGTCGAGCGACGCGGCGGCGGTCTTCTCCTGGGGGGAGAAACGAAAGACGCCGAGATGATCGAAGCGGCTCTCGCGCACGAAGTCGGCGAGGAGGCGAAAGTCGGTGTCCGTCTCGCCGGGGAAGCCGACGAGCACCGTCGAGCGGAGAGTGATCTTTCCGCCGGCGGAGCGGACGCGGTCGACGGCGCGGCGCACCTCGTCCCCCGACATGCCGCGTCGCATCCGCTTCAGCACGGAGGTGCTGATGTGCTGCACCGGCATGTCGATATAGCGGCACGCGTTCCCCCTGCCGAGACGCTCGACGAGCGCCTGGGTGACTCCCGTGGGGTAGGCGTAGAGAAGGCGGATCCAGCGCACCGCCTCGATTTCCGCCAGGGCGTCGAAGAGGCGCGGGAGGGCGTCCTTTTCGCCCCGGTCGGCGCCGAACGCGGTCGTCTCCTGGCCGACGAGGACGATCTCCTTCGCGCCGAGACGGGCGAGGCGCTCCGTTTCGCGAACGAGCGATTCGACCGACCGGCTCGCCAGCGGACCGCGGAACGACGGGATCGAACAGAAGGCGCACGGCCGGTCGCATCCTTCCGCGATCTTGATGTACGCCGTATGGGTCGTCCCGAGAGAGCGCCGCCTTTCGGAGATGCCGTCGGCGTCTCCATTCCCGGGGGCGTCGCGATCACAGCCGGGCACCCCCCCCACCATCCGCGCCGCCACCTCGCCGGCGGTGGTGATCGACCTCACCCCGACGAGGCCGTCGATCTCCGGCATCTCTTCCCGCAGCTCCGGGCCGTACCGTTCGGCGAGACAGCCGGTGACGAGGAGCTTCCCCGCCCCTTTCCGCTTTCCCGCCTCGAGAATCGCCTCGATCGACTCCTCCTTCGCCTCGTCGATGAAGCAGCATGTGTTCACCACGAGAAGACCGGCGTCCTCCGGGTGCTCCACTACGGTGAGCCCCTCCTCCGCGAAGAGCCCCGCCATCACCTCGCTGTCCACCTCGTTCTTCGGACAGCCGAGGGTGTGGATGAACACATTGCAGGCGTTCTTCGAGCCAGCCGGTTTCCCCTTCGTTTTCCCGTTTCCATCGCTCTTTTTCATCGTGGAACGAGACTACCACGAAGCGCGGGAAGGCTCACCCGGTAAACCCGGTACGCCTCCGGATCGAAAGGCGATCCCGCCACGGAGGCGCGTCTTCCCCCCTCCCGCCGGCACGACTCGTCGCTGATGAACCGTGTACACGCCCCCCCCTTCCGAACACCGGTCGCTGAAACGTCTCTCCCCTTCGAACCGGTTGTGCGCTGAGCAGAGGAGCCGCAGGTTGTCGATCGAATGATTTCCCCCGAGGGCGAAGGGGTGAATGTGGTCGATCTCCAGATCCCACGTCGAGCCGCACTTCCGTCCGTCCTGCCCGACCCATGTGCACCGCCCACCGTCCCGCACGTAAACGTCGTCCCGGATCGCGGCGGGAATATGTCGGGCGCGGCCTCTCCCCTTCGGCGCCCGATCGTCGGCGGGCGAAGAGACCTTCCCGCCGTCGGTTTTTCCCTCTCTGCCTCCCCTCGCTCGCCGTTACAACCCTTTCGCTCTCTCCCTCACGCCCACTTCCTCTGCCGTCTTCCCCCCGTCTCTCCTTTGCTCTCTTTCTCTACGCTGTGACCGTGCCATCTCTCCCGCGATCGATTGACATTCGTTTCGCGCAATCATCGCTCTCTCCTCGCGGCACTTCCTTCTTTCATTCCGCTTCGCGGACGAATGCCGGTCGAGGTAATCGTCCATCACGATGCCGAAGAGTTTCTCCATCGAAACTCCCGCGGGAAACCGACCCGAAAGGAGCGAACGGATCTTCTCCATGTTGCCCACGAATTCGCCGTCCGCGGCAAACTCAATCTTGAACCGATGCTTGAGATTCGAGTCTCCCTTCGGCTCACCGCGCCCGTCGCCGTCGGCTTCATCGTGGTCCCCACTCGAATCGCCGTCTACTGTTGCAGATGTTATTGCATCGCCCGGTACCGCTGCGTATGGAGTTCCGGATGTCGTCGCAGTCGGGAGAGCGGTGGCTAAGAATTTGCCGCCGCCGCGGCGGTAAATTTCTGGTCGCTTCGCGTTGGATGGTTCAGACAAATCTTCCGCCGACGAGCCGTCGCCTGTCACCGTTTTCGATTTCGCGACGGCGCGGATCACCACAGGCTTGACCACTTCGCGCACCGCTGAGACCGGCCGAAACTCCGCAATCACTTGGTCGATCTCCCTCCTTGTCTTTCCCTTCACCCTCGAGATCACGTCTTCGTGATTCTCGCGCGTCAGAATCCGGGAAACGGCCGAGAGAGAACAGACAGTGAGTTCGCCCGAAAGGAGAAGGGCGAGCACCTTCGGGTAGTTCCTCACGGAGCGGGCCGCGGCGATTCTCCTTCCGGCGGCCGACTCCGAGTAGCGAAGTCCGCGCGTGCAGAAGTCGAAAAGAGACCGGTACCCTTCTTCACGTGGAGCTTCCGCTTCTCAGCTTCGATCAGGTGGAGGAGGATTTCCAGGGTGATCCGCCGCTCCGACCGGGAGAGAGATTGGAGCTTCCGGGCGATCTGGTGATCGCTCTCTTCCGAGAGGTAAGCGGCGGTGGCGGTCAACTTTCGCATGTCAAGAGTGGCAGCGGCGTTGGCCGGTTTTCGCCCGCCGGCAGCCGGCGCGGCGCTCAGCTCTTCCGGGTTCGTGGTGGCTACGGCAGCGGGCAGTCCTTGCGGGTCAGCAGTGGAACCGCGGTTCGTGCGCATCTTCACTTCCTCCTCCTCATCCATCACGATTCGACTATCGGCCGATCCCGTTCACCCCGCACACAGTACAAGGCATCGGTTTTCGGCTTCCACAGAGCGCCGGAATCGCCGTTCGAGCCGTCGGCGAATCATTCTTGATTCGAGGAGGACGAAGTAGACCGTGGCGAGGCCCCTGCGGCATTCAGACACAATGCAGGCACAGACCCGAGACATCGAAAACCGACACGCAAAATAGCTATCAAGGAAAAAAGTGCGAAATCATCGATTTATTCGCCGCCTCGCGGGTTCCGGGCTCCTTTCGATCGGCACGCGTAATCGTCTGATTCATCGGTATGACGCTGTGGATCGCGGCATTCTGTGGGAAATCGCCACAACGGACTTCCCGCCGCTCGCGGTGAAGATCAGGACGCTTCTCACCGATTGAATGCTGAAGAAAAGTGAGGGGGCATTCCTGCGGACTCAGGAATTCGGGTCCAGTCGTGACTCCATCGGCAAGGTGGTCGAAGATTTACCGCCGCGGCGGCGGTAGAATTCTGGTCGTTTTTTGTATGACGATTCGGCTGCTACGCTAGCCAGCTCCCCGGCTACTCGATCAGAAATAACTTCCCGGTTTCCAGGCCAGCCACCCCGGGCTACTGGATCAATGTCGATGTCCCGAACTCTCTCTCGCGGCCGGCTTCGACGTGGTTAGGAGTTGAAACCGGAACCGGGCGGGCCTCCTCCCCCTTACGACAGGTCGACGGCCTCGCCTTCGCGGTCGGCTTCCATCTCTTTCATGCGGAGCCACTCTTCGCCGACGAGGCGCGCCGCGCGGGAGCAGTCGACGCGGAGGCGCCGTGAATCGTGTCGGTTTCCGGCCTGCGGGCGAAGAAGAATGGGCCTCCGCGATCGCCGCGGTTCCCTCTTTCACGCCTTTCCGCGAATCCCTTACGTGGCCTCCGGTTCCAGGACGCAAAAATATGCCTTGATATTTGATCGGCTAAGGTCGATAATAGCCCTGTAATTTGATCGTTTCGAGAGATCAGACGGAGAATCGGGGAAACCGCAATGAGAAGAATGATCGAAGAGCGTCTGATCGACTGGAAGAGAGCCGAGCGTCGTAAACCGTTGCTCCTGCGTGGAGCACGACAGGTGGGGAAGACATACTCACTCCTCCAGTTCGCCCGGGATCAATTCGATTCGGTCGTCACGGTCGATCTGGAACGGAATCGGGAATGGCACCGCGTTTTTAAGGGCAACCTGGAGGCGAAATCGCTCGTCTCTGAACTTGAGGTCTTGACCAACAGGAAAATTGTCCCCGGAGGTACGCTCCTCTTCCTGGATGAAATTCAGAGTTGTCCCCGCGCCATCACCGCCCTTCGCTACTTCTACGAGGAGATCCCCGGACTCCATGTTGTGGCTGCCGGTTCGCTGCTCGAATTCGCGTTCGCGGAAACAGCTTTTCCCGTAGGCCGTATTCAATCGCTCGATCTGTATCCGATGAGCTTTCCCGAGTACTTGTGGGCTGTGGGAAAGGAGAAGGCTGCTGATGTGGTCACCGGGAGACCCGGACCTGTTTCCGATGCGATTCACGCGATGCTTCTGGAAGAACTCAGGACCTATTGCTTTGTGGGGGGAATGCCGGAGGCGGTTAGAACCTACGCGGAAAGCGGATCGATTCAGGAGGCGTTCGCCATTCATGCCGAGCTTGTCGATGCCTACCGCCAGGACTTTTCCAAATATGCCCCGCGCGCCGATCCGTACTGCATGGGCACTACACTGAGCGGGATTGCGCAGAATGTTGGACAGCAGCTCAAATATTCCAACCTTGCGGACGGGCATTCCCACACGACAATCAAACGCGCGTTCGATCTTCTGTGCAAGGCGCGCGTGGTCACGCGCATTCCCTCTGCGAGCCCTTCCGGCCTGCCGCTCGGTGCGAAAGCGTCGTCGAAAAGATTCAAGGCGATCCTGGTCGATGTCGGCTTATGGCAGCACCTCTGTGGGATACGCGCCGACATCGAATATGGGAAACGTGATCTGCTTGACATCTATCGCGGCGCGATGGCCGAGCAATTTGTCGGACAGGAAATGCTGACCTGCCACGACTCCAATCTCTTCTACTGGTCACGGGAAGCGAGGGGAAGTGCCGCTGAAACCGACTACCTCGCCGTCGTGAAAGGGGGTATCTATGGAGTAGAAGTGAAGAGTGGTCCGGCAGGGCGGTTGAGAAGCCTTCACGGGCTGCTCGAAAGATATCCGAACTGCAGGGGCGGCCTGGTCTTCTCGTCCAGGCCGTACGGCGAACTTCCCGGGAAGAAGCTCACGTTCCTGCCACTCTACTTCGCAGCGGCCGCCACCCGCAGCGGGTCGGTGTGATGAAACCGGGCTGTGCGCAGCTGAAATCGCATTGAAAAAGAGTTGAAGGTGGTCGAAAATTTACCGCCGCGGCGGCGGTCGAAGATTGGTCACTTCCTACACATCATATTGCTTCAGGCAAGCTAAGGATCACACACTTGATCTTCGATTTTCAATCTTCCGAGCCGATCCTCATTCACCCGACAAAGCGAAAAACTCGTCGCAGACTCAATGACTGAAGATGTGCCTCCTTTGCGCGTCGGTGATCAGCCTCTTGTCCGGTGGTATTGAATATGCGACACTGTGAGGGGTTCTGAAGCGACCGGCCGAGCAGGGAGGGGATCTGTCGTGCAACACCCCATCGAGATATCAAGAAAGCGGATCGAGGCGTTTTGCCGGGCGAACGGCGTTCGCCGGCTGGCACTTTTTGGCTCCATTCTCCGCGATGACTTCCGGCCCGATAGCGACGTAGATATTCTGGTCGAGTTCCAGCCCGGCGTGCGGGTCGGATTGGCGTTTATTCGCATGCAGGACGAGCTTTCGATCATCCTCGGGCGCTCGGTGGACCTGCACACACCCGGCAGCCTGAGCAAGTATTTCCGGGATGAGGTCCTGCGGGAAGCGGAGGAACTCTATGTCGCGGCATTAAGAGAGCGTTTCCCTCTGCCAGATGGTGGACCATATTGACGAGGCGGAAGCTCTCGTCCGGAATCGGACACAGATGGAACGCTCGAGGAGAGCGAGTGAGCCTGCTGCGAGTTCGGGAATTCGGGTTCAGTCGTGACTCCATCGGCAAGGTGGTCGAATATTTACCGCCGCCGCGGCGGTAAAATTCTGGCCGGTTTGCGCGGGACGGTTCGAATCGATCCTGCGTCGAGGTTCCGCCGCTTCCCGTCGGCCGAAGCTCCGCGTTCAACCGCCTCCGAATGCCGGCGCCATCGCCCCCAGAAGAGCGGTTCGCAGCCTCCACGTATCCCCGTGCATGGCGTGTCCGATCCATGCGAGAAGAGAAGTCCGGTAGTCGCCTTCACTCCTCCACCCCGATCGGATCGCTCGTCGCAACGCTCGCATCCGTTTCACGAACCGGCGGATGTTTTCCCGCTTCAATAGGCGCCGATTGGGAAAAATATGAAACCCCAGAAATGGAACCCCATTACGCACCGGAAAGATCTGCTGCTTCCCGGGATGCAGTTCGAGCCGGAGCCGTTCGAGAAATCGGCGGACCTTCTCCCGCCAGTCGCTCAGGAGAGATTTGCTCTCCCCGAAGAGGAGGAAGTCATCCATGTAGCGGAGATAGCCGTGAACGCGCAGTTCCTCTTTCACAAAGTGATCGAGGCGATCGAGATAGAGGTTCGCGAAAAGCTGCGACGTGAGGCTCCCGATCGGAATCCCCCTTCGGAGGTCGAGGGGCGAGAAGAGATCGTCGCCGGGGAAGTAGCCGGGAGCGCCTTCCCTGTCGAACGGCGCGTGATCGAGTACCGTATCCGCGAGGCGGAGAACCCGGCGATCGGCGATCCGCCGGGCGATCGCCCCTTTCAGAATCGTGTGGTCGATGGAAGCGAAGTACCGGCGGACATCGCATTGCAGGACATACGGAAACCGTCTCGCGTATTCCTGGCACCGGTCGAGCGCCCTGTGAGTTCCCTTCCCGAGTCGGCAGGCGTACGAATCGTGGATGTAGCCCCGTTCGAAGAACGGCTCGACCGCCGAGCAGAAGGCGTGATGGACGACGCGGTCGCGGAAAGAGGGCGCGGCGATCCGCCGCCGCTTCGGATCCCGAATCGTGAACACTCTGTAGGGGGAAGGCCGATACGTCCCGCCGATCAGCTCTTCCCGGAGTCCGAGGAGATTCTCCTCGAGGTCCGCCTCGAAGGCGAGGGCATACTCCCTGTACCGTTTCCCCCGTCTTGCCCTCCGGAATGATTCGTAGAGCGTCCCGAAGTCGCAGACCGTCGGAAAAAGATCTTTCGCCCGCTTCAAATCAGTTACGCCTCTTTGCCTGTCGGCGTCGGCTCCTGAAAAAACGGGATCGTGACGGCGTTCGACCCTCGCCTACCAGTCGCCACGACCCCCTTGTCTATTCGGCCGGCGGACACTCGTTCCCGGCGATCCGGAGACTCTCCCGCCGACCGGGAAACGTTCCTGTCATATTCGCGCACGGTCCGGAGGCCCTTGAGCCGCCGGCATCCGGCGATGCCTATGATTGCGGGCAACCCGGAACCCGTTGTTGTTGTTCGTGTTGTTCGGGTTGTTGTTGTTCCGGTTCGCCGAGCGGAGGTTGTTCTCGTTGTTGTTCCACGAGCCGCCGCTCAGCACCCGATACGAGCCCGCTCCTTTACGGACCGCTCCCCACCACCTGCTTTCGCCCGGTGGATTCCGTCTGCTTTCCGATCCAGCCGCCGAGAAGCCGGCCGATCTCGACCAGCCTTCCCGCGGCATATTCATACTGTTTCAATGTGAAGAGCTTCAGCTCGACGCAGGTTCGGATGTGTCGCCGGAGGATCTCGAAGAGAACATCCGCCTCCTGCAGCTCGCGTCCCGTGGCGCGTCCCTTCGCTCTGGCCGCGCGGATCAGCCTCTCCTGGAAGTCGAGAATCGTCTCCTCGATCCGTCTCGCCATGACGAACCGCTGGCTCTTCGGAAAGCGGATCGTGTGAGCGAGAAGCCAGACGGCAAAATCGTGGGTGCGGACAAAGATCGGCGACTCGTTCACAGCCATACTTTCCCCCCTCAATCGGCGCCGGGTTCTCTCCGCGGGGAGCGAACCTGGCAGCTCACCCAAAATGGACCGAAAAAGCCGAAAAAAAATTCGCGGCGACCAGGGGGCTTCGCCCCCTGGACCCCTGATTTCAGAATACAGAACACAGCAAAACAGAAATCAGAACCGATCCGGAATCAATGACTGCGGGCAACCCGGAACCCGAAGTAGCCGTACGTGTTGCCCGGGATGTAGCTGTACCGGACCGCCGAGCGGAGGTGGCTCTCGTTGTCGTACCACGAGCCGCCGCGCAGCACCCGATACGAGCCGGAGCCGGGACCGGTCGGATTCGACACCGGCGAACTTCCCAGATCGCAGGTATGCCAGTCGTTGCACCACTCCCATACATTTCCAGCCATATCGTACACCAATGTCCCGCTGACCGATACCGCTCCGGATGGGTAGGTGCCGACAGTTGATGTTCTCGGGTATGACCCGGAGAGACATCCCCAGTAATTCGCCCGGTTGCAGTCCGGACTCTCGTTCCCCCACGGGTACTTCCGTTCTCCGTTCACCTGGGTCACGTACTCCCACTCCGCGTCGGTCGGAAGACGGTAGCCCGAGGCGGTGTAAGGGCTCCCACCGTTGCACTCCCACGTGGAGTGGTCGTACGCGCGGGAAAGCCCCGCCTGTAGGCTCAGCCAGTCGCAATAGGCCGCTGCTCCGTACCACGAGACTTCGATCATGGGATAATTCTCTTTTCCCGAATCGACGGTGAACGTGCCGGAGCTGAACGAGATCTGGCAATACGAGCTGTTCAGGTCGACCAGCTCCACCGTGCTCCCGTCGAGGTTGTCCTGCGCCGTGGACGATGAAGCGGTCACGTAGCCGCGATCGTACGCCCACTGCAGCGCGTCTTTGTACTCCTGATTCGTCACCTCGTACTGCCCGACGTAGAAACTGTGGGTGAGTGTTACCTGGTGCTCGCCGCTCCCGCAGTACGCCGACGGGTCGCCCCCCATCTGGAAACTGCCGGCGGGGACGAGTGCCATGCCGCCGGGCGTGGGGCCGGGGCCGGAAACGGTCAGGGTGACCGAAACATCCTGAGGATCGCCGGTGGCGGGCGTCACCGTTACCGTTCCGGAATAGCTCCCGGCATCGAGGCCGGAGCGGCTCACGGTCACTGTGATGTCATCAGCCTCGGTGGTCGTGTTGCCATTG
>JAJRWB010000053.1 GCA_024276995.1 Candidatus Eiseniibacteriota bacterium | reverse complement strand
CTCCTGGAGCGCCCAGCACGCGTCGAACGTTTCGTCCGACGTGGCGTCGCAACGGATCACCTCGACGAGGCGGTTCTTCGCGGGGTGGTAGAAGAAGTGGAGGCCCACCACCCTGTCGGCCCTTCCGGTCGCCTCGGCGACTGAGCGGACGAAGAACGACGAAGTGTTCGTGGCGAGAATCGTCTCGTCCGAGCAGGCGGCGTCGAGCTTCCGGAATAGATCGCGCTTCACGTCGAGATCCTCGAAAACCGCCTCGATCACCAAGTCGGTGTCTTTCACGTCGTCGAGCCGAGCGGTGCCGCTCACCCGCCCCAGGATCGCCTCCGCCTGCTCGGGCCGGAAGATCCGCCGGGCCACGCCCTCGTCGAGCATCGACCGGATCCGGCCGAGCCCGGCTTCGACGCGATCGTCGTCGATATCGACGAGCACGACGTCGAGCCCCTCGGTCGCGATCTTCTGCGCGATGCCGCTACCCATGTTGCCGCCCCCCACGACGGCGATCTTCGACCATCTCTTCTGAACGCCTGCCACCTCATGACCTCCTGTATCGGTGATCGATCTCGTGTCGCTGATTCGATGCCGGGAGGCTAGCGTACCACGCCGGCGCGGCGCGGTCCAGCGGCGCTGCCGGCGTCGCCCTCGCCGAAAGAGATGCCGAACCCTTTCAGGAGCGCGAAGGGGGGAGTGCCGCCGGCGAAGATGAAAACATAGTCGTTTTCCAGCTCCACGAGGCCGTCCGGCGTCCGGAGGGTGACCGTCTTCTCGCCGATCGATTCGACGTTCGACCGGTACAAGACGTCGACCGCCCCCGACCGCTCCAGCCGCGCGAGCGCCTCGGCGTTCTTCTTCTTGACGCGGAAGATTTTTTCCTTCCTGTATGAGAGATGCACCGTGTTCACACCTTTTCGGGCGAGGCCCGCCGCCGCCTCGACGGCGCTGTCGCCGCCGCCCACGACGAGGATGCGACAGGAGTCGTACGACTCGGCGTCGAGGAGCTTGTACATCACCTTCGAGCGGTCTTCTCCCTCCACGCCGAGGCGGCGCGGCGTCCCCCGGCGACCGAGGGCGAGCACCACATGGCGGCCGCGAAAGATGCCGCCGCCGGCGGTCGCTTCGAGACGGTCGTTCTTCCTTTCGAGACCGGTGAGTCTGCAGCCTGTCCGCACCTCGATACCGAGACGATCGATCACCTCTTCCCAGACTTCGAGTAGCTCCTCCTTGGAGTACTCGCTCTTGTCGAGGGTGCCGTAGAGGGGGATTTTCATCGGTCGGGTGAGCACCAGCTTCTTCCTGGGATACTGGAGGATCGTACCGCCCGGTCCCTGCTGGTCGAGCACGATGCACGAGAGCTTTCGCTCCACGGCCGCCGCGGCGGCGCTCAGGCCCGCCGGCCCCGCCCCGATGATCACCACGTCGTGGATACCGCCCCTCTCGCCCGCGCATCCCCTCGACGCGATCTCGTCGATCACCATCTTCCCCTGGGCGACGGCGTTGCGGATCAGCGCGAAGCCGCTCAGCTCGCCGGCGATGAAGACTCCCGGAACGGTCGTCTCGTTTCCCTTCCCCAAGAGCGGCAGGTCGTCCCTTTCCAGCGTCGATCCGATGCCGACACGGATCGCACCCACGGGACACGCCTCGGCGCACCTCCCGTGACCGATGCAGCGCAGGCCGTTGATGATCGTCGCCCTTCCCGAGACGATGCCGAGCACGTCCCCTTCCGGGCAGGCATCGATGCACGCGCCGCAGCCGATGCACTGCAGCTCGTCGATCTGCGGGTATTGGGCGACGGGACGGTCGGAGCCGAGGTGGACCGCCTCCGCTTTTCGCTCGGCGTCCTCCTTCACTTTCGTCCTGAAGCGGGCGAAATAGACCGCGAACATTGCGAAGGCGATGCCACCGGCGGCGAGCCATGTGAGAGCGGATTCCACGGCGTTCCTCTCAGATCTTCCTGTCGATATCGATGATCACGCGGTTCTCGTTCCTGTCGTCGCCCCAGTGGCGCTCGTAGATCGCACCGGCGCGAACGCCCTTTCCGAGATCGAGCGAAGCGGCCGGGATCAACGTGTGGTCGCTTCGGCTCTTCCCGTCGATGTCGAGGGTGTAAAACGAGCCGGTCCAGCCGAGGGAGAGATCGGCACGCGGCGCGGGCGACGCGCTCAACCGGAGCGTGGTACGGACGCCGCTGGAGAGGGCGCCGGAATAGCCGGTGACGCGAAGCGACGCGCCGAATGCGGCCGTGCCGACTGCCGTCGATCGGGCGGCCGCCGACCAGGTCCACACCGGTCCCCCGCCGCTTCCCCTCTCCCGCGCCCCCCCTTCGAGGGAGACGTGGAAGCGGAGGAGGCGCGCGCCGATACGGAGCTTTCCCCCGGCGCGGGCGGCGCCGTCGAAGAGCGAGTCGGCCGTCGATCGGGACTCGTACGTCCTGTACCGCTTCCTTGAGTAGCCGGTGAAGGAAGCCTCGAACCCGTTCGATCCGCGGAATCGCCCGGTGAGATAGAGGCGACTGAGCGAAAGGCGGCTCGGGGCGACGTCTTTGCGCCACGACCGGTTCACATCGACAATGGCGCTCTCTTCGACGCGGAACCGCCTGCCGAACCGGGCGGCGGAGCGAAGATAGAGATACTCCCGGCTCGTCGTGTTGCCTCGGTATTCACCCACCGCCGCCACGGTACCGTCGAGACGCCTTCCGTTCACGTCGCCGGGGCGGTAGTCGATATAGACGCCCCCCTTTTGCACCGCCGTTCGCGGGTCGGAGTCGCGCCATGTCGGGAGCGTACCGGCGAACGCCCCCGTCCGGATCGCCCGGCCGATACCGGTTTCGACGAGCACGCCGTCGAGGGTGCCCGCGCCGCCGGCGCGGTCCGGCACGATTCTTCCGGCCTTCCAGCGAAACGTATTTTCCCGGGTGGTCCGGGAGAGGGAGAGAGTGTAGAGCCTGTTGCGCCATTCGCTCGAGTGCGTGCCGGAGCCGTACGATCTGGAGCGATCGATCCGTCTGAAGCGGCCGCGCATCTCGAAGGCGTACGAATCGTCGAGAAGATGGGGCGCCGCCAGGCGGATGCGCGCGGTCGGCCGGTCGAGATCGAGGCCGGCGACGGTGCGGTCGTCGATATGAATCCACTCGAGCGAAACGACTCCCTCGATAAGGCGCACCCGGGGAACAGGGCGCGGCTCGATGTCGAACGTCTCGACGGATCTCACCGATCTTGCGTCTTGATGTTTCGGCCAGACGTGGGTGACGACCATCGGACCGTCGTACCCGGGTGGGAGAGGCGGACCGCTCGGACCCGCCGGCGGGGGAGAGAGTGGGCGGGTTCCCCGGCGCGCCCGCGGACCGACGACGATCACCGTGTCTCCCTTTTCGGGAGCGTGGTCGGAACGCCGTATCGGCACGCACGTCGAGCTGTGGCGCGAGACGTAGTCGATCACCGCCGTGGCGATCGAGAGATCCTTCCTGTAGATCTCGACGGTGTCCCCTGCGGCCAGTCCGCCGTCGGCCCCGGCGTCGAGGTAGACATGGCCGGCGGAGACGTAGCGGACAACAGGGCCGTCGTCACGCCGGTCGCCGCCGCCGGCGTCCGCGGGGACTGCGGCCATCAGCCAGGCCGCCGCGGCGAGTGTCGCCGGGCCGAGTACGGCCCGCTTCGTCGCCCGGGGCATTTCAGTCTCCCCTTCCCGTGGGATGGCAATCGAGGCACGCACCGCTCTGGTAGACGTAGTTCCTCACCTCGTTGTGCTCGTCGTCGGTGTTCGACCTGCTGTGCTCATGGCAGTCGATACACGAGAAGACGCCGAAGTCGGTAGGATCGGTGTGGCATTCATCACAGGTATTCCATTTTCCCCTATGCTCTCCCGAATAGATGGGGAAGAAATCGGCGTCGTGATTCCACGTCGTCTGATCCCAGCGGGTCGTGTTGTGGCACGCCGTGCAGTCGGTGCCGAAGCCGGCGGCGGCGTGATTCGGATCGGTCGTTCCGCTGTAGTTCGACTCGTGACATGCGAAGCAGTCGGTCGGCGTTCCCTGGTAGCCGGCGGCGTGGCACGCGGCGCACTCGAGCGACCCATGCGCGCCGGCAAGGGGAAAGTTCGTGGCGTCATGGTCGAACACGGCGGGGGACCACGCCTGGTCGGTGTGGCACGCGGCGCAGTCGGTGGGGATGCCGGCGGCGGCGTGGTCGGGGTCGGTCGTTCCGTCGTAGTTGGATTCGTGACAGTCGAAGCATTCGACCGGGGGGCTGAGTTCCGGCGTCGTCCCGTGGCACGCGGAGCAGTCGGCCGCCCGGTGCGCGCCCGAGAGGATGAACCCGGATGCGGCGCCGTGATCCCACGTCGTGGAGAGCCACGTCCCGGTTCCGTGGCACTCGCCGCAGCTCGTGGAGAATCGGTACCCCTGGTGATCCGGATCGGTGGTGTTCTCGTAGGTTGTCGCATGGCAGGCGATGCACTCCGTGGGAAGCGGTCCGAACCCGTCGGTATGGCATGCGTCGCACGAAACCGTGCCGTGAGCGCCGGTGAGCGGGAAGGCGCTCGAATGGGCGAACTCCGTCTCGCTCCACGTTGCGGCGGCGAAACGATGACAGTCCTCGCACGATGTGCCGAAGCCGCTCGAAGCGTGCGGGGGATCGTCGGTCGCCTCGTACGTCTCCACGTGGCAGCCGGCGCACTCGAACGGCGTGTCCGCGTACTCTCTCTCCTGCTGCCCTTCGTGACACGCTTCACAGTCGGCGAGGGCGTGCATCCCGAGAAGAATGAAGCCGGCGGCGGCATGGAGTTCGAAGGCATCATCTCTCCTTCGCCACCCCTCCGCACGATGACACCCGGTGCAATCGGTGCCGAGATCGCCTCGATGAATGTCGGCGTGGCAATCGGCGCACGCCGAGCCGACACGGTGGAACTCGAGTTCGGTGTGGCACGCCGCGCATCGGACGCCGTCGTGGGCGCCCCTCAGGGGAAAGTCGGTAGTGGCGTGATCGAACCGGCCCGGCCGCGAGGGGACGCTCCAGCTCGTCGTGCCGTGGCAGAGGGAGCATTCGGGAATCGAATCGCCGTGGGGATTCTCCCCCTTGCGGGCGGGGGCGCTCGAAAGAGCCGTGAGAAGGAGAACCAAGGGAATCGCAGGCGCCTTCCTCATCGACTCTTTCCTTCCATCCCGGAGAGTTTCTCGGCCGCGCCCGATCGGTGGCGCCACCGGCATTCCTTCTTCAATGGACGATAGATCGTATAGCGACCGATGTCATCCTCGACCGTCGGGTGGCACGACGGGCACGATATATGCTGGTGCGCACCCGTCAGGCGGAACGACGCCATCGTGTCATGATCGAACCGCGAGCCGATCCAGTTCGCGGCGGTATGACATCTGTCGCACCTGGGAGATGCGTTCGAGATCCCGTCCCCCTCTTGCACCCCGGCGAATTGGCCCCGGTGCCGGTCGTCATGGCAATCGCCGCACACGGGCCGTGCAGCCATCTTCGAGAAGCGGAGATGACCGGCCGGTTCCCCGCCCGGGGCGGAGTGACACTTCGCGCATGCCAGTCGCCGGTGGGCGCCGGCGAGGGGAAACCTGGTCGTGTCATGGTCGAATCCGACATCCGCCCAGCCGGTCGTCGTATGGCATGCGGCGCAACGGTTCCCCTCCTCTTTTCCGGCATTGCCGTGGGGATCGTCGTGGCAGCCGTCGCATTCGGGGCGTTCGCGGGGAAAAAGAAGGATCGCCGTGGCGGCCCCGGTCGTTTCCTTCCGATGACAAAGATCGCACGGCGCCGCCCGATGCGCTCCTTCGAGAGGAAAGACGGTTTCGTCGTGGCGCGCCACGGTAAACGTGGACGGCGAAAAGCGCTCCACCGTATGGCACGATGCGCACTTCTCCTCGTCACCCCTCCCGGCGAACGAATCGCCGTGCACATCGGCGTGGCAATCGTCGCATTTTCCGAACTTCGAAACGCGATGGGACGCCCCGTTCCGATGGCAGCCGCCGCACGGAACGGTTGCGTGGGCGCCGAGCAGGGGGAACGCCGTTTTCGTATGGTCGAAACCTTTCCCCCCGGCGTCGCGCCAGCTGTTCGTGTCGTGGCACCGTTCACACGACGGGCCGAGACGACCTTCGTGGGGATCGGCATGGCACTCGCCGCACCACGCGAAGGGGATTCCCCGGAAGTGGACCGTGACGCCCTCCCCTCCCGACGGCTCTTGCGCCCCGATCCTCTTCTTACCGTGACACTTCGCGCAGTCGACGCCCGTATGCTTACCGGTGAGCACGAAGCGGGCGCGATGGTGATCGAATAGGGAAGCCGGTCGCCACTTCTCCATCTTGTGGCACGAAAGGCACCCCCCGGGCAGCTCGCCTTCATGAACATCGCGGTGACAGGTGGTGCACTCCTTTTCGAGGCCGAGCCAGGTGCGGTCGAGCTTCTTCCCGGTCGCCGTGAGCCGCCCGCGGTTCCGGATGTGGTCCGGCCGGTGACACTCCCTGCACGCGGGACGGAGGTGGCCCCCCTCGAGAGGATATCCCGTCTTCCGGTGATCGAACCGGTCGATCCCGTCTTTCCACCAGACGAGGTCGTATTCCCTTCCCTGGTGATCCACGTGACAGGAACCGCACTTTTCGAATTCGTCGCCGGCGTGAAGACCTTCCCCCGCTTCGATCCGTCCCGCCAGGATCCGGTGACACGCGAGGCATCGTGCCGGCGAAAGCTTCCTCCCCACTTCGTGACACCGCGTGCAGTTTTCGATCCCCTCCAGCTGTTTGTGCGATTCGTGGAGTTCTCCCGGCGAGAGCTGCGCGGCGGCGGCGGTTGGGAGGAGGAGAAGAAAGAGGAGGACCGATGCCGCCGCGTTTGTGCGGGTGATCTCGATCATGACCAGATCCACCTGTAACCGAGCACCACGGCGATGACCACATGGATGATCATGAAGATCAGCATGGTATAGGCGAATGGTTTATGAATCACGTGCCAGTAGTGGAAGAGACGCTGCACACGATCGAGGAGGGCGATGCGCCGCGTGAGGAGCGCCCTTGCCCGGATCACGTCGGGCAGTGTCGACGCCCCGTCGCTCGGCGCCGGGAGTTTGCCGGAGAACTCCGACGCCAGGCGCCACGGTATCCTGCCGAGGCCGAGGTCGCCACGTAGGAGCGCAAGCGCGAGGGATACGCCGCCGCTCCGCGCGCCGCCGCGAGCTTCTCGATCGATGCGGTCGAGCATCGGCCCCGTTAGGTGAAAGCGGTCGCGGAGTTCGGAGTCGATTTCGCGCTGCGCCGCGCCGATCTCCTTCGCGCCGAGTTCATCGCCGAGGAGGTTTCGGGGAATCTGGCGGTAGAGGAAACGGCCGAGCACGCCGCTGAGTGCCACCGCAACCATCGACCAGAAGCTGATCGCCACGATCCCCCCGACCTTGAACGATGTATGAAGAATGATCAGGAGCGGTCCGAAGATACCGAAGTAGATGTGGATGTCGAGCCACCTCCCGACCGGTCCGGCGCCGCGAAGAAGCCGGTTACTCTTCCGCACGGAATAGAGGAGAAGGAGGAGGAGCATCGCCCCCCCGGCGACGCCGAAGCCGTGTCCCACGCTCCCTCCGGGACGGAGCGTTCGGTACGCGTCGAGATGGGGCCGGGAAGTGTAGGGGGTCAGGTAGTACGAAAGCCCTCCGAGCGCCTGGTAGATACAGAACGCCGCCGAAAGGGTGTAGAGCACCACGAGGAACACGCGCCAGGCGCGCGGCCTCTTCTTTCCCTTATGTGCCTCGCCCGTGCCGGTCATGTTATCGCGGAGAACCTCCCGCTCATTTCATCGGCTGAAATTGTAGCAGGGATAAGTTCCCGGCGTGAGAACCGTTTGTTTGACACCACCCTTTGCCGAGGCTACGCTTCGCCCCGTCATGACGATCGACCCGGGCAGCATCCGCTATCTCCGAACCGTTCTTCCGCGGTGGTACAGGGCGAACCGCCGTGACCTTCCGTGGCGGGGAACCTCCGACCCGTATGCCCTCTGGGTATCGGAGATCATGCTCCAGCAGACCCGCGTGGCGACGGTGCTCGATTACTACGATCGTTTTCTCGACCGTTTTCCCGGTGTCGATGCGCTCGCCGCCGCGCCGGTGGACGACGTGCTCGCCCTCTGGTCCGGCCTCGGCTATTACCGTCGCGCGAGACACCTGAAAGAGGCGGCCGGAATCGTTGTGCGCCGGCACGGCGGCGTTCTTCCCGAGGACGAGGACGATCTCCTCGCCCTCCCCGGCGTCGGCCGCTACACCGCCGGGGCGATCCGCTCGATCGCCTTCGGAATCTCCGCGCCGATCCTGGACGGCAACGTCTTCCGCGTGATCGCCCGCTTCTTCGCGAGAATGGAGTCGTGGAGCGACGCCGGTGTGCGCGACCGCTACTGGCGCGCCGCCGCGGTGCTCGTCCCCCGGGCGAGGCCGGGCGATTTCAACCAGGCGCTCATGGAGTGGGGCGCCCTGGTCTGTACGCCGGCCGCCCCCGCGTGCGCTTCGTGCCCCGTGCGGCGCCGGTGCGGTGCTCTCGAAAACGACATGGTAGCGCAGTGCCCGGCGCCGCGAACGCGTCCCGCCATGCGCTCCGTGCGGCGCTCTCTTCTCGTGTTCAGCGACGGTGCCGGGAGGATCCTCCTTCGCCGCCGTCCCGAGGGAGGACGTCTCGGCGGCATGTGGGAACTCCCCGAGGGGAGCGGCCGTGACGCGCCCGGCGCCGTCCGGTCGGGATCGTTCCGCCATTCGATCATGAATGAACGGTATGATGTCGAAGTGTTTTGCGCGTCGGGCGGCGAACCGCCGTGCGGCGAGGGAGAATGGACTTGGGTCGCCCGCGAGGAACTGGGGGGGTGGCCGATCACCTCGATGACCCGCAAGGGGATCGGTATCGCCGCCGCGGCGGCCACGCGAAGGCGCCGCCGCCCGGGAGACGGCGGAGAGGCGTAGGACGCCAGCCGAAGTCGCCCTACTTGAGATAGCCGAGGGCGCGCAGATCCGCCTCGGTGCGTTCGTCGATATCGACCTTCTCGGCGACATGGCGGTAACCGATCACGATCTCCATGGGCAGTTCCTTCTTTTCTCTTTTCGACGGAAGTCTTCTCCCTTCGAAGAGGGCGTCCCCCCGTCCCGGATCGATGGAGACGGGAAGTCCCGCCACCGAACGCCGGTCCGATCCGAGGCCGACCATGGCCGGGTCGATCGGGTCGCCGTCGAGATAAAGCTCGAACGTCGCCTCCGCGCCGGGCGGATCGGTGCGAAAGGCGATCGTCCTTCTCGGGCTGATCGCCCGGAAACCGGCCACCACTTCGTCGTCGGGTTTCGCCATGTGAAATCGGAAGCGGATCTCTCGTCGCGAGCGCTCCAGCTCGTCGTCGCCGCCGACGTTGTGATCGGTGAGCGAGACCACCTCTCCCGACACGCGGATCACGCCGCTCAGTTCATGGGTCGCCTTTCCGCCGAGGGCGTACAGCACGTATCCCGTCTCCCTGGCGCCGAGTCTCGCGAACAGTTCGCTCCGAAGCTCCGCGGCGAGGGAGCTTTTCTCGGCGGCGATGTCGGTCTTTTCGGAGCCGTCACGGGCGAGATCGAAGAGCAGAAACGATTCCTTCGGCCTGGTGCGCAGGATCGCCTTGTAGTCGCCGCGCCGGACGGCGATCAGTTCGACGGCATCCCTCGGCTCTTCCATGAAAAGATCCCGCTTCGCCATCTGGAAGGGGGGGGAAGCGGCGGCGGCGAGAGTCCTCCCCGACAGGGAATCACCGGTGAGGGGAACGCCGGCCGCGTCGAGGAGCGTCGGGAGGATGTCGAGGAGGCTCACCGGATCGTCGACGGCGGAACCGCCCCCTCTTTCGCCGGGAAACTTGATGAGAAGCGGCACGCGCACCAGTTCCTCCCAGAGTCTCTTCCCGTGGCCGGTGTCGCCGTGCTCGAGAAACTCCTCGCCATGGTCGGCGGTGTAGACGATGACGCTCCGGTCGTAGAGGCTGTCGGCGGCGAGGAGGTCGAGAAGCCTGCCGAAGTAGTCGTCGTTGTAGCGGATCTCTCCGTCGTAGAGCGCGATCGCCTCGTCGCGGGTCCCGGCGGTGACATCTTTTTCCATCATCGCGTTTTCGCCCGGTTGTTCGCCGCGGCGGTACCGGGCCGGCGGGGCGTACGGCGCGTGCGGCTCTTTCGTATGGATATAAAGGAAAAGCGGCTTATCCGCCGACCGATCCTTCCAGAAACTCTCGAGGGCGTCGAATATCTGCGGCGCCTGCGTTCCCTTCACCCCTCCGTTGTGAGTCACCACGTCGAAATGTTCGAATCCCCTGTCGAATCCGAATGCGGGAATGATCCACGGGCTCGAGACGAACGCGGCCGTCTCGAAACCGGCGGCGCGGAATCGCTCGGCCGCCGTGGTCGTCCTGTCGGAGAGCCTGTCCCGTTTCTCCATGGCGCCATGCTCGAGGGGGTAGAGGGAGGTCATGATCGACGCCACCGCCGGCTTCGTCCACGACGAGGGAGAGTACGCCCGGCGGAAGAGGACGGCGTCCCGGGCGAACGCCGCCAGGCGGGGCGATGTGGCGCCGTCGTAGCCGTAAGGATCGAGATGATCGGGCCGAAGCGTGTCGACGAGGTAGATGATCACGCACGGCGGTTGCGCATCGCGCTTGACGGTGTCGTTCCCGCCGGAGCACCCGGGGAGCGCCGCCGCGAGTGTGAGAAAAAGGCCTGTGCGGAAAGTTTTCGTCATGATGCGCATTGCCCGTCGATGGTAGCAGAATCGTCCGGAAGAGATCATGAGAACGCCGTGCGCTACCGCGGACCGCCGTCGTAGAGGCCGGTGTAGCGCGGATCGGCCCGAAGCGCCGCGAGGAGCGTATCGGCCTCGATCGCCTCCCTGTCGAGGAAACCGTCGTCGAGCGCCGAGCGAAGGGACGCGAGCGCGCCCTCGATATCTCCCGCCTGCGTGAGCGACGCGGCGAGGAGAAGCCGAACCTCGACCAGCTCGGGAAGGACCCGCGCCAGGAGTTCGAACCGGCCCGCCGCCTTCTCCGGAAGCTTTGCCTCGAGGTAGGCGAGACCGATCTTGTGGTGGAGAAGAAGCACCGTCGTCTCCGACCGGTTCGCATCGAGTACGGCGGTCTCCACCGAATCGAGGTCTGCCCGGGCGAGACGGAGATCCTTTTCGAGGCGGCGCGTCTCGTTTTCGTTTCGAAAAGTGCCGTCGAAAGGCCATCTGTGGTGCATGAGGATCATGAACCGGTCGCCGAAGACACGATCCACCGGCGTGTAGCCGGTGCGCCGGCTCGCTTCGTCGAAGGGAAGTTCCCCCGCCGGCGAGAAACGGCCGCCCGCATCGGTCCGGAGAAACTCCCTGTAGATCTCCGAGGCGATCAAGTAATGACCCTTTCCGTTCGGATGAACATGTTCGAATACCAGGTCGGTGCCGGTGACGCCCCTTTCCGACTCCTCGTCGAATCGCCTCGCCGTATCGACGAGACGGACACCGGCGTCCTTCCGATCTCCGGCCACTTCCCGGACGATGTCGAGCAGAGGGTCGCATGCCCTCAGGTGGAGGGCGTCGTGGAGAAGTGCCTTGGAGAATGCTTTTCGCGCGTCGCCGATTCGTCCCTCCTCCAGGGCGAGAAGACCAAGGCGGTAGTGCGTTTCGCCCCAGGTGGGATCCATTTCGAGGGCGCGGCCGTACTCGGTCGCCGCGCGCTTCCAGTCTCCCGTGCGGAAACTCGTGTCGCCGTACGTCAGGTACCGCTCCCACTCCCGTCCGTCGGCCGCGACGTCGAAGAGCTGATCGTGGAGGGAGATCATCGGCGCGCAGCCGGAACGGTTCGACACGGGCGTGCAAAAGAAGATCGGCACACCCTTCTTTCGCGCGGCGTAGCGCATGTCGAGAAGGTTCTTCCTGAAGTTCTTCTCCACGGCGCGATGCATTTCACTGTCGGGTCTCACTTCCCGGTTGCGGGTGAGCGACTCGAGAGGTTGTCCCTTCGGCCCGCCGGCGGGCGGTCTCATCACTTTCTCCATGCCGTGGGCGACGAGAGAGTAGAGCGCCGTTCCCTGGACATCGAGGAAGAGACGGGTCAGCCAGCGGTGGGTCCCCACCGACATCGACGACCCGGCGCCGAGAACGCCGTACACTTCGTTGTGTCCCGTGTAGACCACCACGAGGTCGGGATCGTAGTGGTTCACGATCTCCTTCACCCATCGCCCGACCTGGTAACTGCTGATCGCCGTCATCGACGTGTTGATCCCCTCGATTTTCATCCCTTCACTACCTGCGGCGAGCATTTCACGGAGGAACCCGGCGAACGCGACATTTGGAGAGAAAGGAAAGCCGACCGACGACGACGCGCCGACGACGAAGAAGCGGAAAGTGTTCTCCCCCTTTTTTACGGGGAAGCGGGCGTACGGAACCTGGGGACGGGGGAAGTCGGAAGCCTTTCCCGTCACGGGAAAGAAGAGTCGCTTGTTGAGCGCCTCGTTGGTGACGTAGTACTCGATGCCGTCGGGCGATTTCTCCCTCACAAAGAGCTTCGCCTCGCCGCCGATGCCCGCCACGCGGAGAACCGTTTCCACTCCGGCGATAAGAGCGATGCCGAAGAGGAAGAGGATGAGCTTCTGCACGAGAGTCGTGCCGCCCCTGTCGGCGTTCGATGGAGAGATAGCGATCATATTGAGGCAGTTTACCTTCGGGGACGAGAAAAATCCCTGTGAAATTCGCTCGGTCCGCGCCGGCCGGTCAGCCGAGGGTCAGTCGTGAGAGGAGGCCGATGTGATCCGACCCCTCGAGCTGCAATCGTTCCACGTTCTCCACGCCGATCTCGCGGGAGTGGAGAATATGGTCGATCGGAACGCAAAGAAGCGGGTTCCACGAGGGCCATGTGGGGAGCGCGCCCCGGCCCGCCCGCACATCGACCAGTCCCGTTCGCTCGAGGAAATCCCGCATCACCGGTGACCAGGGGGTGGTGTTGAAGTCTCCCGCCGCCAGGGTGGGGAGCGGCTCGCTCCTCTCCAGCCGCGCGAGGTGCGCGGCGACGCCGTCGAGCTGCCTGTTTCGCGCCCTGTAGAGGAGCGGTGATCTCGGGGGGAGGGCATGGAGAGCGGTGAGGCGGAACACTTTCGCCACCGGCTGGAATCGCAGTGTGACGAACGCCCTGCCCTGCAGGGGGCGCCACTCTTCCGAGAGGGCACCGGTGCGCGAAAGGACCGCCACCCCCGGCCGGCTCGACACCGGGTCGAAGTACCGGTAGGGGAAGAGATCGTCGAGTGTGGCGAGCCTTTCCCGCCACCACGAATCGACCTCCTCCACGACGACGATGTCGGCGTCGGCGCCGCGGATCGTGTCGAGTATTTCCTTGTCGGAACGGTTCGTCCATTCCACGTTCAGCGTGAGCAGCGTGATCTCATCGTCGCCTTTCGAGCTCTCCACCCCCGCATTGACGAAGATCGGCGCGAGGATCCCCGCCTGGGCCGTCGTGAGAAGGAGGGCTAGCGCCGCGCTGCGATGCATGCGGAACGAGATCGCCGCCAGCGCGGCGAACAGCGATATCAATGTGATCTGCACGCGGAAGCTCGCGAGGAGTTCGAGGGGCCACGCCCTGACGGGGAGGAGAGAGAGGACGGTCGCCACGAGCGTCGCAATGGTGAGCACGCCCGATAATCTCCTGATCTGTTCGCCTCGCATCGATTCCCCGTCTCTGTCGAGCGACCCCACCGATTGAGCCGTCTTCCATTTCCGAAACGGCCTCCGATCTCATCTCTGGATACTGAATATAACACATTCCCCACCCCGCCCTCCGGTTCTCGGTTCCGCGTCCCCGACTGTCTCCGGGGAATATCCGGGGACCGGATAACAGGTAAAATGTCCTAGTTCATTAATAGGACTATTTTTCTTGCCATTTCCATCCTTCCGGTGTTAGCCTTGGTTCGGCTTCGTGGATTAGGAGGAGAAGATGCCGCAGCTTCCGATCACGATCGATAGAAACTCCGGGACGCCCATCCATGTCCAGATCGTCGAATCGTTCTCTAACCTGATTCAAAACAAAGAGTTAAAGCCAGGAGAACGTCTCCTTTCTATGAGAGACCTCGCCCGATCGCTCGGGGTGAACCGGAATACCGTCGGCCTTGCGTACACAGAACTTGAATCGATTGGACTGGTACAAACCAGGGTGGGGAGCGGTACATATGTGATCGAAGCGAATCAAGGCCGGGACGTTGGTCGATCGCTCCCCCCAGGAGGCGCGGGGCGAGGCGGAGAGCGGCTCGAGCACGCTCTGTCGAGGCGTACGAGGCAGGGGGACGCCCTCGCCGAGCGTCTCTCAGGGGGGGACGGCGATACCGCCAGGATCGAGCTGGGCGGCCTCATCCCCGATCGGGAGCTTTTCCCGGCGGAGGAGTTCCGGCTCGTCCTTTCCGATGTCGTGAAGGAAATGGGACCGGTGATTCTCGACTACGGTTCCCGCGAGGGGTATAGGCCGCTCCGGCGATGGCTCGCCGAGAGACTTTCCGGGATGTGCGGCGAAGTGGAGGAGGAGAATCTCTTCATCGTCAACGGTTCGCAGCAGGGCCTCGACCTGGTGGCGAAGCTCCTCCTAGACGAGGGGGACACCGTGGTGGTGGAAGGGCCGACGTATCACAACGCCATCGGTGTCTTCCGCCTTTACGGGGCGAACCTCCGTCCCGTACCGCTCGACGGGAACGGAATGCGTGCCGACATGCTCGGCGACATTCTCGAGGGGGAGCGGGTGAAGCTGATCTACTGCATGCCTACCTTCCAGAATCCCACCGGCGTTACGATGCCGCTCGAAAGACGCGAAGAGATCGTGGCGGCGGCGGCGCGCCACGGCGTGCCGGTGCTCGAGGATAATTTCGGCGCGGACCTCCGCTACAGCGGTGACGAGCAATGCGCCCTTCGCTCGCTGCGCGGCGGCGAAAACGGTCTCCTTCTCGGGACGTTCTCCAAGATCCTCTTCCCCGGCCTCCGACTCGGCTGGCTCGTCCTTCCATCCGCTTTCCGGGAGCCGTTCCGCACGATCAGGGCGTATACCGATCTCTCGGCGGGACAGCTCGTGCAGGCGGCGATCCACCGGTTCTGCGAGATGGGATATCTCGACGATCACCTCGAAAAGGTCCGCCGCGAGAACGGCGCGCGTCTCGGCGCTATGACGTCCGCCATGGAGACGCATTTTCCCGAGGGGGTTTCGTGGACCGTGCCCGACGGGGGAATGTCGCTCTGGGTCACGCTCCCGCGGGGAATCGATTCAATGGAGCTTCTCATGGATGCGCGCCGGGAGGGGGTCAACTTCGCCCCCGGTGTGCTCTTCCATGCGGGAGGAGGCGGGAGGAACGAGTTTCGCCTCTCGTTCACCGTCGAAAAGGAAGAGAGAATCGCGGCGGGGATCGCTGCGCTCGGCGAGCTTCTTCGCCGGAGGATCGCCACCCGCCGTGCCGGGGAATGGAGAGAAAGCGACGTGCTGCTCTGATCCGCCGCGGGGTGGACGGGGCGGTCTGAAAACGACAGGAGGAACCGGATCATGGGTGAAAGAGGAACGTTGAGACTGAAAACAGGTCTCGCCGAGATGCTCAAAGGGGGCGTCATCATGGACGTCACCAACGCGGAGCAGGCGCAGATCGCCGAAGAGGCGGGGGCGGTCGCCGTGATGGCCCTCGAGCGGGTGCCGTCCGACATCAGGCGCGACGGCGGCGTGGCGCGCATGGCCGATCCGACGAAGATCCGCGAGATCCAGGAAAGAGTGACCATCCCGGTGATGGCGAAGGCGCGGATCGGTCACTTCGTGGAAGCGCAGATCCTGCAGGAGCTGGGCGTCGATTTCATCGACGAGAGCGAGGTGCTCACCCCGGCGGACGAGAAGCACCACATCGACAAGCATGCCTTCACCGTGCCTTTCGTGTGCGGCTGCCGCAACCTGGGCGAAGCGCTCCGGCGGATCGCCGAGGGGGCGGCGATGATCCGGACGAAGGGGGAAGCGGGATCGGGGGACATCATCGAGGCGGTGCGGCACATCCGCGCCGTGGTAGGCGGGATCCGGCGTCTCACGCAGCTCGGCGACGAGGAGCTGATGAGCGAGGCGAAGGAACTCGGCGCGCCTTACGAGCTGGTGCGCATGGTGGCGCGCGACGGGAAGCTCCCGGTGCCGAACTTCTCGGCCGGCGGAATCGCCACGCCCGCCGACGCGGGACTCGTGATGCAGCTCGGCGCGGAGGCGGTGTTCGTCGGCTCCGGAATCTTCAAATCTGAAGATCCGCCGTCCCGGGCGAAGGCGATCGTCCGCGCGGCGACCCATTACAACGATCCAAAGGTGCTCGCCGAGGTTTCCACGGGACTGGGAGAGGCGATGCGCGGTCTCGACGTGTCGAAAATGGACGAGTCGGAGCTTCTTCAGACGAGGGGCTGGTAGGGGAGTGGGCCGCGTCGGGCTTCTCGCGCTGCAGGGCGCCTTCGCCGCCCACGGCGAGATGCTCCGCTCGCTCGGCGCCGACACGGTGGAGATCCGTTCGCCGGATGCGCTCGGCGATGTCGGCGGTCTCGTGATCCCCGGCGGCGAGTCGACGACGCTTCTCAAATTGATGGAAGCCTACGGTTTCGAGGAGCCGATCCGTCGCTTCATCGCGGAGGGGAGGCCCGTGCTCGCCACGTGCATGGGCGTCATCCTCCTGGCGAAGGAAGTGATGAACCCGCCGCAACGTTCCCTCGGACTCCTCGATGTCACCGTGGCGCGAAACGCCTACGGTTCCCAGGTCGAGTCGTTCGAGGGGATCGGCGAAGTGAACGGCGGGCCGTTCCCCATGGTGTTCATCCGGGCGCCTCGAATCACCCGGGCGGCGGGCGAGGTGGAAGTGCTCGGCGCTTTCGAGGGGGAACCGGTTCTCGTCGCGCAGGGGAATATCCTCGGTGCGACGTTCCATCCCGAGCTGACCGACAACCCGGCGGTACATGCGATCTTCCTGGAAATGATGAAATAGGCGCGGCGGAAGAATCGGGCGAGCGGGTAGGGCTGGAAGGGATCGGGGGCCCGGCGCGCATACATCCTCGACGATGCCGGAGGTGGGCGTCTTACTCTCCCAGGCGGAACGGCGGGTACTCGTCGGTCACCATCAAGAGCGCGTACGAGGCGACCCGTATGCCCCATCGTATCACCCCGACTTGGAACTCGAAAAGATCCTTCGGATAGCCGCCGTTGACCAGGATGGCGAACCAGGCGATCACGGCGGCGAGGAAGGCGAGCACCGAAAGGAGCCACAGAGCGATCACGTGGGGAAGAACCAGGATCCACTTCACGAGGGGAAGCAGCCGGTCGAGGCCGTTCCTCGCATCGGGGTAGGGAATCCGGACGCGGACTGCCTGCTCTTCGTCGGTGGAGGGATACTCGTCGCGCAGAAGGAGCATGTACGCCAAGACCCGCGCGACGAAAGACGTGAGATTCACATTGTAGTCGAACCACCACTTCGGATATTTCCGCCGGAAAACGATCATCAGCATCGTCGGTACGATCAAGAAGCCGCCCATAACGATATGAATCCTCCATCCGCCGGCCACGTCGCCTCCGTGGTCCAATCCGATGACCATGGCGAGCAACGCTATGATCGGCGCCGCGAATACGACTCGGAAGAGCGTGCTCAACCGGTCGAGTTCGCGGTCCGGGTATTCCACGGTTACACTTACCGGGTAGGGCGTTCCGGCTTCACTCATGATCGGTTCCCTTTCTGCACCGGCGATCCGGGCGCTCCGTTCGAATCAGTCGGGGACGATCCCCCGTAGGTGAAATACGCATCTTTCCCGAGCCGGGTTACATCATTGCTCTCGCCCCGTCACCCTGTTACCGGCGTTCTCCCCGCAGAAACACCGGGTCGAGCGCCTCATCCTCGGTGAAGAGCCGGCGATAGTAGGCGGCGAGAAGAATCAGGCTTCCGATCGCCACCGCCGCCGCGAGCATGAGCATCACCACGATCTGGTAGCGCACCGCCACCAGGGGGTCGACGCCGCCGAGAATCTGTCCCGTCATCATACCGGGAAGAGATACGAGGCCCACCGTCTTCAGCGAGTTGATCGTCGGGATCATTCCCGAGCGGAGCGACTCGCGCAGCGACCGGCGGATCGCCTCCCACGGCGACGCGCCGAGGAGGAGAAGCGTTTCGCTTTCACCCGAACGACTTCTCGTTTCGGCGGCGAGCCTGTCGAGGGAAAGGGCGATGCCGTTCATCGCGTTCCCGAGGATCATGCCGGAAATCGGGATCGCCACACGGGCGGTGTGCCACGGCTCGGCCTTCACGATGAGGGCGCACACGGTGATCGACACGAGGAGGGTGCTCGAGAAGAGCGCGACGTAGGTTACTGCGAAGGCGCCTCCGGGAACGTGGGGCGTCCTGCCGCGCGCTGCATGCGCCGCGATGAACGTCATGACCGCCACCGTGGCGAGAACTAGGTATCGATTGTCAATAGAAAAAATAAATACCAGGGCGTGGCCGATCAGGAGGAGCTGCACCACCGTCCGCACGGTGCCCCACAGGAGGGAGCGGAGGAGGCCGAGCCTGAGGAGTGCCGACACCGCGCCCGCGGCGACGACAAGCACCACCGTGAGGGCGAGCTGTCCGATTCCGATCGGGGGGACGACGCCGTTCAAGATGCCCCTCCACCGATATCGATCACCTTCGCGTCGAGGCCGCCCGTCCGGCGACTGTCGTGGGATACGGTCATCATAGCGAGGCCCCGGCCGGCCGCCTCCGAGGCGAGAAGAACGATCACCGCGCGGGCGCTCTCGTCGTCGAGCGCCGCCGTCGGCTCGTCGGCGAGGAGCACGTCGGGCGCCGTGAGAAGGGCGCGCACCAGCGAAAGGCGTGCCCTCTCGCCGTCGGAAAGGACGGCGGTCTCCTTCGACAGGATCGCCTCATCGAGGAGAACGGCGTTGAGAAGCTCGGCGGCACGCTCCTTCGGAAACGTCTCTCTCTCCGCGATGCGCAGCTCGAAGGGGAGTTCGAGGTTCCGTTCCGCCGTGCCCGGCACGAACCGGGGACGGGAGGGGACATAGGCGATCCGCCGCCGCCACTTCCTGGGCGGGATCGTTCGCCACGACTCGCCCCGAAGAAGAACATCTCCCCCCTCGGCGGTGTGGAGACGGGCGAGGGTTCGCAGAAGCGTCGTCTTCCCCGACCCGGAAGGGCCGCGGATCACGAACATCTCCCCTGCGTCGAGGCGGCAGTTAAGCGTCACTTCGCGCGTCCCCGGCCCCGGAAGGGCGCGCAATCGGCGCACGTCGAAAATCGCTTTATCCATCATCGATTGTCCGTCCTCTTTGCGCCGATGAAATCGAGTAGCGCCACCGCCGCGGAGCGTGCGCTCCGCGGCATGGATATCCGCTCGACGAGGAGGTACATCGCGCCGTTGACGTATCGCCCCGTGCGCCCGAGCGTGAGAAGGATCGCCGCCGCACCCGCCGCCGCCGCGAACGCGGGAAGGGGGCGTGCGATCGTCGCCACGGCCACGATCCCCGCGGCGGCCGGAAGAAGGGCGAGGACGAGTTTCCTCTCGCCCGTGCGGGCGATCGGGCGCATCCGAAGGATGAGCACCGCCGTTCCCGCCGCATAGGCGATGCTCGTCGCCATCGCCGCGCCGAGAATATGGAAGCGCGGAACGAGAACGATATCGAGGACGATGTTGATCGCGGCGACACCGACGTTGACCGCCTGCACGTCGATGACTTTGTCGTACGCGTTGAGCGCGGGCACGAGGATGAGCGACAGCGTGCGGAAGAGCGCGGCGGCGAGAAGAACGAGAAGGCAGGGCAGCGCCGGAAGGTAGGCGTCCGGGAGAATCGCCGGAAGTGCGAGCCGAGCGGCGGAACCGGCGGCGAGGAGAGCGATTCCGAATAGGAGTGTGACAAGAGGCACCATGTCGGCGGCATATCGGCGTACGAGCGATTCCTCCCCTTTCGTGCGGAGCGATACCATGAGGGGGGCGAGAACCGTGGCGGCGACCATCGAAAGCGCGATCAGCGCGGCGAAGAAACGGTACGCAAGCTGGTAGACGCCGACATCTTCCGTGCCGAGCATTTCGCGGATCACCGCGATGTCGACCCAGTTCACGATGTAGATTCCCCCGAACCCGAAAAGCTGGGGCAGCGAGAAACGGACGATGGCGGCGATCTTCCTCCCGTCGATTCTCGCGGGAGAGGCGGCCTTCGGGGGGAACCGCGCGGCGGCGAAGAGAAAACCCGCGCCGTTCGAGAGGGTGAACACCCCCAGGAGCACCGGGAGAGTTGTGGGGAGGAGGCCCGTCGCGATGAGGAGCACGCCGAACGTGAGTGTTCCGATCTGGACGAGGTAGCTGAGCGCGTACGATCCCATACGGCGGACCGCCTGGAGCGCTCTTTGGTAGTGGTCGAGCATGGCGACGAATAGAAACGTGGCGAGAAAGAAGGGAAAGAGGAAGGGGGGGAGGCCGGTGTACGACGCGATCGGGCGACGGAGCGCATAGCCGGCGCCGGCGAAGAGCGCGGCGCTCGTCCCGAGCAGCAGGAGACGGCCCCAGAAGGTCGCCCCCATGGCGCCGCTCTTTTCCAGCTCCTCCCGGCCGAAACGGATGATCGATACGCTCGACCAGAAGACTCCGAACGTCAATCCCACATTGACCATCATCTGAAAGAGAGAGTAGCGACCATACTCTTCGGGTGTGAAGAGAGTGGTAATCACCAGGATGTTGACGAGTCCGAGAAGCGTGGCGCCGATTCGCGCGGCGGTGAGCGCGGCGAGATCCCCGCCTACCGATTCGTACGATCTCATTCCGGCTTTCCTGCGTCGTGCGCCGTTCCGGGGGAGATGGCGCGGTGCCGTGCCCCCGGGCGGACGCTACTTCGCGAGGGCGTCGCGCACCGAGTCACGGACCCTCTTCGAATCGCGCCTTACCTTCTCGAGAAGTTCGTCCGCGTCTCTTCGCGATTTCGCGACGAAATCCTTGTCGGAGATTTCATTCAGATTGATCAGCACGTTGAACCAGGCGCTCTCGGCGGCCGCTTCCGCGCAGCACGCCCCGACCGCGGCGTCGGAAACGGATGCGCGGTTTCCCGCCGCCGCGGATCGCTGCGCCAGCGCACACACATCGACGCATTTCTCGAGCGTCTCCATCGGTACGAGGGAGGCGGCCTTCATCGCCGCGAGAACCGCTTTTTCGCTCGCTTCCTTTTCGGCATCCGTCTTCTTCGGGAGCCGCCACGCCTCGATCACCGCGGTGAACGCCTCCGTGTCCCTATCGATCGCCTCGAGGAAGAAATCCTTCAGCTGTTGCGCCTGTGCCGCGAGGGCGCTCATATCGCCCCACGCCTTCTCGTATCCCTTCTTTCCCACCGTGAGATTCGCCACCATGGCGCAGAGCGCGCCGCAGAGCGCGCCGCAGAGGGCAGCGACGCTTCCGCCTCCGGGCGCGGGCGATTCGGTGGAGACCTCGTCGACGAAATCCCGCACCTTCATCGCCGCCAAGACGCCGAAACGGTCGCCCACGCGGTACTCGATGATCTTCTCGGCCGGGTCGAAGGGGGCGAGATCGGACAGGCCGAGAGACTGCACCGCCGTTTCGATGATCTCCGATTCGGGCAGTCCCACCGACCGTCCCTGTTTCTCGAGATAGTGGATTCCTGCACGGAGGATCGCCGCCTTCGGAACGAGACCGACCAGTTCGCTGCCTGTAACCCGCATCCCGCGGTCGGCCGCCTGGGCACACACCTCGTCGAAAACGGCATGGATCGGCGAGACCTCCCAGTCGGTGAAATTGATCGAAATCTGCGCCCTCTTGTACTCCTCGATATACCAGCCGACCGCTTTCACGTGCTTGAACAAACCGGGCTTCTTGATCGGTACGCCGTTCACGTCCCGCACGAACTTGCCGTCCGGCCCCCGCTTGTTGCGCCCCGCCTCGCGGATGTTCAAGGCGATGTCGGTGGCCAGCTTCTTCTCTTTCGTGTTCAGATTGATGTTGTAGGCGATCAGGAACTTGCGCGCTCCGATCGCCGTGGCGCCCGATCTCGCGTTGAACGTCGCCTCGCCGCAGTCGGGCGCCCAGTGGGGGTCTTTCAATTTCTCCTCGAGGCCCTCGTATTCCCCCGCCCTCACGGCGGCCAGGTTCTTCCGTTCTTCCGTCGCCGCGGCATGTTCGTAGAGATAGACCGGGATGCCGAGTTCGCTTCCGACACGCTCGGCGAGTCTTCGGGCGAGCGCGGCGCACTCCTCCATGGTGATTCCCGAAACGGGAACGAAGGGGCATACGTCGGTGGCGCCCATGCGGGGGTGCTCCCCGGTGTGGGTGCGCATATCGATCAGTTCGGACGCCTTCGAGATCAGGCGGAACGCCCCCTCGAGCGCCGCCTCCGGCTCCCCGACAAAGGTGATCACCGTCCGGTTCGTCGCCGCGCCCGGATCGACGTCGAGGAGGGTGCACCCCTCGATGCGCTCCACCTCCCCCGCCACGGCGTCGATCACTCCCCGATCCCGTCCTTCGCTGATATTCGGAACACACTCGACCAGTGCCATTCTCTTCTTTCTCCTTCGCAATGGATCGCCCCGGTGCCCCGGTATGATGGCATCCCGGCGCCGCCCGTTCAAGGTCCGCCGCCCCCCGGCGGAGGCGGCACCGTTTTCGGCCGGGATTTTTCGAAGAATTGAGTCTAACATGAGCGGATGTCTCTTCCCACCGACCACAGGCGCGAGCTGATACATCTCCTTTTCGCGACGCTCTTCTTCGGCGCGGCGAGCGGCATTTTCACCGCTTCGCTCAACAACTATCTCGCCGAGGTGCACCATCTCGGCGCCGAAGCGCGCGGCTGGCTCGAGTTTCCGCGGGAGCTTCCGGGATTCCTCCTGGCCGGGACGATGGCCCTCCTGGCGATCCGCCTCAGGGAGAGCCAGATGGCGGCGGTGGCGATGGTCTTTTCCGCCGCGGGCGCCGTGGGACTCGGCCACCTCGCTCCGAGCACGACGCTTCTCGTCCTGTGGATCGCCGTATGGTCGTTGGGCGATCACATTCTCTTCGCCGTGGACGGCCCGCTCGGCCTCAAGCTCGCCAGAAGCGGCGGCGAAGGCCGGCGCCTCGGCCAGCTCGGCGGCGCCCGCAATCTCGGAACGATCCTCGGAGTGGGAGTCGTTTTCCTCCTGGCGAGGCTGATGGGCGACGTGTTCCCGCTCTTCTTCCTGATCGCCGCCGGGTTTGCCTTGGTATCCGCCCTGCTTTACCTGACCCTCAAGGTGGGTCGCGGCGATCCCCGGTCGAAGCGGCTCGTGTACAGGAAGGAGTATTCCCTCTTCTACGCCATCAGTGCGCTCTTCGGTATTCGTAAACAGATCTTCCTCGTGTTCGGTGCGTGGGTTCTAGTTTCGATCCACGGTGTGCCGGTCTCCACCATCGCCCTCCTCTACTTCATCTCATCCACCCTCGGTGTGGTTCTCCGTCCCCTTCTCGGCGACGTGATCGATTGGTTCGGCGAACGGGTGGTGCTCGCCGTGGACGAGCTTTTCCTCCTGCTCGTCTGCCTGACATACGCCTTCGCGTCCGATCTCCTTCCTGAGCCGTGGGATCTCAGGGTGCTCTACGGTGCCTACATTCTCGACTACATCCTCTTCGCCCTGCGCGTCGCCCGGACGACGTATCTCAAGAAGATCGTGAAGGACCCGTCCGATATCACGCCGAGCATCTCTCTGGGGATCACCATCGATCACGCCGTCGCCATGTCACTGCCGGTGCTCTCCGGCTACGTCTGGGAGGTGTGGGGGTTCCGCTGGGTCTTCCTGATCGCCGCCGCGATCGCCGTGGCAGGCTTCTTCATCTGTCTGCGGATTCGCGTGCCGCAGGGACGGTCCGCCCCTTGCCGCATCGGGGAGGAATCTGGTACGGTTCAACATCCCGACCCGGAGGAACGATGAAGAAACTGACCGATCTGCTCAAACTGGAGGAAGACCCCACGGGAGGCTCGGCTCCCCTGGACGGTGACCTCGTCGAAGAGATCGACGCCGCCGTCCGGGAAGCGGTCGAAGCGGGTGGAAGCGAGGATCTCCTCGCGCTCGTCAACCCCCTGATTCAGAAGAAGGGCGCCGGCGCCGGTCTCCAGTTCGCCGCCGCCCGCACCCATTGTCTCGCCGGTTCGAAAGAGATCGGCTCGAAGCTCTTCCTTTCGCTCTGCGAGAGGATGGAGCAGCAGCGGAACTGGGAGATCCTCTCGGGAGTGCTCGACATCGCCATCGACGGAAACGGCAACGGCAGTGCCCCCCTCGCACGGCTCGCCGCGCGGGTGTGGGAGAAGGGAGGGGCGCGGTTCGCCGGCATCGATCTTCTCAGGCGTTCGCACGGTTTCGCGGAAGACGACCACAGGATTCTCTGGGCGCTCGGCAATTCGCTCATCGAACAGGGCGACGACGAAGGCACTCTCCTGGTGGCGCGATCGCTCGCCGGGTTCGCGCGAAAAAAGGAATACGACCGCGTCGAGGAGGGGATGCTTATCCTCATCGAGGACGCACGGCGCGAGGAACTCGAGCACCTCGTGTCGGCGATCGAACCGATGCTCGAGGCGGGTGAAACAGACAAGGTACTCACGCTTTTCGAGTTCTCCTCGGAGGCGATGATCCGCGAGGGGCTTTCCGCGAAGCTGTGGCCCCTCCTCCGAAAACACCTCGAGGGCTTCTCCGGACCTTCGCCGCTCCGCTCCGCGGCCGCCCGCTTCGGGCCGGGGGCGTATCCCGACATTCTTCATCCTGAAAAGATGTTCGAGCGCTCGGGCGTGGGAAACGCGGACGTCGATATTCACGATGCCCTCGCCGTGCTCGACAAGCTGCTCGAACTACCCGCCGGCCGCTACGTCTATCATCACGGCTGGGGGGTGGGGCGGATCACCGATAATGACGGCGAGAAGTTGCACATCCGCTTCGAAGGGAAGCCGGATCATAAGATGAGTCTCGGTCTCGCCGCGACGGCGCTCCTCTTTCTCGAACCGACCGATCTCAGGGTGAAGATGTTTACCGACAGGGACGGCGTGCTTCGCGGCGCCAGGGAGAACCGCGTCGAACTGCTCTACCACGTTCTCGAGCATCTCGGCGGCGAAGCGTCGAGGGACGACATCAAGAAACTTCTCCTCCATCTCGGCATTCTCACTTCGTCCACGTGGGCGGAGTGGTGGAAAAACGCGAAGGGGAAAGCGGAAAAGGACGAGCGTTTCGATTTCTCCCGTTTTTTCCGGAAGGTGGTCCGTCTTCGCGGCGAAGACAACGCCGGCGTGGTCGTTCCGGAGGTGTCGATGGAGAAGAACTTCCGCAAGGCGCTCGCCCTTCTCAACGGCTTTCTCGATCAGCATCCCGGCGGCGCCGCCGACGTGAAGAGACGCTACGAGGAGAAGATCGGCGAGAAGGCGAACAGCGAGGAAACCCCTCCCGGCGACAGGATGATGGGCCATCTCCTGTTGCATCGCGTCGGCGCGGGCGATGAAGAGGGGATTCGGGCGGCGCTCCGGACGATGGCCGCTTCTCTCGACATGGGTACGTTGTCGGGTGAGCAGCAGAAGCTGCTTCTCACCATTGTGCCGCCGGACATGGTCGCCGTCGCGGGCGGGCTTCTGCTCACATCGCGTATCGTTACCGTGCGCCGCGCCGCATGGGACGCCCTCGGCGCTCTCCCGGGGGGAGAGCGCGAAAAGACGGTCGCTGAAATGCTCGAGAAGAGTCCCCGCGGCGGGAGCGGAGTTCTTCATGTGGTAAAGGAACTGGCCGTATCGAGCCCCGAACGGATTCTCGATTGCCTCCACGCCCTTCTCTATCTTCTCGAAGAACCGGAGAAGGAGACCCACCGGAAGGATGCCCTCGATCTCGTCTCTTCCGACCTTTTTCGAAAGGCGCTCGCGGAACATGAGCCCACCGACGTGGAGCGCGAATTCCTCACGAGCCGTCTCGCCCATTGGAAGTACTCGGAGCGGTTTCTCTTTCCCGTCCTCGAGGCGTTCGCCGGGACGCGGCTTGAACCGATCGCCGAAGAGGTGGAAAGGAGGCGCAGCTCGGCGCGGCCCGATGCGGTGGAGGACGACCTCGCGGCGTTCGGCGGACGGAACCTGATGACCGTCGCCACCATCGAGGCGCTTCGCAAAGAGGTGGAGGAACTCGACTGGGATCTGAAGACATCGATTCCCCGCATGATCCGGGAGGCGCGCGAACTCGGCGACCTGAGGGAGAACGCCGAGTACGACGCCGCCCGCCAGAAACAGAAGGACGCCACGAAGAGGCTCGAGGAACTCTACCAGAGGATCCGGCTCGCCCGGCCGATCGAGGAGATCGAGTTCGATCCCGAGAAAGTGGGGCCTGGGGCGGAGGTGGAGCTGAGAACGGACGACGGGGAATCGCTTCGGTACTGGGTCCTCGGGGAAGGGGATCGGCGTCACGGAGACGAGGTGATCTCCTACCTCGCGCCCTTGGGCAGGGCTCTTCTCGGAAAGAAAGCGGGAGAGACGGCGGAACTTCCCGGCGGAAAACGGGTGACCATCGTGTCGTTGAAACAGAGGCTCCCCGAACAGTCCGGGTAACCGATCATGGTTCCAACAGGCGGATACTGGTTCGATCGCGAGCGGTCCGCGAGCCGCGAGAAGATCCGCTTCGTCCTGATCGGCACGACCGAACCGGGAAACATCGGCGCCGCGGCAAGGGCGCTCAAGTCGATGGGGTTTAGGAGGCTTGCTCTCGTGAATCCGGTCGAACCGTGGCGGACCGATCATGCCATCGCGATGTCGCACGGCGCCGAGGAGGTGCTCGGTGGGGCGGAGGTGTACGGTTCTCTCGACGCCGCCCTGGCGGACTGCACGTGGGTGGTGGGCACCACGAGGCGCGATCGTCGCGACAAGGCACGGGTGATCACCCCGAGGACGTGGTCCGACCAGCTCGCGAAGCTTGGCCCCGACGAGGAGATCGCCATCCTTTTCGGCCCGGAGAAAACCGGCCTAACCAACGACGACATCCTTCGCTGCCGGAGGATCGTCACCGCACCGTCGCCGGTGGATTATCCTTCCCTCAACCTGGCGCAGTCGGTCATGCTTCTTTCGTATGAATCGTCGCTGGCGCTCCGGCGAGTTCCCGCCGCGGGAGACGGACCACTTCTTGCCACGCACGACGAAATGGAGAGAATGTACGATCATCTCGACAGGGCGCTGCGGGCGAACCGGTTCGAAGAGAAGAAGCGGCGACGGCTGCTGAAGCACCTCAGGCTCATCCTTCATCGCGCCGAGATGCGGCGCGACGATGTTCTCAGTTTCCATACCCTCGCCCGGCGGATCCGGGGGCCGGTTTCGCGTCTTGTCCGGGACGAGGGAGAGGAGCGGTCATGAACGCAGGGGCGACGAAGGAAGGTACGGCGAGGTACGCCGCGCGGTTCGCCGGCAAGGTGGCGGTGGGCCATTTTCGGGAGTGGAACGGCCTTCGCGTCGGGTCGATCGGGTTCGGCACTTACCTCGGCGCTCACGACGAATCGACCGACGACCTCTATCGTGAAGCGATCGTGCAGGCCGTCCGGCTCGGTTGCAATCACATCGATACGGCGATCAACTACCGCTGCATGCACAGCGAGAAGGTGGTGGGCGCGGCGCTGGCGGAACTGTTCGAGTCGTCCGGCGCCGAGCGCGAGGAAATCATCGTGGCGACGAAGGGGGGATACATCCCCTTCGACGGTTCGCCGCCGGCGAATGTTCGATCATATATCCGGGAAAACTTCATCGAGCGCGGCCTCGTCGATGAGAAGGAACTCGCCGGCGGATCGCACGCCCTCTCCCCGTCGTTTCTCTCCGCCCAGATCGAAAAGAGCCTCGAGAATCTCGGCCTGTCGCACGTCGATATCTACTATCTCCATAACCCGGAAGTGCACACGGCCGCCGTTCCTTCGCGCATATTCCTCCACAGGATCAAGAAGGCGTTCGAGCTTCTCGAGACCCGCGTGGCGGAGGGGAAGATCGGTGCGTACGGTATCTCTTCGTGGGAGGCGTTTCGCGTCGCCTTCGACGCCAGACCGTATATCAGCTTGGAGGATCTCGTCCTGGCGGCTCGGGAAGTGGGAGGGGAGAGTCACCATTTCACGACCGTGCAGATCCCATTCAACCCGGCCATGGCGGAAGGGTTCGCGCTACCCTGCCAGAAAGTGGGCGGCAAGACGATGTCGTCATTCGACGCCGCGGCGGCCCTCGGCCTCGACGTGGTGACGAGCGTGCCCCTCCTCCAGGCACGGCTTCTGAAGGGTTTCCCTCCGTTTCTCGTCACCGGCATGGCGACTCTCGGATCGAACGCGGAAAGAGCGATCCAGTTTTGTCGGTCCGTGCCCGGCGTTACCACCGTTCTCGTCGGCATGAGCGACCCGATGCACGTGGCGGAGAACATGGGCGTCGCCCACAGAAAACCGTTGAGCGATAAAGAGCTTCTCGCCCTTTTCGCCTAGGCGTTTCGCCCGCCGGAATCCTTGCGATTCGACCCCTTCCGTGTTATAATGCCGGCGGCTTCAGGCGTCGGGGACGGAGTATCCGGGACACTGCGCCCATCGCGGTGCGGGTCCCGTCCAATATAGATCGTGACTGTTTGTATGGACTGATACCCGGAAATCAGGAGGCCCCTTTGTTAAGAAGCACGATCTCCGTCTTCGTTCTATCGTTTCTTCTTCTTCTCGCCGGTACGGCCGCCGCCCAGTGCGTTCCCGATCCCGCGAACTCAACGTGCGTTCTGACGATAGTCGATAACGACGCCTGTCCCAATACGTTCCCCCCGAATCTCGTCTGGTGTCCGGCTGGGGATATGTCGTATTTCCAGATCGAGGTGACCCTCAAGGACGTCACCGGTGCGCCGTGCGCCTTTACCGATGTCCGGGTGAGTGTCGACATGAGCGGCCAGGCGGCGGTGGCGGGAAACAACATCTTCGGGTGTGGTTTCGACGCGGTGGGACACAGGGATTTCAGCCTCACAACCGACGCCAACGGAAAAGCATATGCCAAGTTCTGGGGTGGGGGGTGCGGTTGCCTGAACATCCGCTATGTCGCCACGACCGTGGGCTTCGTAATCTGCACGGGCCAGGCCGATTTCTGCGTGAAGTCTCCCGATCTCAACGGTGACGGCGTAGTCAATTTCTTCGATGTGTTCCAGTACCTCCCCTGTCTTCAGAGTAGTTACAGCATCTGCTGCGATTACAACTGCGACGGCGTTGTCAACTTCTTCGACACGTTCCAGTTCCTGCCTCATCTGAACGGAAATCACAACTGTGTCGGGTCATCGCTTCCCTATCACGCCTGCAATGCCTCGTTCCAATGTTTCTGACGCGGTCCCGGTGAAATGACGCGGGGGGCGGCGACGCCCCCCGCTCTTTCTTTTCCCGTCGGCCCGCGGTTTCCTTCCCACCCGGCGTGCCGGAGATGGTATAATGGAAATGAATTCGCCGACAGGGCTCCCCCGGCCGTTTTCCGATTCTCAGCAGCCGTCATCACATCCGGGGAGTCATAACATGCGCGTCGCTTTCCTCGCTCCCATCGCCGCAGCTCTCGTTTTGCAGCTTATCTTTCCGCCCGGCGCCGGTGCGATTCGGAGAGAGGCCGGCTGGCTTTTGCCGCCGGCGGCGAATCCCCGGTTCGTCATCTACGATCTTCCCGCCGGAGAGATCGAGTCGAGCCTCTCCATCCCCTATGACGAGATGGTTCGCCGCCGCTCGCGTGTCCTCGAAGAGTCGGTGCGCGAGAAGCGCGCCGCGGAGGGAAAGACCGCCGCCGTCGATACGGGCGTGGCGCTGATCCTCCTTTGCCAGTGGGACGATCACCCGGCGGACACCCTCGCCCATCCGCGGTCGGCGTTCGATACTCTCCTCTTCTCCACCGGGGCGGTGAGCACCGGTTCGCTTCGGGAGTACTTTCGGGAAGTCTCGTACGGCAAGTACAGGATCGAAGGAGAAGTGCACGGCTGGTATTCCCAGCCGACGTATATTTCGAGTCTCTACTTCACCGATTTTTTCGCCGCCGCCGATCCTTTCATCGATTATTCCCGTTTCGACAAGGACGGCGACGGCTACACCGACGCCGTGTGGATCTTCCACGCCGGTCCGGGACAGGAGGAAACCCACGATCCCGCCGATATCTGGTCTTTCGCCGTCCAGGGACTGAACTACATGACCGATGACGGCGTGATCATAGACCGATTCTCGTGCAACCCGGAAGTGCATGTGGACGGATCGATCATCGATATCCGCGTGCCGGGCCACGAGGCGACCCATGTTCTCGGCATGCCCGATCTATACGACTACGACTCGAAGCTCGACACGACGACGTACTTCACGCCCGGCGACGCGAACGACCACCCGGTGGTCGACTGGTGCATCATGGGGTACGCCGGATACAACCTCATGTCGTACGGAACGAGAACCGACCCGGCCCACATGTGCGCGTGGATCAAGACGAAGCTCGGGTATATCACGCCGACGATTCTATCCTCTCCCCAGCAGGGAGTCTCCCTTCCCGAAGTGGAGTTGAACCAGGCGGTGTTCAAGATCGAGAAGAGCCCCGGTTCGGCCGAGTACTTCCTCGTGGAGAACCGGAACAGCGCCTCCACGGCGATTTTCGATCATCTCGATTCCGATTTTTCCGCCTACTTTCCGTGGTTTACCGCGGGCAGGAACCCGAAAGATTCAGGGCTGATCATTTACCACGTAGATGACAACGTGGGGAGCAACACATACGGTCCGAATGCACCGCACTACAAGGTGATCGTCGAGGATGCCGGGTACGACTCCGCAACGCCGTGGGACGGGGTGAGCGAATTCTCCGGAGAATGGTACCCTTATGAATTCAGGACGGGTGCGGCGTTCGCCGCCGAGGATTCCGGCCAGACATCGTTCACCCCCCTGTCGATGCCGTCGAGCGACTGGTACGGCGCTTCGAGCGGAATCTGGATCACCAACATCAGCGCTTCGGGCGGCACGATGACCTTCGATATCGGCTTCGGAAACGCGTGGCCGTATATCGCGGCGCACTCCCCGGCAACGACCGACACGGTGATCGCCCAGGGCAGCGCCGCGCTCTTTTCCGTGACCGCGGTGGACGAGGACGGCGACGCCCTCACGTACGACTGGTATGAGAACGGTGTCGCCGTGCAGAGCGGGGCCGCGTCGACCTACAGTTACCTCGCCGACTCTCCGGCGGCGCCCGAGACGCTCCGCGTGACGGCCACCGACGGCTCGCTTTCCGCCTCGTTTTCATGGATCGTGACCACCGATATCAGCACCGGCACCCCATCGGTCGAGCCGTTGCCCGCGTCGCCGCAACTCGTCGCCGCGCCGACACCATTCAACCCGGTGGTGATGATCCGCTACTCCCTGCCTCGCGATGCCGACGTGCGCGTCGCAATCCATGACGAAGCGGGCCGGCTCGTGACGGTGCTCGACGACCGGTTCGCATCGGCCGGATCGCACACCGTGGCGTGGCGCGGCAAGGATCGCGCCGGGCGCGATGTCGCTTCGGGGGTCTATTTCGCAAGGCTCGTCTCGAACGGCGATGCGGTGGTGCGAAAGATCGTGCTCATCAGGTGAGTCTTCCCCCGCCCGTCAGTTCACGCCGCCCGGTGTTTCCGTT
>JAJRWB010000052.1:7500-55903 GCA_024276995.1 Candidatus Eiseniibacteriota bacterium | reverse complement strand
GTTCAACTGCACGTTCTGCGTGGAAGATTCGACCATGGTGGATGTGGCGAGCGAGCTGTGGACGCCCGGCCAGGAGATTACGGATGCGGCGTGGACGGTGACCGGTCTTCAGAACTCCGTCGACAATTCCGCCAGCGTCGGGGTTTCGGACTGGATCAAGACGGCGTACCCTTCTTACAGATGCTGGCTCGCCCAGGCGACCGACTTCACGTTCGCTGCCGCGATCGGCGCTGGAAAACATTACTACGGCACGTTCTCATTCAATGTGGCGAAGAATGGGAATCTCGGGTTTCACATCGACGGCGCCAATTCCGGCTGGTTCACCACCGGCTTCACCTCCGGGTCGTGCGCCCTCGTAGCGGGCGATCCCGACCCGAACTGCCAGTGTATCAACACCGGCGCGTCGGCCACCGAGGATGTGAGCTGGGGGGCGATCAAGGAACTCTTCCGCTAGGTCGGACGAGGTGCAGAGAAGCGGTTTCGGGGCCTTCACGATGGTGGAGGCCCTTTTCCCATGGAGCATCGATTGAGCGGCGTTGCTGCGATACACTTTTTCTTGCTGGCGATCCTCGCGCCGGCGGTTTCCGCCCAGTATGTGGGTATCGACCGGGACGGCGATCTCGAGTGTTCCGGCGCGGACGAGATGACGATCGACCCGCGCGGCGCTGCCGGGCGAAACGGCACGTTCGATCTCTTTTTCAGCCGGATGCCGAATCCCCTCACTTCGGTGGCGTGCACCTTCTGCGTTCACGACAGCAGCACGGTCCTCATCGACAGTTTCGTCTACCACACTCCCGACGGGTGGACCGATATCCCGCTGATCGTCGACCCGGCCGACCGATCTTCGTGGATCGAAGAGGCGAACCGGCGGGCGAAATGCTATGCCGTGCAGGCGACCGACTTCACATTCACGAAGCCGTGGGATTCGCCGGCGGTGATCGGAACGGCTTTCTACACCGCGGCGAAGGACGAGCCGATCCGGTTGATCATCGATTCCCGGTGGTCCGCCTATTTCACCGTGGCGTACGCCACCGGCCGATTCTGCCCGGTGGGCGAAGAGAGCGACAGCTGCCGCTGTCCCACGTCGGCGCCGAGGCGGATCGTGTGGAAGGGAAACCGTTCGATCATCCGGTGATCGCCGGAAGCGCCCGGTGACTTCTGGGTATCGTGCCGCGCACTTTACCGATATAATCGAAGGCGATGAGATACACATCCGCACAGAATACGGAGCGTATGCCGGTGCGTCCGGCGCCGGTCGTCGCCCTTGTTCTCGGCCTCGTCCTCGGGCTATCGGCGGTGGGGGATGCGTCGGGCGCCGTGGTGCGCGTTCCGCGCGACGTGTCGTCGGTGCAAGGCGCGATCGACCTGGCCGCATCGGGCGACACTATCCTGGTGGCGGAGGGTCTCTACAGGGAGGGGGTCGCCTCCTCGAAGGGAGTCGTTCTCCTGGGAGGTTGGTCGGCCGATTATTCCCGTCGTGACCCGGCCCTCTTCCCTGTCATCGTGGACGCCGACGGGAAGGAGAGTGCGGTGTTCCGTTTCTTCGGTTCCTCGGGCGGGCATGTGGTGGTCGACGGATTCGTCATCCGGAACGGCTGGTTCGATGGGGGAAACGGCGGAGGTATCCTCATCAACGGCGACTGGAGCGCCGAGATCCGGAACAATTCGATTGTCCACAACTACGCCCGCTATCATGGGGGGGGACTCTGTTTTCTTCGCGGGGCGCGGGGAGTGGTGGAAAACAACGTGTTCGAGCGCAACTCCGTGATCTTCCACGGGGGAGGAATGGCGCTCCTCGAGGATGCCTCCGCCGAGATCCGGGGAAATATCTTCGACGGTAACCGGGTCCTCTTCGACTCGGGAGGAGGTGTCGCGGTTCTCAAGAGGTGCCGCGTCACGATCGGGGCGAACCGCTTCGTACGGAACGACGCGCGCATGAGGGGGGGGGCGGTCTCGTTCCTCCAAGAGGTGGAAGGGAGCGTGGAAGGAAACGTGATGGTGGAGAATCGTTGCGGCTACAAGGGAGGCGCCGTCTCCTCGTGGAAGAGTTCCCTCGAGTGTACGCGCAATACGCTGGTGCGCAACTACAGTCCCGTCTCCGGCGGAATCCGTGCGGACGGCGGCGGCGAGGCGACGATTTCCGGGAACGTCTTCGTTCGCTCGCCGGGACCGTGGTTGCTCCGAGAAGGCGGCGTGGAACTGACCGTGGCGGAGAACATCGTGTGGATCGCCGATCCTCCCTCGGGCGCCGTGGAGCCGGGCGGGACGCGTAGAGTCGACCCGATGCTCTGCGACGATCTTTCCGATCAAAGGCCGCGACGCGATTCTCCTTGCCTCGAACAACCGCTCGCCGGCTGCTACGAAACAGTATGCGGCGAACCGCCCCGTCCGGGCGAGCCTCCCCTCGACGGAGCAAACCGGCGGTGAGCCGAGGAAAGTTCCCACTCCTTCCCGTATCGATCGTGATCGCCGCCGCGGCCTGGAGATTCGCCTTTCTTCTCGAAATCCGCTCGTTCCCTCTTTTCCGCCACCCGATGGTCGACGCCCGCGTCTACAGCGACCTGGCGAAGAGGATCGCGGCGGGGGACGGGTATCCCTTCGCCGTGTTCGCCACGAATCCCTTCTACCCGTACTTCCTGGGACTCTTCTACAAACTGTTCGGCGAGGCGACGCTCCCGGTGGTGATCTTCCAGATGCTTCTTGGGCTGGGAAGCCTCGTCCTGATCTACAAGATCGCCAAGCGCCTCGGAGGACCGACGGCGGGAACGGCGGCGCTGTTGATCGGCGCGTTTTACAGGCCGCTCCTTTTCTTCGAGGTCTTCCTCCTTCCCACCACGGCGGGAATCTTCGTGAATCTGGCGCTCGTGGAGCTTCTCTTCCGTTGGGAGGAGAGGCGCTCTTCCCCCCTTCTCTTCGGCGCCGGACTTCTCCTCGGCGTGGGGACCCTCGTCCAGGGGAACCTGATTCTCCTCCTGCCGCTCCTCCTCGCCGGGCTCTTTCTCGATCGGCGGCGGACACGCCGCGCGTCCGGCGCGGCACTCCTCGCAGTGGGCTTCCTCCTCCCGATCCTCCCGGTAACGGCTCGGAACTGGATCCGGGGGGAGGATTTCGTCCTCGTCTCCTCCCACGGCGGCGTCAATTTCTACATGGGAAACAACGAGAAGGCGAGGGGCGTCTTCTCCTTTCCGGAGGGGATCCTCCTGACGCCGGAGAATATCAATGTCTACGAATCGAAGCGGATCGCCGAGAAGGAGGCGGGAATGCGCCTCAAGCCCTCGGAGGTGTCCCGCTACTGGATGCGGCGGGGGGCGGAGTGGATCGCCGGCCATCCGGTGGACTGGCTCGTTCTCCTCGCCCGCAAGACGGCGCTCTTCTGGAACGACTATGAAATCCCGGACAATGCGGACCTGTATTTCTACCAAGAGAGCAACCGCGCGCTCCGGTGGCTCCCCTTCATCTTCGGCCTGATCGCGCCGCTCGGCGTGGTCGGGATGATCGTCCTTTGGAGAAAGCGGAAAGGAGGGGTTCTTTTCCTCTTCCTCGCCGCCCAGTTTCTCTCCACGCTCCTTTTCTACACGCATTCCCGGTACAGGATGCCCTTCGCGGCCCTGCTGATCCCCGTCTGTGCGGTCGGCGTGACGGCCCTCGCGGCCGGTTTCCGCTCGTGGGGCCTTTCGCGGCGGCTGTGGAGTGTGGCGGGGGTGGGACTCCTCTTCGTGCTCGCCAACGAGGCGTCGCCGGGGGGAGAACGGCGCGCCTCGCGCGGCTTCTCTCTCACCCACCTCGCGAACAGCCTTTATGACATCGGCGAGGTCCGTGAAGCGGAGAAGACGTATCGCAGCGCCCTCGAGTTCCTCCCCGATCACGCCACCGCCCTTTACGGCCTCGCCCGCCTTTATCAAGGGGAGGGGAGGTACGATGAGGCCGAGAAGTACAGTCGGAAAGCGCTGAGGATCATACCGACCTTCGCTGAAGCGTACGTCACCCTCGGCATCGCTCTTCGAGGTCGCATGGAAGATGAAAAAGCGCTTCCCGAGTTCAGGGAGGCGATCCGGCTTCGCCCCGACTGGGCGATCGCCCATTACAACCTGGGAAACTGTCTTTACGACCTGGATCGATTCGGCGAGGCGGTGGAAGAGTATCGGAAGGCGTGCGAACTCGATCCGCGAAACATTCTTTTCGTCCGGAACCTGAGCAATGCTCTCGAGGCGGATGGGAAACTCGCCGAGGCGGAAAAGGCGGTCCGCAACGGCTTGGCGCGGATCGGGGAGAACGCCGACCTGAGGAACCGACTCGGCGGAATCCTCGAAGAAGAGGGACTCGTCGACGAGGCGCTCGCGGAATACAACCGCGCGCTTTCTCTCGATCCTCGACACTCGGCGGCGCTCTGCAATATCGGCCTGGTACAGTATCATGGAGGGGATCTGCACGGGGCGATCGCCACGTGGAAGAGGATTCTCGCCTACGACCCGGCCAACCCCGTGATCCAGAACATCCGGATGGCCGAGCGGGCGCTTTCCCGTGCGGAAGGAGAAAGGCCGGAATGAACACTCCATCGAGAGCCACGCTCCTGTTCATTATCCTTCTACTTGTTGGTGGATGCGGTTCGGGGGGAGAACGAGAGCGGAAGAGTCCCGGCGGCGGGGACGATGCGCCCCAGGCGGGGGCATCTTCGGGGCGCGCCGTATCGTTCGCCGACGAGGGCCTTTCGGTGCTGTTCATCTCCATCGATACGTGTCGGCCCGACCATCTCGGCTGCTACGGTTACGAGAGAATCGAAACGCCCGCCATCGATGCCCTCGCCGCCGGCGGCGCGCGGTTCGCGAGGGCGGTGTCGAGCATTCCCCTGACGCTCCCGTCCCATTCGACCTTCATGACCGGTCTTTTCCCCTACCGCCACAGGGTCCGGAACAACGGCACGTACCGGCTCGGGGAGCGTATCAACACGCTCGCCGAGACGATGAAGGCGAATGGATACGCCACGGCGGCGATCGTCGGGGCATTCCCCCTCGATTCCCGGTTCGGCCTCGACCAGGGATTCGATCTATACGACGACCGGTTCCCTCCCAAGGACCTGGAGGATCTCTATGATGTTTCGGAGCGCACGGCGGACGACGTGGTCAACAGGGCGATCGACTGGCTCAGCCGAACGAAGAAGAAGAAGACGTTCCTCTTTCTTCATTTTTTCGATCCGCACTGGCGTTACGAACCTCCCGAACCTTTCCGTTCGCGTTACCGGGAATCCCCGTACGATGGAGAGATCGCATTCGTCGACAGCGAACTGGAAAGACTGTTCGAGACGCTCGACCGATTCGGACTTCGGAAGAAGACGATCGTCGTGCTCACGGGCGATCACGGCGAATCTCTCGGCGATCACGGCGAGTCGACCCACGGCGTATTCGTTTATGAATCGACCATACGTATCCCGCTGATCGTTTCCTGGCCCGACCGTGAAGAGTTCTCACGCGCATCTCTCAGGCGGGGTTCGGTGGTGCGCAGCCAGGTACGTGGTGTGGACATCGCGCCCACGCTCCTCGATCTCGCCGGGTTGGCCCCCCTCGACGGCGTCGATGGTGTGAGTCTCGTCCCTCTTCTTATCGATCCGGGGGTTTCTCTCGAACTGGTGAACTATTCCGAATCGATGTCCCCGCTGGAGGATTTCGGCTGGAGTGCGGTTCGGGCGCTGAGCGGAGACGAATGGAAGTTCATCCGCGTCCCCCGCGAGGAACTCTACCGCCTGAGCGACGACCCGCAGGAGACGACGAATGTGGCGGATCGCTTTCAGGACAAGGTCGATGCGTTTCGTCGTCTTCTCGATCCGATTCTCGTGGAAGACCGGGCAAAAGCGGATGAGGACGAGGTTTTTTCCGTCGACGTCAAGAGCCGGGAGAAGCTGGAGGCCCTCGGCTATGTGACTTCGCGAAAGGGGACGCGGGGTGCGGACGTGGACGGGGCGGGCGATCGCGCCGATCCGAAGGATAAGATCGGCCTGATTGCAAGGTATCAATACGGGCGGACTCTCCAGGGCAAGGGGGATCTCGGCGAAGCAATCGCTGTTTTCGAAGAACTGGAGAAGGTCGATCCGCGCAACCTCGAACTGATCAAGTCGTTGGCGCAGGCGTATCTGTCGGCGGGCGATCTCGGCGGCGCGGATAACATGATCGCACGCGCGTCGAGGCTTGCCCCGCCGAGTCTCAGCTTGATCGGTCTGTCGGCCGCCCTCCATTTCAAGCGAGGCGAAAGCGATCAGGCCGTGGCCGACCTCGAGGAAATCCTCCGAATCGACCCGAAGTACGAGGAGGCGCACCTACGCCTCGGGGATGTCTACCTCACCGGCGGCGATACCGATCGTGCCGCCGAGGAATACCAGAAGGAACTCGCCACCTACCCCGATTCCCCGGCCGCCTTCAACGGGCTGGGGAAGGTGTACAAGACGATCGGACGACGTGAGGAGGCGATCAAGTTCTTCCGGAAAGCGATCGAGAGCAGGGATGATTTCGCCGAACCGTACTACAACTTGGCCAATATCTACAACGAGGAGAAGAACCTCGAGAAGGCGATCGTGTATTACAAAAGAGCGATCGAGAACGATCCGCAGCTGGTGGAGGCGTACTATAATTTCGCTCTTCTCGCGAAGGGACTCGGGAAGAAGAAGGAGGCGTTCACCCTCCTGACGAAGGCGGTCGAGAAGAATCCCGGCTTCGCAAAGGGGTACTACGGGATCGGGAACTTCTACCGCGAGGCCGGGAACCTGGAGGAGGCTGTCCGGCAGTACACGAAGGGAAGCGAGCTCGACCTGGGGGATGCCGACATTCTTCTCAACCTGGGAGTCGCCCTCGCCGGACTCGGCCATTACGAGGAGGCGATCCGGGTCTGGGAGAAGGCGGCCGCCGTGGCGCCCGGCTCGCCTTCCGCCGAGACCGCGAAGAGGAATGCCCTGCTCGCCCGGGAGCAGATAGGGGGTTTACGATGACAGAGATGACAAGACCGGTACGGTTCGGCCTGTTTCTTCTGGCCGGTTTCGTATTTCTTGCCGGGCCGGGTGCGGCGTCGGAGGTGTCCGAGAAGGCTCTCGCTCTCTATCGGCAGGGGGACGGCCGAAAGGCGATCGAACTTCTCGCGAAGCGCATCGACGCGGAACCGGGCGACCTCGATGCGCGGATCCTCAAGTTGAGGATCCGCCAGGCCCTCGGTGAGAGGGAGATGGTCCGAAAGGAACTCGCCGCCCGTCTGGAAAGCGGATCCGGCGATCGGGCCGACCGGCTTCTCCGGGTGCTCTCCATGCCGGTGTCGGCGAAAAAGACGAAGGCGTTCATCGATCTGACCGAGGCGTATCCCGACTTCGCGCGCGCGTGGGAGGAACGGGGTCGTTACGGCGTGGAGAGCTGGAAGCCCCGAACCGCATTGGAACCTCTCCAAAAAGCGATCGCCCTCGACCCGGCGCGGGCGGAATCCCACCTCTTTCTCGGTCTCGCCTGGCGGGGGCTGGAAAACCGGGAGGAGGAGGAGAAGGAGCTGAAGCGGGCGATGGAGATCTCCCCCGACGACCCCGGCATCGCCCTCGAATGGGCGACCACCGAGGTGAGCCGCGGCGACTTCGACGGGGCGATCCGCACCATCGAGCCGATCGTCTCCCGGCTGCCCCGCGACCCGTACGCGCCGGCGATTCTCGCGTTGGCGCGGCTCGGATCCGGCGACGAGGCGGGCGCCGCCGAGGCGAAAGCGCTCGTCCTCGAAAGGAAACCGACTTTCTTCGAGGGACTCGTCTACCAGGGGATCCGGCTCCGTTCGGTGAATCAGCTCGAAGAAGCGGAGAGGGTGCTCACCATCGTTACCCGGCTGAAACCGGAGAACGTGGAAGCGTACATGCAGCTCGGGATTCTCTACAGAATGAGGAAGGACTTCGATTCCGCCATCCGGATCTACAAGAAGGCGATCGCCGTCGACGAAGAAGGGCTGAACGCCCTCGCCTGGAGGAACCTCGGTGTGAGCTACCAGGACCTGGGAGATCTCGACCAGGCGGAGCGCCATATCCGGAAGGCTCTCGACGTCGACCCCGACTACCTGCTCGCCTGGGTCGATCTCGCCCGGGTTCTCGGCCTGAGGGGAAAGCACTCCGAGGCGATCGAGATCTGGAACAAGGTGGTCTCCATGGCGCCGTACGGATGGGAAGCGCTCGAGGCGCGACAGACGCTCCCTTATCTGGAAAAAGGGGAGATCCCTCCCGTGCCGGATCGCACCGGCGCCTATGTTTCGCCTCTCAAGGGAATGAAGCCGGGCGGCGGGGAGAAGAAGTAGGAGCCTCGCCGGCTAATCTTCGGTGAATACGACGGACACCTCCCCCGTCTGCGGAGAATTACCGTCTTTTCCCTGGGAGGAGGGGACACCGAGGGCGGCTTCGCAGCGGCCGTCACCGTCCCAGTCGAAGAGGACGGCGTCGAACGGCGTGTAATCCTTCGGGTCGGCACCGATAATGGTGAGCGAGGCGATCGAGTCGATCGGGATGCCGCCGGCGAGATCGCTCCTCTTCCACGGGCCGACGAGATACGCCGCCCCCGCTTCGGTCCTCTCCCGATCCTCGCCGTCCGCCTGTTTCGCCCCGGCGAGGAGGAACGTCGCTCCGTCCGGACTGCATGCGCCCGCCGCGAGAGGCCAGCCGAGATTATCGCTTCTTTCGCCCCCTACGATCCACCCGGGCGCGGCCCTTCTCAGATCGATCCGTCCGGGAATCCTATCCCGCGGCGCGCCGTAAATCACGTAGATCCGTCCCTGGTCGCCGCTGGGATCGAGATCGTGTTCGGCGCTCGACTTGTGGGCGCTGATCAGGAGGTCATCGAGACCGTCGCCGTCCATATCGGCCGTGGCGACCGATCGCCCGGAAACGTCGCCGTCCCATTCTCCCGAAATCACCACCTCCGTGCTGTCCGCGAGGTCGATGACCTTGTCAAAATCGTAGCGGTTGCGCCCGAAAAAGAGATACGTTTCGCCCGCGTTGATCCGCGTATTCTCCGGCCCGTCGGCGTAGTAGGCGCCGACGATCAGCTCATCCCGCCCGTCGCCGTCGAGGTCTCCCGCGGCGAGGGATCTTCCGAATGTGTCGGTCGCCTCGGCGCCGTAGATCGTCGGGTTCGGATCCTTCGCGAGATCGATCTCGGCGGGAAAGGCCTTTCTCTCCCTGCCGAAGATGATCACCGCCTCTCCCGCGTGGTAGCGGTCGTCGTCCGGACCGTCCCCGTAGAAAGCGCCGAGGATCAGGTCGCCGAGACCGTCGCCGTCGATATCGCCGGTGCACATTTCTCCCGCGAGGAAGTCCTTTTCATCCGCTCCCGAGACGGTGACATCCGCCGCGCTTTCGGCGAGGTCGACGTTCTCCTCGAAGCGGTCCCTCGACCGGCCGAAGAAGATGAACGCCTGCCCGCAGTTTCTCCGGGCACCGTCGTCGGCATCGCCGTACATCGTGCCGAGAACGAGATCATCCCTTCCGTCGCCGTCGAGATCGGCGGCGGAAAGCCTTCTTCCGAGCTGATCCTCGCGGCGCGCACCGGTGAACACCACATCCGCCTCGGCGGCGTCCACTTCGCCCATCTCTTCCCGGCGATCGGGGGAGCCGAAAAAGAGGTAGACTTTGCCGCAGTTCGCTCGTTCTCCCCCCGGTCCGTCCGACCAGGGAGCGCTGATGAGGAGGTCGTCGATACCGTCGCCGTCGAAATCACCCGCCGCGAGTCCCTCGCCGAACCGGCAGCCCCGCTCCGGTCCGTACACCACCACGTGACTGTCGAAGTGGAGATCGATCACCGCCGCCCCGTCCGGATCGGCGGTGGCCGGCGGTGCCGCGAAAAGGGGCGAAAAGAGAAGAAACGTGGAAAAAACGATCGATTTCATGGCCCGGGGATTCTATACCGTTTCGCGGCCCCTGTCATCATTGGAATTGCGGCTTTCCCCGATGCGTTCCATGTATTATTCTCATAACAGACCCCTTCGAAAGGACATCTCCCGCATTGCGAACGGCTTGCAGAGGTATTCTACAGGCGATGGCGATTTCCCTCCTCGCGCCGGGCGTGTTCGCCTCCGTTTCGGCGATCCCCGACGGGGAAAGCAGCCTCACCGTGACGATCACACCGAAGGGGTACCGGATTTCCGATACCTCCGCCGACGGACGCTCCTGGAGAGAGGTTCGCGGACTCACCGGCGGCGGCACGTCGATCCCGGGCCGTCCCGAACTCCCGTTGGAGGGATACTGGATCGCCCTGCCCGAGGGCGCCCGGGCGAAGGTGACGATTCTCGACGTGGAGTACGACGATCTTCCCGGCGCCCCGGTGAGACCGGTGCCCCGCGAGGCACCCGTCGCGAACGGAACGGTGCCCGGCTTCGTGCCGTACGTGGATGAGTCGTTCTACCGTGCCTCTTCCTGGTATCCCTCCCGGATCGCTGCTCTCGGCGCGCCGGGCCGATTCCGCCACCAGGCGATGACCCCGCTGCGGATCGCCCCTTTCCAAGTGAATCCCGCCACCGGCGTCTTGCGCGCCTACCGGTCGATCGAGGTGAGAATCGATTTCACGTCGCCGTCGATGATGAAGGGCCTTTCGAGGGAGAGCGTGGGCGACGAGGGAAGGTGGGAGGGGATCTACCAGGGAGCACTTCTCAACTATGGTCAGGGGAAACGATTCAGGAGCCGTCCGGCAAGGCCGATGGCGGGCGTTCCGAAGCGGGCCGCGACGAAGGATGAGTACAAGCTCTTCGTGGAGAAGGGGGGACTCTATCGTATCACCTTCGATGACCTCGCCTCCGCCGGTCTCGCCGACAACGAACCGGTCTCCTCGATCGCCCTTTACCGGCGCGGCTTCTCCGACTCCCTTCTCGAGGCGCTCGGTGACCCGTTCACCGAGATCAACATCCCGATCGACGTGATCGATGCCGACGGCAACGGTCTTTTCAACGGGGGCGACGAGATCCGCGCCTGGCTTCCCGGTTTCCGTGAAGACAGGATGGAGCGCGACGACGACGACCGGTTCGCCTACGAGGCGGTCTACTTCCTCTCCTTCGAGGGGGTGCGCAATCCGCTGGAAACGAGGCCGCCGTGGAGCGATCTTCCCGGCGCGACGAACCTCGTTTCTTTTCCCGATTCGATCCGTTGGGAGATCGACGCGATCTACAACTGGAACACGCCGATCGACACGGTGGACAACTACTACGGCATGGGGGATCTGAACAACAATCGGCTCACCGAGATCATCCTCCCCGTACCGGACACGTCGGCACTTTTCGGCATCAAGGCGATGACCGTGAGCACCCAGCTGGTGAACGGCGAGTCCGCGTATCACCGTTATCGCCTCGTGAGCGAGGCGAACGGAGACACGGTGTTCAACGAACGGGTGGACGGAGAGATCGGAATGCTCTTCCGGAGCGACAGGGTCTTTTCGGCGGCCGATCTCGTCGAGGGGGTCAACCGATTCCGGTACTTCGGTTCCCGCAGCACCGACTCGACAGAGGAGATCACCGGCGCGGGCGGCTTCCTCGACTGGTACGAAATCCACGGCGACTTCCTTTACCGTGCCGTGGATGACTACCTCATCTTCTCCACCGGCGAGCGTTCCGGCGCGGTCCGGATGGAACTGGAGCGGTTTTCCGATCCCGACGTGATAATTCTCGATGTCACCGATATCTACGCGCCGGTGCGCCTCAGCGCCGATTCCGTGGTCCAGTCGGGGAACACATATTCCGTGGTGCTCCGGGACTCCACGGCGTCGCCGCGGCGTTACGTGGCGGCCACCGCCTCGGGCGCGCGAACCCTTCCCTCGTCGAAGATCGTTCGGGATGCGCCCACCGATCTCGCCGGCGCTCCGGGGGACTACCTGATCATCACGTACGACGACTTCTATGATGCCCTCGACGACTTCGTCGACTACCGCCGGTCGACCGGCTATCGCGTCGTGCGCGCACGGATCAGCGACGTCTACGACGAGTTCAACGGCGGCATCAAGGATCCCGTCGCGATCCAGAACTACATCCGGTACGGCTTCGAAAGGTGGGACACGCCGCCCGGCTGGGTGCTCCTCGTGGGGGACGGCTTCGAGGACTACAAGGGGATCGCCACGAACAGGGGAGGGTCGAACAACAATGCCTCCGACTTCGACTACGTTCCATCGTACCCCGGCTATGCGGCCACCATCTACGGGAGCGGTGATCACTGGGACGCGAGCGACCTATGGTACGGCTTCCTCGACGGCGACAGCGACGCGCTTCTCGATGTAATCGTCGGCCGGTTCACGGCGGATAACCCGGAGGATGTGGAGACGATGGCGGATAAAACGATCGCCTACGAACGGTTCACCGGGAGCGACGCGTGGAGGAACCGGGTGATGTTCGTGGCGGACGATGCGTGGACCTTCGAGTCGATGTGCATGAGAAACGTCTACCAGAACCAGTTCGAGGACAATACGAGGTTCTTTTCGGAAGAGGTGAAGGCGAGTGCCGCCCGGGGGATCGACACGGTGAACATTTTCCTTTCCCGGTTCACCGACGGCTACCACGAACTCTATCCCTGCCCCACCCCCGACAGCAGGTTCCCCGACTCGATTCAGGCGGATGTGGACGAGGTGATCGATCACAGCCGCGACGCGATCACATCGACGCTGTTCAACGAGTGGAACGGCGAAGGCGTCTTCCTCGTCAACTTCCAGGGCCATGGAAACCGGAACGTGCTCACCCACGAAGTGATCCTTCGCAACTCGGCGGACTACAGGAACAGGCGGAGCGACGACATCGACTCTTTAACGGACAACGAAGGGAAGCCGTACATCTTCATGGCGTACGGATGTTCCATATCGGAATTCGACCGCTGGAAATCCCAAGGGAGCGAGGCGATCACCGAGGAGATGATGGCGAGTCGGAAGGGGGGCGCCGTGGCGACGTTCGGCTCGACGGGGATCGAATTCCTCCGGCCGAACCTGAAGCTGAATAATTCCATACTAAAATATTTCTTCCAGACTCCCGGCGTGATCCCCGCGGCAGCCGGGGACGAGCGGCCCGTTTGGTACAAGGGAGTGCCCCGCTGGTCCCTCGGAGAAGTGCTCGCCCTCGGGCTCGTCGATTTCGTCGCGGTGGAGAAGGAGAAACCGAGCGTCATTCGGAGGTACGCTCTTTTCGGCGATCCCGCTCTCGTGCTCGACGCCGGCGTTCCGACATTCGAAGTCTTCGTCGACGGCGTGCCGGTGGAAGACGGCTCGGTTCTTCGGGGACACGCCGACGGATCGCCGGTGACGATCGAAGCGTTCCTTCACGACGAAACGGTTCTCGACACCGATTCGATCACCGTCCGGGACAGGGACGGCCTCGTCGATAGTACGCTCTACGCCCTGGAGAAGGACACATCCCTCGCCGACGACGGGAGGGCGTGGATTCTCCGCTACGAAACGACGGTGAACACGATCGCCTCGTACGACGTCGTGTTCCGCGCCGTCGATTACAACGGCCGTCCCGGAACATTCACCCTCAAAGTATCGATCGGCGTAAACGTCACCTTCGACGGGCGTTCCATCGCCCCGGGGGAACTCGTCTCCCCGGCGCCGGAAATCCGGGCCGAAATCGAAACACCCCTTCCGGTGGACGAGGAAGATGTGTTCTTCAGGATCGACGGTGTCGGCGTGGCGCTCGACACCCTTCGTAAGGTCGACGCGAACAACTGGATCGCCACCGCGCGCCCGCGGCTTTCGGGCGGCGACCATGAGCTGGTCATCGGGATCAACGCCCAGACGAAGTCATTTACCTTCCGGGTGGACGACAAGTTCCGTATCGTGAACCTGCTGAATTACCCGAATCCCGCCGAAGAGACCACCGGTTTCTACTATGATCTCACCGATTTCGCCGACCGCGTGGAGGTGGAAGTGTTCACCGTGGGGGGGAGGAGGATCCGGCATCTTCGCGGCCTTTCCGCACGGGCGGGGTACAACGCCAACCCGGACGCGTGGGACGGTCTCGACGACGACGGCGACCGGGTGGCGTACGGCGTCTACCTCTATCGCCTACGGGCGTGGCGCGGCGATGAAAGGGCCGAGTCGATCGGTAAGGCGGTGTTCGTCCCCCCCGATCTCCCCGGCTCGTCGCAGCAGGTGGAAGGGGCCCGGTAAATCCCGTTCACTATTATATAGTATCGAAGAATTATTCCCGTATTCCGCCGCCGCCTTCCTTCGCCCTCCAAGGCCCTTCCCGGGCGAAACGGGCCGATCCGCCCCCTCTTCGCCTCGTCGCTGGCGAGGCGGTGCCGCTGATGCTACAATGCGCCCCCGGGGGGCTCTCACTTGATTCTGGAACCGATCGACTGGGCCGTGATTCTCGTCTACTTCGCCTTCGCCCTTTCGGTGGGGGTGATCTTCGCACGCCGCGCCGGATCGGGTATGGACGAGTATTTCCTCTCCGGAAGGACCCTCCCCTGGTGGCTCGCCGGCACATCGATGGTGGCCACCTCCTTCGCCGCCGACACTCCCCTCGCCGTTACCGAACTGGTACGCAAACACGGTATCGCCGGCAACTGGTTCTGGTGGACCTATGGTATCGGCGGCATGCTCTCGGCGCTCCTGTTCGCCCGTTTCTGGCGCCGCGCCGGCGTGATGACCGACGCGGAGGTATCCGAGCTGCGTTACTCCGGAAGGGGCGCCGCCCTCCTTCGCGGCTTCCGCGGATTCTACTACTCCACCATCCGAAACTGTCTCGTCATGGGGTGGGTGATCCTGGCGATGGCCACTCTCGTGGGGAGCCTCTTCCCCGGGGTGGAGAAGGAGGTCGCCGTGGCGATTTCGTGTGTCATCGCGCTGACGTACGCGGTTCTCTCCGGCTTCTGGGGCGTGGTGGTCACCGACCTGGCGCAGTTCGTCCTGGCACTCGTGGGAGCGACGGCGGCCGGCGTGTTCGCATGGAACCGCGTGGGCGGGCGGGAAGGCTTTCTCGCCGCCACCGACGGGGGGGGAGGTTTTCTCCACTATTTCCCCGCCGCCGGCGGAGAGAGTTTTCTCCCGCCGGGTGCGTTTCTGATCTACATAGGCTTCCTCTGGTGGTGCACCGACAACGCCGACGGGGGGGGGATCGTGATCCAAAGGATGGCGGCATCGAAGAACGAGAACGAAGCGCTCAAGGCGACACTCTGGTTCAACATCGCCCACTACGGCATACGGACCTGGCCGTGGGTGCTCACCGCTCTCGCCTCTCTCGTCCTCTTCCCCGATCTCGCCGACCCGAAGGCGGCGTACCCGCAGACCGCTCTCCTCGTGCTCCCGGCGTTCTGGAGGGGGATCCTCGTCGCCTCGTTCCTCGCCGCTTTCATGTCGACCATCGACACCCACCTCAACTGGGGCGCGTCGTATCTGGTGAACGATATCTACAGGCGGTTCCTTCACCCCGCCGCCGATGAGCGGCGGCTCGTGCTCGTCTCACGGCTCGTCACCGTGCTTCTCATGGCGCTCGGCGCCTTCGTCGCTCTTCGCTACAAGACGATCACCGGCGCCTGGATTCTCACCATCTCCCTCGGCGCGGGAGCGGGCATCGTCTACATCCTCCGCTGGCTCTGGTGGAGGATCAATGCCTGGTCGGAGCTTTCCGCCATGGTGGCGTCGATCGCGGCGAACGCGATTCTCCACCGCTTCTTCCCCTCCATCGTGTTTCCGTACAGCATTCCCGTGATCGTCGCGTTCTCCGCGGCGGTCTGGCTTCCGGTCACCTTCCTGACCGCTCCGGTGGAGGAGAAGAGATTGAGGCATTTCTGCGCGAAGGTTCGACCTCTCGGCGTCTGGGGCGATCTTCGCCCCGCCGGCGCGACGAACCCCCTCGGCGGATGGCTTCTCCTGTGGGGGGTGGCCACCGTGTCGCTCTATCTCTTCCTTTTCGGTGGGGGGATGCTCGTCTTCGGGCCTCGGTGGGTGGGTGGGGTGCTCGTCGCCCTTTCCGTCGCCGGTATCGCGCATCTATTCCGTTCTCTCGACGGCGAGGAGTTCCGATGAGCGCCGCCGACAGACTCACGGTGATCGGCCTCCTTTCGGGCACTTCCGTAGACGGCGTCGACGCGGCCCTCGTCCGGATTTCCGGCCGGGGAACGGCGTGTCGGGCGCGGCTCGAACGGTTCGACACCTTTCCCTTTACGAAAAGGCAGAAGGAGAGGATCGCCGGTGCCGCGGGGCCGGGCCGGCGCGACAGTGCCGAACTCGCCCGTCTCGACACGGCGTTGGGGAAGATCTTCGCCCGTGCGGCGCTGCGCATCGCCGGCGACGAAAAGGCCGCCGGGACGGTCGATCTCGTGGGAAGCCACGGGCAGACGATGCTCCACCTCCCCGGTGGCCGGGAGGGGGTTTCGGTCCAGATCGGTTCGGCCACCGTGATCGCGCAGCTCACCGGGATTCCCGTCGTGTCCGATTTCCGTTCGGCCGACGTCGCCGCCGGCGGCGAGGGGGCGCCTCTTCTTCCCGTCACCGACTTTCTCCTCTTCAGGAGTGAACGGAAGAGCCGCTTGATCGTGAACATCGGAGGGATGGCGAATCTCACCTTTCTTCCCGCGGGCGGCTCATGGGAGGAGACGAGGGCGTACGACACGGGACCGGGGAACGTGCTGATCGACAGGATCGTGACCCTTCAGTCGGCAGGACGTCGCCGGTTCGACAGGGGAGGCGCGTCGGCGGCGAGGGGTAGGGTGGATCGACCGCTTCTGCGCCGGCTTCTCGCGCACCCCTTCCTGAGGAGGAAGCCGCCGAAGTCGACCGGTTTCGAGGAGTTCGGTGATACGCTCGCCGCCGACCTCGTCCGGCGGGCGACGAGACGCCGTGTCGGCGAAGCCGACCTCCTCGCCACGGTGACCGCCTTCACCGCCCTGTCGGCGGGGAGGGAGATCGTGCGGTGCGCCGCGGGGGAAAGGGGCGTGGAGCTGTACGTCTGCGGCGGAGGCGCCCGCAACAGGACGCTCGTGCAGATACTCGAGGAGGAGACCGGGCTTGTCGCGAGACCGCTCGACGATCTCGGTATTCCGTCGAAAGCGAGGGAGGCGGTCGGTTTCGCCCTTCTCGCCTCGGAATTCGTTCGCGGAAGCGTTTTCCCGATGACCCACATTACCGGGGCGAGGAGGGGGGCGCCTCTCGGCGTATTCACCCCTTCGGTTCGTCCCTTCTCGATCTCGCTCTCCGGACGGCGTGGAAAGGGGGAACGGTCATGAAGCGGATCAGCCCTTGGCCTGGGAAGATCGCCGGCACGCTCCTTCTTGTCGGCGCTCTTCTTCTCGAGCCGGGGTGCACGCCGCGCCCGCCGCGCGAGCCGGGTTCTCCCGTCCGGGGGCGGGCGACGGTGCTCCCTCCTCTCAAGATCGGTGTCGCCGTGGGGCGTGCCGAGGTCACCCTCCGCTCGATGGGAGGGGGGAGGGTGATCTGGAGCGGCGCGGCCGCGGTGCTTCCACCCGGTGGGGAGGTGGTTTTCGAGGCGGGCGTCGATGGCGCGATCGTTCTGTGCCGGGGCGCCGATAGGCGCGTTCTCGCCGCGGAGGCGAGTTTTCTCCCGGAAGGGGGATCGACCTTCCTCCTCGACGGCCGTCCCTATGGAGGGACGCTCGACATCTTTCACGACGGCAAGGCGCTGATCGTGCTCAACCGCGTCGGCATGGAGGAATACCTTCGCGGTGTCGTTCCGTGGGAGATCGGCTTTCTCGACGAGGAGAAGATCGAGGCGGTGAAATGCCAGGCGGTGGCGGCGCGGACGTACGCCTGGTCGAGGGTCCGCGAGAGTGGTGAGCTGTGGGATCTTCTCGCCGATGAATCGGACCAAGTCTACAGGGGACTCGAGAAGACGAGCGACGTGGTCGACCGCGCCATCGAGGAGACCGCCGACGTGGTGGCGGTGTGGCGCGGACAACTGATACGCGCGTACTATTCGTCGACCTGTGGGGGGAGAACGGCGCCTCTCGAGGAGGTCTGGTTCGACCGGGAGCCGGCACCCTACCTGAGAGGGGTGGTCGATGGTCCGGGGCGGAGATTCGACCCCGACAGGGCGTTCTGCCGCGGCTCGCCCCGTTTTCTATGGAAAGTGGAATGGTCAGGGGGCTAGGCGATATCGGCGATCGTGGCGAATCTCGCCGGCGAGGCGAAGAGGCGTCCCGAAGAGCTGGGCGACCTCCTCGATGTGCGCGTCACCGACCGCGGGAAGTCGGGCAGGGTGCTCATCACGACGTTCGAAACGTCGGGCGGGAAGATCGAAGTGGGGGGCGACAGAGTCCGGTGGGTACTCCGCCGCCCCGATGACGGGGGAATCCTCAGGAGCACATGGTTCCAGATCGACACGAAACGTCGGGGAGGTGTGGTGACCGCTCTGCATGCCGAGGGGAGGGGGTTCGGTCATGGAATCGGGATGTGCCAGTGGGGGGCGATGGGGATGGCGGAGGAGGGGTATCACTTCCCCCAGATTCTCGAGCACTACTACCCGGGGGTGAAGCTCACCCAGGTTACGTACCGCCTCGTCGGCGTGAGGGCGAGATGACGCCCCCCGACCGGTGGGATCGCCTGGCGGGCCGGCTCGTCATGGCGCCTCCCGCCGGCGAGCGGTTGAGCGCCCGGGAGAGGCGGATCCTCGCCGAGGGGCGGGTCCGTCACCTGATCCTCTTCGGGCGAAACCTGCGCGAGCGCACCCGGGTGGGCCGCCTCGTCGCCGAGGCGCGCTCCCTCGTCCCGGGGGGAAAGCTCCTCGCGGCGGTCGATCACGAGGGGGGGCTCGTCTCCTTCGCGTCGCGTGTCGCCCCGGCGGCGCCCTCACCGATGCTCCTGGCGGCCATCGGGAGCGCCGACCTCGTTGCCGCCTGGGCCGAGTGCCACGCCACCCATCTCAGGGCGATCGGCATCAACATGGTGAATGCCCCCGTTCTCGATGTCGCTTCGCCGGGGGGGAGCGACGTGATCGGCACCCGTTCGTTCGGCGGCGATCCGGACCGGGTCGCCCTTTTCGGTGCGGCGGCGATCGGCGGTCTCCTCCGGGGAGGCGTGATCCCCGTGGCGAAGCACTTTCCCGGCCATGGCGGTGTGAGGGGGGATTCTCACGTGACCCTTCCGCGGGACGGCCGTCCGGCGGGAGCGATCGTCCGCCGCGACCTTCCCCCCTTTCGGGCGGCCACCGCCGCCGGGGTTCCGGTAGTAATGGTATCCCACGTGGCGTACCCGGCTCTCGACGGCGGGAGGAGCCGCCCCGCGACGCTCTCCCCGGCCATTCTCGACGACCTCCTTCGGAAGAGGCTCCGCTTCCGAGGGGTGGTCCTTTCCGACGCCGTGGAGATGAAGGCGTTCGGAGGCGACGCGGCGGCGGTCGATGCACTGGCGGCGGGGGTCGATCTCTTCTGCCGGGGCGATTCCCTCGTGGGAGGTGCGCGCCTCGCTGCCCGCCTCGCCCGTGCGCTGAGGGAAGGCCGGGTCGACCGGGAGAGGGCGCAATCGAGCGCCGCCGCGGTGGCGTCGCTCCTGTCGATCCCCGGCCGGCGGCGTCCGCCGGTGACGACTCCGCCGGCGAAGGTGGAGAGCGGTTTCGTTCGGATCGGCAAGGGGAAATACCGGCCGCCGGAAGAGGGGGAGTGGACGCTTTTCCTGCCGCGGCGACTGCCGGGGCGGATCGGTGTGACATTCGACACGGAAAAGGTACGCCGGCTCGCGGGAAGAAACGACGCACCCGGCCGGATCGAATGGTATCCTTTCGACCCGAACGATTCCGATATAAATCGACTTGCGGCGGTCGCCCTCCACCGTCCGGTGGTACTCTGCGCCCTCGCCGGGCGGGGGGCGCTTCCCGAAGGGCAGGTGAAGCTCGCCTCGGCGCTCCGGTCGGTCGGTCGGCGCTTCATCGCCGTGGGGCTGCTCGACCCGGAACCGGTCGTTCGCCTCGCCTTCGGGGAAACGATCCTCACCTTCGACTGTTCCGTGCGCGCCGTAACGGCGCTGGTGAGAATGGTGGAAAGAAAAAAAACGCCTTCGGGCAAACTTCCTCTTCCGCGACGTTGACAGAGCGGAAAGGGTTCTGCTACATTAGCGGTCTGTCTTTCGGCATGGCCGATCCGGGCGGTATCGCCCGGTTTCTCCTGCATGCGGGGTCGTGGTGCAGCTGGTTTAGCACACTGGCCTGTCAAGCCAGAGGTCGCGGGTTCGAGCCCCGTCGGCCCCGCCAGATTCTCCTCTCCCACCTGAAACAGATCCCGTCCACGTCGCCTGCCGGCTGTTCTCCATAACCACACTAAAATCAAAGGGTTAGCGTAATGATCCCGCCCCGAATGCTCTCTTCTCTTCCGGCCGAAATGTGACGAATCGAAAGATCGAGGGGTCAATGAGGGGTCAATAAGGATGGGAGCACCCATCGGGGGGATGGCAAAATGCCCCGCCCACCGGGGATTCTGCCCCGGTTTCCGGCGGAAACCCTGCGGGGGACAGGATTGTAACGCATTGTATAGTAATGTGTTATAGACGCGATTCCACCTCCGCCCGGGCCCTGTCGGATGGCACTCCCTTTGCAAGAACCAAGGGCAACGCAGCAAAGCAGATGGAAACATCCGGGAGGAAAACACCATGAGAAGCCCACTGTCCATCATCCTTCGAGCCGCCCTGCTCGTCGCGTTCGCCGCCCTTCCCGCGGGGGCGGTCACCTGGAACGTCGGCTCCGGCGGATCGATCCAGGCGACGATCAACGGCGCCTCGAGCGGCGACATCGTCCAGGTCGCCGCCGGAACGTTCGTAGAGAACATCACGTTGAAGAAAGGGGTCCAGCTCAGGGGAGCTGGTCCCGAGCTGACCACCATCGACGGAGGAGGGCTGGACGTCACCGTGTCGGTGCCCACCGGGTGCACGTCGAGCACTACCGTGGAAAGCTTCCGCATCACCGGCGGATTCGGCTACAAGGGGGGCGGTCTCTTCCTGGAACCCGCCACGGACCCGCTCATCAACAACTGCCTGATCGAGGGGAACGAGAGCCAGAACTACGGCGGCGGAATCTACGTCGGCGAGGGGGGAAGCCCTACGATCCAGTTCTGCACGATTCGCGACAACACCGCCCACGAGGGGGGCGGAATCTACGTCCAGGGACACTGGTCGGGCGGCGCCCCGACGATCCAGTTCAACGTGATCTGCAATAACACCGGCCTCGTGTCGAGCGGCGGCATTCACATCGCGCTGTGCCAATACGATGTCCAGATTCGGAACAACTCGATCGCCAACAACACCGCAGCCGGGTGGGGATCGGGAATCTCCATCGTCAATTCGGTCGCCACGGTGATGAACAATATCATCGCCTTCAACGACGGCGCCGCCGGGTTCCTCGCGCAGGGATCGACCGTCCACGGCGGCTGCAATGTCGTCTACGGCAACACCGGCGTCGACTTCTCGGGCGTCACCCCGGGCGAGGGGACGATCGTGGCGGATCCCCAGTTCTGCGACGACGCGACGTGCGATCTCACGGTGGGGAGCACGAGCCCGGCGCTCGCCCAGGAATCATGCGGCCTCATCGGCGCCCTTCCGGTGGGCTGCAACTTCACCGCCACCCAGCCGACCTCCTGGGGAGGAGTCAAGAGCATTTTCCGGTAGCTCGCGAAACGACTCTCTCTCCTGCTGCGACCGGCGGCCCTCCGGGGCCGCCGGTTTTCTGCGTCCGCGTCATCCGCTTGACACCTTCTCGGCCCGGTGGTAACCTGCCGGGCGCCCGAAAAACAGCTCTGATTCCGCCGCGGCACGGGCCGCACGCCGGGAGGTGACGATGGCCGAGGAAATCAACGATATCCACACGCTTCGTTTCATCGAATTGCTCAGTTCCCTCGATGAGGCGACGATGGCTTTCCTGGGGAAGAAGGCGCACCCGGGGACGGGGAAGGTGGAGAAGAACCTGCCGATGGCGCGGTGGAACATCGATGTGATCACCGCCCTGGAGAAGAAGAGCGAGGGGAACCGGGGGGAACTCGAAGAGAAAGTCCTCCAGCAGATCCTCTCACGGTTGCGACTCAACTATGTCGATGTCGCCGGCGAGACCGCCGGGACGTCGGAAGAGGGAGAGAAGAAAGAGGCTGCCGCCGCGCCCTCCGAAGGGGGCGGCAACACGGTGAACAACACGGGTGGAGTCGGCGCGGATATTGGGGAGAAGAAGGACACACCGGCGGGCGACGACGCCGCCGGGAAGGCCGAGGGGTGACCGGGAGGCGCCTTTCGCTGCCGGTGCTCCTCCTCGCCGGCGTCGCGCTCGTATCGGCCCCCGCGGCCCGGGAAGATTCGGATGCCCCCGCCGCCCCCCGGGGACTGCGCCTGGAGGAGATCCGGGGCGCTTCGATTCTCTGGGGCGGGGAATACTCGATCTTCCTCAGAACCGTTTACTTTAATAGATCGATTCCGGTCGAGGGATTTCCCCTATCCGACAGCGAAACATCCCTCAAGGAGGAGTTCTTCTTCTCCTACGGCATTCCGGGCGGGATTGCCGACCTCTCCGCGGCGATCGATGTTTACGGTCTCTGGTACCGCCCGGGTGAAGGGAGCGGTAGACAAAGCCCTCCGGCCGCCTCCACGGGGGATATCGGCGACAGCAGGATCTACGGGCGCCTGGCGCTCCCTTCGCCTGCAGCGAGGCTGAAAGCCGCCCTGGAGCTGTTCGTCTCTCTCCCCACGGGGAACCGGGAGAAGGCGTTCTCCAGCCACACGACCGAAGGGGGAGCGCTCATCGGCCTCAGCTGGCTGGAGGATCGCTTCCGGGCGCATCTCCAGGGTGGGTATCGCCTGAATCGGAACGAGTCGGACGGCGTCCTCCTCTACCCCCTGTTTTACCCTAACGTTCCCGCCGGAGAGGTCGATACCCGTAACGATGCCTACATTCTGCGTGCCGGGGTGGAATTCACCTCCCCCGGCGTGGATCTGTACCTGGAGCTCTTCGCCGACCGCCTCTTCCACATGAGGGACGAGATCGATTGGCGCGAAAACCCGCTCCAGATCACCCCCGGAATCCGGATTCACGTCAGCCAGGGACTCTCCCTGTCGGGTAGTGTGGGGATCGGGCTGTCGAGAAGTGGTGAGGGGGGGAGGGTGGTCTATGGAACCGATCAGCCTGCTGAGATCCTCTATCCCGACTGGACCGCGTCGTTCGGGATTCACCTCTCCGGCACCCTTGGGGCGGAGGACGGTGATGGCGACGGCGTGGACGATCCGTACGACCTATGCCCGGGAGGGATGGAAGACTACGACGGCTACAAGGACGACGACGGCTGCCCCGATATCGATAACGACCGCGACGGCATCCTCGACGACTGGGACAAGGCGCCGAACGATCCGGAGGACTTCGACGGGTTCGAGGACGAGGACGGCGCGCCCGAGTACGACAACGACCGGGACGGCATTCCCGACGTGGAGGACCGCTGTCCCGACGTGGCGGAGGACATGGACGGAGACAGGGACGACGACGGCTGTCCGGAGGAAGATCGCCCCGCCGCGGAGGAGAAACGTCCCGAAAAGGGCGAGACTCCCGGGGCCGGAAACACCCCGGAAAGCCCCGGGAAGCCGTGAAACGACGTTCGGCGCCTGCGGCGGTTTTTTTCGGCGGAAACGCTTGACACCCCTATGGGGCCTTGTTAGCTTAAAGCCCGTTTTTGACGGATGAGGAGCCTATGAGCGCTATCGCCATCGCCGCAGAGATTTTCGCCGCCGCCACCCCGGCGGCTGCTCCGTTGAATCCGATCCGCACCGGTCCTGCCCCGATGGGCGGTTTCCCGGAATGTGGAAAACGAAAAAAATCACTCAACTATTTCATGAATGAGCCGAAAGATTGGCCGAACAGTACGCGGGAATTTTTTCTTGACAACCCCCCGGGTGCATGGGATATTACCCGCGATTTTTTGGGGGGAAGAAGTACGCGGAATATGCGTGCGTACAGGATGAACAATTTGATCGTAAACTAAAATCTGTTGTGACGGGGTTCCCTTTCCGGGGCGTATTGCATCATGGAAAGGCTCCCTGTTTCTGTTATGGAAAAGCGAGTGAATTTGTTTTTAGTCACATACAAGCCTTACAGGAGGAGACAGAGTGGTGAACGGTTGATGGTTACGAAGCGTTTCTCCGCTTTTCGGATTTCGAAAGAAGAAACCTCGCGGGGGCGATCAGGCTACCCGTCGGAAGGAGGGTTTGAGCATGTATAGTCGTGGGAAGGGACGACTTACTACCGTATCCCTGCTCGCACTCGTCCTCGTCAGCGCGTTCTTCGCCACAACGGCGTCGGCGCTGCCGGGGAACGCGAGTCTGCACATCATGGATGCGACCTACAACGGGACGACGCTTCACGTCGTGTTCGATCGCCCTGTATCGGTGGCTTCCCTGTTGCTGTCGGATTTCGTGTTCTCCGACTCGACGGATGCGACCGGGACCGCCATCGCGGCCACGGGATATACCAACGTGGTTACGATCTCCGGAGGCTGGGCGAAAGCGCCCCGCCCGGACACCTCGAAGGTAGCTCTCAAGGATACCCTCGCTTCGGCGACCGGTACCGACTGGGGTACCGGCAACGCCGCGTCTTCGCGGGATTACTCGTATGCCCAGATCCACAGCGGGCCGGTGATTGTCGGGGCGTACCCCGGCGGCATCGCCTCCGCGGCGGGTCACGCGGATAACGACGTTGGGAACGACACCCTCATGGTGCTCCTCTCCCATCCTCTCGCCTTCGCCGCCGATTCGCTCTTCTCGATCGAAGAGCTGAACGCCGATACGGCGGAGTCGTGGACGGTGATCGCCCCGAACCTGGGCGGCGCCAACCCCGACACGGTGTACATCGCTTGGCGGGATACGTCGATTCACCGGATGATCCAGCCGGGCATGTCGAAGATCGCGCTCAACCTGAATACCACGCCCGGCACGGACACGGCGGCCACGGTTTCCGGCGGCGGCGCCCAGGCGACGAGCGATAACGCGGTGCGCATCGTCGACCGTCCGAGCGTGACCGGTCCCCGGGCGCTCTTCGGTCTGTACAACGAGAATACCGGCGGCGCCGGCGTCTCGGACGACGAGTTCATCCTCGTCACCGACCAGGACGTCGTCTTCCCGTCGGGCGCGACGGCGAACGCCTTCGCCACGGTGGTCACCCCGACGGGGTGGTCGGGCGGCGGCGGCGAGAACTTCGTCGTCGACCAGCGCGACTCGCTCAACGTTCATCAGAAGCGGAATTACCTTCGCACCACGATGAACGCCGGCGCCACGGCGGCGGGTGCGGGCGACCTGGTCAAGTTCGCCGGGACTGGGCTCGTGCTGAGCGCCATCGACTCGATCGGCAACGTGCTCACCAACGATGTCCCGATCGGTATCGGTCCCGGTATCGCCAAGGCATGGGCGCGGACCGGCGCGACCGACTCGATCTACGTGCGCCTGTCGGAGGTTCTCGCCGGAGCGGCGGCGGCCACCGACTTCAATATCGACAGCGTGACGGCCGACGCCGCCGGATGGAGCATGGCGAACGGCCAGACCGGGCCGATCGTCATCCTTACCGGCGGGACCTATGTCCACGGCATGCGGATCGGTGTCGACTCGTCCGCGACGTGGACCGGTTCGATTTCGACGAACTCGACGGACGACGTGATCGCGGTGCGCGACGACGGCACGGGCCTCGTACCGATCATGCTCGCCGACGATCCGACCGCCTCGGTCAGCGAAGACACGATCTTCGAGCGGAACCCGGGCGGCAGTGTGTCGCACGCCTACATCCAGTTCGTGGAAACGTCGGACAACGCCGATTATTACCTGCTCTATACGCGGGTCGACGGTCCGATCACGCAGGCGTATTTCGAAACGAACATCAACGTTCTCGGCGGTATCCCGATTCCGAACCCGAATATCGGCTCCCTCGACACCGTCAAGGTGATCGCCGATATCACGCCCGGTCTCACGGACGTGTCGGGCACGGTGATCGAACAGGGCCGCAAGGTCTACTTCGGCGTCGCTCCGGTCAACAACGACGGGAATATCGGCGCGGGCACCGGCTTCTCATCCTTCCTGGTCGCCGGCCCGGTCGCATGTCCCCGTGACACGATCAACGTGTCCGACGCTCTGCAGATCTCTCTCACCGCCACCGACACGGTCGTGGCGGACGACAATATCTGGATCAACGGCCACAAGGCGCCCGAGCCGGACACCCTCGTCGGCGATACCCTCGCCGTCGACCCGTACGACTGGGTGGTGGTCTCCACCAGCGCCGGGCTGGGCGACTCGGTGACCTCGGTCAAGTCGGACAGCCTCGGCCGGTTCACGATCCCCCTCGGTTCGGACGTCGGGGACGCGAACGGGTACATCTACCTGACGTCGCGCGACCAGTTCAACAACTACTGCGGCGGCTGGACCCAAATCCTGAACGATTTCACGAGCCCTGGAACGCCGATCGCCGTGTGGGATCCGCTGAATCCCGAAAGAGTCTACGGACCCGGCGATTCGGTGAGCATCTTCCTCGACGTTATGGATACGACGACCGCGGTGACGACTCTCGCGGACGGCAACTCGTCGATCATGAGCGCCAACGTGGTGATTCTCACGTACCATACCCCGCCGGAAACGGTCGCCACCGCGACTTTCGTGTCGTGGGGCGCCGACCAGACCGACAACGACGAAGACTGGATCAAGGATTCGTCGTTCGGCGGTTGGGGCGACATCGGTTCGGGCGGTCCGGCGGTTCCGCCGACCGACCCGTACACCACGACGTGCATCCCGTATCACAAGGTGACCGATTCGTGCAGCGTGGGTCAGAAGGACTATCCCGAGCCGTGGATCGATGAAGACGGCGACGGTGCGTATACCAAGGGTGAACCGTTCACCGATCTGAACGGGAACAAGGTCTTCGACGGCGGTGGCGACACGGCCCTCGATTATCTCGACACCGTTCCGGTTCAGAACGATCGCTTCCCGGGCACGGAAGGCCCGTGGGTGCGTCGCGAGAACCATATCTTCCACGCGACCATCGCCAATCTCGACCAGGCGATGGCGATCTCGAACGAGCCAGTGCAGTGGATCAAGACGATCATCACCGTTGTGGATAACAACGGGAACGAGTCGGTAACGCAGGACTCGTTCATGATCACCTTCGACAATCTAGCTCCCGAGCAGTCCCAGGTGACGAGGCTCGCGCGCCGGAACGGTCTGATCGACTCGACCGGTTCGGGCAACCTCGTTCCGCCGACGCTGCCGGAAGATAACTGTTACGACGTTTCGAACTTCGTCGACTTCGACGTCACCGCCTGGAGCGACTCGAACGACGTCGATTATGTGGTCCTGCAGATCAATACCGGTTCGGGCTGGGTCGACATGGCCCTCGATCCGACGGGGGACAAGAACTCCGACGGGCTGCCCGGAAAGGCCGGCATCGACGATGACGGCGACGGCTGGGCCGACACCCTCGATCCGCAGGTTCGCAACGCTATGACCACGACCCTCGCGGGCGATGCGGCCGATACCAGCTCGGTCACCGGCGGCGACGGCATTTACTGCCTGAACGACGGTATCGATAACAATAACGACGGCATGGTCGATAACGCCCTCGACACCCTTTATGGGCATAACAATATGTGGGCGAACGACGATGACGAAGACGGTATGGCCGACGGGACGACCGTTCCGACGGTGAGCTACAAGCTCGCCAACGGCGACTCGGTCATCGGTCGTCACATCGACGGTACCCCCGGTCGAGGCGTCAACTATTGGCCGTACCTGATGCATGTGGCCGGCGTGGCGGTGAACGACACCGGCGCGTCGATCGCCGGTGATGAGAGAGATTCTCTCTTCCCGCTTCTCCAGACGGTCATCGCCCCCGGTACCACCGGAAGTCCGCTGGTTTACAGCTTCGCGGACCTGATGGGCTTCAACCTGAACGTCGGGCTGCTGCAGCACGAGTACGACATCTCGAACAATGCCGAGTTCTTCGTCCGCGGCGTGCCCTACGACCAGCGCGGCGGGTACATCGGTCCGAAGTACTCCCCGCCTCTTTCCGAGACGGAAGCGAACCGGACCGGTAACCACGACGCAACGGTGGCGAACAATATCTGCCTGAAGGTGGATACCACCGGCGTTTCGTGCGTGCTCAACCTGACGAAATTTGCCGAGAACGTCGGCGTCGACAGCGCGACCGCGCCGAACACCGATTACACGATCTGGGATTCGAACGATTCGAGCTATTCGGATCCGGCATCCCGTATGACGTACACCATCGAATCGAACGCCAGCGGCGCGATCGATTCGCTCGTATTCTACTACCAGGAGTGGGACGACTCGCTCGGGACCTGGCTCGGCCAGTGGACCCGCATCGGCGCGGACGTCGACGGCGAGCCGTACAACGTCCAGTGGACCGTGCCCCACGTCGCGCAGAACCATCCGTGCGACAAGACGTCCCGGTTCTACTTCTACTGCCAGGCGTTCGGTGGATCCGGCACCTTCGAACCCGCTCTCGCCGATACCGACACGGTATCCGCCGAGCTGAAGGTGACCATGATCGACCACGTCTTCCCGGTGACGAACATTACGAGCGTCGGTCTCGACTCGTTCCTCGTGAACGGGGCGATCGTGCCGGCGGACTCGGCGGTTCACATCACCGTGGGCGGCGCCGATCTGAACGATCGTGACGGCGATTCGACGACGAACGACATCATCTCGATCGAGTTCCAGCAGCGCCGGACGAACTCGGGTGATGGAACGCCCGGACCGTGGTACACCATCGGCTCCACGGCGACGCCGTTCGACTCGATGCCTCCGGTCGACGTCAAGTGGCGCACCGACACCCTTTCGGCGGCGAACTACGACCTTCGGGCCGTCGGCATCGACTGCGAAGGGAACACCAACGAGCGATTCACGCAGGTGGTCAGCGTCACGATCGACACCCTCGGTCTGCGCGCCTACATCGAGCCGGAGGTGGTTCTCACCGACAGCACGACGCAGCTCTACGCACAGGTCTTCATCCACGACGTGGAAGTGGACAACGTGCAGTTCCAGACCTGGCCCGATTCGAACGGTAACTGCCTGGCCGACGAAAACTACTCGTGGCTCACGGTCGCCACGGATGACAACGACGATTCGTCGAGCACCGATCCCGGCGGCGACGTGACGTTGCGCGTCGGAAGCGGCAACTTTGCCTGGGTGGCGTCGGTCAAGGGTCCGGAGAGTCACAGGGACTTCCCCGATTCGATCGGGTTCATTGACTACGATAACGACGGCTACTCGCCGCTCGACCCGATCGTCTACGATGCCGGCGCCAACGGATGGTATGCTAGAAGCGGCAACGACTCGGAAATCGTGGGCAATGTCGTCGGATCGGCGGATTCGTTCAGGGTGACGAACTTCGCCTCCAACGAGTTCTTCGTCGACTCCGGCGACGACGGTTTCGACATCGATGACTGGATCTTCGGCGACAATCTCGGCGGGTCGACCATGTACGGAACCGACTCCCTCGAGATCTACAGCGCCGTCTGGTTCACCGGTGACCTCACCGGCAGCTGGCTCGTCCGCGCGCTGGCGACTGACGAGCTGGGCAACGTCGACACCGACTCGAACACGACGATCCCGTTCATCTGTGTCACCATCGACAACAACTATCCCGAGGCGTGCATCTGGAATGTCTCGCTCGGCGACGGCGGGCAGTCGTGGGCGACCACCGATTCCTCGTGTGTCGATGTGGCCGACAGTTCGGTGTGCGGGAACAACGAGTTCATCTACATCGATGCGGCGCTCAACGACGCTGCGGAATACGCCGATCTCGACTGGATCCGCTTCCAGTGGTCGGTGGACAATATCAACTGGAACAATCTCGACATCAACGACGATGCCGACATGTACGCGGATCTCGACGACACCCTCGGATTCTCCGGCGGTGACGCGATCGTTCGCGACGATTACTCGCAGGACCAGACGTTTACCGTGGACGCGAGCGACGTGCTCCTTCGCGGCGGAATCGCCTCGTCCCTCGACGATATCATGGGCTGGAGACTCTATCCGCTCATTGGTGAAGACGTCGTCGGCGGTGGTGACGCCGACGGTGACGGAAGCGCCGACGAGGACACGGTCGAGTCGCGCGACTTCCGCGCCCCGTTCTGCGCGTTCGTCGACATCAATGCTCTGACGAACGACTCGCTCTTCCGGACGAGCACCACCCTTTACCTCCGCGCCGTGGCGCAGGATGTGAATGGAAACCAGGACCCGAGTCCGACAGTTACGGCGCTCACCATCATGGAGAACGTCTCGCCCGAAACGGATGTCGTTTGGGCGCTCACGGAAGACGGCGACACGGTAGACGTCTACCCGCAGACCCAGGACGCAGACGGCGGTGATCAGTTCGGCGCCGATACCGACACGCTGAAACTTCACGTGACGGTGCAGGACTCGAGCGCGACCGACTCGGTGCGCATCTGGTACCGCCTGAATCCGATCTACAATTGCGACGTGACGAACCTCACGAACCCGTGGGTCGAGATGGCTGGCGTGGTCGACCACGTCTATCCGTATAACCTCGACTGGCCGATCAGCGGTCTGCAGGACGGCTGTTACCAGTTCCAGGTGATTGCGGACAACGACAAGTGCAACAGCTCGAATACGCGGCTCAACCCGTACGAGTTCAGCCTGCTGACGACCAGCGCCGATATCATCGCGGCGTCGCGTCCGCTCAACCTGAACAAGGCGGGGAACCTGGCGAAGCATCGCTCCACGGTGCTCGACACGGTTTCGAAGGGATCGGAGCTGTGGATCCGGGCGGACCTATCCTCAGACGGAACGCCTCTCGATCCGAGCGCCGCGTCGGTGAGGTTCAAGTACTCGGACAGGGTGCTCGGTGAGCTGCTGAGCGTTCAGACCTTCTATCCGTACATCTCGGACAGTGTTGCGGTGACCACGGTTGGATCGCCCGGCACGTATAACATGTACGGGGACGAAACGAGCTGGGCGAGCGACGTTGAGGTTATCGTGAACGACAGCCTTGCGACGTACCACACCGCAACCGCCTTCGATCTTCTGTCGAACCCGACGAAGTACGACTACAAGGTGGTCAGCGGGAAGAAGATCCAGTTCGGCGCGCAGCTCTCGTCGACCGATTCGGCGTGGGTGAGCTACAACTACGGCGGATGGACCGTAATCATGGACTCGCCCGACAATGATGTGGACGAGAACGGTTACTTCACCACCGCGTGGGACCCGACGAACGCGGTTCCCGATCCGAAGTCCTCGTACTCCGATGCCTACGACCTGATCGCATCGGTAAGCTACTCCGACGCGTGCGGTACGACGTGTGTCTCCGAGTCGGACCTGTCGGAAGGCAAGGTTGTCATTCTCGAAGACGTGAACGGTCCTGAAGTGACACTCCACGGTTTCTTCTGGGATGAGGAATCGCCTTTCACCGTTTACAACGACCCGGGCAACCCGCTCCGGAAGACGAATGGTCACCACAATAAGACGAAGCTGTGCGGCATCGAGTATGACGCGTTCGTCTATGTCGATTCCGTGTCGGCCGATTCGGTCCGGCTCGCCTTCGACGGCGGGACGAACTACGCTCTGACGCACTATGTCGAGGGCGACACGCTCAGCCTCACGATCACGATGCAGCAGGACGACTACCTCCTCGATTCGGTGGCGATCTTCGCCGATTCGATCGAGAATGTTCGTCTCTTCTGGAATTTCTCGACGTACTACACCATGTACGACGACGGTGCGCACAACGACGGTGCCGCCGGCGACGGCTGGTGGGGCGCGCAGGTTCCGATCGTCGTGACGAGCGGTACGGTGACCTATCCCTACCGGTTCGACATCGATATGTCGGGCGACGAGAAGATCGTCTCCAGCGATCGCCGGAACCTGGCTACGGGTTCATCGAACATCGTGGTCCGCTCCGACTTCTGGCACCGGAACTTCACCTCCGAACTGGTCGACGGCGCGCATTACGCCGTGGCCACCGCTTGGGGGAACAACGGCCGCGAGGGGAACAACCTGACGAGCGCCCAGGGTCCGGTGGTGTTCATCATCGACTGCGTGGCTCCGGTCGTGGAAGCGATGTACGTCGATCCGAGGATCGTTTCGCACGACTCGGATTGCGACAGCTTCACGATCACCGTGATCGTGCGCGACGGTGAAAACGGCAACATCGAAGATATCCTCGCCATGGACGAGGTCTCCTTCCAGTTCGCCACCGACGATTCGAAGACGCGGTGGGTGGAACTCGGTGGCGAGACTTGGGCCGGCGATACCGACGGGTGGGTCTTCAAGGGTCAGTGGCCTACGAAGTACGATCCCGGCACGGATAACATCGATAACGATAATGACGGTGAGACCGATGAAGCGGACGAGGCGGATTACTCGTTCCAGCTCCGCGTGGTCATCAAGGACGACGGCTGGAATACGGTGATCTACGAGGACGGCACGATCCGTGTCGATCTCACGGCGCCGATGGTGATCATGACGTCGCCCGCGCAGGGGACGGTGGTCGTGTTCGGCGACACCTTCACGGTGTGCGCCAAGCCGGCATCCGCAGAAGACGCGGTCGGTCTCGACTACTACAAGTTCTTCTTCGCGGAATCGTCCGGATTCTGGAAGACGATCGACCCGACACCGGTCGACGGCTCGGACAACGAGTGGGTCGCCGCGGACGGAATGAACGAGGTGTGCGTCAAGTTCGCCACCAACTGGCTCGACCTCCAGGAAGACCAGTACGTTCAGTTCCTCGCCGTCGGTGTCGACTCGGCGTGCAACGAGACGGATAAGAACGACGTGCAGCCGGTCATCGTGGCGGTGAACGACACCGTCGGCCCGGCGGCGTGCATCCTTACGGTGACGAACTCCTGTGGCGACACCGTTTCGATCGCCGACCCGCATCTCGCGTTGTCGGGCGACTCGGTGTACGTGAACGGTAAGATTCTCGACTCGAAGAACAGGATCTCCATCGTGGAGCTGTGGGTGCAGCCGGTGGACGGGAGCGCACAGCTCGTGTCGTCGACCAACGACGTTGCGGTTGACGGCTCCGTCAGCCTGCGGTGGAATGCGAATGCCTTCGCGAGCGAAGGCTCGACGGCGGACGTCGATATCTGGTTCCTCGCTAGGGACCTCGACGGCAATCCTGATCCCACGCCGCTCAAGACGCGTGTTTCGGTCGACCGGGACAACCCGAGCGTCGACTACACGATGACCGCGTTCATCGATGGCGTGACGCAGTACAGTGATGACGGCATTGTCGATCACTCGAGCGACGTGATCATGCCCGATCCGACCACCGGATGGGTGACGTTCCGGGTCTACACACCGGATGCCGACATCTCCAGCATGGTCGTCCAGTTCCGCAAGGACAGGACGGAGAACCTGAACCTCGGCGACTGGGCGAATCTGCAGATCTTCGACTCCGAGGATCTCATGCTCGACTTCGAGCCGCAGAGCACGGTCGACGGCAAATACTTCTGGTGGGGCCGCGTGCCGGCCGCCGATTGGATCAGCGAGACCGATCTCATCGATCCGACGGCCGTTTACCAGTGGCGCGTGAAGGCCACCGATTATGCGTGCAACACCAACATCCTCGATCCCGACTTCACCGTGGCCGCCGTCGATACGGTCGCCCCGACATGCCTCTTCTTCGGTGACGCCGCCGTTGCCGACGGGGAAATCGGGCAGGTCGCGGCCGGCGACGACGTGATGCTCCGGTGGTTCGGTCAGGACAACACGGGGAACGACGGGCCGGACAATCTCTTCCGCACCGATATCGACCACGTGACATACTGGTACGTCGCCCCCGTTTCGGGTGACACGGTGATCATCGGTACGGACGACAACCCGACGCCCGACTCGCTTGATACTCCGGCGACGAAGTGGACCAGTGAGATCACGTGGACCACTCCCGAGCCGCTCGTCAAGGATCGCGACATCATGGTCGGTGCGTGGGCATACGATTCTCCGGGGAACCGGTCCGAATGTCTCAACACGATCCGTGTTGAGGACAAGGACGCTCCGAAGGGTACGAGGCTCGTCGATGTGACCGGCGAAACCTGCGACACCTATCCGCGCCAGATCGACGAGTCGGTGCTGAACAGCCAGACGATCACCTGGAGGAACCAGATCGTGCTGACCGCCGAGACGGCGGTCGGTGACAGCGGGATCGCGACGGTGTGGTTCATGGCGATCGATCCCGACGGCGATACCCTGGTGATCGGCGCCGATGAAAGCGCCACGGCGATGACCGACGGCTTCCAGTTGGTGCCGCGTTGGATCGTCGGCTGGGACGGCAATGAAAGGGACGCGACGACCGGACTTCCGAAATGGAAGGAAGGGACGTACACCGTCTATGTCTATGCCGTCGATCTTTAAGAGAACTATGAAACCATCGCGACGGCGTACACCTTCATTCTCGACAAGACCGCGCCCACCGCTCAGGTGGCCGTGAACGGTGTGTCGGAGGGGCAGGTGACGGTCAACCGTGGCGATCCGGTCGCGATCAGCGCGGTTTCGACGGGCGATCCCGATGACGATATCGTGGTCACCTGGTACATGAGGTCGCACGACGACTCGACGCCGGGCGCCGATTCGTGGCTCGTGATGGATACGACGAACGGGTTCTTCCCGATCGACTCGAAGGACGTCAATCCCGACTCCACCCGGCCGTACAGCTGGGAGTGGAACACGGCGAGACAGCTGCCGGCTCTCGAGGTGGGCAACTGCTACGATGTCGTCGCGGTGGGTAGCGACCTGGTGTGCAATACGGACAGCGTTTGGAGCGCCTGGAATGCCGGTCGCGGCGTCACGTTCTGCGTGATCGATACGACCGCCCCGTGCGCGACGATCACGCACCTGACGAGCGATCTTTGCCGGACCCACGATCCGGTCGAGCAGCCCGATCATGAGCGGATTCGCGGCTTCGCGTCGCTAACCGCCACGATCCTCGGCGGTGAAACCGATGTGGAGAAGGTGGCGTTCGAATACTCCACCAACAACGGAGAGACGTGGACGTTGGCCGACCAGGACCTCGTTCAGTACGGCGACTTCGGTTGGCGTCTCACCACGTGGGATTCGGACGCGCTGCCTGAAGGGGAGATCCTCTTCCGGGCGATCGCTTTCGACGATGCCGGAAACTCGAACGAGGGGAGCAGCTGCTCGCCTCCGATTACCCTCGTGATCGACCGGACTGCTCCGACGGTGACCGTGATCGCGCCGGAGGGACAGCAGTGTCCGTTCGTCTACGCCGATGACGGTGATCATGTGGTTCCGCTCATCGTGACGAGCAGCGACGATCAGCTGCACACGTCCGCGGGACTCTCCTTCGAATGGAAGAAGTCGGTCGAGGACACGACGAATTGGTCGAGCGCCGGAGTCGCCGAGTGGCTCTACGACGACGGAACGGGTTACTATTCCGCTACGTGGGACGTGGATGACGCGCTCGCGCCGAGTGGAAAGTACGACTTCCGCGTCACGGCGACCGACAGCGCATGCAACACGACGCGGGTGGTGATGGCGACCGAGGTGGTCATCGACATCGATGCGCCGGTTGTCAATATTACGAACGTCGAGATCGACCGCGTGAGCGGAACCGATCAGACGACGCTTCAGGTTCAGATTAGCAACGGCGTGTCGGTCGAGATCCAGGCGGGAGAGCCGGTGAGACTCTTCGCCACGGCGACAGACGATGAGCAGGACATTCCCGGGCCGCTCGAGACGGCTGTCGATTCGGTCTCCTTCGAGGTGGCCGTCGACACGAACGGTACGGCGTATCACATCGACCTCGGTGATCCGACGGGCGACAACGGTCTGTATGTCGCGCACTGGAACACGACCGCGCTCGAGGCCGGCACGTACTACGTGCGGGCGAGAGCCGTGGACGAATGTGGGAACGATGGATACTCGCCCTGGATTTCGGTGATCGTCATCGACGACGCCAGTCCGCGTGCGGCCGTGATCTGCTGGGAGCCGGATATCATCAACGACATCAACGGGACCACGAGGGTGAACGTTTACGCGACCAAGTGGTGCACCCAGCGTGTCGACGAGGTGATGTTCCAGTACCGCAAGATCCAGAAGGATCAGGGCGACGGCGCGGGTGACGGTGCGGCCGGCAAGGCGGCCGACGACGCGTGGGTCACCTTCGGTCTCCAGACTCAGCCGGCCGGTAACCCGGACGGTGACAGCCCCGACTCCCTGTGGGTCGCGTCGATGGACATCGGTCCGGAGACGATGTGGACTGTCGGCGACGAGATGGAGCTGCGGGCCGTGGCGATCACTCTCGCTCCTTCGTCGGACGATACGAGCAACGTGCTCTACTTCGACCAGAACCCGCCGTACACGGTGGTTAGGGTCGTCGCCGACCGCTTCAACCGCGATCTCGAGCCGGTTCATCCGAATACCGACCCGTGGATCGCTTACGACAAGGTTGAACTGGTGGCGCCGCACGAGACCGACTTCTACGTCGAGCTATCCGTCTCCGACTACGTGGTGGATAGCCTCGACTGGGGTTCGATCGCGAAACCGTGGGTGCTCGTGACGGCCGATCGCCTCATCGACGAGGCGAACTTCGAAGAGATCGTCGAGATGGACCCGATGAACAACGGTGCCGAACTCGATAAGTACGCATGGTCCGGATTCACATGGAAGAGTCTGCTCGATTCGATCGGCTGCGGCGGTTACGTCTACGTGAACGCGGCGGTCGTCGAGGACAGCGGTCAGGCCGATGACGGTGGACCGGCCCGGATCGATATCATCCGCCAGGTCGTGGCCGTCCACGAGGTGACCAACGGCGGCGGCTCGCGCGGCACGGTCGCCATTCCTGGTGATAACAACAACCTGACGGTCAAGGTGCCCTCCGGCAACGGAGTGTACGGCGGGTTGCTGATGACCACGACTCATACCCCGAACTTCCCGCAGTCCGAGGATCAGCGCTTCTGGATCAGGCCGATCGGCCAGTCCTACAAGATTCGCCTCCTCGATTGCGCCGGCACGAGTTGCCAGGAGTTCACCGACGGTTACTGGGCCGAGGTTTCTATCGGGTACACCGATGAGGATCTCGCGGTAAGCGACTATCTCGGCAACGAGGTGACGGTGAACGAGAGCGAACTGCTGGTCGGGTACTGGGAGGACGGCGGTTATTGGGACGGTGACGGCATCAGCGAAGTCCGTATCGATACGACCGCGAACGTCGTGACGTTCCTGACCAATGACTTCTGCACGCAGGACGTGTGGAGCCTCATCGGTATCTCGAGCGGCAACAATGTCGAGTTCTACCCGTGGTGTGACGGCTACACGAATGGGTCGCCGGAGATCCACATCACGATCGCCGACTTCCTTAAGAATTCGACGGGGTCGAGTGCGATCGACGAGCCCGACGTGGAGCTGTGGATCGACAACCGGCTCTGGGCGGGTGGACCCGGCGACGTGGACGGCAACGGCACGCTCGTGAATGTGGCGGAGAATGATGATGACAATGTCATCACGTACTACTACGGCCATTCGACGCTCCCGAGCGACGTGCTATCGGGCGGTATGCATACGCTGACGTTCCGCTATCGCAACGACGACGAGGATTACTGGTACACGATCCAGCGCGACTTCAAGGTGGACGTGGTTCCGCCGCAGGTCGAATGGGCGGGTGGTTTCCTCAACGGTCCGTGCGTGAGCACCACCGACTGCTTCATCGGCGGTTCGCGTGACGCGATCGCCCTGACGATACGCGACTACGAGGCGGGCGTGTTCACACAGGAAAGCAGCATCAACGCGGTGTTGAACCTCATCTTCGGGGATTTCTTCCAGTCGTTGAGCGGCGTGACGGTCGACGTGAACAACACGAATACCGGCTCTGGATCGATCTCGAGCACGGTGACGGTGACGACGAGCACCGATACGGTCACCATTCCGATCCAGGATATGGGGCTGAAGATGGACGTGTGGCTCGTCGACAACGAAGACGACCAGAACGATATCGACGAGTACTGGGAGCGGGCGCTGATCCAGGCGGCCACCCCGGCGATGCTCGTCTACGATCCGCCGATCTGCCAGTACTCCGATGCCGCGGACTGCGACGACTCGGTGTACACGGCCGACCAGGATCTGACCGTTTCCCTGCCGCTCACGGTGAACTTCAAGCCGTACGACGGACGGGAAGTGGAGGTGGTGCTCTACTCGTCGAAGGTCGAGCACATCGGCCTCGACATCAACACGGGTGACGCCGGTACCGGCGACGACGACAACGAAGAGTTCACGAAGTACATCTTCGGGCCGTTCGACTGCGTCGGTAACGTGGGATCCCAGTACGTGGCACGCCGCTTCATCATTGATGCGAGCGCGCCGGTGATCACTTTCAACACGCCCGTGATGAACTCGGTGGTGGCGCCCGGATCGGAGATTCCGGTCTCGGTGGTGATCATCGATTCGACATCGACGAGCGAAGGTTCCGGTATCGACGAGAGCACGCTCCTCATCACCCTCGCCGGGCCGAACGGCGTGATCGAGGGTTGGGACGGCGTTCATCCGAGCGACCTCCCGGTGGCGGGCGAAAAATCGAAGGATAGCGCTAGCGGAGTCACCGCGAAGGATCTGTCGGTCAGCTCCGACGGGCTGAATATGAAGATCGTCGGTATCGACGAAGTCGGCGCTTACACGCTTACCATGTCCGGCATGGACCACAGCGGCAACAAGGTCGAGGTGGCCAACACGTGGACGGTGGGCGCTTCGGTTCTCCAGATCACGGACGCCCAGGTGTGGCCGAACCCGGTCAACACGGACGAAGGCCAGGCGAACTTCGCCTTCTTCCTCGGCGGGCAGCGGCCTGCCAACGTGGAGGTTTCGATCTTCGACTTCGCCGGCGACTTGGTCTGGACGGGTGCGTTGCCGAACGTGGGACCCGGAAAGGTCGAGTTCCAGTGGGCCGGCACGACGAGTGGTGGAACGATGGTGGCGAGCGGTGGTTACATCGCGAGGATCGTCGCCAACGACGGCGCGGCCACGAAGACCGCAACCGTCAAGGTCGCCGTCCGCCGCTTCGGAGGCACGAACTAATCAACCTGGCAGGGGGGGAGGATCTTCTCCCCCCCCGCCTCTTCATTTTCGAGGGCCCACGAGGCCTTCGAAAATGAGGAGGTCCCCGGGAAGACCGGGAACCTTGTCAGGATGAAGAAAGGCAGGAAAGTGTACGAGGAACATAAACAAAGGATGAGCTTCAAGTCCCTGAAGGGGGACGGCGCGAAGACTTCATTCGATCCCTGTGAGAGGAGGATCAGTGTGATGCGTTTTCGAGGCAGAGCTGTAGCGGTCCTGGCGGCCGTCGGAAGCATTGCTCTTCTCGTCGGAACCGCAGGCCCCCTGTTCGCCGGTGGGAATCAGAGCGACAACCACGCCGCCGCGTATAGCCGGATCGGCGTGGGCGCGCGTGCCCTCGGTATGGGCGGGGCCTTCACCGCCGTCGCGGACGACCCGACGGCGATCATGTGGAACCCGGCGGGTGTGTCGCGCGTCGACAATCTCGCGTTCACATTCATGTACACCGGTTCCTATGACTATGACAGGAGCCACAACTTCTTCGGCTATGCCCAGACGTTCTCCATGGCCTCGATCGGTATCGGCTGGACGAACGCGGGTTGGGACGATTTCGAGAGCCGGAGTTCGTTCGGTGCGTCGCAGGGCAATTTCGACCTGACCGACAACCTGATTCATCTGACCATCGCGCGGCAGTATGGGCCGTTCGGGTTCGGTGTTTCGGGTAAGATCTTCGACCAGGAGATCGACAATAAGTCGCAGTCGGGTGGCGGCATCGATGTGGGAACCTTCTTCGAACCGAACCGGTATGTCGGCTTCGGCGTGACGGTCCAGGATCTCTGGTCTGAAATCGGCGATGAGCAGGTGCCGTTCAACCTTCGGGGCGGCGTGGCTCTCAAGCCGATCGGCGATCTGACGATCGCTGCGGACGTGGAACACACCGAGGACGATGAGACGGTGTTCCATGTCGGTACCGAGGCGTGGTTCGAGTACCACCCCGGTTATCTCATGGCGATCCGTGCCGGTGTGAGCGATCTCGGTCGTGATAACCAGGACGAGGGTTGGTCCCTCGGTCTCGGTCTTCGTGTCCCGAAGTTCTACGGTATCGGCATCGACTATGCATTCGTGAACGAAATGGAATCGTTCCTCGGCGAAAACCATCGCCTGTCGCTGAACCTCGCCTTCGGTGAGCGCGAGCGCGACCAGGACGGCGACGGTATCCCGGACTATGACGATCTTTGTCCCGACTCCGCCGAAGATTTCGACGGTTTCGAGGATGAGGACGGTTGCCCGGAATTCGATAATGACGGCGACGGTATTATCGATGAACTCGATTCGTGCCCCGATGAGGCGGAGGATTTCGACGGAATCGAAGACGCCGACGGCTGCCCGGAATTGGACGATCAGGACAAGGACGGTATCCTCGACGTCAACGATCAGTGCATCCGCGAAGCGGAGGATTTCGACGGCTTCGAGGATGAAGACGGCTGCCCCGACACGGACAATGACCAGGACGGCATTGCCGACGCCCAGGATCGGTGCATGAACAACGCCGAGACGTACAACGGCTATATGGATGACGATGGTTGCCCGGACATCGCCCCCCGGGAGAACCTGAACGGCGTTCACTTCGAGTTCAATTCGGCGAAGCTCAAAATCGGTTCGCAGCAGATCCTCGACGAGCTGGTGCGCGCTCTCGACGCGAATCCCGATGTGAAAATCGAGATTCAGGGCCACACCGACGCGGTCGGTGACGCGGCGTACAACAAGAGTCTTTCCGAAGCGCGGGCGAAAGCGGTGATGCAGTATCTCATCGATCACGGCGTGAACTCCGGTCGCCTTTCGGCGAAGGGGTTCGGCGAGGAGCAGCCGATTGCCTCGAACGATACTGCTGAAGGCCGTCTGGAAAACCGCAGGGTCGAGGTGATCCGGGTCAACTGATTGGTCTATCCTCTCACATGGGAACACACAGGGGCGCCTTCGGGCGCCCCTTTCCGCTGGCCGGGAAGGATGGATGCCGGGGAAGAACGGGTCTTTCTGATGGGAAGAGGAGACGACCGGGATCACTCCGGCCGGTCGGATAACTTCGCTTCGTTCCAGTAGCGGTCGAGGACGTCGAGAGGGGGGGGATCGGCGGGGTCGATCCGTTCTTCGATCTTGCGGAAGCGGCTTTGGAACTTGCGAACCGTGCCGTTGAGAGCCCTTTCCGGATCGACGTCGAGAAGGCGGGCGAGGTTCACCACGGTGAAGAGGAGGTCGCCGACTTCCTCTTCGATCCTTTCCGGATCGCCGGATGGAAGTGCGTCGGTCACCTCCGCCAGCTCTTCTTCGATCTTGGCGATTACGGGAGCGGCTTCCTTCCAGTCGAAGCCGATGCTTGCCGCCTTCTGCTGGACGCGTCTGGCACGGAGGAGAGCGGGGAGGCTCGCCGGGATTCCGTCGAGGAGGGAGGTGCGTTCCTCTTTCCCTTTCTCGAGTCGTTTCGAACGCTCCCACGCCGATTTTAGTTCCGATTCGTTCTTGAACTCGGCGTTGCCGTAAACATGAGGGTGGCGGCGGATCATCTTGTCGAGAATCGAGCGGATCGAATCGGCGATGTCGAATTTCCCCTCCTCCTCGGCGAAGCGGACAAGGAGAACGGCAAGAAAGAGGGTGTCGCCGATCTCCTCGCGGAAGCCGTCATAATCGCCCAGCGAAACCTCCTCGGCGACTTCGTGGGCCTCTTCGAGGAAATGGGGGAGGATCGTGCGGAATGTCTGCTTCCTGTCCCAGGGGCAGCCGTGCGGACCGCGAAGGTGGGCCGCCATCTCGACGAGTTCACCGAAGAGCTTTCCCGCTTTGCATGAGTCGGCCATCGTCTGGTCCCCCGGTTCGGAAGGTTTCCCGAAGAATATCACAAAGGGAGTTGGCGGGTGTGCAATCCGTCGGTTCCCGAGGAAAAGGATGGCCGTTCTCCAGGCGTTTCGCTATTCTCTCGGTGGAAACGCCGCCGTTCGTGCGGGTCTTGTATTGCTATGTAAAGGAAAGAACGTGGCGAGTACGCTGTTCATTCTCTACGTCGCCGACCAGGAGGCGAGCCGCGACTTCTACACGTCTCTCCTCGGCGTCGCCCCGGTGCTCGATGTACCCGGCATGACGGAGATTCCGCTCCCGGGCGGCGCTCTGCTCGGCCTGATGCCCGAACAGGGAATCCGTGCCCTCCTTGGCGAAGCCCTTCCCGATCCGGCGGCGGGCTCGGGTATACCGCGGGCGGAGCTTTACCTTATCGTAGACGACGCGAGGGCGTTCCACCTGCGTAGTCTCGCCCTCGGGGCGAAGGAACTCGATCCCCTCCGCCAGCGCGGGTGGGGGCAGCGGGCGGCGTATTCCGTCGACCGTGACGGTCACGTGATCGCCTTCGCGGAGGAACTGTAACGATTGTGACCGACGTAGGGAAAGTCGATCGATCGTGCCGGCGCGGGGCCTACGCTGGGCGGAACCGGCGGGAGGTGATCGTGTGCAGATCGTAGGACTCGATCATGTACTGCTTGCCATGCCGCCGGGTGGGGAGGAGGAGGCGCGCGCGTTCTACGGGGGTCTCCTCGGCCTCACGGAAGTGAAGAAGCCCGAGGCGCTTGCCGAGGCCGGCGGGTGCTGGTTCGAAGGACCGGGGACGGCGATCCACGTCGGTGTGGACCGTGCATTCACACCCGCCACGAGGGCCCACCCGGCGTTCCGCGTGCTCGACCTCGGCGCCCTCCATCGCACTCTCGAGGGGGCGGGCGTGCCGGTTACCCTTCCCGGCGACCGCGAGGATCTGACGCGCTTCTTCGCCACCGATCCTTTCGGCAACCGCGTGGAGTTCATCCAAGCGGATTGAGCGTCCACGCCTCCCGGCGGCCGGGGATACGATCCGCACCCGCTCGGGGAAACGGAACGCCGGCGCCCTTTGGAGTGGAATCTCGAAGCCCTTTATGATAAAGTAAGCCTGTCATAAGTGCGGCGCACCGGCTGTCGAGGTGATTCGAGTATGGCGCCGCGGATCTTTCCGCCGTTCTCTCGCACTCTTTCCTGGCCTCGCACTGTGCTGATGACCTGTATCCCGATCCCCGCCCCGCGGGACGGGGAACCGTCGTTTCCTTGGATTGCCCGCATACGTGTCGGGCAGGGAGATTCAGTATGAGCAAGAGAATCTATGTCGGCAACCTTCCTTTCAGTGCGAGCGAGGCGGATGTCCGCTCCCTTTTCGAGCAGCATGGAACGGTTCATTCCGTCAACCTGATCGAAGATCGGGATACGGGTCGCCCACGGGGTTTCGGGTTCGTCGAGATGGATGATGAAGCGGCCGACGAGGCGATCAGCAGCCTCAACGGCCAGGACATGGACGGCCGCAATCTGAACGTAAACGAAGCGCGCCCGAGGCGCTGATCGCATACCCTTTCGGGCGGGCGGCGGCGACACGCCCGCCCGCTTTCTTTTTTTTCTCCCGCCCGTCGTCGCACCTGCTATGATTCCCTCCGGGGACGGGGAGGCTGCCTGTGTAAACGGGCATCACTCTATCGCCATCCCGTGTCCGTGTTCCCCCGGCTCGTCGGGGGCCGATGCCCCTTGGAATCTCCGCCCCGCGGGAGGAGAATGATGATACCAAGCAGCCCGAGTCCCTTCGCCCGTCCGAAGCCGGGGCTTCGAATCGTGGAAGGCGCTCCCCGCCTCACCCGTCCGGGGCGGGATGAGATCGCCACGTTTCCCGCCGAATCGGCGAAGCTCGTCGAGAAGACGTGGGCGGCGCAATCGGAGGATCTCGAGAAGGGGCGCTATGATCTCACGTGGATGGAAAACAGGCACTTTCTTCTCGCCGGCGCCACCGGCCAGGGACTCGGCGGCGCCATCGCCACAGCGGTGATCCACAACCTCGGCAGCGAGGGCAGCGTGACGATCATCGCGAGAGACTTGAAGAAGTCTCTCGGTTACGAGACCGGGCTGCGCATGCGTTCCCTGGCCGCCGAGGAGGGGCTGGAAAACCGTTTCCACTGGGTGAACTCGGGACTCGCCATCGAAGGAGACGGCCTCGACGACACGCTCCGCCTCCTGAGGGAGGCGAACGCAGACCGGGTGATCTATGTGAACACCGTGGCGGCGGCCCACTCCGGCCTCCTTCCGGGATGTCCCCCGATCTACATCACCGATGTCGACGAAGAGGGGCTCTTCCAATGGGAGCTGGCGCCCCTCGACAACAGGATGATCGACACCACCCGCTATGTCATGGGGGAACTGGCGGTCCACTTCGGCCACATTCTCGCGCAGAAGGGAATCACCGTGGAGGCGACCGCCTTCGCCGACTGGCGGGGAAGCCTTCACCGGGAGAGCCGGCACCCCGAGTCGCTCGAGTACGGCCGGTGCGGGGCATACTCCGCGAGCCTCGCTCTTCCGAAGGATTTCCTGCAGGAAGAGGCGGCGCAGTGCTTTGGAACGCCGCGGATGGTTCTCGACTTTTTCTACCCGATCATGAGAACGAGGGCCCTCGGATTCATCCCTGGGGGGAAGGCGATGTCCCACGTCTACGATACGATGATGAAGCGTGAAGGAATCCGGCGAATCGAGCTTCCGGAACTTGCGCTCATGACCCTCGACTACATGGGACGCGCGCTGACCACCGGCCGGTACAATCCCTTCCCCCGTTTCGATTTCCATGAAGCCCCCCTCGAGCTGTGGTTCTACGAAATCGTGAGGAGGCTCTGTGAGGACCCGGCCGACCCCTTCTACTTCAGAAACTGGATCGAGGCCGATCCGGCATGACCGGGAAGGGTGATCCGGCGGATACTCCCGCCGCCGCGCGACGCCGATCTCCGCTCATCACGGCATACTCCGATATTTGCGTTCTAAAGCGACTTCTGCGGCAGGGGTGGCTCCGCGTGGGCGTCGCCGAGGAACGGTGCGAATCGGTCGCGGACCACTCTTTCGGCGTCGCCCTTCTCTCTCTTTTTCTCGCGCACCGCCACTTTCCGGCGCTCGACCCGGGAAGGATCGCCCGAATCGCCCTTCTTCACGAGATCGGGGAAATCGACGCGGGGGACATCACCCCCCACGACGGCATCGACCCCGAGGAGAAGAGGCGCCGGGAGGCGGCCTCGGTAAGGCGTGTCTTGTCGCCGCTTGCCGGCGGGGACGGCCTGATCGCCCTGTGGAAGGAGTTCGAGGAGGGCGCCTCGCCGGAAGCGAGGCTCGTCCGTCAGATGGACAAGTTGGAGATGGCCCTCCAAGCGGGCATTTATCGCCTGGAGGGAGAAGGAGAAATGGAGTCGTTCTTCCGGTCCGCCGAAGAGGCGGTGACCGACCCGCGCCTGATCGCCCTGATCCGTGAGGTGCGCGACGCCGGTGGCGAGGGATGGCGGAAAAAATGAACGAATCACGGCGCTTCCGCCGGCGCTTCCGCCGCGAAAACGTGGTAGATTAGTTTCTTGAAAGTCGGGTTTCCCCGGCACGGGGCGCATAGAACAACGGAAAGGAGGATCGATCGATGGATCGAAATGCCGGTCGCGGGACGGCGGGTGTTCTGCTCATTGTATTGGGATTCGGCCTCTTCCTTCTGCAGTTCGTCGATGCCCTGGGCGGATCGGTCACTCTTGCGGCGCTGGGCGGGCTCTTCCTCTTCTTCTATTTCACGAAGAAATCATTCGGCTACCTCGTTCCGGGCTGCATCCTGGCGGGAATCGGCTTCGGCATGATCGGCACCGGTTCCGGCATCGCTTCCGGCGAGTTCGGCGGCGTCGGTCTCGGTCTCGGATTCCTCGCGATCTTCATAATCCGCCTCCTATACGAGCGCGAGAACACGTGGTGGCCCCTCGTGCCGGGGATCATTCTTCTGGTGAACGCCCTGGGCCGGAGCGACAGTCGGTTCGGCGGTGTCGTGTCGATCCTCTGGCCGCTCCTGTTCGTCCTTCTCGGTATATGGGTTCTTGTGCGGCGGGGGGGGAAGGGAAAGGCCGGTGGGGGAGAAGGGAACGGGGGAAGCGGGAAGAAATCCCAGGGGAGCGACGCGTCGTAATGCACGGCTATCCAGTCTGGGCCGGCGTCGACCTCGATGCCATCGCCCACAACTGCGGCGAAGCAAGGAAACGGATCGGCGGACGGACCGAAATCGTGATGGTGGTGAAGGCGGACGGGTACGGACTCGGTGCCATCGCCGTGGCGCACGAGGCGGCGCGCCACACGGTGGGACGGTTCGGCGTGGCGACCCTCGACGAGGGGGTGGAGCTGCGGGAATCGGGGATTGATGCCCCGATCCAGCTGTTCACCCCTTCCCTTCCGGGAGAAGTGGACGCCATCGTCCGTCACAGAATCGAGCCGACCCTCATCGATCTCGAAATGGCGCGGGCATACGGCGAGGCGTGCCGCGCCGCCGGCGTCGTGGGGCGCTACCAGGTGGAGGTCGACACCGGCATGGGCCGCTGGGGAGTCAGGGGAGATGAGGCGGCGGCCTTCCTCCGGTCTCTCGCCGGTATTGCATCGATCGACTTGGCGGGTGTCTACACCCATATGGCCGCCACGAAGAGAGAGCAGGTCGGTTTCTCACGCCGCCAGGTCGCCGATTTCGATGACCTTCTCGAGGCGCTTCGCTCGGAAGGGTTCCACCCTCCCCTCGTGCACGGCGCGAACTCGGCTGCGCTCTGCCGCGACGTGAACGGCAAGCTGTGCGACGCCGTCCGCCCGGGCATTTTCCTTTACGGGTTCCTCCCCCCCGAGGACGTGCCGGAGGGGATCACCCTCAGGAGCGCACTCTCGCTCCACTCCCGCGTCGTCCAGGTGCGCCGCTTCGAGGGGGGCGAGAACATCAGTTACGGACTGACGTACACCGTGCCCCGGCCGACGACGATCGCCGTCATACCGGTCGGCTACGGCCACGGCTACTCGAGGGGGATGTCGAATGGGGGAGAGGTGCTGATCCGGGGGCGGCGCGCGCCGATCGTCGGGCAAATCACCATGGATGCGCTGATGGTCGATTGCGGCGGTGTGGAGGGCGTGGAGCCGGGCGACGAGGTCGTGCTCGTCGGTGCCATGGGGGACGAGGAGATCACCGTGGCGGAAGTGGCACGACGAACGAACCGGATCCCATACGAGGTGACGTGCGCCATCGGGCGTCGCGTGCCGCGGGTTTACTCCCGTTCCCGCCGCCGGCTGTGGGCGCGTACCATGCTGGGGAGCCGGCGGCTCGACCGCTCCGAGGAGTGACCTTCGCCCCGATCGCCCGCGCCGCGGGGCTAACCGCCGCCGAACTCGATCCACTCCTTCCCCTTCACTGTCCTGCCGTGGAGATGACAGACCGTTCTCGGAGCGGTCGCCTCGAGGTAGATTTCTTCCCTCGTGTCGGGGCAGAAAGGTGAGGCGAGAAAGCCGGTATCCGAGCAGATTCTCCGAGAGGTGACACCCGGCGGTTTCTCGTGGAACGGCTCGAGGTTCGTCGAGTCGGTCAGACCGAGCGACACGTCGATCCAGATCGGCAGCGCCGCAGCGGCCCCGCTCATGCTCGGACCGATGCTTCTCGGCTCGTCGTAGCCCACCCAGACCCCCGTGACCACGTCGGGCGTGAACCCGACGAACCAGGCGTTGTTGTAGTCGTCCGTGGTGCCTGTTTTTCCCGCCACGTGACCCTTCCAGCCGGTCGAGCGGATCCGCACCCCCGTTCCCGAGTTCACGACGCTCTCGAGCATGTCGGTCATCACATAGCAAAGCGGCGCCGGGATCACTTCCTCGGGCGGCGGATCGGGCCGGTAGAGGATCATGCCGTTCCGATCCTCGATCCGGTCGATCGGTTCCGCTTCCATGAGAATCCCGTTGTTCCGGAACACGCTGTATGCACGGGTCAGCTCGAGGAGGGTCACCTCCGAGCTCCCGAGGGCGAGGGAAGGGACCGGCCGGATCGGCGACGTGATGCCGAAGGCGCGCGCCGTTTTCGCCACCTTGTCCGGGCCGACGGCGAGGATCAGCTTCACCGCGGGCAGGTTCATCGAACGGGCGAGCGCTTCGCGCAGCGACACGAGGCCGTGAAAGCGGCGGTGGTAATTCTGTGGTCTCCATTCGCTCCCGTCCGCCTGGGGAAGGACCACGGGGGAATCGAGGATCGTGTCGGACGGCCGGTACCCCTCCCGGATCGCCGTGGTAAAGAGGAACGGTTTGAATGCCGACCCGGGCTGGCGGGTCGCCTGCGTCGCCCGGTTCCAGTTCGACTCGGTGTAGTTCCTCCCTCCCACGAGAGCGAGGATCCGTCCCGTTCCCGGCTTGAGCACCACCACCGCTCCTTGCAGATAGTCGGGAACAGCCGGTTTCTCCTCGAGGGCGAGGTAGTGTTTCCGCGTGTTCTCCCCGAAAAACCACTTCTTCTCGATCTCCCGGAGTCTCCCTTCCACCGACGCCTCGGCGAGGCGCTGCGCCTCCATGTCGAGCGTGGTGAAGACCCTCAGTCCCTTGTGGCGGAACTG
>JAJRWB010000052.1:0-2500 GCA_024276995.1 Candidatus Eiseniibacteriota bacterium | reverse complement strand
CAAGAAAATCCTCTAAGCGAGTCGATCTGTCGACCGTACCGTAAACCGACACAGGTAGGTGAGGAGAGAATCCTAAGGTGCTCGAGAGAACTCTGGTTAAGGAACTAGGCAAAATGTATCCGTAACTTCGGGAGAAGGATAGCCTCGGACGGTCAGTGGACTCGCTCCACAAAGCTGTTTGGGGCCGCAGAGAAACGGCCTAGGCGACTGTTTACTAAAAACACAGGTCTCTGCCAAGTCGACTAGACGATGTATAGGGACTGACACCTGCCCGGTGCTGGAAGGTTAAGTGGAGGGGTTAGCTCTTCGGAGCGAAGCTCTGAAATGAAGCCCCAGTAAACGGCGGCCGTAACTATAACGGTCCTAAGGTTAATAGCTAGCCTTAGTAAAACTGAACCATATGCGGGAAACTCCTCTTACAGCCGTACGGTACTCGTCGCAATTCGCGGCAGTAAAAATCCGGCGGACATGGGGACAATCCGCAGGGAAGGCCCCGATGCACGGGGAACCCTCAGAGACTTTACGTTCGGGGTTGACTGATGAAACTTGACGCGCAATGGATAACCGGTTTTGTGGACGGCGAAGGCTGCTTTTATGTCGGTGTCAACAGGCATCCTGAGATGAAAGCGGGCTATCAGGTACTCCCTGAGTTCACCGTCGTGCAGCACAAGCGGGACATTCAGGTGCTCCACGCACTCAAGGCGTACTTCGGTTGCGGAGTGGTTCGAACGAACCATGGCGATCGGATGGCCTGGAGGGTGAGGGGAAAGAAACACCTGCTCGAACATGTTGTTCCATTCTTCGTCAGGCACAAGTTGAAGACCAGGAAACGGGTCGATTTTCAGAAATTTCGGCGCGTCCTCTTGATCATCGAACGAGGCGATCATCTCACGCGGGAAGGAATCGAGGAGATTCGAAGAATTGCCGCGCAGATGAATCGAGGTCAGCCAAGATAAAGTCCGGCCTTTCTGGAAACAGTCAGGATGAACCGAGCGAAATTCCTTGTCGGGTAAGTTCCGACCTGCACGAATGGTGTAACGACTTGGGCGCTGTCTCAACCAGGGACTCGGTGAAATTGCAGTGGCGGTGAAGATACCGTCTACCCGCGACTGGACGGAAAGACCCCGTGCACCTTTACTGCAACTTGGCATTGGGTTTTGGGCAGGCATGTGTAGGATAGGTGGGAGGCTTTGAAGCTGGGACGCCAGTCTCGGTGGAGCCAACCTTGAAATACCACCCTTGTTTGTTTGGAATCCTAACTTCGCACCGTGATCCGGTGTAAGGACATTGTCAGGTGGGCGGTTTGACTGGGGCGGTCGCCTCCCAAAAGGTAACGGAGGCGCTCAAAGGTTCCCTCAGCGTGGTCGGCAATCACGCGTCGAGTGCAAAGGCATAAGGGAGCTTGACTGCGAGACCTACAAGTCGAGCAGGTGGGAAACCAGGACTTAGTGATCCGGCGGCTCCGAATGGAAGGGCCGTCGCTCAACGGATAAAAGGTACGCCGGGGATAACAGGCTTATCTCGCCCGAGAGTTCACATCGACGGCGGGGTTTGGCACCTCGATGTCGGCTCATCGCATCCTGGGGCTGAAGCAGGTCCCAAGGGTTTGGCTGTTCGCCAATTAAAGCGGTACGCGAGCTGGGTTTAGAACGTCGTGAGACAGTTCGGTCCCTATCCGTCGTGGGCGTAGGATATTTGAGGAGATCTGACTTTAGTACGAGAGGACCAGGTTGGACGAACCTCTAGTGCACCTGTTGTCGCGCCAGCGGCACCGCAGGGTAGCTACGTTCGGAAAGGATAAGCGCTGAAAGCATCTAAGCGCGAAGCCCACTCCAAGATTAGATATCCCGTATCATAAGATACCTGAAGGCTCCTCGTAGACCACGAGGTTGATAGGCCAGAAGTGTAAGCAGTGCAAGCTGTTCAGCTGACTGGTACTAATAGGCCGTGAGGCTTGATTCTTAAAATACTGATTCGTGTCCTTCGTGTGAAAGCTTACTACTATCAATCGCGTTCGGTTTTCAAGACCGTATTGTTCTCGGTGGCCATAGCGGAGGGGTCACACCCGTTCCCATTCCGAACACGGTCGTTAAGACCTCCAGCGCCGATGGTACTGCTTGGGAGACCTTGTGGGAGAGTAGGACGTCGCCGGGAGCTTATTCGAAACGGCCCGCCTGAGAAAGGCGGGCCGTTTTCCGTTCGGGGGGAAGGATCGGAGTCAATCCCATTCTTAGTTGAAATGCCAAGCGACCCCCTGATCTGCGTTCTTTCCTTTACGCGGGTTCTTTCAGCCGACTCTCTGTGTCGATCTTGAGTTCCCTCTGAATCGCCACGCGTAATACGGGCAGCTGACGGTAATCGCGAATCTTTCTCCACCGAGGTTCGATGTCGAGCAGAGCCGCTGCGAACCACCTCTGCTTCTGGTTGGAGTTCTTCCATGAATCGACCTTGCCGCACATCCCTTCGACCTGGCCAAAAGTCGATTCGATGCAGTTCGTCG
>JAJRWB010000051.1 GCA_024276995.1 Candidatus Eiseniibacteriota bacterium | reverse complement strand
CCGCTTTTCTTTGCCTCACAGCCTGTGGCCTTTCGTTGAGGTTGATTGGTGTCTTCGACAACTCCAAAAGACCACAACGGAAGGCCCTTTTCAATTCCAAATGCTTCAATTGTTCAAACTATTTATGGAGAATTGAGGCTAGATATTTGGCGAAATAACGAAGTAGTTCGGGGGGGCTTCTCATGGCGACGGAAGCGTTCATCCCAAAGAACGGGAAAGGGCTCGGCTTCTTCGAACGATACCTGACCGTGTGGGTGCTTCTTTGCATCATCGCCGGAATCGTGCTCGGCCGCGTGGCGCCGGGGACCGCGCGCTTTCTCGACGGCCTCTCGATCGATGTCGGGGACGCGCCGGTCGTTTCCATCCCGATCGCGATCTGCCTTTTCTTCATGATGTACCCGATCATGGTGAAGATCGATTTCGCCGAAGTGGTGAAGGCGGGGAAGAGCGGAAAGCCGGTAACGCTCACACTCATTCTCAACTGGGCGATCAAGCCGTTTACCATGTATGTCATCGCCACGTTTTTCCTGGGCGTCCTCTTTCACCGGCTCATCGGTCCCGGCGCGGTAGATCACGTGAAGATGCCGTTCGGCCTCGATCTGCCGGCGGGAGCGGCATACGGCGCCGGAAGGGTCGTTCTCATCGCCGGCGTGAAGATGCTCGAAGTTCCCCTCTGGCGGAGCTACCTCGCCGGCTGCATCCTCCTCGGCATCGCGCCGTGCACGGCGATGGTGCTCGTGTGGGGTTACCTGGCGAAGGGAAACGACGCCCTCACTCTCGTGATGGTGGCGATCAACTCGCTCACCATGCTTCTTCTTTACGGCGTGCTCGGCGGATTCCTTCTCGGTGTCGGCCGGCTCCCCGTTCCGTGGCAGGCGCTCTTCCTTTCGATCGTGATCTACGTCGCCCTTCCCCTCGTGGCCGGGCTGGTATCGCGGAAATGGATCGTCGCCGCGAAAGGCAAGGCGTGGTTCAACGAGAAGTTCCTCCATCTCCTCACACCGGTGACGATCGTGGCGCTTCTCGTCACGCTCGTTCTTCTTTTCAGCTTCAAGGGAGACGTGATCCTCGCCAATCCGCTCACCATCGTCTATCTCGCCGTGCCCCTTTTCGTGCAGACGAACCTGATCTTCTGGCTCGGATACGGCGCGGCGCGACTGATGAAGCTCGACTACAGTGACGCGGCGCCCGCCGCCATGATCGGAGCGTCGAATCACTTCGAAGTGGCCATCGCCACGGCGGTGATGCTCTTCGGTCTCTCGTCGGGCGCGGCGCTCGCCACCGTGGTCGGCGTGTTGATCGAAGTTCCGGTCATGCTGATGCTCGTGAGGATCTGTCTGAAAACGCGCCACTGGTTCGCCGCGACGAAATAGGGGGAAAGAGCGTACCTGCTTTCGCCGGACGGCGCGCCGCTGCTATGCTACGATGCAGTCCGGCCGCGGTGAGAGACGCCGAGCGGTTTCGTTCGAAATCCGGCTCCACTTCCGCGAGGCAGGAGACATCGGTTGGCTTCTTACTACTCGAGCAGATTATTCGGAAGGCGCCTGGAGCGTTGCTATGAACTGGCGCCACCGAGCGTCAAGCGTTACCTCCGTTCCGAGATCGACCACGTCAAGAACCGCATCGATCCGGGCGATGAAGTGCTCGAGCTCGGCTGCGGCTACGGGCGCGTGGCGATCGAACTGCTCCCCCTCGCCGAACGGGTCGTCGGTATCGACGTCTCCCGGGAGAGTCTCTCCCTGGCGAAGGAGAAAGCGCGCGGAGTCAAGGGGTGCGAGTTCCTCCACATGGACGCCACCGACCTTCGGTTTCCCGACGACACGTTCGATGCGGTGATCTGCGTGCAGAACGGAATCTGCGCGTTCGCCGCCGACAGGGATGCTCTCCTTCAAGAAGCGCTCCGCGTCGTCCGTCCGGGAGGGCGCTTTCTCTTTTCCACTTACACCGATCGATTCTGGCCGAACCGCCTCGCGTGGTTCGAGGCGCAGGCGGCGGAGCGGTTGATCGGTGCGATCGATCGCGTCGCCACCGGCGACGGTCGGATCGTTTGCACGGATGGATTCAGCGCGACGCGACTCCTTCCAGACGAGATGTGTGCGCTCTGCGAGCGTGCCGGCGTGGAGGGAAAGCTGACCGAGGTGGACGGATCGAGCCTCTTCTGCGAAGTGCGGAAGAGACGAAACGTTTCGCGACCGGCCGCGAAGTAAAACCGGGCGACCGGCCACCACCGCCGTGCGGGCCGTTTCGGCGGAAGGGGAGCCGCGCCGCCCCAGACGGCGCGGCGGGAAACCGTCGATCCTGTTGTCCCGCGCGGAGGGGTGGCGTAAAATGACGAGGAGCGTACGTTTCAGCTGCGAAGACCGATTGGAGGGAAATGAAGATGATCCGGCCGCGGAAGGATAGGGGGATCTTGCGTCTCATCGGGCGCAAGCCGATCGTCCCGATCGTATCGCTTATGGCGTTCGCCGCCGGCCTCGCCGGGTGTTCGGCGCCTTTCTCCGAGTTCCAGGACGCGCGCACAGTGGGGAAGGGCGGGTGGGAGCTTTCCGGAAACTATTCGGGCGTTTTCGTGAACGACACGAAACTTCAGGATCAGTTCGGTGCCCAGGGCGCTTTCGGGATCACCGATGATGTGGACTTTCGCGCGCGATACGAGCGTATCGATGTCGAGGACTCCGATTCCAATCCGTTCGAGGTATACGGGTTCGGGCCGAAGATCTCCATCCGGCGCGATCGCCAGGCGATCTACCTGCCCATCGGCTTCGCTACCGGTCATCGAGTCAGTACGAAGGAGACGTGGGAGGCGCACCCGATGATGCTCTTCACGAAACCCCTCGGTCCCGGCTTCGACTGGAACAGCTCGATCAAGGTGATGATTCCCCTCGCATCGGGTGGTGCAGACCCGCGCGGCGCGATCAATGTCGGTTTCGGAATCGGACCGGCCGACCGCCGGTTCGTCTTCCGCCCGGAAGCGGGCATGATGGTCTACTTCAACAATTTCGACAATCTGTACTATCACGCGGGGATCGGTGTTTCCCTCGCCCGCCTGATCGACCGATCCGCGGAGGGTACCGGTACCGTGGAGTGACCAGGCGATCGTGACCGAGGATCCCTATCGAAGGCTCGCCTCATCCCCGGCGCCGGGAAAGCGCGGCAGGGAGGCGTTCGAAAACGCGCGATGATGAAACTCTGCATTTTTCTCGGCATGGTGCTCTTCGGTTCGGCCGGCAGCTGGCTCGGCGGCCAGGTGGGGATCATGACCGGTTTCTTTGTCGGCACGGCCGGAAGCCTGCTCGGAATCTACGTCGGATGGCGGATCAACCGGGATTTCCTCGAATAAGGAGAAGCGGCCACGATGAACCGGAAACGGGAACGAAAGCGAACCGCCCCCGACGAACTCCAGATGATTCCCGGAGTCGGTCCGCGCATTTCGGCCGTTCTGCGCGACATTGGAATCGGTGAGGTGGCCGACTTGAGAGGTTGCGACCCAATGGAGTTGTATGATCGCCTCTGTGCGCTCCGCGGCGGCCACGTCGATCGCTGCGTGCTCTACGTTTTCCGATGCGCCGTTTATTTTGCAGGCCGCAAGACTCACGATGCCGAGCTTCTCAAGTGGTGGAACTGGAAGGACCGCGACTGAATCTTCCTCCCCCCCGGTTTTTTCTGTGGACACCGGCGCTTTCCGTAGCCACCATAGGGAGAGAGGCATGTCCGTCACCGGATGAGGGAGGCCGCTTTGGCGTTTCCGAAACGACTTCAGATGGATCGCCTTCTCGCCGAAGCGCGCGGTTTCGGCCTTCACCCCGCGGAGGTGGATGCCGGAAGGCCGTGGGGCGGTTTCATCCGTTTCACCCACGACTCGCTTTCTCCTTTCATCGACGCATACTGGGCGGGCGTCGATCTCGAGATACCTTCCGACGAAGGATCGGTCGATCCGAAAGTGCTCATCGTCGCGCCGGGGGCGATGCTTTCATTGCAGTGGCACGAAAGGCGTAGCGAGATCTGGCGGGTTCTGGACGGTCCCGTGCGGGTGATCGCCGGGAGCGGATGGAGCGATCTTCGCGACTCCGTGTTCGGCGAAGACGCGGTGTACCGCGCCGGCGATGTGATCCGCATCGCCGAGCGCCGCTGGCATCGTCTTTCCGGACTTGCGGGTTGGTGCCGTGTCGCCGAGATCTGGAAACACACCGACGTCTTGCATCCTTCGGACGAAGAGGACATTGTCAGGGAGCACGACATCTATGATCGTGCCGATCCGAAATCGGAGCGGAAATGGAAAGATCTCCTGAGACCGCTCGCCGGCAGCAGCGAAATGTGATCCTAGGACCGCCCCGGATCGATTCCGCCGGGAGGAGTGAAGAATGAAAGAACACCGTCTGTCGTTCTGCACGATTTTTCGCGTCGAGGATCGGATCGATGAGATTATCACGGACGCCGACGTGGAGATCACCATTGAGCAGGTAAACGAACTCCAGGACTATTTCTCGAAGGTTCACGACGGGGAATACGCAGCGCTCGTAAATCGGAAAAACCCGTACACCTATACCTTCGAGGCTCAGCGCGCACTCGGAAAGCATCCCGGGCTCATCGCCATCGCCATGGTGGTTCAAACCGATAGCGCGAAGGGAACGGCGGAGTATCTTCTCAAGCCGCGATCGAACATGTCGAGCATCGCCTCGATTTTCGATTCCCGAGATGAAGCGCTCGCTTGGTTGAGAGAGAAGCTCGCCGCCCGGAGCGGGGAGAAGAACCGCTAAGCCGACCGCCGGCGCACGGGGAATGACCGCACCCCCGGTCGGGAGGCCGCAAGGAAGGAGAGCGACATGGCCGGCGCCGTCGATGTGAAGCGCAGCGACACCTTGGCGATCGTCACCATAAGACGAGGAAAAGTGAACGCCATCAACGAGTCGATGGTGGTGGAACTACGCGAAACGTTCTCCGCTCTCGCCGCCGATGCCACCATCGACGCGGTCATCCTGACAGGAGGCGGCAGGTTCTTTTCTTTCGGCTTCGATATCCCTTCGTTTCTCGATTGTTCGAAGATGGAGTTTCGCCGGTTCCTGGTGCAGTTCACTTCTCTTTATACCGAACTCTTCCTCTTCCCCAGGCCTCTTATCGCCGCGCTCAACGGCCACACCATCGCCGGCGGGTGCATGCTTTCCCTGGCGTGCGACAGGCGGATCATGGTGGACGGCGGGGCGAAAATCGCCCTGAATGAAATCACTTTCGGCGCATCGGTCTTTTCCGGAAGCGTGGAGATGCTCCTTTTCTGCACCGGGAGAAAGGCGGCCGAGGAGATCCTCTATTCCGGATCGATGTTCGATGCCGAAGCGGCTCTCCGTCTCGGTCTCGTCGATCGCGTGACCGATGCCGCCGGGTTGATGGAAGCCGCGAAGGAGGAGGCGCGCCGTCTCGCGGAGCGCGACAGAACCGCGTTTTCGGCGCTCAAGAAGCTGATGCGCGATCATGTGGCCGCCAGAATGCACGAGCGTGAAATCGCGACGATCGACGAGTTCATCGCTATCTGGTATTCGAAGGAAACCCACGAGCAGCTCCAAAGAATCGTTATCCATGATTAGGGTCTCGCTCTTGCGGGAAGTTTCGAGGCGATCACGTCCATGAGTATTCCGGTCGAGGGAGACCGGGATCGATCGCATAAACGAGGTCGGCGGTTGCGGCCCGCCGGACGGAGCGGGGACGGCGGACCGCCCGTCGATCCCCGGCGGAGAGGGAGAATCACGGTGAAGCGGGAATCCTTTCCATTCCGGAAAATGACTGTTGCCGAGATGGTGAGCGCTTCGGAAGAGTTTCTCGCCGCCTTGAAGCGCCGGCGCACGGTGCGGGACTTCTCGAACCGCCCGTTGCCGCGCGAAGTGATCGAAAACGCGATGCGCGCCGCAGGGAGGGCGCCGAGCGGCGCGAACAGGCAGCCGTGGCGTTTTGTCGCCGTATTCGATTCGGAGGTGAAGAGAAAAATTCGCGTTGCGGCGGAACGGGAGGAGGAGGAATTTTACGGGCACAGGGCACCCGGCGAGTGGCTCGAGGCCCTTCGGCCCCTCGGGACCGATAAACGCAAGACCTTCCTTGAAACCGCTCCGTGTCTGATCGTCGTTTTTCTGAAGAAGTATTCGGTCGACGGACGGGGCCGCCGGCAACTCAGCTATCACGCGGTCGAGTCGGTGGGCATCGCCACGGGGATACTGATCACGGCACTCCATCTCTCCGGCGTGGCGTCGCTGACCTACACGCCCAGTCCGATGAAGTTCTTGAACCGCATTCTCGATCGTCCCACCGAGGAACGCCCCTTCCTCCTTCTCGTCACGGGGTACCCCGCGGAGGGAGCCACGGTGCCGGTCATCGAGAAACTGCCGCTCGGTGAAATCGCCACTTTCATTGGTGACACCCCGGATTGATGATCGCCGGCGGGTGAGCTATATTCAGCGCGGGGGTGCGCCGAAAACGAGCCGGCCACACGCGATCGTGGCGCGGAACCCGGCCGGCCCGTGCGCGATCAGAAGAGGGAAGGATGCGATGCGAACAATGGGAAGATTTCTGGTAATGGGGACGGCTCTCCTCGCCTTATCGGTTTCGTCCGCGCAGGCGGAACCGCGCGGAAAGATCCTCGGCAGGATCGAGGCGGGCCGGGAGGAGCGTATCGTGGCGGTCCCGGAATCGCCGCCGGAGACATTCACATTCCCGTCCGCCGATGGATTGCAGATCACCGCCGATCTCTATGCGCCCCATGTCGACGAGAAGTCGCCGATGATCGTTCTCTTTCACCAGGCGGGGTGGAGCCGCGGGGAGTACAAGGAGATCGCGTCGCGGCTGAATCGGCTCGGTTTCAACTGTCTCGCCGTCGATCAGCGTTCAGGCGGGGAGGTGAACGGCGTCGAGAACGAGACGGCGAAGCGCGCCTCCCTCGCGGGTAAGGGAACGACATACACCGACGCACTGCCCGATATGGAGGCGGCCGTCAAGTTCGCCCGGGGGCTGACGAAGGGGCCTCTTCTCGCGTGGGGAAGTTCGTATTCCGCCGCCCTAGTACTGAAGATCGTCGGGGACGGAACGGCGCGGGTGGATGGTGTGCTCTCGTTTTCGCCCGGGGAGTACTTCGAGCGGATGGGAAAGCCGGCGGACTGGATCGCCCGGTCGGCGTCGAAGATCGACGTGCCGGTGTTCATCACGTCGGGGCGGGGTGAGAAGAGGATCTGGGCCGCGATCTACGATGCCATCCCGGGCGGCCGGAAAGTTTCCTATCTACCGGTGACCGGAGGGAATCACGGTTCGCGCGCGCTCTGGAGCGAGTTCGATGACAGCGATGGGTACTGGAAGGCCGTAACCGCGTTTCTCGAGCCATTCCTGGAGAAATAGCCGCCGCCTCGTCTCGAAGCCTTCCGAATGAGCCCACCCTTCACGGGCGAAGTCGGTGGTGGATACCGGGCGGGTGATGTCAGGTCGTGTAAAGGCGAATGCCGATGAAGGCGAACGCGGCGATCACGAGAACCGCCACTGCGATGACGATCCAGAAGAATGCGCCTCCCCCACCGGAGCGGGGAGGGACCGGCCTGCGCTCCCGGTGATCATCGCCGGCGGAGGACGGTTTCTTTTCGAATACCCGATCTTTCTTCGGAGGGGTTTCGGTGTCGTCACCACGTGATGATGACGGAGACGGAGCGTTTTCCGCCTCTTTCGTGTGGTCGCCGGAAAGCTCCACTCCGGCGTCGGCCCCCCTGTCGCCGCCTTCCCGATCTCTGAAAACGAGCACAACACCGTCAGGCTGCTCATCCGCCAAGGCGAGCGTAACCCTGTCGCCGTCGGCAAGGGAAGCGCAGTTATCGACCTTCCTTCCGTTGACGTACACACCGTTTCGGCTCAGGTCGTAGACGAAAGCGCCGGCCCATTCGATCTCGATGCGCGCATGCACTCCCGATACGAGTCGAAGGGGGTCGTCCACCACCAGGTCGCATTCCCGGCTCCTGCCGATCAGGACGGACGATCCCTCGTCGCCGAGAGGAGTGTCCCCCGCGGGCTCTCCACCGCGAAACATTTCGATCCAGGCGCCGGCACCGGCTTTCCCCTCTTCGATAAGTTGAAGGAGATCGCCGGGGGGATTCTCCTCATCACCGTGGGAGGGGAGACGAGGCAGCTGAACGCGAATCCGGTTTCCATGAAGATCGAGGGTGTCGCCGTCGGCGAGAAGCGCCGCTTCGCCGTTCTCCATGGTGCGATCGTTGAGCTGTGTGCCGAGAGTGCTGTGATCGACGACGATCCACCCGTCGGGCGCCGGTTCGATGACGACGTGTTTCCTGGAAACCGACCGGGCGTCGAGAGAGATCTGACACTCCGGATCTCTCCCGATAACGACGGGTCCATCGGTTGCATCGAAGCGCCTCTCTTCCGGCCGCGTGCTTCCCGGCCGTGAAACGAACAGCGTTATCGGTCTACCCGCCAATTACGTCTCCGCCTGGGTCCGAACGAACACCCTTCTTCTTCTTGGGCCATCAAACTCGCAGAAGTAAATCGATTGCCACTGTCCGAGGAGAAGCTTCCCCCCTTCCACCGGAATCGTTTCGGAAGGGCCGATCAGTATCGACTTGAGATGGGCATCCGAATTGCCTTCCACGTGCCGGTAATCGCCCTTCTTCGGAAAGAGCGCGGCGAGATTCCTTTCGATATCATGCGCCACGTCGGGATCGGCGCCTTCGTTGATGGCGATCGCGGTGGTGGTGTGGGGCGTGTAGACCACGCAGATCCCGTCCGTGTCGGGCTCGACGGCCTCCTGCACGAGCCCGGTGATATCGATCGTTTCGATGCGCTGTCTTGTCCTCACTTCGAGGGTGGTCATCAACGGGACACCTCCTCCCCGGCGGGGCGTGTCACTAGAATATACGCTTCAGTGTCGTTCGAATATGAAAAATGCTCTCTTCCGTGCTACCGGCGGGGAAGACCACTTCCGCCCTCCCGTAGGTGTCCGGTTGCAGTATCGATGTGAAGCCCTGGTTCGCCGCGTCTCGCAGATCGACCCGTACTTCGCCTTCTCCGGGACAGCTTCGCGCGGCAAAAAGGGAGTCGCCCGAGAAGATGAACTCGATCTCCATCCCGGTGGTCGAGAGTCTTTCACCGGAAACCTGGAATGTATAGTCGACAGGACCGTCGATGCGATACGAACAATCTCCGCCGAAGTCGACGATCGAAAACGTGCCTGTTCCCTCGCCGGTGAACGTTCGGTCGGTGCAGCTGAGCACGGCGTGAAACGTCCCCTTGCGGCGAAGGAGCGAACCGGCCTCAACCGAGGAGCTGTCGATGCGAAAGGGGGACTGAAAAACGGTCTCCCCCTCCCACACCTCGGTGGGGCAGGGACAGTTGCACGGGATGTTGAGATGTGCTCCATCGGATGGGTCGAGCACCCACGTGTCGACCCGGCCGCCTCCGAGACGACAAGGTTGAGGATTAAACGGATAATAGTTTAGTGTTAAACGTGTGTCCTCGCTTCCGTCGACGACAAACGGCGCCGTCCCTTCGGGATAGGCTCCGCTCATGAAGACGAGAAGCCGGTACGTGCCGGACGGCACCGCGACGAACGGCTTCGGTTCGTCGAGGAAGAAAGTCTGTATCAGGCTGCCGGACGGTCCGCTCTCCGGGAGGAGAACGGCGAGCGCCTCCTCCCTCGGCAGGAGAGAGTCGGTGCCGGCGGGGAGGATCTGTAGGTCGATTACCCCCTCGCCCCGTCCCCAGCGATCGACCGCCTCCCAGCCCGTCGCGGCGGATGCGACTTCCGGCAGGCGGAAGAACGTGATCTGGCCGAGAAAGGGATCGGTCATGGAGGCGCCCGGACGGAAAAGCGTCTGCACGAAACCGTACCACCCTTCGACCCACGGTTTTCTTGCGCAAGAGACAAGGAGGGCGATGAATTCTCTCCAATCCGCATCGGAGGCTTCTCGCTTGAATGTCGCGATATCGGGATACCCCGGGCCGATGACGCCGACGCCGCAGTGAAGCGCCGTCTTTTCCGGGGAAAAGGTTTCGAGCGAAGCAAGGCTGTCGGCGAGCTTCTCCGCCCTCGTCCGGACAAGGGTCATAAGGGTATCGCCGTTGGCGAGGGTCGTTTCGACGGAGTGTTGCCACCGCCGGGTCAGTGCGATCCAGTCGGCCTGCGAAGCGGGAGTCGTCTCTTCGAGAGCGAGAATGCGGCGGAAAAGGGCGTCCACGGAGTCTCGGATCGATGACTGGCGGGTGATCGAGAGAGTAATATCCGCCACCTCACCCTTTTCGTATAGCGGCTCGTGGTCCTCGATGGTCGAGTGAAAACGGTCGGATCCCCCCTTGATCAGGAGCATCTGGTTGATGTCGACCTTGTAGAGCATGTTGCCCAGATCGCCGACAGCCTCGTTCAGGTCGGCCATCGGGTTATCCGGACAGAGTGGCGCCTCCTGGACAACAGGTGGCGAGCCGAAATCGCCGCATCCAGCCAAAAGGGCCGATGCCAGGCCTGCGACAATTATCGACAGCGATGCCGTTCGGTTCAATCGGCAGCCCAATTCGCTCCCCACATGGTGAAACGCTTCCCGGGAGGCTTCTTCCCTCCGGGAAGGCGTGGTCGCTACGATTATACTCCACCGCGGTTGGAACCGCCCTATTCGATCCGGTATCTCTCGCCGAGCCGGGCGGGAGTCACATTGCGGAATCCGGCATCCTCGAGTACCCCCGCAAGATGCTTCTTCGGCTCGAGTTCGCCGTGAACGAGGAAAATATCCCGCAACTCTTTTCGGGAATAGTGGTTCATATAGTCTCGGATCTCGTTGTAGTCCGCATGGGCGGAGAAGGCGTTCAAGATCTTCACCCTGGCGCGGAGACGGTGTTCCTCGCCGAAAATCTTGACTTTCTCATTTCGATCGGCGATCCGTCTCCCAAGGGTGTGCTGGGCCATGTAGCCCACCACGAGAATCGTGTTCCTCGGATCCTCGATGTTGTTCATCAGGTGATGCAGGATCCTGCCCGATTCAGCCATTCCGCTCGCCGATATAATGATAGCCGGACCGTCGAGGTTGTTCAGGTTCTTCGATTCCTCCACCGTGCGAATAATGGTGAGCTGTTCGAAACCGAACGGGTTCGTCGCGTGAGCGCCGAACGCATCGCGGGTTTCCTGATCATAGCATTCGGGATGCCGTGTGAAGATCGACGTCGCCTTGGAAGCCATGGGGCTATCGACGAACACGGGAACGGGAGGAATTTTCCCGCGATCGCTGAGGAGGTGGATGCAGTAGAGGATCTCCTGCGTCCGACCCACCGCGAAGGCCGGAATGATTACTTTCCCGCCACGGGCGGCCGTTTCCGAAATCACTTCTCCCATCTCACGGTCGACCTGCTGGATATCGTCGTGAAGCCTGTTGCCGTAGGTGCTCTCACAGACGAAAGCGTCGGGAACCGGCGGATGCTGTGGATCGCGAAGAATCGGGAGATTCTTCCTGCCCAGGTCCCCGCTGAAGACGATTTTCCGGGTGATTCCCCCCTCTTCGACCTCGAAATAGGCGGATGCCGACCCAAGAATGTGTCCGGCATCGTAGAAGGTCAGCAGAATTCCCGGGGCGATCTCCTTCGTTTCGCGGTAGCGGAGAGGTTCGAATCGGTCCATGAGACGATCGACGTCCTCGAAATCATAGAGCGGCTCCGGGATGAAGCCTTTCCTTTTCGGGTTTTTCCGCTTTCTTCGAAGGGCGTAGGCGTGATCGCTCGCCTGAATATGGGCGGAATCGTGGAGGATCAGCCTGGCGATATCGATCGTTGCCGGCGTGGCGTAAATCTTCCCCTTGAAGCCGTCGCGGGCGAGAGAGGGAAGATTGCCACTGTGATCGAAATGCGCGTGGGTCAGGACGCACGCCGAGACTTCTTCGCAATCGTAGGGAAGGGAGAGGTTTTTCTCGTAAGTCTCCTGGCGCCGTCCCTGGAACATCCCGCAATCAATCTGGACAAGGGCACGCGGCGTATGAACGAAATGCTTCGAGCCGGTCACCTCTTCCGCTCCACCCCATGAGTAGATTTCAGTAGCCATCGGGTATCCCTTCTTCGGTTTATGGAGAGGCGATCGTATCGCCGCCATGGCGGGAAGTCAAAGGAGGAAGGGGAGAACGGCTGCGAGGGGATGATGTTTCACGTGAAACAACGAACGCCGGGCGTATGCATATTATGTATCCCGATATGGAGGGCATACGCCGGTTGAAACGGATTCCCTTGCAAATCATGGGCTGGTGCCGTAACATCCGCCTGCTGGGATATCGATGTTTCACGTGAAACATCGGGGAGGAGAGATAATGGGGCGTGTGATCACCGTTGCGAATCAGAAGGGTGGTGTGGGGAAAACGACCACGGCGGTCAACCTGTCGGCGAGTCTCGCCGTCGCCGAGAAGAGAGTCCTTCTTATTGATATGGATCCCCAGGCGAACGCCGGGAGTGGCTTGGGGATCACGGCGGGTGATGGAGAGAAGACGGTTTACGAACTTCTTCTCAGCCAGTGTACCGCCCGGGAGGTTGTGCGGAACTCGGAAATCAAGTTCCTCGACCTGATTCCCTCCGGCCGGCGACTTGTAGGCGCCGAAATCGAGCTGGTCAATGAGATGGCGAGAGAATACCGCCTGAGCAAGGGACTCGAATCGCTCAAGGCGGAGTACGATTACGTGTTCATCGACTGTCCCCCATCTCTCGGTTTGCTCACCGTAAACGCTCTCGCTGCAGCCGATACGGTCTTGATCCCGATCCAGTGCGAATACTACGCCCTCGAAGGGCTCACCCAGTTGCTGAACACGGTTCGCCTGATCCAGAAGAATCTCAATCGGAATCTGACCCTCGAGGGAGTTCTCCTAACCATGTACGACCGGCGTTTGAATCTCTGCCGCCAAGTGGCCGAGGAAGCCAGGGCGCACTTCCCCGAGAAGGTTTACCGGAGTGTTATACCACGGAATGTGCGGCTCAGCGAGGCGCCGAGCTTCGGAAAGCCGATACTGCTATACGATGTAACTTGTTTGGGCGCAAGATGTTATCTTAAGCTGGCGAGAGAGGTGATCGAAAATGACGAAGCGAGTGTTGGGGAGAGGCCTGGAAGCGCTGCTGTCGGTCCATGACGGGGAAGGGACTTCCGAGTCGAGTACGACGGTAAGCGAAATCCCCGTGGACCGCGTCATCCCGAACGACGCGCAGCCGAGACGCAGGTTCGATCCCGACAAGATCGCCGAGCTGGCGCGCTCGATCGAATCGAAGGGAATTCTTCAGCCGATCGTGGTCCGGACGCGGGGGGATCGGTTCCAGATCATCGCGGGCGAACGCCGTTTTCTTGCTGCCAAACAGGCAGGCCTGCGGCAGGTGCCCGTGGTGATTCGTGAGGTGCCCGATGAAGAAATGCTGGAATGGGCGCTGATCGAGAATCTCCAACGCGCTGACCTCGACCCCGTGGAAGAGGCCGAGGCATTCAGGGAACTCATTGACAATAAAGGGGTTACGCACGAACAGCTCTCCGTGCTCGTCGGCCGGGACCGGTCATCCATCAGCAATGCCATCCGCCTTCTCCGCCTTTCTCCCTCGATACGGAGAGCGTTGGCGGACGGAACGATTTCGGCCGGCCACGGAAGGGCTCTTCTGCAGACGCCGGAAGGTTCGGTCCGGGAAAAGCTCTTCCTTAGAATCGTCCGACAGGGACTTTCCGTCCGCCAGACCGAGCAGATTGCCCGTGGCGGGATCGGGAACCGCAAAGCTTCCGGGAAGGACCGGAAACCATCATCGGCGGTATCGGCCGATCCGCAAATCGCCCATTTCGAAGAGCAGCTTCGTCTCCGCTTCGGGACGCGGGTCCGGATCAAGCCCGGGAAAAAGGGTGGTGTGGTGGAAATCGAGTACTACAGCACGGAGGAATTCGAACGTATTTACTCCGAACTTATTGCTGGACAAGAGGATAGCGAATCCGAGGCCGAAAGATTCCCGGGAAAGGCGCCCGGCTCCACATTCCGCTGATGATCTCCCCGTCGGTCCGAGCGCGACCCCGCTCCCTTCGGCCCGACGCGAATAGACCGCGTTTTTTTTCCTTTGATCTGCCGCCGGAAACCCTTAAAGTCTTCCGATAAGCCCGGTTCGCGAGTTGATCTGACATCACAGGTCCTCTGCATCTGGCGAATCTGACTCGACCCAAGCCAAGGAAAGCGAGTCATGAATCGACAGGTTGAACATCTCATCGAGCTCGACAAGCTCTCGAGAAAACGCATTCCGAAAAGCGAGAAGGAAGCGGCGATCCGAAGGATCGAGAAGAAGGTCGAACCGCAGATTCTCCGCTACTACTACCTGAGAAGAGAACGGAGCGGTACGGCGCTGGCACCGATCCAGGAGGGCGTCTGCCTCGGGTGCGGGATGCACTACCCCGACACGAACTATGTGATTCGCGAGATGGTAAGCGAGGTGGTGTATTGCGAGATGTGCGGCCGGATCGTGTATCCCGGCCCGAAGCGGAAGAAGGTCTCTCCTGCGAAGGCGGTTCGTCCGAAGGCGCGGGTGAAAGCGAAGGCAAAGACGAAGAAGAGCTCGAAAGGCACGGGTAAGAAGAAAGCTGTTGGGGGGAAAGGAAAGAAGAAGGTCTCCCGGCGGAAGAAGAAAGTTGTCCGTAAGAGCGTGACGCGCCGCAAGAGCGGCAAGAAGACGACGACGCGGAAGAAGAAGACCACCGCGCGGGGCAAGAAGACGACGACGCGGAAGAAGAAGACCACCGCGCGGGGCAAGAAGACGACGACACGGAAGAAGAAAACCGCCGCGCGGGGCAAGAAGACGACGACACGGAAGAAGAAAACCGCCGCGCGGGGCAAGAAGACGACGACGCGGAAGAAGAAGACCACCGCGCGGGGCAAGACGACGACACGGAAGAAGAAGACCGCCGCGCGGGGAGGCGGAGCTTCCCGAGCGAAATCGGTAGGGAAGAAAAGGAAAACGCGGGGTCGGTGACGGGTCGGTCACGGAACGCCCTCTTTCCGATAACCTGTCATGCCGCGGCCGGTCGCCCTCCGCCCGGCCAATCCCATTTCACGAATCTCGATCCCCTTCGGGTCATGGAGTCCGATGTCCGGCGGTGAATCCTCCTTCCGTACCACCTTTCGCCTGGCAGTCCGGTTGCTTTTCGCGGGAGCGTACAGGGCCGTTTTTCGACGAGTAAGAAAAGCACTCATTCTTCGTCGTCTTAAGCGGATCGAAACCGCCGAGTCGTACCGGCTCTGGCTCGATGCGGAACTCCTCTCCGGGCGGGATCGGCCCGGGACCGGCGAAACCGACCATTCGACCTCCCCTACGGGCGGAATCGCGCTCATCTTCCATGGGCCGGCGCCGGAATCGGGGGAGGATGTCTTCATCTCCGGGGGGGAACTTCGGACGAGGACGGCCTTTCCTTCGCGAAATAGGAAGGGTGAAGTCTGCGCGGTGTCGATGTGGACCGAACCGCGGGACGGGGGGGGGTGGCTGTGCGGGAACCTTCGTCGGCTGCTCACCGGGCTTGAAGAGGAGATTGTCATCCTCGTGGAGCGGGGGAGCGGCCTTCTCGCCTCCGCCGGGGAGGAGGTCGCCCGGGCATTCGCCGGGAATCCGGGCGGGGTGGCGCTTTTCGGCGACGAGGTTCTCGAGGACCGCTCGGCGCGAATCGCCCGGCCCTTCTTCCGCGCGGGCGTTTCTCCGCGCATGCTCGAGGAGAGCTATTCGCCCGGCCCGGTTCTCGCCTTCCATCGTGAACGGGTGAAGCCCTTTCTTCGAAACAACCACGAGGGCGCCCTGCCCGCGATCTACGCTCTCCTTCTCCGCCTGGCGGATCACGAGGGCGCGCTCATCCATCTTCCGCGCCCCTTGGGATGGACGGAAACGGGTTGCGCGGAGCACCGCCTGAAGGCACGGTATGGGAGGCTCGCGCCAGTGGCGGGCCGATGGATCGCATCGAAGGAGGGCGACTGGCGCACCGTGGAGCGAGGCGATCTTCCGGGAACGTGGCGACACCGATGGTGTCTGCCCGCGAAGAGCCGCATCTCGATCATCATACCGGCAAGGGATAGGGCCGACTATCTCGAGCGGTGTATCGACAGCCTCTTCGCGAATCCTCCGTCATGCGATTTCGAAGTGATCGTCGCGGATAATGACAGCCGCCAGGCGGCGGCGCGGAAATACCTCGCCGATCTCGAAAAGACCGGTCGCGCACGGATCCACTCCTCGCCCGGCCCCTTCAATTATTCGGGGATCTGCAACGGCGCGGCCGCCGTGGCGGCGGGGAACCTTCTCCTCTTCCTCAACAACGACACGGAGATCACCCGCCCCGGCTCGCTCGACGCTCTCGCCGAGGAGGCGTCGCGTCCTTCCGCCGGGCCGGTGGGTGCGCTCCTTCTCTACCCGGACGGCTCGGTGCAGCACGCCGGCATCGTGATCGGCATGGGAGGGGAGGCGGGACACCTTTTCAAGGGCATGAGCCGCGAGGGGGTCGAGCACTTTCCCTCCCCCCTTCTCCCGAGGGATGTCTCCGCCGTGACGGGGGCGTGCCTGATGATCCGGCGCGACCGCTTCTTCTCGCTCGGCGGATTCAACGAAAACGACCTGCCCGTGGCGTTCAACGATGTCGATCTCTGTCTCAGGGCGCGACAAGAGGGATACACCGTGCGTTACACTCCCTACGCGGCGGTGATCCACCACGAGTCGGTTTCCCGCCCGAATGAAGTGGAGCCGAGAGAGATCCTATGGATGGAAAGGCGATGGGGGAGAAGGCTCTTCGTCGACCCGTTCTATCATCCGTCTCTCGCCTGGTACGACGAAAAGGCGCGTATCCTCCTCCCGCGCATGAAATGACCCGAATAGGGAGAGCGGTTCCCGCGGCGAACGGGTCCGGCATATCATTCCGCCGCCGCGCCGCCTGCGTTCTTCTTCCACGTCGCGTCCAGGATCGCCACGATTCTCTCGACCCGTCTTTCCCAGCTGTTTTCCAGCAGAATCTTCATTCTTTCGGTACTTGACATCTTATGTACCGTCCCGGCCAGGATATTCTCGATCTTCCGGATGAATTCTCCGTGTGTTCCGGCGAGGTGCACGAGGTCGCGAAGGTCGCCCAGGTTCCCGATCTTCGTGGCGACCACGGGCACGTCGAGGGAACAGTAGACGAACAGCTTCAGCGGGTTCATCGAGCGTGTCATCCGGTTGTCGAGATGTGGAATGATGGCGACATCGAAGGAACGTATGTATTCCAGAACCCTGTCGTACGAGCGGATTCCAAGGAAGTGTACGTTCGGATAGACCCGCAGCGCCAGGATCTCCCTGGAGAGGTGGGCGGATCCGATCAGAACGAGGTTCCACGCCGGTTTCCCGGCGGCAATCCGTTTCATGAGTTCGATATCGATACGTGAAGAGAGGTTCCCGACGTAACCGATGACCGGACCGGTCAACCGCCGCATCTCTTTCGGGGGAAGGGACGATGTCTTGTCTTTCCCGTATATTTCACAGGCGTTCGGCACGAGGTGGATTGTGTCCGCGAAGGAGGCCATGGCGTCGCGCACGGTTTCGCAATTCGCGAGAACCACGTCGCTCATGGCGAGAATCTCGCGATAGTTCCGTGTGAGCCGCGCCACCTCCGGGCGGTCGGGCTCGAACCACGCCCGGTTGTCGTCGATCACATCGGCCAGGATCATGTCCGATTCGACGGCGCGTGCGATACCGGGGAATTCGAAGTTCCGCGGGCAGACCCAAAAGAGGATCCGCCCCGTTCCGATATGGTTCGCACGGAGCTTAGAACGGATATATTCGATGTACTTTTCGCGCGGCGGAAGGAACGACAAGAGCTTTCCGATCCCCTTGGAGCGCTTCCCGCGCGGGGAGTGGAGGAACGTGTGGTTCCGTACTACGCCGTCGTGTTTCCTCCCCAGCGCCCTGAGCAGCGAATTCCGTGCGACCCGGTTCCCTTGGTCCAGTTTTCGGTCCCGTCCCGGCTTCATCCGGGCGATCAGCTCGTCCCCGGCGATCGGGGAGTCGAAATGGACGATTCGTCTCACGCGGGGGGAACGGGCGAGGTACTTCACAAGCATCTCCTGGCGTCTTCCGTACAGGCCGGTGTCGTTCTGCTTCCAGAAGAAGACGATGTCGTATCGATCGTCCGAAGGACCTCCGCCGGATCGTCTTCGCGGGGGGTTCGCCGCCGGCGGATGGGAGGAGATGTTCGGCCGGGGCGAGAATAGAGTCCTGTGAAAGCGCAGCAGCTCCGTGAATTCAGCGGGCGGCGGTGGCGGCGGCGATTCCGCGAGAGGTTCGATGATCGATCGCAGGCGTCGGCCGATGGCGTCATAGCTGAACTCCTCCAGGAAGACCCGCCGGTTTTCGATCGCTTTTTCGCGGTAGTCGTCGTAGTGGCTGAAAAGCTCCTCGATCTTCTCATGAAGCGGGCGGTCGAGTTTCTCGGCGAGTCCCGCCGCAACCGCCCGCTCGAGCGAAGGGGAACCGTGGGCGATCATCGGGATCGCCATCGCGAGGGCGTCGGTGAACTTCGCGGGCATCTGGAATCGCGAGATGGGGCTGTCCGGATCCTGTAGAAGGCAGACGAGATCGCCGGCCATCAGGTTTTCCGGCAGCGCCGAGAAAGGCTGATCGGGGAGGAGCCGGACCGCGGAACGATCGAAACGCGCGAGGTGCGCCGCCAGATCGGAATCCCGGAGTGTTCCGATCACGCAGAGCTTATATTTCTCGTTGCCGAGCTTCTCGAGGGCCTCTGCGATCTTAAGAATGCCCTTGTGCGACCGCGGCGTTCCGATGAAAAGAATCACCTTGTCGTCCGGATCGAAACCGAGTCGGTCGCGGACGAGCTTCCGGTCGTGGAGAGCCGGATCGAAGACGCGCTCATCCCGCGCATGGGGGATGAGCGTTCCACCGAACCGGTTCCGCAGCTCTTCGGTCGAAACGGTGATCTCGTCGGCCGTGGAAACGATGCCGTCGCAGTAGCGGGTCCAGATGGAATCGTGGGGCACGTGAAAATCGTCTTCGCCGCTCAGCCGGCGTGCTTCCTCAAGGTCGATCGGCCCGGCATCGTCGAAGAAGGCGAGTTCCAGATCATCCACATCGAGGATCATCGGGCGATTCCTGAGTTCCCTCGCGAGCATGCCGAGTTCGAAGGAGGGGAGCCTCGGTTTGCACACCACGATCAGATCGCCCCGGATCTCCGTCGCCGCCCGTTCCATCGCGTGAAAGTGTTCCGGGAATCGTCCGCCCGTGAACTCGATGGTGGGAATGCCCCCCCCCCGCACGGGCTCCCAGATCTCCGTGCCGAATCGCGGAAACTTGGCACCTATGAGTTCCACGTCGTACCACCGGCTGAGCGCCTCGGCGATCAGGTACGCCCTCCCCACCGGGTTGTGCGCGAGATCCCAGGCGACGATGCTGACGAGTCGCTTCTTTGTTCTCGTCCGATCGCCACGACGCACGGGCTCACCGCCGATACCCGCACTCACCGGTTCGACCTTCGGCGGAAGATCCGCGCTCCCCGCCTCTTTCGCGTCCCCCTCCCGCCATCGCCTGTGCCGCGCCACGATTTCTTCGATCCGCCGGTCGAGGGGATTGTTGTTCGGCAGTCCCCGCACGGTGAGGCTCAGATCCCCGAGCCGCTTGCCGATCTTCCATCGCCTTGACCCGATCAGCTCGGCGCACGCGCGGTCCAGTTCGTCGAGACGGTTCGCGAGCATCTCCACGTCCGATTCGAAACCCGCCTTCTTCTTCTCCAGAGCCGCGTATCTATTGCGCAGTTCGCCCCATTCCTTCTCGAGACGGTCGAGTCGGTTCGTTGTCTCGCGGAGTTTTTCACGATACTCGCGAAGTTCTTCGACGGCGGCGTCGGCCTTGCGTTTTTCCCGCCTCGCGAGGCGCCGCGCCTCCTCGCCCTGTTCCTCGAGAGCCTTGATTCTCCCGTGGGCGATCGCCCGCTCGTTCCGGAGCGCATCGGATTCGGCGCTCTTCGCGCGGAGATCGTCCGTCATGCGCTTCTTCAGTTCTTCCCGCCCCGCCCGTTCCTCGGCGAGAGCGATCTCGGTGCGGATCCTCTCCTTTTCGATACTCTCCAGGTGGGCGGTCAGCTCGGGAGAAAGTCGCCGGATTCCATCGACGACCGACGCGAATGCCGGCTTCTTTTCCCTCGTCGCTGTCGGGAAGAGGAGAGTCATCCCGTTGAGGCCCGCGAGATGGACCGCCTCGAGGCCGCCCCCCTCGCCGGCGAGGAAATCCTCCACCGCGGTGAGAACGCCGCTTCGCTCCTCCCCTTCCCGGAGGCCGTGGAAGAGATGGCGGTTCAACCCCGACTCCCCGGTAAGAGCCGCCACCCCGGGGAGCAATCCTCCTCTCGCGAACTCCTTTCTCGCTTCCGCCGGGATCGTGTCGGGATCGTAGTAGAGATCGCGCCTCCCGTAAGGCCACGCCGTGTCGTGAAGAAAGACCACCGGGAACGGCTTCCCGTCCGCGCGGGATCGCCTCTCGAGGGCGCCGAGTTCATGGAACACCGTGTACCAGTTGTGATCGCCGTCGAGCAGAACGACGTCGGGAGTTTCGATCGTCTCCAGGACCTGGAGGCTGAGTGCCTTGTGAAAATGGAAGCGATCGCCGCCCAGCCGGACGAGATCCTCCATGTCGAATGGAGGCGCGGGGTCGACGGCGTGCACCTCGCCGCCGTTTTCTCCGGTGTAGAGGAGAAGCCGCCTGGTGGTCGAGGCCGTCTGCACGCCGATCTCGATCACCCGCCGGGCATCGAGCGCGCGGAGGGACGGTTCGATCAGGGAGTTCCAGAAGCGTCTCATTTTTCAGCCCGCCGACCTTGAAGAATCAGGACCCGGCCACCCTTTTGCGGTATGCGGCGACCACGCGGTCCGCGGAATCGGTCAGGATCGATTCCCCGCCCCACAAGAGCATGGCGCGCCCGCAGTATTTTCCGATCATATCGAGGTTGTGGGAAACCAGGATCACCGTCGCGTCGGAAGCGAGGAGCGACTCGACACGCCGGACCGATTTCCTGGCGAACTCGGCGTCGCCCACCGAAAAAATCTCGTCCATAATCAGTATGTCCGGATGCACATCGGTGGCGATCGCGAAGCCGAGACGGACCACCATGCCGGAGGAGTAATTGCGGACCGGCGCGTCGATGAACTCGGAGATCCCGGCGAACTCGACGATCCGGTCGAGCTTTTCCGCCATCTCCTTCCGTGAAAACCCGAGGATAGATCCGTTGAGAAAGATATTCTCCCTCCCCGTGAGTTCGGAGTTGAACCCCGCGCCCAGCTCAATCAGGGGGGCGATTCTCCACCGGGCCTCGACCTTCCCCTCGGTCGGATCGAGCACCCCGGTGATCGCCTTGAGAAGGGTGCTCTTCCCGGAACCGTTCGGTCCGACAATGCCGAACACTTCGCCGCGGGGAATCTCGATGGAAATATTTCGAAGCGCCCAGAACGGCGTGAACCGGCTCCCCTTGAAGCGGCGTGTGAACACCTCCTTCAGCGTGACCACCTTGTGATGGTAGAGACGGTAGGCGACGCCGAGCTTCTCGCAAACGATCGCGTGGTCAGACATAGTAGATGAACTTCCGTTCGAGCTTTCCGAAGACCCAGAGGCCGAAAAGAAGCGTTCCGATGCAGATCGCGAGCCCCCCCCACAATTCGATCGCATCCGGCGGCTTGCCGTCGTAGATGGCCGCCCTGAAATTGACGATGATGAAGTAGAGCGGATTGAGCATGAAGAGGGGTTTGTATTTGCCCGTGATCGAAATGGGATACAGGATGGGAGATACATAGAAGAGAATCTGAAGAAGAATCCCGGTCAGGTGTGTAAAGTCTCGAAAAAATATGTTCAGAGACGAAAGAAGGAAGCTGACGCCGAGGCTGAAACTCATGAGCATGAGAATCGGAATCGGCAGGAAGACGATCGACTTTTGGAGCCCTATGTTGGTGAAAGCGCAGATCACGAGATACGTGAGAAGGAAGAAACCGAAATTGATCGAGTTGGAGAGCGTAAGGGAGATGGGAAAAATGATCTTGGGAAGGTAGATCTTGCCGATCAGGCGTCTCTTGGAGAGAACCGCGTTCAGACTCTGGTTTGCCAGCTGGGAAAAGAACGTCCAAGGGACGATGCCGGCGAAGAGGAACATGGCGTAATTCCGCATGCCCGGGAATCGCGCGATGCGGCTGAAAACGGCATACAGGACGAGGAGCGAAAGGAGCGGGTGGAGGAGCGTCCAGATCAGCCCGAGAACGGAATTGCGGTATCGCACCTGGAGATCCTGGTAGATCAGGTTCTTCAGGAGTTCCTTGTATTCCATCAGCTCGCGCACGATTCTCAGCATACGACTTTCTCGGATCGGCTCATGCCGGGCGTTTCGCGTCACCCCGGTCTTCCACGAGGCGAAGGATTTCATCGACCCGGGAGGCGATCGTGTGGTTTTCGAGAACCATGCGCCGGCCGGCCGTGCCGAGTCGCGATCGCTCCTCCGGATGGGAGAGAAGATACTCTATCTTCCTGTGAAGATCATCCCTCCCGCTGCAGGTGGTGACTGTTTCCCCCACGAGTTCGTCCAGCGTGTCCACCGGGTCGCTGAGGACGCAGGCCCCCGAGGCGAGGGCGTCGAAAATGCGGTTGGAAACGAATCCCCGTTCGCGCATGTCGTCCCAATGATCGTTCAGCACGATCGCGGCCGACGAATATAATCGCCGGAGGCGTTCATAGGGAAAGTAGATCCCGCGCACGTATCGCTCGTCGACGAGACGATCCCACATGTCTCCCCAAATATGAACTTTCCATGGACAAGGGAGAAGGTCCGTCACGATTCGACGAGGAACACCGCGGGAGTTCCCCGCGAAAAGAAGGTCCGTCGCGAGCGCCGGGTCTTGTTCGGGATAGAACAAGGCGGGGTCGGTCCCCTGGGGGAGGAAGTGCACCGGCCGGTTCAAGGAACGGGCGAGTTCACCGGCGAACGGTTTCGAGGCGACGAGGATCAGGTCGTATCGATCCAGCTCGAGCCCGGCCGCCTCCGCGGGGTGGCTGATCACCCAGATCACGTTCGTCTCCCCTCCCTTCGGCCGGTACGCCGATCGGCCCATCAGGTGAAGCGCGACGTCACAACCGGGAACGCCGCGGTCCCACTCGGGAAGAATCTGGATCGAGTAATCGTGTCCCCGTGAAAGGAGAGCCCGTCCGATCGCCCTCGCCATGTGATAGTCGCCCCACGAGAGGGCGATCTCCCACGTGGGGATGCCGATCTTAATCGCGACGTGCATCTCGCCCCTCCTCGAGGTCGAGCAGGAACCGTTCGAACCGACACGCCCGGCGATCCCACGTGTCGCGTTCGAGCGCGATCTTCCGCGCCCGCTCACCCATCGCTTTTCTCTCGTCGGGGTGGGCGAGGTAGAAGGCGATCAGGTCCTTCAATTCCTTCGGTGAGTGGTAGACGGCGATCCCTCCCGGAAAAAGAGCTTCGATTCCCTTCACGTCATTTGTGATGACACACGCGCCGCACAGGAGCGCTT
>JAJRWB010000002.1 GCA_024276995.1 Candidatus Eiseniibacteriota bacterium | reverse complement strand
TGCCGGCGTTTCTCGCCGGTTTCGCGGTCGGTATAGATGCGTGTGGCGGGGAAGACCCACTGCCAGGCCCAATCTCTGCCGGCGTTGGCGTATTTCCGTTGGAGCGCGCCGGGGAGTTCGACCCATCCCGCCCCTTTTTCGCGGTCCTTCCGATGTTGCGTCCGGACGCTCTCGATCTGTTTCGTGAGAGCTGGCTTGGAGGAAGAGGGGAGCATTGTGATCCTGTCCTTCGCTCCCTTGCCGGAGCGGACGAGGAGCTGTTCTTTTGCCAGGTCGATATCCTTGATCCGAAGGCGCGCGCATTCGAGGAGCCGGAGTCCCGATCCGTAGAGCAGTGTTGCTATCAGCTTGGGGATGCCGTGGAGTTCCAGAAGCACTTTTCGAACCTCTTCGGTCGTGAGAACAACGGGAAGGTGTTGCGGTCTTTTCGCATGGACGATTCCATCGATCCACTTCAGGTCGATACCGAGTACTTTCCGGTAGAGGAAGAGAATGGCGCTGAGCGCCTGGTTCTGAGTGGAAGCACTGACATTGCGGCCGACCGCCAGGTGGGAAAGAAACGCCGAGATCTCATGTTCGCTCATTTCACTGGGATGGCGCATCCGGTGAAATACGATGAACCGGCGGATCCACCCGGCGTACGCTTCTTCGGTTCTGCGGCTGTAGTGGCGGATGCGGATCTCGGAGCGGACGCGATCGAGGAGCTTTCTCCCACCGGTGGGGGAGGGGGGACCCTCGGCGATCATGAGCGGGGCGCAGGCGTGGCGGGCGTATCCACCACGTGGAGAGGGATAGGTCCGCTTCGCTTCGGCGGCTCGACTCAAGATGAAACTCCGGTTGGCAGGGTCGGCGGCGGGTGTGCCGGCGAAGATTCGCCGGGGTTCATCCGCGGATCGTAATCCTACGGCATTGGATTTTGATCGGTCAAGGGAAACCGGGAGAATGGGGGAAAACTCGCCTTCGGTTCACCGAAGCGCCACCCGCCTCGAACGAAGCAGGACGGGGGAACCGCCCCCGCCCCATAAGCACTTCATCATCCTGGGAGGCAATCAAGGCCGGCCACGATCCTGCTGCTGGAAGCCCGCAGGCCTGCTGCGGACACGGCGAACGCGAACGCCGGCCTTTGCTTGGCCTCTTCCCGCCTAATTCGCGCCTTTCTGGAGGAGCTTCTCGAAGCGCTCGACCTGGCCCTGGTAATACTTGTTGTCGGGCGCTTCTTCGACGGAGAGTTTTGCCAGTCTCACCGCCTCGCCGCACAAGCCGCGGGCGTTGCAGATCTCGGCGAGCGTGTCGAGGATGCTCGCCTTCTGCCTGCCCGGTTCGGCAAGCTCGACGCCGCGCCGGGCGAGCTGCTCCGCCTCGGCGAGATTGATGTTGTTCTCGAAGCACCACCACGCGAAGCCGTTCAGCTCGCCGGCATCGTCTTTCCAACCTTCCGGCAGGAGGTCGCGCTTGAGACCGAGCGCCTTCTCCTTGTCCCCGTCGACCTGGAGGGCGTAATCGACGAGAATCCGCGGACGGTACTTCAGAACCTGCGGATCGTCGCTCCTTTCGCTGAGCCGAACCGCCGCCTTTAAGTACTTCGTCTTCAGCTCGGCGTCGGCGCTCTCCTTGAGCAGGCCGCTGAGCATCAGCTGCACGAAGATCGCTTCGGCGGGGTCGGCGTTCTCTCTTTCGATCACCGCATCGGCGGCGCTCAGGGCGTCGGCGAGCTCGAACGCCCCCGCCTTGTGTCCCGAGAGGATCGTATCGAAGAGAGGAAACGCCAGCTCGTCCGCCGCGGCGGGGTCGAGCCTCTGCGCCGTCCTGAAGTAATTCGCGGCGTCGGCGTATCGCGACTCGGCATCGCTCACCCGGGCGAGCACCTTCGCGTCGCGCGCCGTCGGCTCCGCCTCGAACCGCGCGGTCCTGTCGGCAACCACCGTCGGGTCGGCGATGTCGGCCTCCACGTAGGCGGACCATCCGGGGCCGTCGTCGAAGCCGAGCCAGTGATCGATTTTCCCTTTTCCGTCGGGGGTGTAGACGATGTATGTCGGGTACCCCTTGATCTTGAACTGCTTCGCGAGGTCGATCCCCTCGCCCTTTTCGCAGTCGATCGCGTGGAACTCCACCTTTTTCAGTGTCGCCTGGAGAGTTTCATCTTCTTCCGCTGCACGAGCGAATGCTTGGCAGCCGCTTCACCAGTCGGTATAGAAGTCGAGCACCAGGGGAATGCCTCTTGCGGTCGCCCTGGCGAGCGCTTCCTCGTACGTTCCTCCCGCGCCGGGCTGGCCGGCGAAGAGCGCCGGCGCCGCAAGGAGGAGCGCCAGCACCGCCCCGGTCGCCGCGTATCGTGGCCGGGATCGTTTCATGGTCCGTCCTTTCGTTTGCGCCTCGGGCGTCAGCCGCCCAGGCCGATTTCCCCGAGATACTTCTCGTCACCGTTACCGTTGAGCTTCCAGTACGGAAGGCGCGTCGAGCCGGTCAGCTCTCCCGAGCTGTCGGGGGGCAGCGTCCACCGGACGATGACGTGGGGGTACTTCGAGTCGACGAAGAACTCCCCCGTCCGCCCGCCGGAAATCTCCACCTTGTAGAGAATCGTGTCGAACCGCCCGGCGGGAACTTCGGTCTCGCGCAATCCCTTCTCCCGCTTCACCACGGCGGTGGTCCATTCGAACGGCGCACCCCCGATCCGCTCGGCGTAGCTCGACGGGAGGAAGACGAACGATTTTCTCTCCCCTTCCTTCAAGAAAGCACCGCGCAACCCCCTTAGAAGGATGAAGAGGTTCTCTTCGACGATCCCCTCCGAGGGGTTGCTGATTCTGCGCTCTTCCGACCGGTCTTCGAAGTAGCTTCGGAGCGACCGTTCCACCTTGCCGCGGCGGAAGATCCTCTCGTCGTACACGTGACCGCACCATTCGGCGCTGCTGAACGAGATCTTCGACGGGCGAAAGTCGTCGCTGCGCACGAAAAGGGAGGACATCGTGTTGTAGTCGTAGATTCCCGTCTGGAAATCGCGCACCAGGTTGAGCTTGAGCGCGTCGAACGTGTCGCGCCGGTTCGCGTTCGCGTCGTCCACCTTGACAAGTTTCTTCTCGCTGAACGGCTCGGTCACATAGATCATCACAGCCGTCCCCTGCCGCTCCTCGCCGTAGCGCGAGACGGTGAGGTCGTAACCGTCGAGTTCGGCGAGGCCGTCGTGCCAGTACGCATCGAAGCCGGCATCTTCGGCGGAAGCGGAAAGGGGAAGGGTAAGACAGAGCGCGAAGAGAAGCACGGCCGCCGCAAGCGGCGCGACCGGGATTCTTCGAATCTTCCTTTTCATTTCGATCTCCAACGACTGGGGACGGCGTCCCGGCATTGCGGCATCGGTCCCGCCCGCGCCGGCCGGCGCCATTTCGTATCTGTCTACTATAGTATAGTGCGCCGCGCCGCGGGAATCTTACGGAAAATGCCGGCCCGCTCCGGGATGCGCCGGGGCGCCGGCGCCTCTCAGCCGCCGAGGGCGAGGATCGAAAAGACAACGATCCAGATCACCGCGAGGAAATGCCAGTACATGGCGCTGTAGAGCACCCCGGGGTAGAACGTGCTCGAGTATTTCCCCCGCCGGGCGCGCGCCGCGGCGATGGAAAGCTGGATCACGCCGCCGAGCACGTGGAGGGCGTGCAGCCCGGTGAGCATGAAGAATGTGAATCCGTAGAGGTTCCCCGACGGTGTGACGCTCTCGCCGACCATGTGGCTCCAGTTCCACGCCTGGCAGAGGAGGAAGGCGACGCCGAGAAGGGCGGCGACGGTCATGCCCCGGCGAAGGCCCGGTTGGTTGTCGCTCCGCACGGCGACGTACGCCATGTGGAGGAAGACGCTGCTCGTCACCAAGATCCCGGTGCTGATCCACAGGCCGTAGAAGAAGGGGGGCGTCCCCGGGGGAGGCCACTCAGGCGCGCGGAGCCGAACAACGACGTAGCCGATCAGACCGACGATGAAAAGGGCGCCCACCACGACGAGGAAGATCGCCATGCCGAGCTTGCCGGCGCCCGCCGCCGACTGGTACCGGCTGTCGTAGCGGGGATCGGAGTCGGAGATTCCCGGCGGCGCCGTCATTGCTGAAACGCCGGCGCGGGCCCGGGGATCATGTCGACCTGGTACTCCATCGTGTCCATCAGCGCGATGCCGAGGAAGAGGACGACGAAAAGGAGCGACCCGATCAGGATGATCCCGTTGAACGGCCGGTCCCACTTGAGGTGCATGAAAACGGACGCCACCAGCGTCGCTTTCACGCCGGCGATGAAGATGGCGATCCAGACGTTCGCTCCGCCGAGATCGACTTTCGCCGCGAGAACGGTGAGGATCGTCAGCGCGATGAGCGCGGCGAATACTCCGGTGAGCATCGGCAAGGGGACGACGTGACCCACATCGGGGTGATTCGGTGATGACGATTGTCCGGCCACTGCGCAGCTCCTCCTAATCGATCAAGTATAAAAGGGGGAAAAGGAAGATCCAAATCAAATCGACGAGATGCCAGTAGAGGATGCCCAGATCGACGGGGGTATAGTAGCGCGGGCCGAATTCCCCCTTCATCGCGCGGATCAAGAGCCACGCGAGAACGATCATCCCGGCGATCACGTGGATGGCGTGAAGCCCGGTCATGCCGAAATAGACGCTGAAGAAAAGCTGCACGTTCTGCGGGTCGGGCTCGATATGGATGACGTCGTCGGTTCCGAAATCGGGATTGAGCACCGCCTCTTCGGTCAGCCCGCGCGGGCCGATCGCCGCCTGCGCGGGCGCGGCCGGTGCCGGCGCGGCTTCCGCCTGCGCCCCATCGCCTGTCGCGTTATCCGCGGCGGCCGTCCCCTCAACGCCGGCGCGCTTCGCATCGGCGTCCGTCGCATCTCGGGCCGCTTCCACCGCGCCCGCCGTTGCACCGCCTTCCGCCGCCGCGTGCCCAGCTACGCCTTCCGCCGCCGCGCCCTCTTCCCCATGTTCCGCCGGGTTGTACCGCGCCCCCCACAGAAGCCCGTGCGTCCACTTCGCCGAGTACTCGACGTACTTGACTCCCAGGAAGCCGAAACCGCACACGAGGGTGATCGAAAGGAGGGCGATCAGCAGCTTCCGCTGTCCGAGCTGCGCCGCGCGCACCGCCCATGCCGCCGTGAGACTGCTGAAGAGGAGCACGCACGTGTTGAGTGCGCCGAGCGTCGTGTCGAGGAACCGGCTCGCGTAGGCGAACACCTCCGGGTGGTTGCTCCTGTAGACGGCATACGCGCAGAAGAGTCCCGAGAAGAGGAGCACCTCGGTGGCGAGAAAAAGCCACATCCCCATTTTCGCCGAATCGTACTGCTGCACCGGCGTGTCGAAGTGATGCTGCAAGTGGGGCGAGTGCTCCGTGTGAACCGCCTCGCCGGCGTGATGCTTACGCGCCATGTCAGCCGTTCCCCCGCCCGGATATCGAAACGTACCCGCCCTCTTCGTCGTCCCATCGAAGATCGCTGTAGTCGTACGGATCGCCCGCCTCGGGGGTCTCCTTGAAGTTGTACCACGGCGGCGGCGAGGTGGTATGCCACTCGAGGGAGTTGCTTCCCCACGGGTTCGCCGGCGCCTTCGGCCCCTTGATCAGCGAGCGGATCAGGTATCCCGCGATGAGGAAAAAACCGATCGCCATGAGGTACGAACCGAGCGACGAGAGCTGGTTGTAAATGGCGAACTCCTCGACATAATGATAGTAGCGTCGCGGCATCCCCTTGCTCCCGGCGACGAACTGCGTGAAGAAGGTGAGGTTGAAGCCGACGAAAACGAAGAAGAAGGCGAACCGCCCGCTCTTTTCGCTGTACATCCGCCCGGTCATCTTCGGCCACCAGTAGTGGAGCGCGCCGAGGAAGGCGATCACCGCCCCGCCGAACATGGTGTAGTGGAAGTGGGCGACCACGAAGTAGGTGTCGTGGAGGTGGATGTCCACCGCCAACGCGCCGAGGAAAAGCCCCGTCAGCCCGCCGATGCCGAAGGTGAAGAGGAACGCGAGGGCGTAGAGCATCGGCGTAAGAAGCCGGATCGATCCCTTGTACATCGTGGCGAGCCAGTTGAACACCTTGATCGCCGACGGGATCGCCACGCTGAACGTGAGCGCGCTGAATACCATGCTCGTGAGCGCCGACTGGCCGCTCGTGAACATGTGGTGCCCCCACACGAGGAAGCTGAGGATCGCGATCGCCACGCTGCTGTAGGCGATGAAGCGGTAGCCGAAGATGTGCTTGCGGCTGAACGTGGAGAACAGCTCGCTCATCACCCCCATGGCGGGGAGGATCATGATGTACACCGCCGGGTGCGAATAGAACCAGAAGAAGTGCTGGAAGAGCACCGGGTCGCCGCCGAGGTTCGGATCGAAAATGCCGATGCCGATGGTGCGCTCCATCACGAGGAGGAGGAGGGTGATGCCGAGCACGGGCGTGGCGAGCACCTGCATCACCGCCGTGCCGTAGATGCCCCGCAGGAACAGGGGCATGCGGAACCAGGTCATCCCCGGCGGGCGGAGCCTGTGGATCGTGACGAGAAAGTTGAGCCCCGTGAAGATCGAGCTGAAGCCGAGGATGAACGCGCCGAGCACCACGGTGATCACGCTCGCGCTCGTCACCATGCTGTAGGGCGTGTAGAACGTCCAACCCGTATCGACGGCGCCGGTGATGATCGATACCACGAGAAACGCGGCGCCGAGGAGCCACAGGTACCAGCTGAACAGATTGAGCCGCGGGAACGCCACGTCCTTCGCGCCGAGCATGAGGGGCACCACGAAGTTGCCGATCGCCGCGGGGATGCCCGGGATGATGAACAGGAAGATCATCACCGCCCCGTGGAGGGTGAACATCTGGTTGTATGTGTCCGCGTCCACGAAGGTCCGTCCCGGCGTGAGAAGCTCGGTCCGCATGAGGAGCGCGAAGATCCCGCCGAGAAGGAAGGCGGAAAGAATGCAGATCAAGTAGAGGATGCCGATCCTCTTGTGATCGAGTGTGGTGAGCCACGAGAGGATTCCCTTCCCGTGGGTCAGGTAGTTATCCGCCACGGCGGTCGTGCCGCCGTCGCCTGCGCTTTCGCTCATGTTCTCCTCGAATCTCTCACTGGTCGCCGCTTTCGGGATTCAGCGATTTCAGGAATTCGATGATCATCGTGATTTCCTCGTCGGTCACACGGCCTTTGTATGTGGGCATCACCGGTTCGAATCCGGCGGCGATCTGTGACTGCGGATCGAGGATCGACCGGCGGATGTAGTTCTCGTCCACCGTCACCTTCGAGCCGTCTTTCAGCGCCCTTTCCGTTCCGAAATCGCCCTTGAAGGTCGGGCCGATCCGCGCGGCGCCGTCGATGGTGTGGCACTGCTTGCATCCCCGCGCGTTGTAGAGCCACTCGCCCGCCTCCGCCGGCGTCATCGTGCCGAGCAGGTCGGCCGCTTCGCTCAACCACTTTTCGAAATCGCCCTTCTTGTGGACGATCACCTTCGAGAGCATGTCCGAATGACCGGTGCCGCAATACTCGGCGCAGAAGATGTCGTACTCTCCCGGCTCGGTCGCCTCGAACCAAGTCGTATTGTACCGTCCCGGGACGATGTCCCGCTTCACGCGGAACGCGGGTACGTAGAAGCCGTGGATCACATCGTCGGAGGTCATCACCAGCTTCACCGGCCGGTCGACCGGAACGTGAAGTTCGTTGTCCACGTGACCGTTCGGGTACTGGAACTGCCACGACCACCGCTGGGCGAGAACATTGATACTGTAAGCTCCCCGCGGCACCACCGCCATGTCCATGTATCCCCGGAAACCGAAGAAGAAGATGATCCCCACGATGATCGTCGGGATCACCGTCCAGATCACCTCGAGACGGGTATTGTGGCTCGGCGTCGGCGCCGACTCGTGCCCCTCCCGTGCGCGGTACTGGAAGATGAACAGGATCATCAACCCGATGATCAGCACGAAGAATAAGAGAGAGATCCCCAAGATGAGATCCCAGACCCAGTCGACGCCGGTGGCGAAGGTGGACGCCCTCACCGGCATGCCCGGCGACAGGCCGGCGTCGCCCGCGGCGGCGAGGAAGAACGGGATGATGTGGTTCATCAGCATCGGTAAACGGATCCCCCCGCTACGCGGCGGCCTTTCTCTTCGCTTCCTGCCGCCAGAAAATGAAAAGCGCGCCGCCGAGGACGAGCACGGCGAGCGCCCCGCCGGCGCTCATGATTCTTCTCGCCGCCGGGGCGTAGCGCCCTTTCGATGAATCGTAATGAAAACAGTACATCAGGATCTTGTCGACGGTGGTGCCGATCTTCCCGTCCGCCGCCTCGACGAGGGCGAGGCGAAGATCGCGCGGGGAATACTCGACGCCGTAGAGGTAGCGCGACATCCTCCCGTCGGGCGTGCAGATCATGATGCCCGCCGCGTGGGCGAACTCCTTCCGGTCGTCGTTCCACCGGAAGTTGAACCCCGCCGCATCGGTGACCCGCCGGATATTCTCCTCCATGCCGGTGAGGAAGCACCATCCGTCCGCGGCCTCCGGGCGGCCGAAATCTTCGATCACCGTCTTCTTCTTCAGCCGGGCGAGCGCCGTCGACTCCGACGGGTCGATGCTGAGCGTCACCACGCGGAAGTTCTCCCCCGGCGTCCACTTCAACCCCTTCATTCCGTCGAGCAGCGAATTCAGCACGAGCCCGCAAAGCATCGGGCAGCTGTAGTACCCGAGGTTCAGAATCACCGGGTTCTCGCCGTCGAAGTAGTCGCCCAACCGGACGTTCTTCCCCTCCGAGTCGAGGAACGGCGCGTCGAGAGGGAGCTGCCCGTCGAGGTGCTCGGTGATCCCGACCCCCTCGAGATCGGCGGGAAGGGGCTCCTGCCTGCCCGCCATGGCTTGCGCGGCGGCGAGGGTAAGAATCGCCATGAGAGAAAGTATTCTCACTTCGCGTCGCCTCCTCCGTTTTCCTCCACCACGAGTTCCATCGCCCTGTCGATCGGTATCGTCACGGCACCCGCATCCCTGTCGGTCCAGCCGTACGACGAAAGGAGCGCGCTTTGCTTTTCGCGAAGCTCGATCAGTTCGTCGGGAAGACGGTTTACCACCTTCTCCTCGATCTCTTTCTTTTCCACGTGGAAGAATATCGCCTGCAGAAAGATCACCGATGCGAAGGTGACGATGGCGAAGGCGCAAAGAACCACCACCGTCCAGAAGGTGTTCGGATCGCGTTCGTTCGGTTTACCGCTCACCACAAACTCCTAGAAATTCTCGAAAGCGAGCGAATCGGCCAGGCGCGGATCTTTTTCCGGCACGAGCGACGCCTTGCCGAGCCGCCTCCCGGCGGCGGCGATGAAAAGTCCCGCCATGGCGGCGAAAAGGGTGGCGTCGAGAAGGTGGAACGCCACGCCGTTTGGATACCACTCCGGCATGGCGATCCAATAGATGTCGACCCAGTGAACGAAAAGCACCCATGCCGCGCCGACCGCGAGCGCCCCTTTCGCCCGCTTCGGAATGCGCGAAATCAGGCCGAGGAAGGGGAGCGCGAAATGGCCGAACAGGATGAACCAGCTCACCGGCGTCCACGATCCGGTCTGCCTGTGGAGGAACCACTCGGTCTCCTCCGGGATGTTGCCGTACCAAATCAGCATGTATTGCGAAAAACCGATGTACGCCCAAAAGACGATGAAAGCGAAGATCAGTTTCCCCATGTCGTGTAGGTGCTCGGTGGTCACCGACATGCCGAGTCGGCCGCACCTTTGCAGGAAGATGAGCGCCGCGGTGATCAGCGCGAACGCCCCGACGGCGCCGCCGGAAAAGTAATAGACCCCGAAAATCGTGCTATACCAGCGGGGGTTGATCGACATGAGAAGATCGAACGAGGCGAACGTCACCGTGAGGGCGAAGAGGACGAGACTCGGGGCGCTCAGCCGCTTCATCCGGAGCGTGAGAAGAATATCGCCCGTCTCATCCTGGCGCACACTGCCCCGGTAGAACCACGAGGTGAGGAGATACCAGATACCGAGGTAGACGACCCACCGCACGATGAAGAAGTTGCGGTTCAAAAAGCCGAGCTTCGATGCGATCGCCGGATCCTCCGCGGCGTCGGGTGTGAGCCATTCGTGGTACGTGTAGCCCATTCCCAGAATCATCGGGATGAAGAGGATCGCCAAAAGCCCGATATTCGCCGAGAGCACCTCCGCCACGCGGCGCACCACGATGCTCCACTTCGCACCGGTCACATGCTGGATCAGCACGAAGAAGAGTGCGCCGAGCGAGAGGCTGAGGAAGTAGGCGAAGTTGACGAGGTACGAGCGGAAGAATCGCTCCGCGCCGGTGCCGGTGAACAGGAGGATCAGAGACGCCGCCGCGCCGACCGCGGCGAGGATCACCCCGAAGCGGACGATCTTCCCCGAAAGCTCGCCCGTCGAGCGGTTATCGCCCACGGCGCGGATCTCCTTGTGCATGTTCATCGTCCTTCACCGCCCCTCATCGGAGGCCGTCCCTTTCCGCCGCCGGCACGTCGTCGATCGTCGCCCACCGGCTCCTCTGGAGCGCCCGGACATACGCGATGATCGCCCACCGGTCGGCCGGCGGCACCTGGCCGGCGTACGAGGGCATCGTCCGGATTCCATTCGTGATCGTGTTGAAAATCTCCCCCACCGGCTTCTTCCGAAGCGCGTCGCTGTGGTACGACGTCGGCGGGATCCATGTCCCTTCGGCGAGCTTCTCCGCACGCTGCGCCACCGGACCGTCGCCGTCGCCCGCGTAGCCGTGGCACGGCATGCAGTAGATCTCGTAGCGCTCTTTCCCGCGGTTCATCATCTCGCGCGTCACCGGCGCGGGGAAATCGACGGCCCACTGATCGCCCACTTTCCCGCGGTAGAAGTGATCGTCTTCGCGAAGTTCTCCCCGCGCCACCGTTCCGGGCACCTCGGGACGCATCGCCCGCCTGTCGGCGAAGAGCGCGTTCGGCGATTGCGTCTTGAACTTCGGCTCCTGGTCCATGTCGAAAATGATCTGCGGGCGCGTTCGGGACGTTTCCACGGCACGCTTTCTCGCCACCAGGGCGAACGGCACGAGGGCGATGCACGCCATCAGGATTCCCGCCGGTATGAACCATCGTGGAAGCATGTCAGTCCTCCACCTCCTCGATCGCCGTGCCGCCGAGCGACTCGAGGAAGGCGAGCGTTTTCTCCTCGTCGAAGAGCGGATCGTCCGCCTCGACGGCGATGAAGAAACGGTCCGCCGTGGCCCGGCGAAACCGCTCCGACCGGAAGAGGGGATGATGATACTCGGGAAGCCGGTTCATGCCGAGCATGCCGATGAACGCCGAGATCGCCGCGAAAAGAACGGTCATCTCGAAGGCGACCGGGATGTTCGCCGGGATGCTCCAGAAAGGCTTTCCGCTGATCCGGTAGGCGTAGTCGAAGGCGTTCATCCACCACTGCATCCCGATGCCCGTCAGGAAGCCGGCGGTGCCCGCGCCGAATACGATCCACGGTAGGATCGTCATTCGAATCCCCATGGCGCCGTCGAGGCCGTGAACGGGAAACGGCGTGTGGCAGTCCCACTTCACGTATCCTTCATCCCTCACCCTTCGCGCCGCTTCGATAATGGACGACACGTCGGCGAACTCGACGAGGTAGCCGTACCGTTTCCTTTTCCCGTCGCCGCTCACGCTACACCTGCTCCTTCCGGTGTCCGCCGTGATGCCCGGCGTGCGCCTGGGGCATCACGTTCTTCACCTCCGCCATGGCGATCATCGGGAGGAACCTGAGAAAGAGGAGGAAGAGCGTGAAAAAGAGCCCGAAACTCCCCAGGAGCGTCAGGATATCGACCCACGTCGGCCAGTAGAATCCCCAGCTCGACGGGATGAAATCGCGGCTGAGCGATGTGACGACGATGACGAACCGTTCGAACCACATGCCGACGTTGACGAAGAATGCCACCGTGAGCATCACCGGGATCGACCGGCGCGCCGCGCGGATCCAGAAGACCTGGGGGATGATCACGTTGCACGTCGCCATCGTCCAGTACGCCCACCAGTACGGTCCGAACGCGCGGTTCATGAAAGTGAACTGTTCGTATGGGTTGCCGCTGTACCATGCCACGAAGAACTCGGTGCTGTAGGCGTAGCCCACCATCATCCCCGTGGCGAGGATGATCTTGTTCATATTCTCGAGATGCTGGAGGGTGATCAGGTTTTTCAGTCCGTAAATCTGGCGCGCCGGCACGGCGAGGAAGAGCACCATGGCGAAGCCGCTGAAGATGGCGCCCGCCACGAAGTAGGGGGGAAGAATCGTCGTGTGCCAGCCGGGAACCTGGGCGACGGCGAAGTCGAAGCTCACCACCGAGTGCACCGAGAGCACGAGGGGCGTCGCGAGTGCCGCGAGGAGAAGATACGCTCTTTCGTAACGGTGCCACTGCCGGTTCGAGCCGCGCCAACCGAGGGCGAAGAGGCCGTAGAGGAGGCGGCGGATCGTGCTCGTCGCCCTGTCCCGGATCGTTGCCAGGTCGGGAATCATTCCCATGTACCAGAACAGGAGAGATACGGTGAAGTACGTGCTCACGGCGAACACGTCCCACAGGAGGGGCGAGCGGAACTGGGGCCAGACGAGCTGCTGGTAGGGGAGTGGGAACATCCACCAGGCGAACCAGACGCGTCCGACGTGGATTCCGGGAAAGACGCCGGCGCAGATCACCGCGAAGATCGTCATCGCCTCTGCGAAGCGGTTGATGCCGGTTCGCCATCGCTGGCGGAAGAGGAAGAGGATCGCCGAGATGAGCGTCCCCGCGTGACCGATGCCGACCCAGAAGACGAAGTTCACAATGGCGAAGCCCCAACCCACCGGCTGGTTCACGCCCCACACGCCGACCCCGGTCCAGAAGAGATAGATGATCATGGCGAAGAGAGTGAGCGCGCCGGTGGAGGCGATGGCGAACGAGATGTACCACCCCTTCGTCGCCCCAGGGCGCTCGCACACCGAGCAGACCGTGTCGGTCACGCCGGTGAAATCGAGTCCCCCCTGGACGAGGGGCACGCCGTGAATCTGCTCTTCGGCGGCCTTCTCAGCCGTGGGTGTCCCCATGGGACTCCTTCTCCTTCGTCAATGCCGGGTTCGTATTGCGAATGCGCGCGAGAAACGCGTTTCTCGGGCGAATGTTCAGCTCCTCGAGGAGGTAATAGGCGCGGTGAAGTGCGTGCTTCTTCGACACGCGGCTTGCCTTGTCGGTGAGGTCGCCGAAAGTGATCGCCCCGGTGGGGCACACCTGGGCGCACGCCGGCGTGATCTCGCCGTCGGCGAGCGGCCGCCCTTCGTTCCTCGCGGCGATCTTGCCGTTCTGGATCCGCTGCACGCAGTAAGAGCACTTCTCCATCACGCCGCGCGGGCGGGGTGATACCTCCGGGTTGTAGACCATCTTCTCGATTTCCTTGAGGTCTTTCTGATTGTTGAAGAAGTTGAAACGGCGCACTTTGTATGGGCAGTTGTTCGAACAGTATCGCGTGCCGATGCACCGGTTGTAAACCATGTCGTTGAGTCCCTCTTCGCTGTGCTGCGTCGCGCCTACAGGGCAGACCCCTTCGCACGGCGCGTTCTCGCACTGCTGGCACGTGAGAGGCTGGTTCGTCACGTCCGGGTCTTCCACGTCGCCGCTGAAGTAGCGGTCGATGCGGATCCAGTGCATCCCCCGGCCCCGGGCGACCTCATCCGGGCCGACGACGGGGATATTGTTCTCCGCCTGGCAGGCGGCGAGGCAGGCGTTGCAGCCGGTGCATTTTCCCAGGTCGGTCGCCATCCCCCATGCGTGACCCGAGGTCGACAGCTCCTTCCAGAGGTTGACCAGCGGCGGATGGTGGCTGCCGTGGAGCGCGCCCGCGGGATCGCGGCGATACGCTTCGAATTCCCCTTCCCGCACGAGGGCGGCGGTGCGGCGCGCCCGGCCCTGCATGCCGATGTTGTCGATCAGGTACTGCGCCTGGGTGGTGGCGAGCTTCTTCCTGCCGCGAACCTTTTCCATCTTCGCGCCGGCGAGGATGAGCGACAGGTCGGCCGGGCGGATCGCGGCGGCGTTCACGCCGACGCCGCTCCCCACGTGGCCGGCGGCGGTGCGGCCGTAGCCGAGGGGGATCGCCGCCGTGCCGGCGGCCTGCCCCGGCGTGACGAACACCGGGAGGGTGATCTCTCCGCCGCCATGGGTGACGCGCACGAGATCGCCCGTGGCGACGCCGAGCTTCTTCGCCGTGGCGACGCCGATGTTCGCCGCGTTGTCCCACGTGAGTTTCGTCATGTGCGACGGGATCTCCTGGAGCCAGCTGTTGTTCGCGAAGCGTCCGTCGTAAACCGTCTGGTCGGCGTGAAGGATCACCTCGAAGGGGGCGGATGCCTTCGGCAGTCGGCCGAACGCTTCCGCCACGGCCGAACGTTTCACCGCCGGCTCGGCGAAAGGCCGCGCCGTGCCGGGAACGATCCCTTCGTGAAGGGCGCGCCGCCAGAACTTCTCGAAATCGATTCCTGTATCAAGTGATTCCCGCATCGTGCGCCGGGCGATTTCGTATCCCGTCCGTGTCTCGTCGCCGAGAAGAAGGGCGATCAGTTCGGCGGGTGTTCTGCCGCCATAGAGCGGTTCGATCAGAGGCTGGACGGTGCAGTACGTGCCGTCGGCGGCCCTCGCGTCGCCCCACGATTCGAGGTAGTGGGCGCACGGGAGGTGCCAGTTCGACCGGTGCGCCGTCTCGTCCCGGTAAACACCGAGATGGATCGCGCGGCGGACCTTCTTCATCGCCGAAACGAAATCGATCCTTGCCGGGGCGTCGTAGACAGGGTTGGTGCCGAGAAGAACGAGGGTGTCTACCTTGCCGGCTCGCATGTCGACGGCGAGCTTCCCGATCGCCTCCGCGTGGGATGGGCGGTCGGGATCGTCGTCGGCGATGTAGCGCACCGTCTGTCCCACGTTGCCGAGCGCCTCGTTGAGATCGCACACGAGAGCGTGCACCGCCGCGCCCTGGTTCGCCCCCGCGGTGATCACCGACCGTCCTCTGTTTTGTGCGAGGTCGGAGGCGACGGCGGCGACGAACCGCTCCGGAACGACGCCCTCCTCCGGCGAGCGGAAGCCGTCGGGCGGCCGGACGCCGTGATGGGCGACGAGCCGGGCCATGAGCGCCCCGGCGAAAAGGGCGATATCGCTCCCCTTGAGGGCGAGGCGATGATCCGCAACCGTGCCGGTGGTGGTGAAAACACTCTCCACGACATAGAGGCGGTTCATCTCGCGGCTGTCGGGGTCGCGCCGCGCCATGATCTCCCGCGCGTTCCTAAGCGCCGCCGGATCGTCGCCGAAAAGGTCATTGTCGAGAGAGAGGATCACCCGGGCGTCGCCGTAGTCGGCGTACACTTCGTAGGGAGCGCCGAAGGCGATCCGCGTCCCCTCGCGCCGGCTGTCCCACGAGATCGGCTCGTACTCATACCAACGTGCCTGCGGGAAAGCGCGAAGGAGCCGCGCCTTCATCGCACCGAGGCTCGGGGAGGACGAACGGCCCGTGAGGAGCGCGAGGCCCGCTCCTCCATTCGCCGCCGACTCGGTGACGATGTGGCGCGCCTCCTCCTCGAATCGTTCCCACGTGACGATCGCGCCGCCGTTCCCTTCGCGACGATACGGCGCGCGGCTCCGGTCGGGATCGTACAGGCCGAGCACGCTCGCCTGCGCATACAGGTCGGTTGTGCCGGCACTTACCGGGTGGGCCGGATTCCCCTCCGCCTTGATCGGCCGGCCGTCGTAGCTCGTCACCAGCAGCCCGGTCGACCGGTGGCCCATCTCGAAAGTGGTGGCGAACCGGCGACTCGCGCCGGGCACCGCCCCCTCGGGCCTATGGGCGTAGGGGACGATCTCCTCTTTCGGCCAGCGGCATCCGGAGAAACCGGCGAGCGCCACCGAGGCTCCCATGAGCTGCAAGAACCTTCGCCGACTGAAGTGCTGCGGCGGCAGATCCGCCCCTTCGGGGAACTCCCGCCTCAACAGCTCCTCGTACTCGGGCGACTTCGCCAGCTCCTCGAGGGTTCGCCAGTATTCCTTTTCGCCGCCTCGGCCGCTTACCGGTGACATACGCTGCAATCCTCAGACGGTTGGATCTGTTTCTCCTCGCGCAGTTTAGCGCCGAACCGCGCCGCGTCTCCCGGCGCTTCCCACGTCATGTCGGTGATCGACGCGACGGGTCGGATGTTCGGGTCGGGGTCGCGATGACACCCGAGACACCACCCCATCGAAAGCCGTTCCTCCTGGTAGACGGTATCCATCCTGTCGATGCGGCCATGGCACGATCGGCAACCGACGCCCCGGTTCACGTGGGCGCTATGGTTGAAAAAGACGAAATCGGGAAGGTCGTGGACGCGCACCCATGGAATCGGCATGCCGCTTTCGAAGCTCTCACGCACCACGGCGAGCTTCTCGCTCGTCGCGCGGATCGTGGCGTGGCAGTTCATGCATACTTGGGTCGGCGGAATCGCCGCCGCAGCGCCGTACTCCACCGTGTTGTGACAGTAACGGCAGTCGATGCCGAGATCCCCCGCATGAAGGGCGTGGGAGTAGGGCACCGGCTGCTCCGGCATGTAGCGCGCCATCGTGGTGGTCGGGCTGAAGGCGTAGTAGATCAGCGCCACGGCGTAGATCGGCGCGAGAAGCATCCCCACGGCGATGTACGGCCGCACGGCGTTCATCCAGCGGGGGAAGAGAAAGAGGTTGTGCTGCTTCGATTTCAGGCTCATCGATTGACGGAGACCGGCTCGGGGCAGCCCCGAATTCCTTTTGAAGTCGAGTTTCCGTTCCTTCTTCCCGGGAAGGCGGACGAGCCGGATGCCCGGTAAGTGAGAGTACAGGCACCTGTTCCGGAGTCAACAGAAATCCCCCCGGACGCGCCGCGGCATGGGAATCGGCCCGCGGATCCCCGGAGAAGCGCTTCTTCCGGATCGGTTGCAAGGCTGATATTCTATCGGACGACTGAATACAATTGCAAGGCATTCTATAACATGAAGGTATTTTTTTCGCGGCGGAATCAGGCGCCTGTCGCCTGCTCGGGGATCGATTCGAGCTCCTGGAAGAACCAGACACGGTCCTCCTTCTTCGCGATCGCCGCACCCGCTTCGCGCGCTTTCGCGAGGAATTCGCCGCTCTTCCGCCATCGCTCCGCCACGGCGTGGGCCCGGGCCATCCCCTCGAACGCGAAGGCGAGGTCGAAGTCTCCCAGGCCCGCCGCTTCGGTGATCGCGAGGCAGCGGCGGGCGTGGTGGAGCGCCGATGCCGGGCGGCCCGCCTCGGCGTAAACACGGGCGACGAGCCATTCTCCCCGCGCGAAGTGGACCGGTTCCCCGACCTGCCGCCAGTGGTGGAGCGAGGCGTGAGCGGCGCCGATCATCTCCGCCGTCTCGTCGTCGCTTCCTTTTTCGCCTTCGAGGAGTGTCCAGGTTCGATCGAAGAACTCCTTCGCGAACCGTTCGTGCCATTCATTTCGGTCGGTATCGCTCATAGTCGTGCTCCGCGGAGTGATCGCATACCGGGGGAACCGGCACCGGCCGGCCCCCTCCCGGCGGTTCCGATTCCGTATTACAGTATTTCGGCGCGGGAGTCACCAGAATACGCCCGGATCCGACCGGGGGAAAGTCGTTGCAACGCCCCCGCGGGGTGTAGGATGGTAACGGGAGAGGTTCCGCCGGGCGTTCCGGCGGCACGAAAAGCCGGTCAGGCGGAAGGAGGGCGACGGCCATGCGTCTCTACTTTATCGACGGCCATAACCTGATCCTGAGTACGGCGCGCCTGTCGGACCGCCTCGCCCACCAGGGGAAGCGCGCGTCCCGGGACGAGGCGGAGGCGCTGATCCTCCGCTGGGCGGAGCGAGAAGGCGACGTGCGCGCCCATCTCTACTTCGACGGGGAGGACCACCCCGAGGGCCATCCGGGGAACCGCGACGAAGGCCCCCTCTCGGTCCGTTTCACCGATCCTCCGGCGGAGGCGGACGACCGGATCGTCTTCGACGCGTCGCGCGAGGCGGGAGCGGGGGAGAAGGTCTACGTCGTCACCGGCGACGGAGGAATTCGCAATCGATTAATAGGACATAAGATAGAGTTTGTCGATACCACCGGTTTCCTGCAGATCCTCACGGCATCGGTCCCTGAGAAGGGGAAGGAAGAGCGCTTTTCCGAGGGTGAACGGGCCGCCCTCACCGAGGAGATGATCGCCCATGCCGCCGAGGAGGAGGAGAAGGAGGAGGGGGGAAGCGCAGAGGCCGAGCCCGCACCGCCCGGTCCTTCGCGCCCTGCGACCGGCGGGCGACCGGCGCGGAGGAGGGTTCCCCCTGCGTTGTGCCCCGCGCCGCCTGTCCGGCCCGCCGGACCCGACCGCGAAGCGAAACGGGAATCGTACCGGAAGAGGATGCAAAAGAGACTCGAGCGGCGCGGCGGCGGGAAGAGAGGAAAAACGAGGAAAAAGCGACGCGGTTACTGATTCTCCGGTAACCCTTCCACCGGTAACTTCTCGGGAGGTGTGACATGCCGAAGTGGATAGGGCGCTTCAATGGCCTCGTGCTCGCCCTGGACGGTCGGAAAGATCAAGACGGAGGCGGGAAGCGGACCCGGAGGGGCGGCAGCACGATCGAAATGCCCTTCAGGCGATAGAGGAGATCGGGAAGAAAGGCTCCTTCCGAAACGAGCCTGTTCGGATCCCGGTTCATGACGAGGTTTGGGCGAATCAGAATGGTGGTGGATGGGTGCAAGCGGGACCGTTTCCAGGCGGTGGAGGGACTGCAGCACAGCCGTCCACGTGGGGTGGGACAAAGAGCGAGTTTCGCTAGGAGATCGGCCATGTCAAAATGCACCTTTTCGGTATTCATCGCAATTATAGCCCAGATCCACGGATAAGAGCCAAAATCGATCATAACACATGCAGCAATACCTCAGCGACCTTGCGAAGAGGCAGAATTCGTTCTTATCTGAAGGATTCTTCCGCGGCGGGTCGGCCCAAGCCGGACGATCGTGCCCT
>JAJRWB010000050.1 GCA_024276995.1 Candidatus Eiseniibacteriota bacterium | reverse complement strand
CTCCGAAGCATCTCCGTTAAAATATCTCCGCCGGTTTCTGTTGTCTTCCCGCTCTCGATCGGTCTAATCTTCTCCATGTGGCGTGTCCTCCTTCTCCCGGTTGGGAGTTTGTTTGGTTGCAAATGGAGGATACGCCGCCTTTTTATTTCACGTCATCCACAACTTTCGATTATAACTCTCGCAACCGGAGGATTTTCTCAAGGCCAATAAATCGGTGCCGGAGGGCGAGCGAGGTGCTGCACCATGAGTTTGGCGGATCGAAACGTGTTTTTCCGTCCGGCAATGTCCCGACGAATCCTGATCACTACCTGGATCGTAACAATGATGATTGTGGCCGGAATGGCTCTACCCTTCTTTCTTTTCTCAGGATCGGTCCTGCTCCTACTGTTTGCGGTTTTCAATGCGATTCTATTGGGTTCTGTCCTGGGGGGGGGCGGCCGCCATGCGCCCCACATCATTCGAAGTGACGAAGGACTCAATCGTAATCCGCCGCGTATTTCCGGGAGACATACGAATCCAAGGCGAAGCTGTACGTGTATGCCGCGCTCTTGAGGAAGAAGAGAAGCACCGCATAGGACGAGTCTTCGGTATTGGGGGGCTTTTTGGCTTGTTTGGAGATTTCAGAAGTCCGGCACTCGGGAGTTTTCTCTATTGCTCCACGAACCCTGCACACGATGTACTAATTGTTGCAGACAGAAACTATGTGGTCGCGCCGGATAAGCCGAGGGAATTCATAAAGAGCGTCTCTCGCGTGGCAACCCACCTGGAACCAACATGAAATGCAACCATCAACACTAATTCTCATCCCCTCATATCGATGGCCCCCCTTTCCTTCTCCCGTGAGCGGCGCTATACTCCGTGCCGACGGAGGTACGAACGATGCTCGAAGAATGGCTCACCCCTTTCCAGTCCCCTTGGGATACCGTCGGGTTCATCCTATTCCTGCTCGTCTTTCCTATCTATCACGGTATCTATCCCTGGATCGCGTCGCTCCATCCGACGCAGACGGCGCGCGGCCGGGTCGACATTCTTCGCACATCGTGGATCGAGCGACTGATCGCCCGCGACGAATTGATCGCGGCGGCGCAGCAGACGAGGAACCTCACCATGGTCAATTCGGTGCTCGTTTCATCGTCGCTCATCCTGCTCGGCATCACGGCGAACCTGCTCCTCCAGTTCCCGGCGTTCGAGAGCAGGGTTCCCCATCCCCTGGGGTGGGAATCGAATCCCGGTGCGATCCGGGTGAAGCTCTACCTCCTCATCCTGGCGTTCGCCTCGGCATTCTCCTTCTGCATGACCGCGCTGCGCCACCTGGGGCACTTCGTTCTCGTCATCGGCGCCGATCCGAAGCTGATCGCCGAACAGTTCGGCAATGCGCCGGAGTACCTCGCCGATCTGATCAACCGCGCCTCCCACCGGCACACTCTCGGCGTCCGGTCGTTCTACGCCGCCTTCCCCCTCATGGCATGGCTTTTCGACACGAGGCTCTTCCTCCTTCTCACTTTCTTCTGGGGGCTTAAATTCGTCGGCTTCCAGGACTTCTCCGTACGCCGCACGAAGCGCTGACGGGCGGCGTTCATCGCCGAAAGACTCGCCTGTGCGCCCCTATAGTTTCGCTCCTCTCAATCGTAGTGAATTGCTGATCACCGACACCGAGCTGAAGCTCATCGCCGCGGCGGCGATGATCGGCGACAGCAGGATTCCGAAAATAGGGTAAAGGAGGCCCGCGGCGATCGGCACGCCGGCCGAGTTGTAGATGAACGCGAAGAAGAGGTTTTGCCGGATGTTCCCCATGGTGGCGAGCGAAAGTCGTCGCGCCTTCACGATTCCTCTCAAGTCGCCCTTGACCAGTGTGACGGAAGCGCTCTCCATCGCGACGTCGGTGCCCGTTCCCATGGCGATTCCCACCTGCGCCTGGGCGAGGGCGGGCGCATCGTTGATGCCGTCTCCCGCCATGGCGACGACTTTCCCTTCCGACTGGAGGCGCTTGACCACCTCGCTCTTTCGTTCCGGCAGCACTCCGGCCTCGACATGGTCGATCTTCAACCGCTCGGCCACCGATTCGGCGGTGGCGCGGCTGTCGCCGGTGAGCATCACGATGGTGATCCCTTCCGCTTCGAGCGCGCGGATCGCCTCGGGCGTCGAGTCCTTGATCGGGTCGGCAACAGCGATCAGCCCCGCGGCAGCGCCATCGACGGCTACCAACATGACGGTGTCGCCGCCGGCGCGAAGCTCCTCCGCGCGATCTTGGAGATCACCCGCCTCGATGTTCATACTTTCGAGAAGCGCGAGATTGCCGATCGCCGCCTTGCGTCCCTCGATCTCGCCGGTGACGCCCTTCCCCGTGACGGACTGGAAATCCTCCGGTTTTCCCGGTTCCACTCCCCGTTCCTCCGCCCCCCGAACGATCGCCTCGGCGAGCGGGTGCTCGCTCCCCCGTTCGAGTCCGGCTGCGAGTCGAAGAATCTCTTCCTCGGTGAATCGGTCCGTCGTCTCGACTCCCGTCAGTTTCGGTTTCCCCTCGGTCAGCGTCCCGGTCTTGTCGACCACGAGGGTGTCGACTTTCTCCATCATTTCGAGTGCTTCGGCGTTATTGATCAGAACGCCTTCCGTCGCGCCGCGCCCGGTGCCCACCATGATCGATATGGGAGTAGCGAGCCCCAACGCACAGGGACAGGCGATAATCAGCACCGCCACCGCGTTGATCACCGCGTGGGCGAGCCGCGGCTCGGGACCGATCAACCACCAGGTGCCGAAAGCGATCGCCGCGATTCCCACCACGGCGGGCACGAAGTACCCCGCCACCTGGTCGGCCAGCTTTTGGATCGGCGCGCGGGAGCGTTGCGCCTCCGCCACCATGTTGATGATCTGCGCGAGGAGGGTGTCGGAACCGACGCTTTCCGCCTTCATCAGGAGGCTTCCCGTGCCGTTCACCGTCGCGCCGATCAGCTTTTCGCCCGCGCCCTTCGCCACCGGCATCGGCTCGCCCGTCACCATCGATTCATCGATGTGGCTTTCCCCCTCGAGCACCGTGCCGTCGACGGGCACCTTTTCCCCCGGGCGCACACGGAGGTTGTCGCCCACCTGAACACTTTCGAGCGGCACATCCTCTTCCGTGCCGTCGTCGCGCACGATGCGCGCCGTTTTCGGCGCGAGGCCGAGCAGCATCTGGATCGCCGCGTTCGTCCGCGAACGGGCGCGCAGCTCGAGTACCTGGCCGAGCAGCACGAGGGCGATGATCACGGCGGCCGCCTCGAAGTAGACATCCACCAAACCCCCTTCCATACGCATGATCTCTGGGAAGAGGGTGGGGAAGAGAAGACCGATCACGCTGTAGACCCAGGCGACGGAAACGCCGAGGGCGATCAGCGTGAACATATTCAAGTTCCACGTTCGAACCGATCGCCATCCCCGAACGAAGAACGGCCAGCCGCCCCACAGGACCACCGGCGTGGCGAGGACGAACTCGATCCATTGAATGATTCGCATCGAAAGGCCGGCCGGAAGAAGCTGCGGAAACAGATCCGCCGTCATGGCGAGCAGGAACACCGGGACGGCGAGAAGGACACTTACGCGGAATCGCCGCGTCATGTCGGTCAATTCCTTGTTTTCCTCATCGCTGTCGGCGACGATCGGTTCGAGCGCCATGCCGCACATCGGGCAGTCGCCCGGCACGTCCCGCACGATCTCCGGATGCATCGGACAGGTGTAGCGCGTTTCTTTCACTCCCGTCGGCACGCCGGAGCGCTCGAGCGCCATGCCGCATACGGGACAGCTCCCCGGTTGCCGCTCACGAACATCCGGATGCATTGGACAGGTGTAGCTTCCCGCTGAGTCTTCCGGCTTTCCATTCATTTCGTTTCCTCCATTCCCCCGCCGGCTGTCCGCCGGGGCAACGTCAATGCTTCATGGGTGGAATTTCAATTCTCACTTCCCGCCTGCCGGAAGCGCCAATCACCTCGAGAGTCACCCGGTCTCCGGGGCGCACCGTAAGAAGATGGAGGAGGAGATCGGTCGGCCCTTCGACCGGAATCCCGTCGATCGCGGTGATCAGGTCTCCTCCCAGAACGTAGTCTCTCTCGTTGAGGAACAGGTGGCGTTTTCCCCGTTCGAGGCCGGCCTTCTCCGCCGGACTTTCCTCGGTCACTTCCTGCACGAGCGCGCCGGAAGAAGCGGGAAGATCGAGAAGCACCGCAAGCTCGGGCGTAACGCTGACACATCCGAAACCAAGCTGTGGCCGGAAGGGATGGCCCATCGCCTTCAGGTCGGGGAGAACGTGGATCGCGATATCGATCGGGAGGGCGAGTCCCACCGACTCCCCGGCGGAGAGTTTCGCAGTGATCAGACCGATGACACGCCCTTGCGAATCGACGAGGGCACCGCCGCTTTGGCCCGGATTCACCGGCGCGTCGAACTGGATCAGTGCGGGTCCGAGTTCCGTGCCGAGAAGCTCCCGGTCGAGGCCGCTCACGATTCCGCTCGTCACGGAGTGCTCCAGACCGAAGGGGCTTCCGATGGCGAGCACCTTCTGGCCGACCTTCGCGGTGCGGTTGGAATCGAGCCGTGCCGGAGGAAGCGAATCGACGCCCCCTTCCACCTTCAGAAGGGCGAGATCGAGGCCCGGGGCCGTCCCGATGAGCGTGCCGTCGACGCGGTCGCCGTTCGGGAGAACGATATTCACCTGTTGCGCGTTCTTCAGCACGTGATAATTCGTCAATACGAGGCCGGAGTCGACGATCACGCCGCTGCCGCTCGCCCACGTTTCAACGATCCTGCCGGTCTCCTCGACGGTGGTCCCGCGGCTCAATATGAAGACCACCGATTTGGAGACGCTCTCGTACGCTTGAATCGTATTCTTCTCTTCCGGCGTGAGGGCGCCGGAGCGCCCGGCCGATCCGAGCAGAAAAAGCAGTATGGCCAGATGAACCGGCTTCATGACTCGTCCTCCTCCACCGCGTCCGCCGACGGGCCAAGCAGCACGTTGCGAATGAAGCGGCGGATCCTTCCGTCCGGCGGTTCGGGACGAGCGACGGTCGACTCCTTGTATCTCCAGTGCGAAGCCCCTCCGCCTTCCGTTTCCTTCTCCATCTCCTCGGAACGGATCTGCACTTCGAACACGGTGCCGTCGTTCGCCCTTACGCTCGTGTGGAGACTACGATAACCGTTATCCTTCGGGTGGGCGATGTAATCCTTGAAGCGTCCGACCTTTGGAACAAAAAGATCGTGGGTCGCCTTCAGGGCGGAGTAGCATCCGTTCTCGTCCCGCACGATAATACGAAACCCGAAGAAGTCGTGCACTCTTTCGAGGGTGAGACCCTTCCGCTTCATTTTTTCCCATACCCCCGCGGGGTGCTTGACGCGGTGCTGGAGCGACACGAACGGTATTCCGCGATCCCTCAGGATCTGTTGGATCGCTTCTTCGATTTCCGAAACCCACTCCCGTCGCGATTGAGCGAACCGGTCGACTTCACGTTTGAATCGCCGGAACTCCTCTCCGAGTATGATCTCGTACGCGGCGTTTTCGATGGCGTTCTTGAGTTCGTAGTCGCCACACCGTTCGGCGGCGGGGGAATCGACGGCCAGCGCCCGTATCGCGGCCTGCTCGCTTTCAGGCGCGCCCCGGCGAACATGGCTCAGCAGGGAGAGCCTCTCGGCGAGTTCTTCCCTATCGATCGGCCGGCGCACCTCCCGGTCACCGCCCGGTCGACGGAGCGGTTCGACTGAATCGCCCTCGCCCCCCGCTCGGACGTCGCCGGCCGATACATCCTCCGAGCGCTCCGAGACCCTCCGCTCCGCCGCGAGCAGATCGTTCACCGTCCTTTCCAGCCGCCGGCTCATCGCCCGGAACCGTTTCGCGAGCCAGCGCAGTTCCCACGCGCCGCGCGGGATCTCCACGGCGTTCCAGTAGCCGGCATCCACCAAGCGGACCGCATCGATCAGTTTGTACAACGGCCTGAGGATCAGGACTCGGACGGTGATCATCAGGAAGGTGACGATCGAAAGGGCGGTGATCAGAACGTGAACGGCCCACGATTTCCATTGTCTCGATTCCGCCGCCCTGAACTCCGACGCGTCCTCGGAAACGGTGAGAAACCCGTGTCCTCCCTCGATCAGGTCGGAAGAGACCGGGTAACGGGCCGAGAGGGTGTGCTCCGTCGGAACGATATCCTTGGTGGAAGGGACTCCCTTGCGGGTCGAATAGATGAGCTTTCCCGCGTCATCCCTCAAGTCCACCTCGTGCATGGTGTAACCTTCCCGGATATACGCCTCGTGGAAGGTCATCATGCTTGTGCGGAGCTGATCGGTGTTGGCGGCCTTCTCGATCAGAACGGCGAGAGGGGCGAGCGATTCCCGCAGGAGAAGCTCGCGCCCGATGCGCTGCCGTTTCAGTTCGCGAGTCTGCTGGATGGTCGTCACGAATCCCATGATACCCACCACCACGATCGACGTCGTGATTCCCAAGCGCCATTCAAGAGAGAAACGCCGTTTCTTCTTTCCCACGGTTCTCGACTCCGCTTCGTTTTCGATGCCGGAAAAAGGATTCGAATAACTTCGCCTCTCGAGAGAGTCGCAATTCCCGTGCCGACACCGCCCGGTCGGCCCGCTGACCCGTCGCCGCCGGCCGGCGCTGTCCGCGGACGGCTCGTTTCCGCGGCCACGACTCTTTCCCCCCGGCGGGAATTGGATTGGTCGGGGGCAATCATGGCACCGGCGCCGGGCAATAGTCTCCTTGATTTGTGGAATAGTGCGCACTGTCGCTCGCCCGGCGGGGCGGCACGAAGACCGCCTGCGCGGAAAGTGCCGGGTCCAATACCGTTTGCGGGGGTTTCGAGGCCTTCGCGGGCGAGGAGGGGTGATTGGCACGTAACGTGCATTTCCACGTGGAAAGGGGCGCGTAGCCGGCGTCGCCCCGGAAAGCCGAGGAGGTTGGTCATGGGATACATCTTGCTGGTTGATGATGACTCGGGCGTGAGGGAAGTGATCTCGTTCACCCTTCGCAGCACAGGATATGACGTCGTGGAGGCGGCGAGCGGGGAGGAGGCGTTAAGGATCATCACCTTCGCCGTACCCTCGCTGATCATCACCGATTTGAAGATGAGCCGGATCGACGGCATGTCTCTCCTCCGCATCACGCGGAATCTCGGCCTTTCGATCCCGAGTATCGTGATCAGCGCGTACGGGAGCAACGGGCAGATCCAGGAGGCGGTGGAGCTGGGGGTCATACACCAGCTCGACAAGCCGTACGACCGGGACGAACTGCGGAAGGCGGTGTCCACCGTTCTGAATCCGAAGGAGGCGCGCGACCGCTTCATGGCGGCCCGGTCCTCCACGAACTGAACCGACAGCCCGGGCGCCGCCGTCGCAGGCGGACTCGCCCGACCGGGCCGGCCGCCCACCGGCGGGCCGGCGCAGGAGTCCACACATGATCGGGTTGATACTCAAGAGCGTTCGTTCGAGATCGGTCGAGTACGTCGCCGCCATCATTCTGATCGCGGCCGCGGCTGCGGCGATCCGCGTTCAGCAGTCACTGGCGGCCACCGCCGAGAGTCAGGTCCACGATCTCGCCCACCAACTGGGCAACAACATCCTGGTTCTCTCCGAGAATGCGGATCTTTCTTCCTATTATACGTTGCGCTATGGCGACGATTCGATGCCCGACACGTACCCCGCCAAGGTGAGTGCTTCGGCGATCGGCGGCAAGGTGAAGGGGATGACCCCCCGCCTGTACGGGAACGTGGAGATCGACGGCAGGGAACTCGTCCTGGTCGGGCAGAAGGGGGTCGAACGGGCGATCCCGAGGGCGGTGAGCCCGGGGGCGATCGCTTCCGCCTGGGGAGTGGCGGCGGCGACGGCGCTCGGTCTCTCCGAGGGCGACGTGGTCCGCGCCGGCGGGAAAGACTTGGAGGTCTCGCTGATCGCCCCGGGCCTCACGGGGGGAATGAGCATGGCGGTGTTCACCGAACTCGGTGTGGCTCAGGATATTTTGGATCGCCGGGGGGAGATCAATGCGATTCATATGGGTGGGTGCTGGTGCAGCATCGACATAACGACCCTGGCGGCGAGCGTCGAGAAGGTGCTTCCCGGCACGAGGGCGATCACCGCCGAGGGGGTACTCGCTTCCCAGATCGAAAGTCACGCTTCGGTGAAAAGATACTCCAAGGTGCTGTCGGTCATGGCCGCCTTCCTTGTTGCGGGAGTGATCGCGGTCCTGATCTCGTTCCAGATCCGGCGCCAGATCCGGGAGATCGGTCTGCTCCTCGCAATCGGAGCACGTCCCGCGGCGGTGACGCTCTTCTTCATGATCGTCGCCGGGGTGGTGGGAACCCTCGGCGTTCTCGGGGGATTCTATCTCGGCGTTCCCCTTGCCGCCCGGGTCCTTTCCCTGTTCAACGGACCCGCTCTCGCCGCCGCGCCGGGCGTGCTGGGTCGTCCTCTTCTGGTGGCGATCTTGATCAGCCTGGCCGCGGCATTCTTCCCCGCGCGGCGCGCGGCGACCCTCGACCCGACAACCGTTCTCAGGGAGATCTGACATGCTTGAACTGAAATCCGTATCAAAAACGTATCCGGGAAGGAACGGCGCGCCCGTGCGTGCACTCCGCGATGTGAGCCTTTTCGTCAACCGCGGCGAGTTCCTCACTGTTATCGGGCCGAGCGGGAGCGGCAAAAGCACGCTCCTTTTCTCGGCCGGAGCGATGCTCGAACCGAGTGAAGGCTCGGTGCTGATCGACGACGTTGATATCTATTCGCTCTCCCCCGGCAAGAGAGCTTCGCTGAGGCGAAAGAAACTGGGATTCATGTTCCAGACGTTCAACCTCATTCCCTACCTGTCGTGTGTCGAGAACGTCGCTTTCCCCGCCATCCTGGAGGGACGATCCCGCCGGGAGAGCATGGAGAAGGCGTCGGGGATGCTTGAGCGACTCGGCCTGGAAGAGAGGCTCGGTCACCGACCGGGGGAGTTGAGCGTCGGCGAACGGCAGCGGGTCGCCCTCTGCCGCAGCCTGGTGAACGACCCGGACATGCTCCTCGCGGACGAGCCGACGGGTAATCTCGACAACTTGCTCACCCGTGAGGTGGTCGACATGTTTCGTGATCTGAACAACGACGGTCTGACCATTATCGTCGTTACCCACGATCTCCGTTTCGCCAGGATGAGTCCGCGTGTCGTGAAGCTTCTGTCGGGCGAGGTCGAGTGTGATCATGCGGTGAGCGGGGGGATGATGTACCAATGAACGGATCGATGCTGCTCGCGTGGAGGGAGCTGACCGCCCGCAGGCGATCGTTCGTCCTGAGTGTTGCGGCGGTCGCTGTGGTGATCGCCCTGTGCACGACGCTCGAGCTCGTGTCGAGGGCGCGCGAGGTCGCCGTTGCATCGCGGATCGATTTCAAGGGACCGGCCCTGCGCATCATCCCCGGGGGGTTGAGTCAGATCGACCTGGAGCGTTTCCGTCTCGGAACGTCTTATCTTCCCGAGGGAACGGCATCGTTCATCGAAAAGAAGCTCTCCCGATCGGTCCGGAACATGGAAAGCCGGCATCTGAGAGTCGAGGAGGTCGGCGGGAAGAGCGTCCATGTGATCGGCTTCGATCCGGGTGATATCGTCACCCCTTTCGATGCGCTGAAGCAACTGCCGGGAGGGAGCGTGGTTCTGGGATCCCAGCTGGCGCGTACACTGCATACCGATGCGGGTGAGACGATTCCGCTTCTGGGAGGGGAGTGGCCCGTGGCGGCGGTGCTGCCGTCGACGGGAACCGTGGAGGATCTCGCCTTGTTCCTGCGCCGCGCCGATCTTCGCGAGGAAGGAATCGCCGCAGAGGCCAACGAGATCCGCCTCTTCCTCCGGCCCGGACAGACGATCGATGGCCCCTTGACGCTGCTTCAAGACACGCGCCCCGATCTGTCGGTGATCCCCTCCAATCCGCCGGGAGAAGTAGAGCGCCGGGTATTCGGCGGACTCGGGGAAAACCGCATGATTCTCTACATGGTGGCGGCCTTCGTGGCCGCCCTGTCGATCCTCTTCTGGTCGTATCTCAATTCGACCGAAAGGCGAATCGAGATCTCCACGGTGATCGCCACGGGCGGAACCCCGGTAGGCGTTTTTTCGACCCTCGCGCTGCGCTCGGTCATCACCGGCGTTCTCGGGGCGATCCTCGGCTACGGATCGGGAGTGATCCTCGTCTTTCTCCAGGACAGGGAGGCGGCTTCCGGGATCCTTTGGTCTCCCGGTCTATTCGTCCAGGTACTCGCCATCGTCCTCGTTCTGAGCATCGCGGGATCGCTCCCGGTGGCCCTTCGGTCCGCCTTCAGGGATCATGTATCCACGCTGCAGGAGAGTTGACCGCCCTCGCCGGAGGGGGCGCCGGCCGTTCCGGGCAATCAACGGATGCGCGAAACGCCGAAGATTATTATCATTTGAATGGAGCATATTCTTCACTCTTGGCCCGGGCGGGCGCTATTCGAACACGACCCTCTTGAAATGAAAGAAGTTATGTTTCGGCACGGCAGTTGCTTTCCTTGCGGGGGGAACGGAAGAAGCGGGCGGCGGCGCCCCGCGAAACGGAGGAGGAACGAAAGATGGTTCAAATGACTCGGTTGTCCGGCTTGCGGGGGTGGCCACTCTTGGCGCTGGCTTTTCTCGTTCATCCCGCCATGGCGCAGAACGGGGAGCCGATGGGGGGAGACTACCCCCGAGGCGCGGAAATGATGAACCACGCAGGGATGCACTCCGACGACATCATGGAGCAGATGTCGCTGATGATCGATCAGATGTCCCAGATGGTGGAGGAGATCCACGGCTTTCACGCGCACGTGGTCGACACCTGGACGGAGGAGATGGCCGGCGGCGGCGACCAAGGGATGAGCGTCATGCTGGCGATGGCGAATGAGATGGAAGAGATCGGCCCGCACATGGACAGGATGATCGAGAATCTGCAACAGTGGATGGAAGGCGCCGGTGGGGATGGGATGGATGAGGACACCGCCCGGGACGCGATGAATGAGCTCGCCGAACAGATCGACACGATGATCAAGGCGGGGCACGGCGTCATGAGCGTGATCGACGACGTGGGGTCCGGCAGGGAAGCCGGCCACGGGGAGTCGAGCCATGCGGGCCGCGTCGCCGGCGCCGGTCCCGCGGATATGGACCATTGACCGGATGAGATACCCATACATCGATAGGCGGATCCGATCGCGCCGTACCGTGGCCGTCAAGCGCGGAACGATCGCTGCGTGGTTCGCTCTCGCCGTGGCGGTGAGCGTTTCCACTGGTGCAGCACGGGGCAACGAGCTGACGTCGGTATCCCAGACGGTTCGCTGGCTTCGCATCGGCGAGGGAAGCAGGGCGGCCGGGGGCGCGACGTACTGGATCAGCTACACGAGCGTCGGCTTCCGTACCGATCCATGGAGCCTGAGAACGGGCGCCACATGGCTCGCCTGGCGGCCCGACGGCACCGCCGCCGGCCTCCCCAGTCCGGAATCGGGCCTCAGTTCCTTCTATGCCACCGTGACGAGGAGGATTCTCGGCGATCCGCCGAACCGCTATGGCCGAAAGGGCGCCGTCTGGATTCGCGGGCGGGGAAAGGTCTCGCTCCGGCGGGAAGATTCGGTGCTCGGGAGCGGGGCGAATGACTGGGGCATCAGTCTTCTCGCACAAAGGGTGTACGGGCGCGCCCTTGTTCTCGCCGAAGCGGGGTATCTCGATCTCGGCGAGCCGGAAGGGGTGCACTACAATAGTCTCGCCACGGGATCGCTCACCATGAGCTACAGGCCTTCGTGGTTCGGCGGATATCTCCTCGCGGGGGTGGTCGCCTCGTCCGCGAGCCACGATGGTGATCCCGCCTATACTGAAATATCTTTAGGAGGCGGGTTGCCTCTCTCCCGGAGCTTCCTGGTGTCGTTGCTCGCGTCAAGAGGGATCACCGACACCAGCCCGGACGAGGGATTGGCGCTTCAGATGGCGTGGCATCCTTCCTACCGGTGGAAGCCGCGAGGAGGATAGTCCACCCGGGAATAGCAACGAAAGTCCCGTTCGAACGGGACTGCAACAGGGAATTGAAGAACAAGTCTGAAAGGAGAATGTTTCAATGAGAAAACGTATGGGAACCGTGATCGGTTTGGCGATGCTTCTCGCCCTCGCGGGGCAGGGATTCGCCCATGAGGACGAGCATAACGAGAAAATGGCGGCCGCCGAGAAAGAGGCGGACGTATCGATCCAGGGCGAGATCGTCGATATGGGATGCTATCTCGGCCATGGCGCGAGGGGTGCCGAACACCAAAGCTGTGCGCTGAAATGCGTCCGCGGCGGGATGCCGATGGGGCTTCTCACCGACGACGGCACGCTCTATCTCCTCACCATGAGCCATACCGACGCCGACCCGTTCAACGCCGCGAAGGAGCTGGCGGCGGAAACCGTAGTCGTCACCGGTCCGAAGAGCGAGCGGAACGGCATCCAGTCGATCGAGGTGGAAGCGGTAAAGAAGGTGGCCAAATGAAGTTACTCACGGGAACCGTAATCGGCCTGGCGATGCTGCTCTCCTTCACGGGACGGGGATTCGCCGACGAGAAGGGACACGAGGAAGCGGCCGTGTCGATGCAAGGTGAGATCGTCGACATGGGATGCTACCTCGGCCACGGCGCCAGGGGCGCCGAACACCAAAGCTGCGCGCTGAAATGTGTCCGCGGCGGAATGCCGATGGGGCTTCTCACCGACGACGGCGCGCTCTACGTGCTCACCATGAGCCATTCCGATGCCGATCCGTTCAACGCGGCGAAAGAACTGGCCGCCGAAATCGTGACCGTCACCGGTCCCACGAGCGAACGGAACGGCATCCGGTCGATCGAGGTGACGGCGGTGAAGAAGACGGGTGAGAAGAGTGCCGCGATCTATGTCTGCCCGATGCATCCTGAAGTCGCGCAGGCGACTCCCGGTACGTGCCCGAAGTGCAAAATGGATCTCGTGGCGAAGGGGAAATAGTCATCAACGCCATCGGCCCGCTCGGTATTTTCGAAGATCGGAAGGGAGTCCGCACGATCTTCATCATCGCATCGCTGATCATTCTCCTCGCCGGGGGGGTGACGTGGTTCATCTTTATCGAATCACATCTCCCCCCGGCCGAGCGGGGGAGGAGGCTCGCCGAGGCGAACGGTTGCTTCAACTGTCACGGCGACGGCGGTCTGCGGGGTGCGCCCAACCCGGGGCGCACCGACGGTTCGGTTCCTACGTTCGAGGGTGACCTGATGATGTACGCCGCCAACAGCGAGGAAATCCGCGGGTGGATCCGGGACGGTGTTCCCGAGTCACGGGCGAAAAGCAAGAGCTGGCAGAAGCAGCGGGATAGCGGGGTGCTCGTGATGCCGGCGTTCGGCGACAGGCTCTCGGATGGAGAGATCGACGACCTCGTCGCTTTCGTCGAGGCGGTTCATGGGGAAGAGCGCCCGTCCGACCCGCTCGCCCTCGCCGGCTATCGGCGCGGGAAGGAACTCGGCTGCTTCGGCTGCCACGGCCCGGGCGGCCGGTTCGCCAGGCCGAATCCCGGCTCGCTCAAGGGATACATCCCCTGGTGGGGTGGGCGCGATTTCTCCGATCTCGTGCATTCCCGCGAAGAGTTCGATCAGTGGGTGGAAAAAGGTATCAGCGATCGGTTCGATGGCAATCCTCTCGCCCGCTTCTTCCTAGGTCGCGCCCTCCTCGAGATGCCCGCCTATGAAGATCATCTCGATCCCGGCGATCTCGACGCCCTCTGGGCCTACGTCGGGTGGCTTGGCGCGGAAAGTGCGAGTGATCGCTGAATAGACGGTTTTTGCTTTGAATCCAGGATAATATACAGAATAATCTCTTCCGGGTGTAGATTGTTCTATGCTCGATGAGCCGCCGGAGGAGGGGAGGGAGTCACGACGCCCGGTTCGCCGATTGTTGAATCGGATCTTGAATCCCCCCCTCCGGCCGGAAGGAAATGGAATGGGAACGATACTGCTCGTCGATGACGACGAAGGCCTTCGCGGGGTGCTCGCCTTCGCGCTCTCGTCGGAAGGCCACACCGTTATCGAGGCGGTAAACGGGCGCGAGGGGCTGGATGCGTTGCGCGCCTCGCCGGTCGACCTGGTGATCACCGACCTCAAGATGCCGGTCATGGACGGGATCACTTTGCTGCGCACCATGCGGGAAGAGGAGAATACCCGCCCTGTCATCGTGCTCACCGCGTTCGGAACGATCGAAGAAGCGGTGGAGGCAATGAAGCTCGGTGCCTTCAACTACCTGACGAAGCCGTACAACCGGGACGAACTCCGCCTGGTCGTCGAGAACGCCCTCGAGCAGGCGCGACTCCGTGACGAGAACCGGAAACTGAAGGAGAAATTGCACGATTGGCGCGAGAAGGTACCGCTCGTCTATGCATCGGATGAAATGGAAGAAGTGGTCCGCACGATTCGCCAGGTCGGCCCCACCGACGCGTCGGTCCTGATTACCGGCGAGAGCGGCACGGGGAAAGAACTCGTTGCCCGAGGCATCCATGAGCTCTCGACGCGGCGGGATGCGCCCCTGGTGGCGGTGAACTGCGGCGCCATCCCGCGCGACCTGATCGAGTCCGAGCTCTTCGGCCACGTGAAAGGGGCGTTCACCGGGGCGAGCCGGGAGAAGCGCGGGAAGTTCCGGAGCGCATCGGGAGGGACGCTTTTCCTCGACGAGATCGGCGAGCTACCCGCCGATCTCCAAACGAAACTCCTCCGGGTTCTCGAGACGGGGGTCGTGGATGTCGTCGGTGCCGACCGGCCCGTGCCGGTCGACGTGCGTTTGGTGGCCGCCACGAACGCCGACCTCGAGAGGGCGATCGGAGACGGCTCGTTCCGCGAGGACCTCTTTTATCGTCTGAATGTGATTCCCCTGCGAATCCCGCCGCTGCGTGAAAGGCGAAACGACATCCCCGCCCTCTGGGAGCACTTCGTCCGCGTCCACGGCGGCGGCGAGAAGATTCGCACCGAGCCCGCGCTGCTCAAACGGCTGATGACGCTCCAATGGAAGGGAAACGTGCGGGAGCTTTCCAATCTCTGTCACAGGATGATTCTCCTCCGTGAGGAGAAAATGCTCACCCTGGACGGCGCCCCGGCGGAAGTGCGCGCCGCCCGGCCGCCGGAGGACGCATCCTCCGCCACCTTTCTCGGTGATCTTCCCGAGGGCTCCCTCTCCCTTCGCGACCTGTAGCGGGAGGTCATACGAAAAGCACTCGAGCGCTTCGAGGGGAATAAATCGAAGACGGCGCAATACTTGAAAGTGCCGAGGCATATTCTTCTCTACAGGATCGAAAAGTACGATTTGGGCGGAGATAATGCTCGCCCGGATGGATAATAGTCTTCACCCCTCTGTTCTTCAGGGCGGGCGAGAATGAGAATTCTTTGTAGGGGAGACGGTGTAACTGGTTGGGTTTTAGCTGATTGTCGATCGAATCACAAGTTGGCACGATCCGTGCGGAAGAGGCGGACAGATCATGGAACACTCTTTTGAGCGGGAAAGGAAATTCTACATGAGGAATGCCCTACATCTTCTCGGTCTGGGAGCGGCATTTCTGATGCTGCTTCCACCAACGGCCAGGGGCGAAGGGGAGGCTCCGGAAACGATTCTCGGCACGCTGCTCGGCGAATCGCTCCGGTCGAACCGGATGCTTGCATCCCGAACTTCAAGCGTCGAAGGTGCGGAGCACGAGAGCAATGCCGCAGACCGTCTCCCCGACCCGAACATCTCGTTCGGCTACTCTCCGGTGGCGGTGGAAACGAGAGGCGGGCCGCAAAGGGCGAGGATCGCCGCGTCGCAGATGTTCCCCTTCTTCGGAAAGAGGGGGTTGCGCAAAGATGTGGCCGGTGCGGAAGCGGCGCGTCTCGGTTTTTTCCGTGACGCCACGGCGGCGGATATTCTCCGAAGTGTGAAGACCGTTTTCTGGGAGATCTACCGCGTCGATCGATCGATCGCCATCGCCGACGAGGAACAGGCGCTCCTCGGCGACATCCTGCGCGCCGCGGAGGCGAATTACTCCACCGGTGCGGGGGATCAGGCGAACCTTTTCCAGGTGCAGCTCATGCAGACCGGCGTGGAGAACAGGATCATCAAGCTCCGCGGCATGAGGGACGCTCTGGTGGAGCGTCTCGCCGCCGTCGTGGGCACGAAGAGCGACGTCCCTCCCCTCGAGACGACGGCGACTCCCCTCGTCTCGATCGACACGTCCTCTGTTCTCGAAGATGCTTTCAAGGTGAACCCCGATCTCGCGGCGGACGAGGAGATGATCCGCAAGGCCCGGCTCGCCCTTTCGCTGGTACGAAAGGACTATTCCCCCGACTTCTCGCTCGCCGCGGGATGGGCGGAAATCGGAAACAGCGATCTCCCCGGCGATTTCAACGGCCGGGACAGCTGGTCTCTCGGGGCGATGGTGAGCGTTCCCCTCTATCGCGGCGATATTCGGGATCGGGAGAGCGCGCAGGCGGCGCGGCTTCGTGCGGCGGAAGAGATGCGCGACGATACCCGGATCCGGATCGCGGCGGATATCGAAGGGGCGCTCCGCACGATCCGCTCGCTCGAAGAGTCGATCGCCCTTTACGAAACCGGTCTCATTCCACAAGCGGAAAGCACGTACGAATCCGCCATGGCGGGATACGCCACGGGGGATGTGAATTTCGCCGACCTGATTCTTGCCGAAAAGTCGCTTCTCGACGTGGAGCTGGGATACCATGAATCGGTCTCCCGGTACCGCCAGGAAGTTTCGTCTCTCGAGCGTTTCGTCGGTTTCGACACGGCGGATGCCGTATATCCTCCGCGCGCGGCGCGGTGACCTTCACCGGGAAAGGGATCCGAACGATGACAGACAAGAAGAAGAGTTTTCCGCTGATCCCGATCGTCGTGGGGGGGCTCATCCTCTTCGGCCTCGGTCTCGGCGGCGGGTTCATGATGTTTCGTGCGCAAGGTGGCGGCCAGGCCGTCGTCGCTTCCGGCGACGAAGCAGGTACCGGCCTCTACACGTGCGGCATGCATCCAAATGTGATCCAGAAGGGGCCGGGACAATGCCCGATCTGCAAGATGGATCTGAACCCGATTAAGAGCGGTGGGGGCGCCGCCGGTTCCGGCGGGAAGAAAGAGCGCGTCATCAAGTACTGGGTGGCGCCGATGAACCCGTCGTTCGTGTCGGACAAGCCGGGCAAGTCGCCCATGGGGATGGATCTCGTCCCGGTGTACGAAGACGAGGTGGAATCGGAAAGGGCGGTGGAAATCGACCCGCGGGTGGTGCAGAACATCGGCGTCCGGACCGCCGAGGTGCAAAGAGGAAGACTGACGAAGACGATCCGCGCCACCGGGGAAATCGTGGAAGATGAAACCCAGGTGGGGATCATCAACCTGAAGATCGCCGGATGGATCGACACGGTGTTCGTCGACGAAACGGGGCAGTCGGTGCGCAAGGGAGACCGGCTTCTCGATATCTACTCGCCGCAGCTCGTGTCCACCCAGGAGGAATACCTGATCGCGCTGCGCAACATGGAGAAACTCGAGGAGAGTTCTTCGAAAAGCGTGGTCGAAGGGGCGAAGCGCACCCTCGCATCGACGCGCCGGCGGCTCCTTTACTGGGATATCACCGGCGCGCAGATCGACGCCCTCGCGAAGAGCGGCGAAGTGAGCAAAACGATGGTTCTCCGATCGCCCTTCACCGGCGTGGTGACCATGAAGAACGCTCTCCCCGGGCAGAAGGTGGTGCCCGGAACCGACCTGTACCACATCGCCGACCTTTCCACCATCTGGGTGGAGGCGTCGGTGTTCGATGCGGACCTCCCCCATATCTGGGTCGGCCAGGAAGCGACGATGGATCTCGCCTTCATGCCGGGCACGACGTTCCGGGGGAAGGTGACTTTCATCTCTCCCGTGCTCAACGCGAAGACGAGAGATCTCAAGATCCGGCTCGAGTTTCCGAACCCGGACCTGAAGCTGAAGCCGGGAATGTACGCCGACGTGGTCATCCAGAGTGTGATCTCCGAGGACGCCACGCTGCTGCCGGCCGAGGCGGTGATCCACTCCGGAAAGCGGTCGGTCATATTCGTCACCCGCGGGGAGGGGCGTTTCATCCCCACCGATGTGCTCCTCGGATCGTACGGCCAGGACAACAAGGTGCAGGTTCTCGCGGGCGTCGTTCCCGGCGAGAGGGTGGTGACAAGCGCGCAGTTCCTCCTCGATTCGGAATCGTCGTTCCAGGAAGCTCTCAGGAAGATGATGGAGGCGGAGACACCGGAGCTCGCGAAAGAGATCGAGACCGAGAAGAAGATCGAGGTCGCCGAAATGGAGCAGGGTATGGGCGACGACCATGCCGGCGACAACGGGAATGGCGGCGCATGGAGTCCGCACTTCAAGGCGAAGTTCGAGGGAAAGCCGGTGGCGAATGCGGTGTCGATCGAACCGGACGGGTCGATCACCATCATGTGTCCCGTCCGAAAAGGGACGGCGACGGTGAAAGAGGGTGACCCGTACACGGAATACAACGGCATGCGAGTTTATTACTGCTGTCCCGGCTGCCAGGCGGACTTCGAAAAGGACCCGGAGCACTATCTCGCCGAGCTCGATTCGGCGATGCATAAAGCCGAGTAGGGGAAGGACGAAATGCTCGAGAAACTGATCCGATTCAGCATCGACAACCGGGCGATCGTGTTCATCCTGACGGGGTTCGTCGTATTCGGCGGGATCTATTCGATCGTCAACATCAAGCTCGACGCCATTCCGGACCTGTCGGACGTGCAGGTGATCGTGCAGGTCGATTTCGGCGGCCAGTCGCCCGATGTGGTGGAGGACCAGGTGGTCTACCCGCTCACCACGGCGATGCTCAACGTACCGAAGGCGACGGTCGTGCGAGGCTATTCGTTCTTCGGCTTCGGTTTCGTCTACATTCTCTTCGAAGACGGCACCGATATCTACTGGGCGCGAAGCCGGGTGCTCGAATACCTGAGCCAGGTGCAGCTACCCGAAAACGCCACGGCGAAGCTCGGCCCCGATGCCACAGGCCTCGGCTGGGTCTACGAGTATGTCCTCATCGATACGACGGGACAGAACGATCTCTCCCAGCTTCGGTCGCTCCAAGATTTCTTCATCAAGTATGAACTGATGACCGTGCCGGGCGTTTCCGAGGTCGCCACTCTCGGCGGTTTCGTCCGCCAGTACCAGGTGGAGGTCGATCCCCGGGCGCTCCAGGCGTACGACATTCCGATCCAGAAAGTCCGCCAGGCGATCAAGCGGTCGAACAACGATGTGGGCGGCCGGCTCATCGAAATGGGCGAGATGGAGTTCATGGTTCGCGGCAAGGGATACCTCACCGGTGTGGAAGATCTGAAGAAGGTCGTTCTCGGAGTCGGCTCCGGCGGCACGCCGATCCTCCTCGAGGATGTGGCGAATATCGTCATCGGGCCGGAGCTGAGGCGCGGTCTCGCCGAGTGGAACGGCGAGGGGGAAGTGGTGGGGGGGATCGTCGTCATGCGCTACGGCGAGAACGCCCTCGAAGTGATCGATAAGGTGAAGGAGAAGCTCGAATCGCTGAAGCAGGGATTCCCCCCCGGCGTGGAGGTCGATGTCGGTTACGACCGGAGCGTGCTCATCCGCGAAGCGGTGCACACGCTGTCGAGAAAGCTGATCGAGGAGATGATCGTCGTCGCGGTGATCTGCATCATCTTCCTTCTCCACCTGCCGTCGGCGGCGGTGGTGATCACCACGCTTCCCGTAGGTGTGCTCGCCTCGCTCGGGCTGATGAATTTTCTGGGTATCAACGCGAATATCATGTCGTTGGGAGGGATCGCCATCGCCATCGGGGTGATGGTGGACGCGGCGATCGTGCTCGTCGAGAATGCCCACAAGCATCTCGAACGGGAGGACGCGTCGATCCCACACAAGGAGCGGATCTACCATGCCGCGGTGGAAGTCGGGCCCGCGCTCTTTTTCGCGCTCCTCATCATCACCGTCTCCTTCATGCCGGTGTTCGCGCTCACCCAGCAGTCGGGCCGGCTCTTCAAGCCGCTCGCCTACACGAAGACTTTCGCCATAGCGGCCTCTTCGATCCTGGCGGTGACGCTGATCCCCGCGCTCATGACCGTTTTCGTTCGTGGAAAGATGCGAACGGAGAAGGATAACCCGCTCAGCCGGGTGATCATCGCTTCATACCGCCCCGTGATCCGGGCCGTGTTGAACCATAGGATCGCCACCCTGGTGATCGCCGGGCTCGTCCTGGTGGTCACTGTTTTCCCGGCGAGGAAACTCGGTTCGGAGTTCATGCCTCCTCTGTACGAAGGGGACCTCCTCTACATGCCGACCACGCCGCCGGGGCTGTCGATCACCAAGGCGAAGGAGATTCTGCAGCAGACCGATAAGATCATCAAAACGTTTCCGGAAGTCCATCACGTGCTCGGCAAGATCGGCCGCGCGGAAACGCCGACCGATCCGGCACCGTTGTCGATGGTCGAGACGACGATCATGCTCGAGAAGGACGAATCGAAGTGGCGCGAAGGGGTCACCGTCGATTCGCTTATCAGGGAAATGGACGCCGCGATTCAATTCCCCGGATTGACCAATGCGTGGACCATGCCGATCAAGACGAGGATCGACATGCTTTCCACGGGGATTAAGACCCCCGTGGGGATCAAGATCCTCGGTCCCGATCTCGATACTCTCTCGGCGATCGGCGAGAAGATCGAGGCGGTCGTCAAGGGGGTGGACGGCACGCTTTCCGCCTATTCCCAGCGCGCCGTCGGCGGAAACTTCATCGACTTCAATATCGATCGCGACGCCGCCGCGCGGTACGGGCTGAACGTCGGGGACGTGCAGGACATCATCCTGAGCGCCATCGGCGGGATGAACGTCACCGAGACGGTGGAGGGACTCGAGCGCTACCCGGTGAACGTGCGCTATCCGAGGGAGCTACGGGACAATATCGACGATCTGAGGAATGTTCTCGTGCCGACGCCGACCGGTGCGCAGGTGCCGATCGAACAGCTCGCCGACATCGAGATCGTCAAGGGTCCCCCGCTTATCCAGACGGAAAATGCGAGGCGGACGGTATGGGTATTCGTCGATATCCAGGGGATCGATGTCGGCACGTATGTCAAGAGAGCGCAAAAGGCGGTGCAGGAAAACATCAAGCTCCCGGCGGGCTACTCGATCATCTGGTCGGGGCAGTTCGAGTACATGCAGGAAGCGGCGAGAAAGCTGCGGATTCTCATACCGCTCACCGTGTTTCTCGTGTTCCTCCTTCTCTTCTTCCACTTCAAGAAGGTGAACGAGAGCCTGATCTGCATGATCCCCCTTCCGTTCGCCGTGGTGGGCGGTATCTGGTTGATGTATTTTCTTGGATACAACACGTCCGTTGCGGTGTGGGTCGGTTTCATCGCCGTCGTGGGGCTTGCCGCGGAGACGGGAATCGTCATGCAGGTCTATCTCGACGAGGCGACCGAGCGTTACCGGAAGGAGGGCCGGCTTCATAACCGGAAGGACCTGCACAAGGCGATCATGGAAGGCGCCGTCGATCGTGTGAGGCCGAAGATCATGACGGTGGCGACCACGTTGATCGGACTCTTGCCGATCATGATCGGCGGAGAGATGGAGATCGGGGCGTCGGTGATGAAACGGATCGCGGCGCCCATGGTGGGAGGGTTGATCACGTCGACCATCCAGACGCTCATCGTGATTCCGGCGATCTACTCCGTGTGGCAGGGTGGTCGCTATCCGAAGGAGCCGAAGAAGATTGATTAAGAAGGTAACCATGGCGGCGGCGCTTCTCCTTGCGGCGGGAAGCGCCGGTGCGGGTATCGGCGAGGGTCCCGAGGGGGAGGATCTGCTCGTCTGCGTCGCTACGGGTCTCACCGTCTATCTCCCGCCGTTCGACCTGGATGCGGATATCCGCACCGACGGCGACTGGTATATCGAAATCCCCGTCGCGGCGTTTCGCCGGTCGCTCAGAGACAACCTGCGGCGTCTCGGCGTCTTTCAGAACATCACCCTTGATCCGGACGACGATTACGATGTGGTTCTTCGCCACGAGATTGTCGAGCTGCGAAGGGCCGCCGTCTCTTCCGATCAGGATTTGGGTGTGCGAATGACGCTCTCCCTCGAGGACAAGCGGTTCGGACAAGCGATCTGGCTGGGGGAATATTCCACCCTGGTGGAAGCGAACGCGGTCCGGGCGGGCGAAGTGCCGCCCGCGTTCATGTACCAGCTTCTCGTTTCGGGGGCGGTGTCGAACATGATGCCGCGAATCGCGGCGGACCTGAACGATTTCTTCGGGGATGGCGGCCTGATCAAGTCGGCATACGGCGTGACGGAGGCATGCGAGGCGCGGACCCGTGTGGAAATAAGCGGTAACGGCGCTCCTGCATCGCTCAGGAATCAACTGCTCCGCGCCCTTTCCGATTCCCCCTGTTTCGCTCTCACCCTGCTCGACGACGGAGTCCCCCCCTCGGGGGGGGAGATTCCCTCCGTGGGAATCGAGCCTTCCGAATCGGGGGACGGGGACGAGCTGGTCCTCCGTTTTCCCGGAACGGAGCGCCGGTGGGAGTGGGACACGTCCGACAGCCGGGAAGAACTCTCCGCGAAGATCGACGAGGCGCTCCACCTGCTCACCGAGTATCATCACCGGGATGGACCGTGTCCCCACACGCGTTTCGATCGCACCCTCCGGGGATTGCGGTAGGGCGCTTCCCGGCCACGTGCCGTGTTATCATGGCGGCGCCCGGCGACCGGGCGGGTCCGTCGGGGCGGGTTCTTCCCGGGGAGAGTGCGCGTGAGCGAGGCGAGCCGAAAGCATAAATGGGCGTGGTACGGAGCGATCTACGCCGTCATTCTCGCCGTCACGTCGCTTCACTACTTCACCGGTCACGAACTCCACTACTACCACGGCATCTACAGGCGGCTTTATTACCTGCCGATCATCCTAGCCTGCTTTACCGGCGGCGTTCGCGCCGGGATGATCGCCGCGATCGTCGTCTGCCTCCTCTATATGCCCCACGCTCTCGGTCTCGGGCCGGTGATGCAGGATCCGGGGTCTCCCACCGAGAAGGGTCTCGAGATCATTCTCTACCTCACGGTGGCGCTTATTACCGGGCTACTCGTCAGCCGCGGCGAGCGGATCCGCGATCGCCTCATCCTGGCGATCGAAGAGAAAGAACGGGTCGAGGCGGAGTTGGTTCGCGCGGCGAAGCTCGCCGCCGTGGGACGGCTTTCGGCCGGTCTCGCCCACGAGATCCGCAATCCCCTCGCGTCGATCAAGGGCGCCGCGGAGCTGTTGGGCGATGATTTCGCGGAAGGCCACCCGAAAAGGCGGCTGCTCGACACGCTCGTGAGCGAGGCGGAACGGTTGAACGGCGTGCTCACCCGGTTTCTTTCGTTCGCCCGTCCCGCGCCGATCGAGCGGAAAAAGATCGATATGCCCGCACTGCTCGGCAACGTACTCGCCTTCCTGCCGCAGGGGAATCATTTTCGGGGAGGGTCGATCTCGTTCGACGATCCGATGCCGCTTAAGCCGATCGAGGGGGACGAAGGACAGATCCGCCAAGTTCTGCTCAATGTGATCCTGAACGCCCGCGAGTCGGCGGGACCGGGCGGAAAGGTCACGGTGAGCATGGAAGAGACTACCGACCCCGGAGGCGTGGCGATCCACGTCGACGATGATGGTCCCGGCTTCGCCCCGGAGGCGCTTGAGAATCTCTTCACCCCCTTCTTCACTACCCGGGAAGGGGGGACGGGGCTCGGTCTCGCCATCTCGCACCGAATCGTCGAATCCCACGGCGGCAGCCTCGAGGCGTCGAATCTCCCCGGCGGAGGCGCCAGGGTGACCATGAGATTCCCCGCGTCGTGAGAGGGACCGTGCTCGCAGCCGGTATGCTGCCCGCCCTATTCCTCGTCCCCGTCTCTCTCACCCGTGCGGACGAGCCGGTGAACCGTTACTGCCCGGTCATGCCGGGCACTCTTGCGCGGCAGGAGTACCACGCCGACTGGAACGGGCGGCGGATTTTTCTTTGTTGTGAGAGGTGTGTCGAACGCTTCCGCCGCGATCCCGAGTACTATGCCCACATTCTCGACGTGCAGCAGGCGGCCGGGGGTTTCATAGCCGACCCGGCGGGCTCGCCCGGCGGTTTCCGCGCGGCTTGGTTTTTCGGCCAGTTCCACCCGGTGGCGGTTCACTTTCCGATCGCCTTCGCGTGGGGCGCTCTTCTATCGGAAACGCTCGTTCTTCTCGCCGGAATGCCCCGCTGGCGTATGATCACCCGGTTCCTCCTCGACGCCGGATCGTTCTCGGCGGTAGTCGGCGTCGTTCTCGGGCTCGCCTCGGCGCACGGCGTCGACTTCGGCGGCGCCGCGCACACGCTGACGCTCCATCGTCTCTTCGGTCTTTCGGGGGGCGCCCTCCTCGTGCTTGCCGCGGCGATGCGTGAAATCGCGGTTCGCCGCCCGTCGGGTGCGGCCGAAGCCGCGTCATCGGTCCTCCTCGCCGCCGCCGCGGCGTTCCTTTCGATCGCCGCCTGGCATGGCGGTGTTCTCGCCCACGGCGCCGGGCACATCGCATTCTGATCGGCTGTCCCGCCCGGGGGCTTCTGTTCGAGAAAAATCTTGCCAGTCCGGCGGTGCGCCATGATAATCCGGTCCGGAATCAACCGAGGCGAATGGATCATGTCTGAAGCTGGAGGAGAGGAATCATGAAGCGGTGGATCGGATATCCTACGGGAGCATGGCTACTTGCAATTTCGGCCCTCTACGGATGCGGCGGAAACGACAACCCGACGAACACGCCCTCCGACGATCCTCCGGCCGCGGTGGCCGATCTCACCGTCGTGTCGGCGGACGACACTACGCTCACACTCGCGTGGACGGCGCCGGCCGATCCCTCGAAAAGGGCCGCCGTTGAGGCATACGATCTGCGATACGCGAAGGCAATGATCACGAACGACACCTGGGACGACGCGACCCAGGCGGTCGGCGAACCGGTGCCCGCCGATTCCGGTACGGCGGACACGATGACCGTCGGCGGACTGGAGTTCGCGACGATGTATTACTTCGCCCTGAAGAGTCGCGACGACAAGGACCAGTGGTCCGCCCTATCGAACATCCTTGCCGCGTCCACCGACACGATCGATAACCGGTTGATCGCGTACTATCCTCTCGTGGATGACTCCGCGGACGTTACCGGTATGAACCCGCCGATACATCTCGTCAATGCGCCGTTCCAGGCGGGTGGCATCTACTTGAACGGCGTCTACCTCAACAGCGGCGAGCCGGATCGGAGCGGTGGTTGGACGCCGACCCTCGACAGCCTCGATCTCGCTTCCTTCACCATCAGCGCCCGGTTCAAGGTGGACGAATACGATACAACCGGATACCGTCCCGTCTTCGTGGCGGGCGACGCATGGCGCTGGGCCGGCGTGCGCCTCGAAAACGACAGCACCGTGACGCTCATGTACAACGACGGCGGGACCGTCCACACCGACGCGATCTATATGCCCGAGACGTGGCACGAAGCCGCGATTACCTACGACGGAACTACGCTCGAACTCTTTTTCGACGGGACGAAGGTGGCCGAAAAGGAAACAGCGCTCATAACGGGTGACCGGCGGCAGGTGGGCACCTTCAACAACGGCAACGGGTACGCGTTCAAGGGAATCTTCGGCAGGTTGAAGGTCTACTCCGCAGTGGTCAGGCCGTAGCGGGCGGGGCATCGGCGAAGAGACGTGAGCTTGCGGGCTCGAAGTGGTACGATGGCTCCATGAGCGACAGGCGACGGATCATATTTCTCGCTTCCCTGGCGGCCGGTATGGCGGCGCTTCTTTCGGGCTGTCTCGACGCCGGTCCCCTCGATGGTATCGAACAGGCCGGGCGTGGCGGCGAGCTGAACATCGAGATGGTGTTTGTCGGCGCCGGCGCGGCGAAGAGGGCGGAGATCGACTCGATCCGCATCGCCCTATACGACATCACCGGCGATCCATGGACCACAGCGCCGGATACATTCGCCCTCGCCGGCGAAGATACCTCGCCCGTCAGAATGGACAACGCCACGGGAGTCCACTACCTGAGTCGGATCCAGGTCGATCTTTCAGAGCGCCGCACACTTCGTGTCGTGGCGTTCCTTTCCGTTGTCGGCGAGGCGGAAGGGTACACGGGAGAAAGGACGATCACCCTCGCACCGAACGGCCGGTCGTTCGTTACGCTCGTCATGACCGGCGAGGGGGAACTGTCGCCCGGCCTGTTCGATCTCATTGTGCCGAAAACGGTGGCCGCCGTAGGCGCCGATTCCGTCGAGATCCCCGTGGTGCTCGTCAATTCCGATTCCCTCGGCGGGATCCAGTTCCGCCTCGGCTTCGACAGCTCGGTGGTGGACACGGTGCTCGGCATCTCCGTCGATCCGGCAAGCCGTCTCCTCTTCGACAGGCGGCCCGATGCGCTCGATGGGATCCTCGGCCATTTCGCCTCCACCGACTCCACCGCCCGCGTAGTGGTGGTCGATCTACCCGGCGACATCGGCGACGGTCCCCTCTCGCCGCTCCGGCCGATCGTGCCCGGGAGGGACCTTCTTCTCTCGGTGGTCGTTCGGATCCGTGATGACTTGGTCGTCCTCCCCGACACGATCGCCCTCGATCTCGACCGCGTCTTTTTCTCCACGCCGTCGGGTGACGCGGATATCGAGATCGCCGATCCCACGGGCGGGATCTTGATCGTCACCGAGTAGGGGGTGCGGAAGGGGCGAAACACGGCTCCACGCTTGACGTTGCGACCTCCCCTCTGGTAAGATGTTTCGATAGATCCCGTGATTTCGTGCGCCCGAAAGGGCGTTTCCTACCCACCCCCCGAGTCGGGCTTCAGAGCGAAGACAGGAAACATCGATGCGGCGCATCACCCCCTTCGGAATAACGCTCCTCCTGTTCCTGCCCTTCTCCGTTCACGCCCAGCTGTCCGCACCGACGGGGTTCACCGCGACGGTCGATTCGTGCTGGGGTGTCCTTCTGTCGTGGGATCCGATGCCGCTTGCCGATTCCTTCGCCGTGAGCAACGGCGTCGATACGTGGTTCACCGCCGACACGCTCTACAGGGACTCCGCCGCCGTCGCCGGGCCGACGTCGTACACCGTCGCGGGAATCGACACGAACGGAGTCGCCGGCGCGACGGCGAACGCCGCCGGGTTCCGCCGTTCCACGCCCGATGTGCCGGCCGGTCTCACCGCTTCGAACGATCGATGTGACGGTGTCTTCCTCGCCTGGTTCGACGTACAAGACGAAGACGGTTATTATATCTACCGCGACGGTGTTCCGGTGGATACGCTCCTTCCGAACGCCGCCTCCTGGCTCGACGGGGGTGCGCCGGCCGGCGTCCAGCTCCAGTACGGCATCGCGGCTTTCAATGTGTGCGCGCCGAACCCGACCCCCTCGACGGCGGTGAGCGGATTTCGAAACCTCGCGCCGCCCGACGCGGTGAGTGGACTTTCGGCCACGACCGGCAAGTGCGCCGGTGTCGAACTGAGCTGGCCGGACGTCGCCCGGGAGGACGGCTATGTGATCGAACGGAGCGGCGTGATCATCGACACGAACGGTGCCGACCAAACGCTCTACGTCGATACCACCGCTTCGCCGGGGAGCAGCTACACCTATCGCGTCGGGCCGATCAACTCGTGCACAACCGCTCCGGTGTGGGGCGGCGTGAGCGCTCTTGGAACGCGCCCCCCGGCGGCGCCCGTGCAGCCCGCATCGCCGGCGGCGAGCGACACGTCGTGTACGATCGTCCGTCTCGATTGGGGTGGTTCGGCGAATGCCGCAGGTTACGAAGTAGCCCGCGGCGGCATCGTCGTGGACACCGTTCCGTCGGACACGCTCTTCCTTGAAGATCTCCTGCCGCCCGGGACATATTCGTACTCGGTGACGGCGTTCAACACGTGCGGCCGCTCGACGCCGGCCACGACGAGCGGGACGGTGCTTCCGCCGCCGGCGCCCCCCGCCGGACTCGTCGCCTCGACCGATTCGTGCGGTATGATCCGGATCGACTGGACCCCGGCGGTGCACGACACGGCATGGTATGTCTACCGGGGAACGCTCCTCCTCGGCGAGGTGGATGTCCCCTATTTCCAGGATCTCACGGCGCCGGTGGGATCGTCGACGTATCACGTGGGAACGCTGAACCGATGCGGTCGTTCCGACTCCCTTTCGGTGCCGGGTATCCGTCCACCCGATGCACCCCCATCGCCGGCTCCTCTGGCGGCGAGCGACACGTCGTGCGCACTCGTCCGCCTCGACTGGAGCGGTTCGGCGAACGCGGCCGGGTACGAAATCGTTCGCGACGGCGTTCCGGTCGACTCCGTCCCCGCGGGAACGCTCTTCTACGAAGATGCGCCGGGACCGGGGACGTATGCCTATTCGATCACCGCGTTCAATCCGTGCGGCCGCTCTTCGCCGGCCGCGGCGAGCGGGACGGTTCTTCCCGGCGCGCCGGCATCGCCGGCTCCTCTGGCGGCGAGCGACACGTCGTGCACACTCGTCCGCCTCGACTGGAGCGGCTCGGCGAACGTGGCCGGGTATGAAATCGTCCGCGACGGCGTTCCGGTCGACTCCGTCCCCGCGGGAACGCTCTTTTACGAAGATACGCCGGGACCGGGGACGTATTCGTACTCGGTGACCGCGTTCAACCCGTGCGGCCGCTCTTCGCCGGCCGCGGCGGGCGTCGTCGTCCTTCCGCCGCCCGCGCCGCCATCGGGCCTTTCGGCGTCGGCCGACTCGTGCGCCCTCATTCGCCTCGACTGGACGGCCGCCGCCTCGGATACGACATGGTACGTATACAGGGATGCAACGTTTCTCGGGGTTGTGACCGTTCCCTTCTACCGAGATCTCGCGGCGCCGGCCGGCACGTTCACCTATTGGGTCGGCTCGCTCGGCCCCTGCGGCCGCTCCGATTCGCTTTCCGTGACGGGCACGAAGCCGCCCGCCGCCCCCGATCCCCCCGCGGTGTTCGTCGCCTCCGACGGTCTTTGCGGCGTTGTTCAGCTTTCGTGGAATCCACCCGCGCGCGCCGATTCCTTTTATGTCTATCGAAACGGCGGGAAGATCGCCGCCGTGACCGATACTTTCTTCAACGACCCGACGGGCGGCGGTGGATGGCTTTACGCCGTGGATGCCCGGAATACTTGCGGGATCTCCACCGCAACGGCCGATTCGGGGAGCGCCCTTCCCGGCACCCCCGAGGTGCCGGTGATCACCGCGTCGACGAATCGGTGCGACGGCATCGAGTTGAAGTGGAGCGACGTGGCGGACGAGGAGGGCTACTATCTCTTCAGGGATGCGCTCCCTCTCGACACTCTCGGTGCGGGGAACGTCGCCTATATCGATACCGGCGTGACGCCCGGGGTGACGTACGCCTACCGGCTCTCCGCGTTCAACGGCTGCGCCCCTTCTCCCGTTCTCTCGGGCCCGGCGAACGGATCGCGCCTCTTCCCGCCCCCCGACCCGGTGAGCGGGCTCACGACGACGAATGACCGTTGCGACGGGATCGCGCTCACCTGGCTGAATGTTGCGGGCGAAGATGGTTTCGCCATCGAAAGAGATGGATTGACGATCGATACGGTCGCCGCCGATATACTCTCCTACGTCGACAGCTCCGCCCTCCCCGGGACGTTGCACGGTTACAGGGTCGGGGCGTTCAACGGGTGTTCCGTGCAAGCGGCATGGAGCGCGTCGGGGAGCGGCGAGCGCCCGCCGGGAACTCCCGGCGCGCCGACCGGTGTCACGGCGAGTGATGATTCGTGCGGCTTGATCCGCGTCGATTTCATTCCCGTCGCGACCGCCACATCGCACAGGATCTTCCGCGACTCGGTGCTTCTCGTCGAACTGACCGCCCCGGTGTCGACATTCCGAGACACCACCGCCGGACCCGGCCCGGCATCGTTCCTCTATGAAGTGTCGGCGCTCAACTCGTGCGGCGAATCGCCGCGCGCGGCGGATACGGGATCGATTCCGCCTCCGCCTCCCGCCGCCCCGACCGCCTCCGCCACTTCCGACAGGTGTGACGGTGTCGAGGTAACGTGGACCGACGTGGTCGGGGAGACGGGATTCATCATCTACCGGGACGGCGTCGTGGTCGATTCCGTCCCGGCCGACACGCTCCGCTGGTTCGATACCGGCGCCGTTCCCGGCGTCTCCGCGCTTTACGCCGTCGCCGGCTGGAATAGCTGTGCCGCGAATCCGGTCCAATCGTCGCCCGTGAGCGGCCTGCAACTCTTTCCGCCTCCCACGGCGCCCGCGGGCCTCGCCGCGAGCGACCGGCTCTGTGCGTCGATCACCCTGAACTGGGCCGATGCGACCGGCGAGGATCACTACGCGATCGAACGGGACTCGGTGGTGATCGCGACCCTCTCCGCCGACGCTGTTTCGTATCAGGATCTCTCCGCGCAACCCGGCTCGACATACAGCTACCGTGTCGGCCCTTACAACGCCTGCTCCGTCACGCCGGTCTTCGGCGACGCCGTGATCGGCCGCCGCCTGCCCGGTCCGCCGGATACCCCCGGCTCTGTTACGGCGAGCGACGATTCGTGCGGCATTGTGCGCGTCGAATGGCTCGATGCCGCCGAGGCGGACTCGTTCATCGTGACGCGGGACAACGCGCGTTCATACGCCGTTCCGGCTGGTCTTCCGTCGTACGTCTTTCGCGATTCCCTCGGCCCGGACGGGGCGACGGCCACGTACAAAGTTTTTGCGTGGAACGACTGCGGTCTTTCTGTCGCCGGTGAGGATCCCGGCACGCGGCCGCCCGACCCGCCGGGCCGCCCGGCGATGGTTTCGGCGTCCGGCGATTCGTGCGATGGGATCCTCCTCACCTGGACAGACGTCGAGCGGGAACAGGGGTACTACATCTGGCGTGACGGCGTAGTGGCGGACACGTTGATTCCGGGAACGGTGACGTGGTTCGATGCCGACCCCGTTGTCGCTCCCGGCACGGCGCATACATATTATGTGGGCGCTTTCAACGAATGCGCGACGGCGGTTCTCTCCGATACGGTCGAAGGTTTCCGCATGATCGCTCCGCCTCCGATCGACTCGCTAAGTGCTTCCACCGACAGCTGCGGCGGAATCATTTTGAAGTGGAACGATGTGGCGTATGAGGACGGTTATTCCATCAAGCGAAACGGCGTCGACTATGTCACCGTCGGGCCCGGAACGGTAACGTACGTCGACTCCGCGGATTTCGTGATGCCCGGTACCGATTACACCTACCAGGTGGGACCGTTCAACCACTGTTCCGGCGGCCCTGATTTCGGGGTGCTCACGGCGATCGGCCGGCGTCCCTGGCCGATTCCCGACCCGCCCGCTGGCGTGACCGCCAGCGATGATGAATGTCCTCGCGTGGTGATCGACTGGAATGCATCGGATCATGCGCAATTCTACACCATCTACAGAGACGGTGTCGGGATCGGGGAGATGCGGGACACGACGAACGCCACGCCGTCCTTCATCGACTGGAATCCTCCGACCGGCAGCTACACGTACGGCGTCACCGCGGGAAACAGCTGCGGGATTTCGGCAATCGTCACCGACAGGGGTACCCGCCGCTCCGGTCCGGGAAAGCCGGAAAACCCCGCCGCCACGAACGATCGTTGTGACGGTGTCCTCGTGACATGGGACGAAGCGGTGGGTGCGGAGAGCTACACCGTCCGGCGCAACGGCATCATCGTGGCGGGCAATATATCGTTCAGCGTGTTCCAGTATCTCGATTCGGGGGTGCCCGGCGGATCGCAGAACAGCTACACCGTCGAAGCCGTCAACCCGTGCGGCATCGCCGTCAGCGCATCGGTGATCGGTATGCGCGCGTCGGGCGCGCCGACGCCGCCGACCAATGTCTCCGCCACGGACGACCTGTGCGACCGCGTCGAGATCACGTGGAGCTACACCGGTTCGACGGCGGACCTGATCGAGTTCCGCATCTCGGTGCGCGACTCGGGAGGGGGCGCGGCGTTCGATTCGGTCGGTACCGTCGGCATCGGCGAAAATAGCTTCGTCCACTATCCGCCGGCCGGGTCATACGAGTACCTTGTCAGCTCGGTCAACCAGTGCGGCCTCTCTCCCGAAACGGGAAGCACGGCGTTCGGCGAACGCAGAGGTGTTCCCGAGACACCGGCATTCAACGCTTCGAGCGACACCGCCGTCTGTGCCGGGCAGACGATCACTCTTCGGTGGGACCCGGTGGATCAGGCGACGTCGTACACCATTTCCGAAGGGAGCAACCATTACTCCACCACGGCGGCATCGTTCTCCACGACCCGCGCCGCCGCGAAGACGTATCACTTCACGATCCGCGCCGACGGTGCGTGCGGGGCCAGCGCGTCGAGCGAGCCGTTCCCGGTGAAGGTTTATTCATCGGCAAAACCTCCCTCCGGCGTCGCGGCGACCACCGACTCGTGCGGCGCCATCTATCTGAGCTGGACAAGGGGGGCGACTTCGAGCGTCTGGATCGCCCCCGACGGCGGCGATACGCTCTTCTTTCCCTCCGAGACGTCGTGGATCGATCCACTCCCCGAAGGGGGAAGTGTTGTCTATCATTTCGGTGGATACAATCTGTGCGACACGATCTCCTCGGCGACGACCGTAACGGGGTACGCTTGGCCCCTTTCGATCGATCCTCCCGTGGACATGCAGGCCACCGACGGTTTGTGCGATTCGGTCGTGATCACATGGGGTTTCACCGGAAATCTCGATGGAATCCGGACGTTCCGCCTTCTTCGCTACGACGGCGTCGTCGCCACGCCGATCGCCGTCGTGGGGAAGGACGATCCTTTCCGAGTGGTCGACTTCCCCCCCGACGCCGAGTCGCACCGGTACGTGGTGCAGTCGGAGAACGACTGCGCCCTTTCGCTCGCCGCCGAGGATGATGGCTCCGCGACGAAGAAGCCGGCCGTCCCGGTATGGATGAGCACCGGCGTGAGTGCGTGCGTCTCCCAGACGTTCACGTTGCAATGGCAACCGGTGGCCGGAGCTTCTCTCTACAGGGTTTTCAGGAACGGTGAATCGTGGATCACTACGACACGCTCGAACACGCTCGTTTCACTCGGTGATCCGGGAGTGCAACGCTTCACTGTGCGCGGTGAGAACGGCTGCGGCGCGGGCGGTCTCGGCGAGGAGCTGATCGTGGTGATCGCCGAAGATCCGGTCGATCCGATCGGCGTCGCCCTCGACACTTCGCTCTGCGACACGGTGCAGATCACCTGGACCGCGCAGCAGGAGAGCGTGACGGTCATGCGCTCGGACCGCGTCGTTCCCGTCTGGGTCGGACCGGGGACCGGGTCGGCGATCGACATTCCGGAGAAGGCCGCCACCTACACGGTTCGCACGTTCAACGGTTGCGGCGAGTCGGAAGGTGTCGTCCTCACCCTCGGCACCCCGAAAAGACGTCCCGCCCCGCCGGAGGCGGTGAACGCTTCGAATCTCTTCTGCGACTCCGTGGTGGTGACATGGTCTCTTCCCCAGACCGACGCGGCGGTGGACTATCTCGTCGTCACCCGGACGCGGGACGGCGTGACGGAGACGCCGGCCGATTCCCTCGACATCTCGACGCGCCGGTTCGTCGATCGATCCGGTTCGGGTGAGTACGAATACGCGGTACTCGCTGTGAACGAGTGCGGAATGTCCGTCGCCGACGATGACGCCCGCGACGGCGGAGCGTTCATCCCCTCCACAGGAAAGGGGGCGTTTCTCGCCGATTCCGACACCGCCGGTTGTATCGGAACGCCCATCGTGCTCCGCTGGGAAAAGGTTCAAGGAGCGATCTTCTACAGGATCCGGGAGGCGGGCGAAGTGGTCGCCGTGGTGGACGGCTCGCGCGACTCGACCACTCTCTCCTCCCCTTCGGCGGCGGCGCGGATTTTCCGTATCCAGGCGCTCGGCGCGTGCGGCGAGGGGGAGGAGAGCGACCCGTGGATCGTGAACGTAGGAGCGCAGCCGATGGCGCCTGTGCGGTTCGATGCGTCCGACGACCGATGCGGAGAAGTGCGTCTCACATGGGCGGCGCCCCAGGCGCCGATCGACGGCGTGCGCCTCTTCCGGGGAGGCGGCGAGATCGGCTGGGCCGCCTGGCCGGAGACGACCTTCTCCGACACACAGGCGGTCCCCGGGGAGAATTACCTCTACACGGCGTCGGCCCTCGGGCGCTGCGGCGAATCGGGCCGTACCCCTTCCGCCGGCGGATTCCGAATTCCCGGCCTGGCGCCTCCCGTTCAGGTCGGCCCACCCGAAGAGGCGGGGGGGCTGCCGATCCCCGTCTCCTTCTCCTGGGAGGAGGTGGATAACGCCACCGGCTATCGTCTCCAAGTGCGTCTCGATTCGTCGCTCGCTCCGGTGATCGACACGACGCTCCCTCCGGCGATGTCGGCGGTCGTCTCAAGACTCGAGCCGGGCGTTCCCTACCAATGGCGCGTGGCCGCGCTCAGCGACTGTGGTTCGGGCGACATGAGCGCGTGGCGGCGCTTCGGCACGATCGCGGGCGCCCCGGCGCTCCTCGAGAGCGACCCGGTGAACTTCGCCGTGCACGTTCCTCTCGACGTGGTGATCCGTGTCACCTTCAGCACGCCGATCGACCCGGCGAGTCTCGGCGGCGCGATCCTCATGTCGGGGGGGGAATCGATACCCGGCACGGCGGCGCTCGAAAGCGGCGGATCGGTGCTCCTCTTCGCGCCGGACGCACCACTCGTCTACAACGAAACGTACGTCCTTCTGGTGAGCGGTCTCCGCGACGTGTACGGACGCCCCCTCGGCGGCGTGGCGCCGGTGACGTTCACCACCGTCCCCGGCGCGAAACCGGAAGGCGATCTCGACGACGATTTCCAGAGGACCCCATCGGACGTGACATTCGCTCTTTCGGTTCTCGTCGGCGAAAGAGATCCCGCCTCCATCGACACGACCTTTGCCGACATGAACGGCGACGGCCGGTTCACCGTGGCCGACCTGGTCGCGCTGGCGACACTGATCGTCCGGGAGGGGACGATTCTGATTCCCGGCGACGGGAAGGTGGAGACGGCTGAGATCACCGTTCGCGTCGAACGGACGGCGCCCGGCGCACAACGTCTTCGCATCGGGGTCGATCTTCCCTACGCGATCCGGTCCGGTTTCGTGGAGGTCGTGATACCGGAGGGCGTCGAATCGGTGGACGGCGTGAAGATCGCATCGGACGGCGGCGAATCGTGGTTCGCTCTCACTGGAGACCGCCTGCGCATTCTCACCGCGGGCCCCGGAGCGAAGCTCTCCTTCACCGCCGTTCTCCATGGCAACGATCCACTCCGCTACCTGAAAATCCCCTCGATCAGCTGTGCCGACGAGGAGGGTGTTCTTCACCGGATCGTCTCGAGAACGGGCGACACCGTTCCCGTCGGTCCCGCTGCGGCGGCGCTCCTCCTCCCGAACCGTCCGAATCCGTTCAACCCCGAAACAACGGTTCGCTTCTTCACGCCTCTTGGCGGACGTGTCCGCCTGGTGATCTATGACCTTTCGGGAAGGTTGGTGGCGGTGCTCCACGACGGTGCGCTCGCCGCCGGCTGGCACGAGATGCCGTGGGATGGGACGACCGTTACCGGCGATGCCGCCTCCTCCGGGATTTATTTCGCCCGGCTCGAAGAGGATGACGGAGTCGTTCAGACGATCCGGATGGTGCTCTTGCGATGAGCGCCGGCGGACCTGTTCCGCCGCGGGCCGCGAAACGGGGAATCACGTCAGCCGATCCCGATCTGACCGAGAAGGAGGTCGAGATCCTCCCCGGATGCGGGGATGCACGAGGGGATCGTATCGATGTGTTTCCGGACCCAGTCGGAAGCGCCGTCACCGGCGGTGTAGGCGTTTTCGGTGCCGAGGAGCCGACCCCACTCCGTGCGCCGTTCTTCATCGTACGAGGCGAGCGATTCGGCCGGCACCTTCCCGCCGAGAACATCGCCGATCCTGCGCGCCAGCGCATTCCCTTCGGCGAGTCCCACGTTCATACTCTGCACGCCCACCGGCCCGGTAAGATGGGCGGCGTCGCCGGCGAGCCAGATCCGGTTCCTTCCGAAGGCGCTCGCAAGCCTCTTCTGAAACGTCACGACCGCCGACCAGGGGGGCTCCTCGCCGGGCACGGAGAACCAGGGCATCCTCCGAGCGGCCAGCTCCCTGAGAGCCGCCAAGTCGGGCCTCGTGTCGGGTTCCTTCTCGACCTGGAAGCCGAGGCGGCACCTTCCGCCGGTCATCGGCCAGAATACGTTTGTCGAGCGGTCATCGAGCATCACCCGGGCTTCCCCGGGCCACGACTGGTCCGTCTTCAGTTCGAATGCGGCATACGTGGCGGGAGCGCCGATCTCGGGGTAGTCGATACCGAGAATCGCTCGCATCCGGGAATAGTAGCCGTCGGCGCCGATCACGAAAGCGCAGTCCACCTGGAAAGTCCTGTTGATCACCCACTCGGTGCGCGCCACCGGGTAGCCCATCGACTCTTTCTCGAGGCGATCGACGTACACCGATACAGGGCCTCCTTTTTCCTCGATGCTCTGAACGCGATGATTCCAGTAGACGCGGATCTTCTTCGCCTTCAACCGCTCCTCGAGGACCCCTTCGAGCTGCGATTGCGGAAGAACGAGGGCGAACGGAAAATCACCCCCCACCTTCGTAAAGTCGATCGCCGCCTGCTCCGTCTCACCATCGAAAAAGCGGAGCGTCTCGATCCTGTGGCCGTGAGGCAGAAGGTCGGCGGCGACACCGAATTTGTCGAGGAGTCTGAGGGAGCCGGGATGAAGCACCAGTGCGTAGCTATGCACGGCCGTCCGCCAGTCCTTATCGAACACGGCGATCTTCACCCCCATCTCGGCGAGCGTGAGCGCGCCGACCAGCCCGACCGGGCCGGCGCCGGCAATGACAACTTCCGTTTCCCGCCTGCTGAACATGACAGCCCCCTTCCGGTTCTTTCCGGGGAATCGTCGCCCACCGCCGCTCCACGGGATCGTCCGATCCCCTCGACAGTATAGCGGTTACACGATCGGATCGCCAGAACGGCGGCCCGGCTTCCGACGGGGAGGGGCGCTTCGCCGTCACACCACGACGATCGAATCTTCGGTGCCGAACGAGTTCTTCGCGTATCGGTCCGCCTCCCAGTCGTTCTCCCACCGCTTGCCATCCACGAGGTAGCGGAAGCGGTACTCCCGGTCCGCCTCGAGAGAGACGGTGAGCGAATGGCTTCCGTTTTTTCTCTTTTTCAGGATGTGCCTCGACTCGTCCCAGTCGTTGAATTCACCGCAAAGAGCGATTCTTGTGGCGGCGATCTCCTTCGGCAGGGTGAACGTAACCCTGCATGTCTTTCCGGTTTTCGTGTACGTCTTCTTCAAGATATTTCTCCTTCTTCCAATGAGCCCGGCCGCGAAGCCGGCTTGACCCGCCCTCATCGGAAATATAAGGTGAACGGGGAAGGAGACCCATGGGAAAGCTCATTTTCTTGCTCCCCTTCCGCACCACGAGGGAGCGGCGGGCGGAAAGGAGTGGATCGCAATGAAAAAACGGGTGTGGTGCGTTGTGGTCGCGATTCTTGCGGTGCTGTACGGATGCGGATCGGGTGACAAGGGAGGGGACGGAAAGGTCTCTCTCGTGAAAAACGACGCCAAGGTCGTCTACACCGCCGACAACGCCGAGTTCCCGCATGTTCGATACGGCGACGGCCTCGAATCGCTGAACGACAGGTGCATGGTGAGACACACGAAGTTGAACCTTCACATGCCCCCCCTCTATGTGAACAGCCGTCCCGTCGGCTTCTGCTGAGTACCGTGCCTGGGGATCTTCGTGAAAGATCCGGTCCCCTTCATGAACGGTCTCGACCTGTCCCTTCCCGGCGCGGTGGACGGGCAAGAGGATGCGGTCATCGACGCCGCCTATATGGCATACGTCAACTATGAGCTCTATTTCTTCTCCGACGGCGACAACCTGAGGGAGTTCATCGAACACCCCCTCGACTACTGCGGGCCGGTGACCGATCCTGTGACGCATGAAAGATTCATTCCGGTATCGTCGTCCCCGAGATTCGATTTCAGGGGAAAGCCGTATTTCTTCCTCTCCGATTCGACGCGGGCGTTCTTCGAGGCCCACGCCGACAGTTTGGAATGGCCCGATTACAAGATGATCTACTGAATCGGCGTCGTCCGGCGTCCGCCGCGCGCGGCACGGGCCTGTCCGGTTGTGGTATAATCATGCCGTCGCTCGAACCATGGGGGGTCGACGATGGCGATTCATTGGAATCGGAATGGAAGGCGGTTTCTCCCGCTTCTCCTGTGCGTTGCCGCCGGAGTGACTCTGTCCGCCGGCTGCACGGAGGTGGAATACGAAACCACTTTCTTTTCCGACACTGTTTTCTCCCCCCGGAAGGAGCTTCCCGGAATCGTGGACCAGCCGGAATTGGCGATTCGCCAGGCGGGCTACGTCGATATCGGTGCGATTCTCGTCCGGGGAAAAGGGGCGCGCTCGAAACTCCTGCGCGAGGCGGCCCGGCGGGGGGCCGACCTGATCTACGTCGATTACTACTGTTCCCCCGGTGGAACGTTCGAGAGCGACGAGAATACCGGCGAGATCGTCGCGCACAGGGACGATTTCATCGAAACGTATTTCGAGGCGAAACTCTTTCGCCGCGAACCCGATCTCGCCCTCGAGCGCGGCTTTCTCTTCGCCCTCGCCTACCCCGCTATGCAGCTCGATGCCGGCAAGCATCTCGTCACGCCCGAGATGCGTCTTTACTATGTAAAAGAATTTCTCAGCGCGGGAGTCTCTCCCAACGCCCGTCGCGCCGGCGACCCCGTTCTTTTCTGCGTAGTGCGTTACTGGTACAGGAATTACGACGACCGCCTCTCGGGGCTCGTGAGGCTGCTCGTCGAGGCGGGCGCCGATCCGGACGAACCGTCGTCGTCGGGCCTGTCGGCCCGGGAATACGTGGACGGCCTCATTGAGCGGCTCGAGAAGGAGATGGAAGAGTCGAGCACCGTGAGCGCGGCGAGGGGGAAGACCCTCAAGCTCTTCAGGGATGTCCGCCGTGTTTTCCGCGACTATCCCCCGGCGGAGGAGGGGTGATCCGGCCGTCCGGCGGGCCGAGCACCGGTGAGAGGGCCGCCAAGTCGGAGCCGGACGGCGTCTGGTGGACCTTCAAGTCGAACACGGGCAGCACGGCGAGAAGATGGTCGAAAATATCCGCCTGGATCGCCTCGTAATTCGCCCACACTTGATCTTTCGAAAAGACATAGATCTCCAGAGGGAGCCCCTTGTCGGTGGGCGCTAGCTGGCGCACAAGGAACGTCATATCGTCGTGAATCAGCGGATTGGCGTGGAGGTACGCTTCGATGTAGGCACGGAACGTTCCGACGTTCGTTAGGGCGCGCCCGTTCGCTTCCACCGACCGATCGATGTTGTGCGCCGCGTTGTGAGCGGCCACCTCCTCGAGTTTCCTGTCTAGGTAGGGCCGGAGGATTTCGATCTTCCGGGACCGTTCGATCATGGCGTCGTCGCAGAACCGGATCGTGTTCATGTCGATGTTGATAGGCCGCTTGATTCTCCTCCCCCCCGATTCCTCCATCCCCCTCCAGTTCCGAAAAGCATTCGAAATGAGAGCGTACGTCGGGATCGTCGAGATCGTCTTGTCCCAGTTTCTCACCTTCACCGTGGTGAGGGTGATGTCGATCACGTCGCCGTCGGTGTCGAACTTCGGCATGGAGATCCAGTCGCCCCGCCGGACCATTTGGTTGGCGGAAAGCTGGACGCTCGCGACGAACCCGAGGATCGTGTCCTTGAACACGAGGATGAGTACGGCGGTGAGCGCGCCGAGGCCGCCGAGAAGAATGGTGGGCGAGCGGTCGAGAAGGGCGGATATCGCGAGGATGGCGAAGGCGAAAAAGACGATCAGTTTCACCGCCTGGATGTAACCCCGGATCGGCCTTTCCCTCGAGACATCGAACCTTCTGTAGATGTCGAGGGCGGCGTCGAGCGCGGCGAGGACCGCGAGCATGCCGATGACGAGCATGTACGCCACGGCCAGCCTCTCGACCATCGACACGAGCCGTGGCGAGGAGAGGAAGAAGAGCGGAACGAGAAGATAGACCACGATCGCCGGTGCGAGCCGGGAAAGCCTGTCGAACACGTGGTTTTCGAGGAAGATATCGTCCCACCGGTTCGCACTTTTCCGCACGATGCGGGCGATACCCTTCAGGATCAGCTTTTTCGCCGCCATGTCGGCGAGCAGGGCGAGAAGGAGAATGATCGCGGTCGCGATCAGCATCGAAGCCTGGCGGGCGCTCCACTCCGAGAGCCCGGCGGCGATGAGCCGATTCTGAAGTATGTGCATCATGACCGAACTCCTCCGATCGCTCCGGTGCGGGGAACCCCTCCATTTAGTATACTTTTCCGCGTGCCGTTGCAAGCGGCGCGGGAGGACCGGATGGGAAAGACCTTGCAGAAGGGAAGGCACGTACTTCTCCGCTTTCCACGGCTTTCGGACTGTGACGAGTTCCAATCTCTTCGGAGGGAGAGCGGAAAGTTCCTCGAACCGTGGGAACCCGCCCCCCCGGAGGGGATCGATCCGTACAGTTGTGCGGCGTTCACCCGTTTTTGCGCGTCCGCCGACGGCGAGCGGGTGAAGCGGTTTCTGGCGTGCAGAACGAAGGACGGCGCCATCGTCGGGTCGATCACGCTGAGCGAAATCGTCTACGGCTGTTTCCAAAGCGCCTACATCGGATACTGGGTGGGCGAGCGATACGCCCGGCGCGGTTACATCTCCGATGGAGTCACTCTCGCGATCCGCTACGCCTTCGACATCCTCGATCTTCACCGGGTGGAGGCGAACATCCAGCCCGACAACATCGCCTCACTCGCCCTCGCGAAAAAATGCGGATTCCGGAAGGAAGGTTTTTCGCCCGGTTACCTGAAGATCGCGGGACGATGGAGAGATCATGAGCGGTGGACGATCCTTAGGGATCGTTCCCCCGGCGTTACTCGATGAGGATCAGCGAAGCCCCTCTTTCGCCGAGGCCGAGCTCTTCCGCGTAGGCGGTCTGGACCGAACCGTCGTGGTCGGGATAGGTGAGCGACTCGAGCGACGTGCCCGTTCTTTCGCGCACCAAGTCGAGGAATACCTGGTCGATCGCCACCGGGTCGCGCGAGGCGAGGATCCCGATGTCGTCGCACACGGGGTGCTGGGGGGAACCGAGGCAGTCGCAGTCTTTCGTGATGTTCATCGCCACCGTCACGCAGGCGAGCCTTCCGCGCCGGCCCGCCACGATCGGCCCGGCGTATTCGACCACGCGCTCCTGCAACTCGGCGCCACCCACCTCCCAGTCGAAACGGACCGCCCCTTCGAGGCAGGCGGCGACGCATGCGCCGCAGCCGATGCACTTCGCGCTGTCGATCACGGCGACACGATCGACGCCGATCGCCTCTTCCGGGCAGTCCGCGGCGCACGCTTCGCACCCCGTGCAGATCACGCCGTCGATGTCGGGCTGCCGGCCGAAGTGCTGCCTCAGTTTTCCCTTCTTCGAGCTGCACCCCATGCCGATATTCTTGAGCGCTCCTCCGAAGCCGGTGGCGAGATGTCCCGTGGCATGGGTGAGCACGAGCAGGCTACTCGCCCGCGCCACGGCGGCTGCGATCGAGGCGGTGTCGAAGTGTTTCCCGCAGGTTTCCATTTCCACTTCATCGGCGCCGGTCAGGCCGTCGGCGGGGAGGAAGGGTGCTCCCACGCGTTCGAGGGTGAAACCGTGCTCATGGGCCACCGCGGTATGGCCCGCTCCGGTGTCCCTCGGTGAGCGATAGAGCACCGCCGAATCGGTGAGGAAGGGCCGCGCTCCTCGTTCCTTCAGAAGGCGGACAAGAGGAGTGACCACGCCGGGGGAGACGAACGTCGTCTTTCCCGGTTCCCCCACGTGCAGCTTGACGGCGGTCAGGTCGTTCGGGAGGAAGCATTCGCCCAGGGAGGCACGCTCCCAGAGGTGGCGGATCTTCCGGGCGATCTCTTCTTCGGGATCGTCCGCCCGGGCGGGAATGAGATAGACACGGGCCATCCGTCTATTATACATATCCGCGGCCGGTTGCCGACTTCGTAGCCGGAACGGACCGATAATGCTATAATTCCGCTTCGTCGCGCCTGTCGCGAAGTCCCGGAGCGCATCCTTGTCGAATCGATTCCCGCAACGGGAACGGACGGCGGGAAGTGCTTCGCCGGGCGAAGCGGTCCGGCGGGACCTAGAAGCGTGTGCGAAGGAACGGAGGCTGACGCAATGAATCCCCTCCCCTCGAGAATCGATACGGGATCCGCCGCTTTCAAGGCGAACCGGGAGGAATACGATCGGTTGATCGCCGATCTCGGCGAACAACTGGAGAAGGTGCGGAAGGGGGGATCGGAGAAGGCGCGGAGGCTTCACGAGAAACGGGGGAAGCTGTTCGTCCGCGAAAGGGTGGAGAGGCTGCTCGACAGGGACACGCCCTTTCTCGAGCTGAACCCGATGGCGGCGCACGGTCTCTATGGCGGAGAGGTTCCCTCGGCGGGGGTGGTCACCGGCATCGGGCGCGTATCGGGCCGCGAGTGCATGATCGTGGCGAACGACGCGACGGTCAAGGGGGGAACGTACTACCCGATCACCATCGCCAAGCATATCCGGGCGCAGGAGATCGCCCTGGAAAACCGTCTTCCCACGATCTACCTCGTCGACTCGGGAGGCGTTTTCCTTCCCCGCCAGGCGGAGGTGTTTCCCGACAAGGAGCATTTCGGCAGGATCTTTTACAACCAGGCGGTCATGTCCGCCCGCGGCATCCCCCAGGTCGCCGTGGTGATGGGGATGTGCACCGCCGGCGGCGCGTATGTGCCGGCCATGTGCGACGAGAATGTGATCGTAGATGGAGTCGGCACGATCTATCTCGCCGGCCCGCCCCTCGTGAAGGCGGCCACCGGGGAGGAGGTCACCCCCGAGGAACTCGGCGGGGGCGTGATGCACTCCCGCGTTTCGGGGGTTACCGATCATCTTGCCGCCGATGATGCCGCCGCCCTCGAGATGGCCCGCTCCATCATGGACGCCGTGCCCCGGAGGATCGCCTTCGAACTCGACCAGGAAGAGCCGGAGGATCCGCTCTACGACCCCGCTGAGATCTACGGCATCATCCCGTCCGATATCAAGCAACCTTTCGAGGTGCGCGAGGTGATCGCCCGCCTCGTCGACGGTTCGCGATTCCATGAATTCAAGGAGGAATACGGCACGACCCTAGTGTGCGGCTTCGCCCGCTGGATGGGCTACCTCGTCGGGATCGTGGCGAACAACGGCGTTCTCTTCTCCGAATCGGCGCTCAAGGGGGCGCACTTCATCGAGATGTGCGGCCAGCGGAAGATCCCCCTCGTTTTCTTGCAGAATATCACCGGTTTCATGGTGGGGAAGCGCTATGAAGAGGGGGGAATCGCGAAGGACGGCGCCAAGATGGTGCAGGCGGTGGCGACCGCCCCGGTGCCCCGCTTCACCGTGATCATGGGCGGTTCCCATGGCGCCGGAAACTACGCCATGTGCGGCCGCGGCTATCTCCCGCGCTTCCTCTTCACCTGGCCGAACGCGCGGATCTCGGTGATGGGCGCCGACCAGGCGGCGAGCGTCCTCGTCACGGTGAAACAGGCGCAGCTCGCGAGGGACGGCAAGGCTCTCTCCGCCGAGGAAGAGGCGGAGATCACCGACAAGATCAAGGCGAAATACAACGAAGAGGGCCATCCCTACTTCGCCACCGCCCGCCTTTGGGACGACGGCATTCTCGATCCAATCGACACCCGGGCGGCGATCGCGCTCGCCCTTTCCGTTTCCCGGTACGCGCCGCTTCCCGATCCGAAGTATCCCGTCTACAGGATGTGATCCCGGGAGAAGCTTTCGATGAAGTACGACAAGGTGAATGTTTCGGTGGAAGGCGCCTTCGCCCGCGTGGCGCTCAACCGCCCCGAGGTGCGGAACGCCTTCGACGACGACCTGATCGCCCGGCTCGAGGCCGTCTTCATCGAGCTCGGCGGGAACGACGGTGTGCGGGCGATCGTTCTCACCGGCGAGGGGGAGATCTTCTGTGCGGGCGCCGACGTGAACTGGATGCGCTCGTCGGTGGAAATGACCGCCGACGAGAACCGTGCCGACGCGATCCGCCTCGCCGGAATGCTCCGCGCCATCGATGAATGCCCTCGCCCGGTGATCGGCGCGATCCGGGGCGCGGCGATCGGCGGCGGCGCCGGGCTGATCGCGGCGTGCGACATGGTGGTGGCCGCCGAGGGGACGAAGATCGGTTTCACCGAGGTGCGCCTCGGCATCGTGCCGGCGGCGATTTCCACGTTCGTTCTTCCGAAGATCGGCGAGCGCCACGCGAGGCGCTACTTCCTAACAGGCGAGATCTTCGACGCCGTTCGGGCGCGGGAGATCGGTCTCGTGCAGGAGGTGGTGGATGGAGGGGACGTGGAGGAGACGGCGATGAAACTCTGCCGTGCCGTGGCGCGATGCGGCCCGGCGGCGGTGTCCACGGCGAAGAAGCTGATCCGCGATATGCGCGCTCGCCCCGTCGATGACGCTATACCGTTCACCGCTTCGATCATCGCGAAAGTGCGCACGTCGCGGGAAGGGCAGGAAGGACTCCGGGCGTTTCTCGAAAAGAGGAAGCCGCGCTGGATCGAGGAGTCATAAGGCATGCGAAGGATCGGCAAGGTACTGATCGCCAACCGGGGGGAGATCGCCGTTCGCGTGGCGCGGACCCTTCGGGAAATCGGTGTCACCTCGGTGGCGGTCTTTTCGGAAGCGGATCGTGACGCCCCTCACGTGACGGCGTGCGACGAGGCGATCGAAATCGGCCCGGCAGAGGCGGCTCTCTCGTACCTGAAAGCCGATACGATCCTCGAAGCGGCGAGAAAGACGAAGGCCGACGCGATCCATCCCGGCTACGGTTTTCTCTCGGAGCGGGCCGACTTCGCCGAGGCGTGCGAGGCGGCGGGAATCGTCTTCATCGGGCCGTCGCCCGGCGCGATCCGGTTGATGGGGAGCAAGAACGACGCGCGAATCACCGCCGAGGAGGCGCTCGTGCCGGTGGTGCCCGGGAGCCGCGGCGCCCTCGACAGCGACGACGAGGTGCTCGCCGTAGTGAAGGACCTCGGCGTGCCGGTGATGCTGAAGGCGGCCGCCGGCGGCGGAGGGAAGGGGATGCGGCGCATCGAGAGCGCCGACGGCCTGAGCGAGCAGGTGGCCGCCGCCCGCCGGGAGGCGAAGGCCGCCTTCGGCGACGGGAGCGTGCTCGTCGAGAAGCTTCTCGACCCGGTGCGCCACGTGGAAGTGCAGATCATCGCCGACCACCACGGCAACGTGCATGCCCTCGTGGAGCGTGAGTGCAGCCTGCAGCGCCGCTTCCAGAAGATCATCGAGGAATCGCCCTCCCCGGTGGTCGATGGCGCGCTTCGCGAGAAACTGCAACATTCCGCGTGTGAACTGGCGCGCCGCGCCGGCTACGTCAACGCGGGCACCGTGGAGTTTCTCCTTTGTCCCGACGGGAGCTACTACTTCCTCGAAATGAATACCCGTCTCCAGGTGGAGCATCCGGTTACCGAATTCGTCACCGGGCTCGACCTCGTCCGTCTCCAGGTGGAGATCGCCCGCGGCGCGAAGCTCGATCTGCCCGACCTTCCGCCGCGGGGGCACGCGATCGAGGCGCGCATCTACGCGGAAAACCCCGAGGCGGGCTTCCTTCCCACGAGCGGTGATCTTCTCCGTCTCGCCTGGCCCGAGGGAGTCCGCGTCGATCACGGCCTTCGCGAGGGAGGCGTGGTGAGTCCCCACTACGATCCCCTTCTCGCGAAGATGATCGCCTGGGGGCCGGACAGGGAGCAGGCGCGCCGCCGCCTCGTCGGCGCGCTTCGCGACACGGTGCTTCTCGGCGTTCACACGAACCTCGGCTTTCTCATCTCTCTTCTCGAAACGGAAGAGTTTCGCGAGGGGAAGATGTCGACCGGTGCGCTTCCCGACGTGCCGCTCCTCGAGCCGAGCGCCGCGTTCTGGGCGGCCGCTGCTTCGTCGAGGGGGGCGAAACAGCGGAAGAGCGGCGCCTCCGTGTCACCGTGGGACCGGATCGGACGATGGAGGGTGGGGCCGTGAAGTTCGTCTGGCGGAACGAAATCATCGAGGCGGTTCTCGAAAACGGCGAGCTTCACCTTTCCCGTGACGGACGGGAGCGGGAAACCTTCGAAGCGCGCATCGACGGCGACAGGGTGATCACCCCCGCCGGACGTTTCCGTTTCGCCGTCGCCCCGACGCGCGACGGCGTCTGGGTCACCGCGGAAGGCGTTACGGCGTTTCTCGAGTACCCGAAACCGACGGCCGCCGCCGGCGCCGCGAATGACGAGATCCGCTCGCCGATGACGGGCAACGTCGTGTCGGTCAACGTGGCGCCGGGCGATGCGGTGAAAGAAGGTGATCTCCTCGCCGTCGTGAGTGCCATGAAGATGGAGTTTCGGATCGAATCGCCCAGAGACGGCGAAGTGGAATCGGTGAGCTGCGCCGTCGATCAGCTTGTCGATCTCGGTGCGATCCTCGTGCGGCTGAAAGACAGGTCGTGAAGATCGTCGAAGTCGCCCCTCGGGACGGACTTCAAAACGAGAAAAGCGCCGTCCCCACGGCGGAGAAGATCGCCTTCGTCGACGCCCTCGGGAAGACCGGGGTCGCGGAGATCGAGATCACTTCGTTCGTATCCCCCCGGTGGGTTCCGCAGCTTTCCGACGCGGAAGATGTGTTCGCCGGCATCACGCGGTCGCCCGGCGTTGTCTACTCCGCTCTCGTGCCGAACGAGAAGGGGATGGACCGCGCCGAAGCGAGCGGCGCCGACAAGATCTCCGTGTTCACCGCCGCCTCGCAGACGTTCAACCGCTTCAATATCAATGCCACCACGGAGGAATCGATCGAACGGTTCCGCCCGGTGATCCGCCGTTCGACCGTGCCGGTGCGGGGGTACGTATCGACGGCGATCTGGTGTCCCTACGAAGAGAGGGTCGCGCCGCGCGCCGTGCTCGATGTAATGGAACGCCTTGTCGACCTCGGCGTGAACGAGCTTTCCATCGCCGACACGGTGGGGAAGGCGTCGCCCGACGAAGTGCGCCGGCTTCTCGACGTGATCCTACCGTGCGATGTTCCCGTGGCGCTCCACTTTCACGACACATACGGCATGGCGGTGGCGAACGCGTTCACCGCGTGGGGCGAATACGGCATCGACACGTTCGACAGCTCCGCCGGCGCTCTCGGCGGATGCCCGTACGCCACCGGGGCGACGGGGAATATCGCCACCGAGGACCTGGTGTTCGCCCTCACCGCGAGCGGCGTGCAGACCGGCGTCGACCTCGATGCGGTGGTGGAGGCGGCGAAAGTGATCGAGCCGTACCTCGGAAGGTCGATCGGCTCCCATCTCGGCATGGTGAAGCGGGGAGCGCCGCCGGACGGCGATGGGGGCCGGGGGACGGGCCGCCCGACATGAACCTTTACGGCTCGACCGGTTTCTCCCGATCTTCCCCGGCGCGGCTGTGTCTGTAGGCGATGATACGCATCTTCTCGAGGGTCACCATGCCGCCACCCTTCATCATGGCGTCGAGCACCGGGAGGAACGCCTCGATCACCTCCGGCTTGTCGACGATCTCCACCACCATGGGAAGATCGTCCGAAAGACGGAGTACTTTGGCGGTATGGATCACCCTGCTGTTGGCCCCGAAGCCGAGAGATCCGCGCAGCACGGTGGCGCCGGCGATTCCCCTTGCCCGCGCCTCCTGCACGATCGCCTCGTAGAGAGGCTTCCCCTCGTGCTTATCGCTCTCCCCGATGAAGATCCGAAGGAGTTCTCCCGCGCTTCCAGGTTTCATCGGCTTCTTCCCTTCTATCCTAAAGCATTTTTCCGATTACCACGCCGGCGATGATCGCGGCGACGCCCGCCCCGTTTTGAAGTGCCATGTTGCCCACCGCGTAAAGCCACTGGGAATCGCGGGCGAGCTGCGCCGTCTCGAATGCGAACGTGGAGTATGTGGTGAGCGCGCCTAGAAAGCCTATAAGGATCACCGTTCTCATGCCGCCCGTGATGATCATTCTCTCGTCGGCGAGGGACCAAACGAAGCCGAAGAGGAGGCAGCCGGCACAGTTCACCACGAGGGTTCCCCACGGGAAGGCGCCCGACGTGCCCTGCTGGACGATTCCCGCCACGATGTAGCGGGTCACGCTGCCGAGCGCACCGAGGGCGGCGATGGCCGCCAGTTTCGGGAGCATATCGTTCACCTTCCCTTCTTGTCACGCGTCACGCGCCGGGCGACTCGTACTGGAGAAGCCGCCGCTCCCCCTCGAGCATGCGGATACCGGTCACGTCCTGGGTCACCTCGAGGGTACCTATGTATTCCCCGTTGTCGTCGCGCACGGCGAAGTAACGGATATGAATGAAGGCGCCGTTCATATCGATCCAGAACACCGCCACATCCTGCCTGTTCGACCGGAAGTCGTCGATGATCCGTTTCACCACGGAAACGCTCTTCGGAGGATGGCAGTCCTCCACCTTCCGACCGATAATCGCCGCGCTCCTCTCGAAGATCCGTTTCGGTCCCTCGGAGAAGAAGCGGACGCGGTCGTCGGCGTCGACGTAGGTGATGTCCACCGGAAGGTGGCGGAAGAGGCCGAGGAGTTGCTCAAACGAAAGATTTCCCGTGGGGAAGACGATGTCTCCCGCGATTCTTCCGTTATCGGCGACATGGACCGGATCGACCGGCGGTGCGGGGCGTGCGGTGAAGGAAGGGGGTGTGTCGATCAGGCAGTAGCCGTAGTCGTCCGACTGGGAACGGATCTCATCCCATTCCTGGTCGGTGAACGCGCCGAGACACATCGGCAGGAGGATCTTCTCTTCCTTGAAGATCATCTCGGTCACGGCGCCGAGCGCCGGTTCGGCGCTTTTCTCCGCCACGTCGGCCCATTCTTCCGGCGGCGCGTCGTCCGCGGGGATCGCCTTGCCGAACGCGGCGAGAAGATCGCGCACCTCGTCGTCCTTCGCCCACATTACCTTCGACGGACCGGCGATCCCATGGCGTTCGAGGACGGAGAAGATGAGGTTTTCCTTTCTCCGGTAATGGCGATCGACGAGGGAGATCCGCTCGAACAGCTCGCGGAGGGCGCGGGTATCGTTTGCCCGACCGCCGCCGTCTTCCGCCGGGTCTTTCAGCTTATCGAGAAGGGCGCGCGTCTTCCCGATCGCCTCTTTCAGCGCGGCGTTCTCGAGCCGGAGGGTGTGCGCCGGATGGCCCGGCCCGATGTCGGGTCGTTCGGGTGGTGCGATGACGAACTCGCGCAGCAGCTCGGAGTGGGCGTCACACATCGAACGAACCCGTTCCACCGGCATGCCGTCGGCGATCAACTCCTGCTCCATCGCCGCGATTTCGCCGGCGTCGACCTCGTTCATAAGCTCCCGCAGCTTCGCCTTCGCCTCCTCGGCGGCGCCTCCTTCGCTGAAACGCCGAATGATTTCCTTCAGTGTCCGAATCCGGTGCGCCTTGTTGTCGATCAGTTCACTCATCGGTTCATATCCTTTTCATCGGTTCGTTGCGGGCGGCGCCAGCCGTTCCGGCATGTCGGCGAGAACATAAGCCATCACCGCCATGGCGGCAACGTTCTTCGCCAGGTCACCGCGATCAATCTTTTCGAAAGTGTCCGCCCTCGTATGATGGACGTTGAAATAGGCGCTCGTGTCGTGGGCGAGACCGAGCCCGACGACACCGGCGGCGACGATCGGCCCGATGTCGACACCCGACCACCCTTTCTTCATAGTCGAAGAGCCCGTGAGTTCGAGAAGCGAGCCGATCGACCTCATCGTGGCGAGCGCTTCGGCGCGCTCGTTCTCGGCTTCACCGTCGTCGCGTCCTTCCCGCGCCCTCAGGTCGAGGTGGAATCCTTCCGCCGGGCCGTTTCCCGAATCGGATTCGATCGCCGCCACGTGCTGTGAGAGTTCCCAGCCGTGTTCCTCGAGATATTTCTTCCCGCCGCGCGTCCCGTTCTCTTCGTTGGTGAAGAACACCACGCGGATCGTCCGGCGCGGCGAAAGACCGAGCGTGCCGATCAACCTCGCCGCTTCCAGGGCGATCACGCAACCCACGCCGTCGTCCTGCGCCCCCTGGCCGACGTCCCACGAGTCGAGATGTGCGCCGCGAAGAACGATTTCGCCGGGTTTCTCGGAGCCGGGAATCTCGCCGATCACGTTGGCCGATATTGCGTCGTCCAGAGTACGCGCTTCCATCTCGAGATGGATCGTCACTTTCTCTCCGTTATCGACGAGCCTGCCGATAAGAGCCGAGTTTTCGATGGTGATCGCTGCCGCGGGAATCTTCGGGGCGTCGTCGCTGTAACGAAGCGTGCCGGTGTGCGGCGTGTCGTAGCTGATCGGACCGATCGAGCGGACGAGGGCGGCCACGGCGCCGAGAGCACCGGCGCGGGAGGGGCCGTCCATCCTGTATGTCACCGTGGCGCCGTATCCTTCGTACGGAACGTCGTAGAGGACGATCTTCCCCGAAACGCCATCCTCGCCGAGAGTGTCGAGTTCATCGAACGAACGGACCACGACCACTTCCGCCTCGATCCCGCCGGGCGGCGTGCCGACGCTCATGCCGAGGCCGAGAAGATTCAGGTCGAGCGAAACGGGTGTCACGATCCGCGCGCTCTCGGCGCCGCGAACCCAGACCGGGACGGGGACCTCCTCGAGCCTCACATTGGAGAGGCCTTCTCTCTTCATCAGATCGGCCGCCCACTGCACCGCCTCTTCCAGGGCGGTCGATCCGCTCAACCGATTGCCGATCCGGTCGCAGAGGTATTCGAGGTTGTCGTATGCGTGGTTCGAGACGATCGCCTCACCGATCAGCCGGGCCGCCTGGTCGCGGTATGTCGCCGCCGGATCGATCATGTCAGCGCCCTCCCCCGCGCCGGCGGTCGGCGGCGTCGCGAAAAGCGCGGCCGAGGCGGCAAGAGCGACAATCGATATGCGGGATAAACCGGAATCGCGATGCCATGTCACTCGATACCCTCCTCTCCGCCGGCCGTATCTTTACGGCGAGAGGGGGATTATAGCAGGAAATCGGTGCGGGGAAGGGTCACCCGGCGGCCACAAGAGCAAGAAACGTATCGGTGGATTGGTCGTAGAATACGGTTCGTCAATCAGGCGGCTCCCGTCCCCCTTTCCCCTCTCGGGCGACGAAATCCGCCGCCAGCGCGCGGGTATACTCCTCTCGCCTGCTTCGCGCGAGGTGGGAGAGGTCGGGAAAGTCGTCGTCCGTCACGGCGATGTGGCTTCGGATGATCGGGATGTCGTTTCCCTTCGCCCATGCCTCGAAGTCGGCGCGGTCGAGGCGCCTCGTTTCCGTTTCGTTCACCGTCCACGCGAACGACGGCGCGGGCACCTCGTGAAACGCCACGGCGATTCCCCTCTCCTTCAGCATGATCGCCGCGGCGCAGACGATGGTTTCCTTCCACGGCCGGAGCGGTTTCTGCCGGGCGAGCGCGTCCCGGCTCGTTCTCGCGCGGATCCGTTCTCTCTGCAACCGGACGCCATGCTCGTCGGTGCGAAGCACGCGGATCGGCGGAAGCTTCGCGCCGAGAAGATTCTCGCGGTACTCCCCTCCGAGCGCGGTGAGAAGCCGTCGCGTGATCGCGAGGCCGCGCCACGAGACGGAGCGCTGGAGCGACCGGCGGAGCGATAACAGACGTGACGTCCTCGTGAAGTAGCGGAAGACGATATCCGCCTTCCGGTCGAACGGTTCGTCGGTGGAGAGGAAGCGGGCGAGATCGGCGGGACGCATGTAGTCGACGACGATCTGCGCGTTCCCCTCGAAATACCACGGATCGTCCCACTTCCGTGTGAACGCGGGAAGGCCCGCCGAGAGTTCGAAAAAAACGGTGCAGCCGGCAAGACTCCGTGCTCGTCGGTCGGCGAGTTCCCGCAGTCCGAAATAGTTCGGTGCGCCGCCCGAGTACGGCTGCGCCAGGTTGAGGGAACGCACCGCGCGCCCTTCGTGACGGGAAAGTTCCTCGTCCCATACGGAAAGAGCGATCCCTCCGGCGGTCCGGGACGTCCCGGTGAAGATGAAGTCGATGCTCTCGCGTGCGGCGATCTTCATCGCCCCGGGGTAGGTGGTCGGATCGACACGCCGCGCATCGAGGGCGCGGACGGTGAACTCGGCGACGAGGAAGACGATCATCGGTGCGACGATCCAGACGAGCGGCCCGTGAAACGGGAGCGGCTTTTTCTCAGAACTGGAAATAGATGAACTCCTTGATCTGGGGGGGCCAGAAGATGAGCGCCACGATCAGGAGGATCGTCGCCGCCGCCGCGCCGATCGGGCCGTTCCACCCGGGACGAACCCGCGGGTCATCGACATTTCGAATCCACATTTCCACCAGCGCGAGGATTCCACCGAAGAAGAGAACGGCGAACACGGTCCGCGCCTCGTTCAGGTCGAGGATGAAACTCGTGAAGATCCTGCGAAGAAAGCTGCCGATTTGAGCGACGCTGCCGGCGCGGAAGATCAGCCATCCGAAGCAGGTGAGATGGAACATCACCAACCGGGAAATCCACCGCCCCGCCTTCCCGCCCGGCCCGGCCAAGCCGAGATCGACGAAAAGATAACGATGCACCGCGAGGAGCGCTCCTTGGTAGACGCCCCATAGGACGAAAGTCCACGCCGCGCCGTGCCACAGTCCGCCGAGAACCATGGTGAGCATCAGGTTTCGGTACGTCATCCATCTGCCGTGGCGGTTTCCGCCGAGCGAGACGTAAAGGTAGTCGCGCAGCCACGTGGAAAGACTGATATGCCAGCGCCGCCAGAACTCCTGCGGGCTCGTCGCCATGTAGGGAAGGTTGAAATTCTGCATGATCTCGATGCCCATCAGCTTGCCCAGGCCCCGCGCCACGTCGGAGTAGCCGCTGAAGTCGCAGTAGATCTGGATGGCGAATCCATAGATCGCGAAGAGGCAGAGCGATCCCGATGCCCAATGGTTTCCGGGAAAAAACGCCTCGTCGACGAAAATCGCGATGTTGTCGGCGATGATCGCCTTCTTGAACAGGCCCCATCCGATGAGCCATGCTCCCTCGATGATCTGGCGGCGGCACACCGTTCGGGGGGAAACGATCTGGGGAAGAAGATTCTTCGCCCGCTCGATCGGCCCGGCGACCAGCTGGGGGAAGTACGCCACGAAAAGAGCGAAATCGGTGAAGTTCCTCACCGGTTCGAGTTTGCGGCGGTAGATGTCGATCGTGTAGCTCATCGTCTGAAACGTGTAGAACGAGATGCCGACGGGAAGAACGATGGAAAGGGAAACGGGCGACGTGTGGATACCGGCCATCCCGAGCATCGACTGGAAGCCGTCGGCGAAGAAGTTGAAGTACTTGAACACGCCGAGAAGACCGAGGTTGACGACGCAGCTGACCAGGAGGAGGCGTCTTCGCGCGGACGCTACCTCGGTGGTGGCGATTCTCCTCCCCACGATGTAGTCGACCACGGTGGAGAACAGGATGAGCGAAAGGAACCGGTAGTCCCAGGCTCCGTAGAAAACGTAGCTTGCCGCGAGGAGGAGCCGATTCTGCCAGCGGAAAGACGCCTTATAATAGAGAGGGAACACCACGAGGGCGAAAGCGAAAAAAGTCCACGTGTTGAAGAGCAACGTCGTTCCCCGCGGGTGATCGTTTTGAAGAGTCGAATGGCGATTGTAACCCACCGTGCGCCCGATTTCCAAGATGCCGTCCCGCCGCCACTCGACGGCCCGCCCGCCGCTGTGGTTTACTGACATCCATGGACATCTCCCGAAAGAGACGGTTTCTCTACTCGATCGTCGTCCTCCTGGCGGCGGCGACTCTCTTCGAGGGGGGCGCCCGACTCGTCTGGAAACCGGGGAAGGGAACGCTCTACGAGGAGCACCGGCAGATCATCGATGTTCTCGGGCTTCCCGGGCTGAACGAAACAATGCTCTTCGACCCGGTTCTCTTCTGGAAACTAAGGCCGGGCCTCGATTCGTTTCGCGTGCAGGGCCGGATGAAGGATCGACGTGTCGACTTCGAGGTAACGACGAACAGCCTCGGATTGAGGTCGCCCGAGGTGCGGGAAAGGAAGCGCGGTTTTCGCGTGCTCGCCGTGGGGAATTCGTGCACCTTCGGTCTCGGTGTGGACGACTCCCAGACGTGGCCCGCGCGGCTGCGAGAAGAGATGAGCCGCACCCTCGGCGACGGCGTGGAGGTGATCAACGCCGGCGTGCCCGGATACAGTTCATACCAGGGCTTGAAATACCTCGAAGGGGCCGGCTTCGATCTCAAGCCCGATCTCGTGATCGCGACTTTCGGCTTCAATGATTCCGATGTATGGGGATCGAGAACCGACGCCGAAACGGGACGGCTCCTCCGGATGGGGACGGTGCGGTCGGTCCTCGGAAAAAGCCGTTTCTACCGCCTCCTCACCGATCTCCTTCGCCGCTCGGGCGCCGTGGCCGGTGGGAAGACGGTGGAGGGAGACCGGCGGGGGAAGGAACCGCGCGTTACGCCGGAGGAATTCGAGGAGAATCTCCGGGCGATCCATGAAGTATGCGCCGCGCGGGGGGTGCCTGTGATCTTCCTCATCTGGCCGTACCGGAACCAGGTGAGAAAGGGGGATGCGCAACTGATCGTCTACCAGCCTCTCATCGCTCGTGTGGGGAGCGAAACCGGCTCCCCCGTGATCAGCCTGATCGAACCGTTCATCGAGGCCGCCGAGGAGCCCCTTCTCGATCACATCCACGCCTCGCCGGCCGGTTGCGCCGTCGTGGCGAAGACGATCGCGTCGCTTCTGGAGCAGGCGCGGGTGCGATGAATCTATCCTTTTCTTTGTGTCCTTCCGTTATGAAGTGCTAGAGTGGCATCGCGTGGAACCGATGGAAAGGAGCCGACATGAATAGCACCATCCCGAGGACGGTCGCCGGCGCGGCATTCCTCCTCCTTGCGTTTCTCCTCTATTCGCCGGGCGTCTCGGCCGGGCCGGAGGCTCGGGTGAGCCGCGCGGCGGAAGCATTTTGGGCGGGCGAATACGCGGAAGTTCTCGAACTCACCGCGCCACTCATCGACGGCGAGCCCGCCGCATCGCCGAACGCCCTCGAGGCACGGAAGTGGCGCGCCTCGGCGCTCGTCGCCATGGGAGACGCCGCCGCCGCCCGGGAAGAAGTGGCGCGGATGCTCGATGCCGACCGCCGCGCGCGCTTCTCCCCCGACTACGAGTATCCACCCGCCGTGATCGAGCTTTTCCACACGGTGCGCGATTCCCTCTACCCGGGCACCATGGATATCCGGACGGTGGCGGTGGGCGATTTCGAGAACAATTCGATCTACAAGGGTGATTTTCACAAGCTCGATTTCGATCTCTTTCGCGGAGCGTTCCAGCACCTGATCATGTACGATCTCTCGCGGGCCACGTCGCTCGAGGTGGTCGACCGCCAGAGGGTGAACCAGCTTCTCGGCGAGATCGAGATGAACCAGGGCGGTTTTGCCGATCCAAAGGCGGCCGTCAAAGCGGGCCGCTTCCTCGGTGCCCACTGTTTCATCTACGGCCAGTACATGATCATTTCCGGGAAGGAAGTGATCATCACCGCCCGCGTTGTGCACACCGCCACCGGGAAGATTCTTTCCGTCCACCAGGTGGAGGGTGAATTCGGCGGCGATCCGCGCCGATTCCTCGACCTGGAGAAGAAGCTCGTCCTCGAAATCGCCGAGTCGATCGACTCCCTAATCGTCGATGTGGCGGGTGAACCGTCGGGCATCGCCCGGGAAATGGCCCTCTTCTTCGAGGAGAGATCCGCCTCCCGCGAAGCGTGGAACGGCTATGTGGAATCGACGCTCGCGGTTTCCGAGGCGCTCGCCCTCGAAGACCGGAAGGACTACCGTGCCGCGCTCGAGAAATGGAAGGAAGTCCTCTCCCTCGATCCGGGGAACGAAGTGGCGTCGCGGAAAGTGCGCATCATACCGCTCCTCCTCGGGGGATGATCATTTATGGCCGTTGCTTTTTTCGTCATGGCGGTGCTCTTCGCCGGTGTCGCCTTGCCGGCCGGTGCCGCGCCGGTAGACGATGAAGCGATCTCCCGTTTCCGCCGGGACAATCTCGCCTTTTATCATGAATTGCGCTTCGATCTCGCCGAATCGTGTGCCCGCGCGCTGCTCGAGCGCGACGGCGAGCCGGAGCGTTCCCGGCTTCGCGCGCTGAGCACCCTCGTGGCGATCCATTGTTCCCTCGGCGAGACGGCGCAGGTGGCGCGTGACGTGGCCGCCATGCTCCGGATCACCCCGGCCGCCTCGCTTCTGCCCCCTCGCCGATACGCCGCGCCGGTGGTACAATGCTTCTACCAGGCGCGGGACAGTCTCGCCGGAAGGGGGGAAGGCGGCACGGGCCGCCGGATCAACACGATCGCCGTGGGGGAGTTCTGGAATCATTCGGTACTCACCGGGAGAGAGCCCCCTTTCGATATCGATCGATTCGCCGCAGGTCTCGGACAGCTTGTGCAATACGACCTGTCCGCGGTCACCGATATCGACTTGGTGGACAGGGCCCGGCTCCTCGGTCTGGAGCGGGAGATCGCCCGGTCGAAGGGAGAAGAGGCGCTCGACGACGATCTGCGCGTCGCCGCGGGAAGACTGTGCGGTGCCCACGCGTTTCTCTTCGGCAGTGTGATGATGGTCGACCCGGAACGGATCCGCATCGGCGTGCGCCTCGTGGCGACGGCGACGGGAGAGGTCCTTCTCGCGGACAAGGTGGACGGCAAGGTCCGAAACGGGCGGGATGTGATCGCCCTGGAGAGGCGCCTCGTGGTCGATCTCCTCGGGCCGGAAATCGACGGCGTGGTGGAAGCCTACAATGGCAAGAAGAAATCGGCGAGCCGCGCCATGAACGACCTGTTCGACGAGAAGGAACTGGTGTGGGGCGCCGGCAAGGGGTATCTTCCCTTTCTTCTCGAAACGGGGGAAGCGATCCGTTTCGAAGAGGATGGCGACTACACGGCCGCCCTCGAGAAGTGGAAGTCGGCCGCGGCACGCCGGCCGGGCGACGAACGGATCGCCTCCCGGATTCTCTCCCTCGAGGCGTGGTTGTACGGTCGGCGCGTCGCCGCGGGCGAAGAGCCGCTGGAGGACCGATGAAAAGAGGTTCGCGATTCCTGAAGGCGCTCGGCGTGTCCGGTGCCCTCGTTGCCGGCACGCTCATGCTCTCGTGCGGCTTCTCCGGGAGGGGGCCTCTGGACGATGCTCTGGACGGCGGCCGCTGGTCCGAGGCGGAGTCGCTCCTCGTCGAGCGGATCGAGACCGATCCTTCCGACGGTTCCCTCCTGCGCGATCTCGGGAGGGTGCGCCTCGAGCAGGGAAACTACGACGGTGCCGTCGACGCTCTCACCCGGGCGCAGACCCTCTCTCCCGACGACGACTCGCTACCTCTTCTCCTGGGTCTCGCCTGGGAGGGAAAGGGGGAGTGGGAAAAGGCGATCGAGGCGTACCGTTCGTACCCCCGCACCATGGGGCGAACCCACGTGGCGCGCGCCATGCGCGGGCGGATCACCCGGCTCGTTCGGAAAGTGTACGCCGAAAGAGCGAAAGAGGACATGGCCGAACCGGCGCGCATGGCGCCCGACGTCCTCGCGGTCCGCTATTTCGACGTCCTCGCCGAGGTGGAGACGTACGGGAACCTGGGGAAAGGTCTCGCCGAGCAGCTGATCAACGACCTCTCGCATGTGGAGGGGCTCTTCCTCGTGGAGCGGCTCCGGTTCGAGGCGCTTACCCGGGAGATCGAGAAATCCCGCTCCGCCGGATTCGATCCTCTCGCCGCCCTCTCTCTCGACGCCATGCTCGGCGCCGGATGGTCCCTCGGCGGGACGATCACCCCGCTCGAGGGAAAAGACGAGATTCGCTTCGATTATTACATTGTAAATAATATTACCGGCGAAATCGGGACGCCCTCTTCGATCAGCGGCCGGCTGGACGATTTCTTCGAGCTGGAAAAGAGGATCGTCTACTCGGTGGCGGAAGAACTCGGTTACACGCTCGGCAGCACCGAGCGGGAGGCGATCGGCGAGATCCCGACATCGAGCTTCCAGGCGTTCCTCGCGTATTGCGACGCCTTGGCGGCCGAGGACGAAGGTGATTTCGTACGCGCGGCGAATCTCTTCGACGAAGCGGTCCGGCTCGACCCGATTTTCTTCCTCGCCCAGGAGAGGGGAGAGCGGACGGCGGGAACGAAGGAGATGGTCACCGACATCGCGAAGACGGAGATGGAAGCTCCCGTTCTCGATCGCCGGCTGAGCCGTCTCGAAACGACCGCCTCCTTCCTCTCGCCCACCCCGCTTCCCGACGTCGGAGAGGGGAGGGATCTCTCGACGGTGAGGCCCCTCGGCCTGGGAAGCGGCACGGTCACTATAAGGGTGAATGAGCCATGAAGGGTATTTCATTTTCCCGGGCGTTCGTCTTTTTCATTCTTGCCGCAACGGCGATTCTTCCCCCGTTTTCTTGGGCGGCGGAGGTGGTTCTCGAGCCGCCGCCCGGCGTGATCGGAAGGACGTCCTTTTCCACGCGGAGCATCACGCTCAGCAAGGCCGGTTCGGCCGATTTGAAAGTGAGCGAGTTCGTCTCTCCCCTCTTCGTGCGCAAGCCGATCGGCCGGGACGGGGAGGTTTCGATCTATCTTTCCGGTGGATCGGCGACGAGTAACGGCGACCTGACCGATTCCGACCTGAGCGGTTTCACCGACGTGGAGCTTTCCGGCTCGAAACGTTTCGACTCGGGGCGTTACTGGATCGGCGGCGGCGTGACTCTTCCCACGGGGAAAGCGCTGATCGAAGCGAATCAGGTGGTCGTCACCGGCGTGGTGGCGAACAGGATTCTCGGTCTGAGGTTGAAGCGTTTCGGCGAAGGCCCCGGTCTTTTCGCGAGCGGCGCCAGGGCGTTCACTGTGACGAGAAGTATTACGGCTTCGCTGGGCGCCGGCTTCCAGTACAAGGGAGAGTACGACTACCTGAAGGGCGAGGAGGGCGACGAGACGGTGCGTATCAAGCCGGGCAACGAGGCGTTCTTCGCCGCCGGCGTGAGCGGCGCTCTCGGCGCCGGAAGCGCCCGGTTCGAATGGAAGGGCGATCTCCGCTACAGGCTTTTTTCGAAAGACGAGCGCAACGGTGAGGTGATCTACGAGGAGGGCGACCAGGTCGAGTTTCTCGCATCGGCGGGCCTGCGGATCGCGGAGCGGCAACGGCTCGACGGACAGCTCTTTTTCGTAGTCAAGGGGAAGGGCACCGACGTGGAGGGTGTGGGCGAGGGAGACATCGAAACGATGACCCTCGAGGAGTACCTCCAGCAGGGACTGCCGGGAGGGATGCAGCAGGCGATGGTCCGTTACGGCCGTGAACTCTCCGATCGCTTCGACATCCGTCTTTTCACGAGCTACTCCCATTTCAGTGAATTCGCCTTCCCGGGAGAGGAGCCGGCCCAAAGACTTCTTGGATCGGCGAACCTCCTCGATCTCGGCGCCGGAGTGATCTACTACATCGCCGACAAGACGACCGTCACCCTCGACGGCGCGTATCTTACCGGAAACGCCGAGGAAGGCGCCGTCGACATGAGCGGCTTTGACGCGGCGGTGACTCTCCAATGGATCTACTGAAACGTCTTCTCGTCGTCTTCGCCGCGGTCGCTCTCAGTGCCGCCCCAGTCCGGGCTGTAAACGATACCCTCGAAGTTCCCCTCTTCGAATCGTTCGAGGGAGTCACCGCGCCGTCTTTCATGCTGCTCGGTGGCTGGCACGTGACCCGTGCGCCCGACACGGTGTTCGTCATCGGCGCCGTCAAGGACAGCCTTGTCAATTTTCCCGGCACATCGAGTTGGCCTCCCGCTCCCAGCGGAAACGGCTATATCACCCTCTCGGGAGAATCGACGGGGACATATGTCGCCCCGTGGGATCCGGCGGCGCAGAGCGCCGGGAATGGGGGACTCTCCTTCGCCGCCAGGGCGGACACGTTTTTCACGCCGATCATGGCGATGAATTCGTATTCCGACGTGGTCCTCTCCTTTCAGACATGGTGGGAAGTGGAGGGTTTCAGTTTCTATTCGAAGGACCTGATGACCATCGATTTTTCCACCGACGGGGGGCGGAATTTCACATTTCTCGACGTGTTGGTGGACACGCTCGAATCGGAGGCCACCGATCCCGCGGTCCCGTATTCGTCGGGCGGATTAAGCGCCGACGGCGTATGGATCCGAAAGAAGTATATCGTCAATTCCGCCGCCGGGGGACGGATGCAGTTTCGCTTCATCTTCGCCACGGTGGACAGCGCGCGGAACGGGTTTCGAGGGTGGATGATCGACGACATGACGATCGCGTGCGACAGTCTCTATCCGCCCTACAACTTCACGGCGAGCGACACGGCGTGCGGAGGCGTATCCCTGAGCTGGAGCGACAGCTCGACCGCCGGGGGAATCACGTACTACATCGGCCGGTACGATCCGGGGACGGTGTCGACCGATACGATCGTCGTCGATGCGGCGGGGCCCGCTTTTGTCGACACCTTCGCCGTTCCGGGAGTTGTCTACGATTACTGGGTCTGGGCGGTTTCCACGTGCGGCCCGAGCGGCCCGTCCAACATCGATACCGGAACCGCGCCCCAGTCTCCGGCCGCGCCGGGATCGGTGATCGCCTCGGACAGCACGTGCGGCGCGGTGAACGTGTCGTGGATTGCGAACATGCCGGAGGGGAACTACTACATCCTCACCCGGGACAGCGACGTCATCGACTCTCTCCCTCCGGGCACGGAGTTTTACGCCGACAGCCTCGCCGTGCCGGGGGTGATCTACGAGTACAACGTCGCCGCCATAACGCCGTGCGATACGGTGTGGGCGATCCCCGACAACGGCTTCAGCATCGAGTTGCCTCCGGATGTGTCGCTCTTTCCTGTCAGTGATGATCGATGCGCCGATATCTTCGTCCGGTGGCAGGCGGTGGCCGGTTCATTCGACTACTATGTCGTCTATCGCGGCGTCGATTCCATCGGCACCGTGAGCCCGACCGCACCCACGGAATGGTACGACGACGTCGTCGATTCACAGGTCGTGTATACCTATACGGTGCGCACGCGCAACGCGTGCGGCCTCTCGAACATCATCTCCACCGATACCGGCATGCGGATCGGTCTTCCCCCTTCGGTCGACTCGTGCACCGCGTCGGACAACCTCTGCCAGGAGGTGCTCGTCAGCTGGATCCCGGTCACGGCATCGGGAAGCGTCGATGAATATGTGATCTTCAGGGACGACGATTCGATCGGCACGGTCGCCGATCCGGGCAATTCGTTCCGCGATTCCTTCGCCACCGTCGATTCGGTCCATCTCTACTCGGTGCAATCCCGAAGCGGCTGCGGCGCGGCGATATCGTCGTGTTCCGATTCGGGCGTCATGGGAGAGGCGCCCCCCATGCCCGGGGCGATCACCGCGAGCGACTCGCTCTGCTCCTTCGTGAGTCTCAGCTGGGACACCACGGCGGGCGCCTTCCAGGAGTACATCATCTACAGGGAGGGTGACTCGATCGGGGTGGTGGCGAAGGGGAGCCCCACGGTGTTCGTCGACTCCCTTGTCGATTCGATGGTGATCTCGAGTTATTGGCTCCGCACGAAGAGCACGTGCGGATACTCGCTGAACGGAGCGTCGAATTCGGGAAGGCGTTTCGGTCTCCCGCCGACCGCGACGGCGTGCTCCGCGTCGGACAGTTTCTGCGGCCGGGTGACGGTGACCTGGAGCGGGGCGACCGACCCGAGTATCGTCGATTTCTACGTGGTAGAGCGTGACGGCGTGCCGATCGATACGCTCGTCAGCCCTCCCTACCAGGTGATCGACGCTGGCGCCGACAGCAACGTCACGCACAACTACGAGGTGATTGCATGGAACCAGTGCGGTCGTTCCATCGGGTCGTGCTCCGACTCGGGGCGGGCGCTCACCGCTCCCGGGCCTCCGACTCTCTTCTCCGCTACGAAAGAGGGGTGTGGTGAGGTGGTGCTTACCTGGGGGCCGCCCGTCGCGGGAGGAATCGTGGACGGTTACAGGATCACCCGCGGCGCACCGCCGGTGGTCACCGAGGTCGGTCCGGATGTGTTTCAGTACACCGACGTTCCCACCGACACGGAACTCATTTATACATTACGAGCGTTCAACTGCGAAGAATCGGCGGGCGTGATCGATACCGGCCGCACCGTCGGCTCGATCCCCTCTCCGCCGGAGAGCTGTACCGTAGAGGTGATCGACTGCGATACGCTGAGAATCACCTGGGCTGCCTCGCCCACGGCCACCGAAGGATATGTCGTCCTTCGCGACGGTCTGGTTCGCATCGATTCGGTGGGGCAAGGCGTTCTCTCCACGTCGGACGCTCCGCCCCAGGACGGCGTCGACTACCGCTATCTCATCTACGCCCTGAACAGCTGCGGGTGGTCGGCGGAGGCGTGCACCGTGACGGCGCGGATTCCCGGGCCCGTGGGATCCCTACCCGACAGCTTGTGCACCGCGTCTTCCGATTCGTGCGGGGGCGTCTATCTCTCCTGGTCGCCTCCGGTCACCGGTGGATCGGACGTGGAATGGTTCCGGATCTACAGCCTGCCCGAGGGAATCGTGCTCGACTCGGTCGGCGCCGGTGTGACCGAATGGATCGATACGCAGATCGCGTACGGCGATACGTCGTCGTACGCCATCGAAGCGGGGAACGGATGCTACGTATCGGCGGCGATGTGCACGGTCAGTGGTGCTCGTCCGCCGCTCCCGTCCGCCCCGGAGGGCTGCTCCGCGTCGTCGGATCTTTGCGACAGGATCACCGTCACGTGGAATATGCCCGCGGCCGGTGTGGATGAGGGGATTTCACAGTTCAAGATCTACAGGAAACTCTCCCAGTCCTCGGGATCGTTCGAGCTTCGAGCCGCCGTCGGTCCCGCGCTCGGGGAGAACAGCTGGAATGATATGGAAGTGGAGATCGCACGTTCGTATCTCTACCGCGTCGCTTCGGTGAACACGTGCGGCGAAACCGTGGGGGCGTGCCAGGTTCAGGGATCGATCATGGCCCCCCGCCCGGCGCCGGCCCTCCTGCAGCCGGATGATGAGGCATCCGGCCTCGATCTGCCCGTGATATTCTCCTGGTCACGCGAAACGGAAGCCACCGGCTACACCCTGCTTGTCGCCCGGGATAGCGCCTTCGCCGAAATCGTGATCGACACGCTCATGGCCGACACGATCATTTCCATCGGAGAGATCGATTTCGACGATCAGTATTTCTGGAGAGTTTCATCGATGAACAAGTGCGGTTCCGGCGATCCGTCACCCACGAGAACATTCGGAGTGGACGTGGCACCGGGAGTCGAACTGACCGCCGGCTCGCCCGATCTTCCTTTCGGAAACGGGACGGACACCACTTTCGCCGATTCCGTGTTCGTCATCCGGAACATGGGAAGGGATACGCTCGACTGGTGGATCGAACCCACCCCGGCGTGGGTCGCTTTCGAGCCTGATTCCGGAACCCTCGCGGGGGGCGATTCGATCCGTATCAGCGCTTCCGTGGCGAGCTGGCGGTGCGGCGTCGCCTACGATGAGACGGTGGAAGTGAAGATCGACCCGCCCCGCGAGGGTCGTCCTCCCGTCAGGCTCTTCCCACGCTTTACACCGGTGCCCCGTCCCGCCGGCGATTACAACTGGGATTGCGCCGCCGGTCTCGACGACGCGGGTTCTCTTCTCGATGTGCTTCTCGGTCTCGCCTCGCCCGCTGCGGCGGAGAGCCTCGGCGCCGACGCGAACGGCGATGGAAGGATCACCGTGGCCGATCTCGTCTTTCTCGGCGGCGAGCTCGCCGAGGGGGAGATCGCCCGGTCCGGGGACGGTCCGACCGTTTCGTTCTTCCTCACCGGTGACGGCGCCGCCGTGATCGCTCTCCGGTCGGAGGAACCGTTCCGGGCGCTGCGCCTTCACGGCACGGTCGCCGACGCCCTCGCCGTTCCCATCGATCGCTCGTCCACCATGCTGAACCTGGAAGGCGACTCGCCCGGCCGGCTCTCTCTTTTCTGGTACGATGACGATCCGCGCGGCAGGACCGAACTCGCCCTCTTCCGCCTGGGCGGTATCGCCCCGGCGGCGAAGACCGGCCGGGTCGATTTCCGCCCGATCGCCGTGGAACTTCTCGATACGAAAAACGGAACGTGGCGCCCACAGCTGGATAACACGTCACTCGTTCCCGCGGACATTCCGTCCCGCCTCATGGTGAGCGCCGTCAGGCCGAACCCGTTCAACGCGCTCGTCACCATCGATTTCGCCCTCCCCCGAAACGATCGCGCGACCGTCGAGATCTTCGACATCCGCGGCGCCCTCGTCCGGGTGCTTCACGACGGACCGCTCGATGCCGGCCCGCACACGTTGCGGTGGAACGGCGAAACCGCCAACCGCCGCGATGCGGCCACGGGAATCTATTTCCTCAGGGTGCGCGCCGGCGGCGAGGAAGTGACGAAGCGGCTCACGCTCCTGAGGTGATCATGGGGCGGCGCGCTACGCGAATGAGATCGGCGGGCGCCTTCCCCTTCATGCGAAATCCGAGCGCCAAGAGTCGGAGAAATTCTCCCGCTCCTCCCACAGTGTCTCGATGACGGCCGGAAGTCCTACGCGTTGAACACCTCCGCCGATCGGGCCATGTGCGCCGCCACGTCGACTCCGTGGGGACAGGCGGAATCGGCGCCGCTGAAGTCGACGCCGCGCAGCCGTTTCGCCTCACCGGGAAGTCCGGCGAAAAGCCGCTTCGCCTTTTCCCGCTCGCCGTAGACCTCGTGGTACATCAAGAAACGCATCGTGTCGCCGATTCTCACCGGTGCGTCCACCGCGGCGTTGCAGATATGGTCGCATCCGTCGCACGCGTACCGCCGCGTCTCCGCGGCGTATCGCTCGATCGCCTCCCAGTCCGCCCGGCCGAGTTCCTCCCGGTCGACGGCGGCGGCGATGTTCTCTCTCAGCTGGGTGAACGATTCCATCGAGGAGACGGCCGCCGTGATCCGGCTGTCCGCCCAGACCGCCTTCAGCACCGCCTGGTGTTTCGTCCACCTTCCCTCGCTCGTGTACTTCCTCCACGCGTCACGGAACGATGCTTCCGAACCTTGCGTCTTCATGGCGATCAGGCCGACACCCGCTTTCACGCACTCGTCCATGGCGTCGTTCAGCTCCTTCTCGCCGTATATGCGGAAGTTGTACCGGAACATGATCGCGTCGATCCAGCCCGCTTCCGCCGCCGCGGTGAGAAGCTGGGCGCACGCCGGCGCGTGGGTGGAGAATCCGAAATAGCGGATCTTTCCTTCCTTCTTCAATTTCTCCGCCATCCTCCGCATGTCGTCGCTCAGGTACTTCGCCTCCTTCAAGTTGTGCATGAAGTAAAGATCGACGTAATCGGTCTGCAGGTGTTCCAGCCCGCGCTGAAGCGTCTTTTCGAGGCCTTTCGGATCGTGTCGGTCGCTCTTGCTCGTGATCCACACGTCCTCGCGGGCATCGAGCTTCGCGACCAGGTTTCCCACCGCCATTTCGCACGTCGCCCCGCCGTAGCAATCGGCCGCGTCGATGTAGTTCAAGCCGTAGCGGAGACCTTCGGCGATTTTCGGATCGAAATCGGGGTCGAGCTGGACGGCCGCCCCGAACAGGAGAATCGGAATGGTGCTGCCCGTCTTCCCGAGCACGCGCCGCGGGATCTGCGGAAGACCCTCCTCCTCCCCGGCGAAGAGCTTTTCCGCCCCGAGAACACCCGATGTCGCCGCCATCGCCCCGGCGGCGGCGCTCAGCTTCAACATCTCCCGGCGGCTGATCTTCTTGTCCGCTTTCCTCACGAGCCTCCCCTTCCCCGCGGCGTTCTCCGCGGCTTCATGATCACCCTTCCCCTTGCAGGAGAAGGAGCGATCGTTCCTTCGATCGTGTTTCACCCGCCACGGTGACGTAAACGGCGGCGTCGTCCATCACCGGGCACTCATGTTCACAGATCCCGCAGCCGATGCAAAGCTCGGGACGGATATACGGCTTGTTGAGAATCACCTTCGAGCCGTCCGAGCGGACGGCCTGTTCGCGGTACGTTTCGATCGCTTTCGGACTGACGGGACACACTTCCTCGCACACGACGCACGGCGTTTCCATCGCCCAGGGAAGGCATCGGCCCCGGTTGAAGAACGCGGTTCCCACGCGGATCGGTCCGTTTCCGGCGAACCTTCCACTGCCGAGTTTCTCGTCCGTCGTGATCGTGCGTATCGCGCCGGTGGGGCACACCTCGGAGCAGAGAACGCAGTTGTACTGGCAGAAGCCGACGCTGAAGTCCATCACCGGTGCCCAGAAGCCTTCGAGGCCCGCCTCGGCGAGCAGCGAGGGTTGAAGCACGTTGGTGGGGCAGACGTTGATACACTGATCGCACTTGATGCACCGTTCGAGAAACTCGCTCTCCTCCACCGTCCCGGGAGGCCGGATCGCCTTTTCACTGTAACCGCGCTTGTTCACGGCGCGCGAGAGCCTGAGAAAGGGGTAGGCGAGCACGCCCGCCATGGCGGAGAAGAGCCAGCGCCGCCGGGGGAGGTCGACATGGCGGACAACGGTCTCGGCGTTGCGGCTGATCACTTTTTTCCCGAAAAGCGTCGCCCTTCCATCTCGGAGCGAACCGCGGATCCGATCCGTCGCGGGGAGCGGCGAAGCGCGGAACGAGAGGGCGTCTTCGGGGCAGTCGTCGATGCAGTTGAAGCAGACGAAACACTCGCTCTTGCGAAGGGCGCCCTGCGGATCGGAAGCCCCCTCGCAGTGCTTGAGGCATAGATCGCAATCGGTGCACTTCGTGATATCCCGGTCGATTCGCCAGAGGGAGAATCGCGAGAGCACGCCTAGAAGCGCGCCGAGGGGACAGAGCACGCGGCAGAAGAAACGGGGAATCACCAGGTTCATCCCGACGAGTCCGATGATTGTCAGTCCGATGAACCATGCGCCGGCGAAGACCCGCTGCTCCGCCGCGCCGGGGGACGAGGAGAGGAACGTGAGGCTCGGCACGCGAAGTCCCGTATCGGCGAGAGCCCCTGGGAGCGAGATGAGTGCGAGGTCGGCGGCGGGCGCGATGGTCGTGGTCATACTTCTCACGAGAAGGGAGATCGGGTCGAGCAGGCCGATCTGGAGCGAGCCGAACAGGGCGAGCACCAGGAAGATCGCCAGGATGATGTACTTGATCTGCTGCGCGTCCCGATACCGGTTCTTGTCGATATTGTTCCTGTTGCCGCGGATATTGAAGACCCATGCGAAGAAGTGGTGAAGCGTGCCGTAGGGGCAGACCCAGTTACAGAAGACGCGGCCGACGACGAGCGTCGGTACGAGCACCCATAGGCCCCGCCAAAGCCAACGGTAGACGGTGTGCGTCGAAAGGGCGGTGGCGATACCGACGAGAGGATCGATTTCGAGAAAGAGGGAAACGGGATAGCCGCCCATCCGGCTGAACCACGTGACCCAAAGGAGAAAAACGAACAACGTGAAGAAGAACGTTTGGGCGACGATGCGCGTCGTGGTGATCCGGAGAACCCGGGCGTACCACGGCGTACCGTCCCGGTTCGGCCGGAAGAGGCCGGAGGGCCTTCCCATTTTCCCCACGTCGCTCATCCGATTCTCGTCTCCCGGATTACCGTCTCCCGCCAATTCGGATTGCCGAGGCCGCGCTTCGCCGTTTCGGCGAAGTAGCGGGGGAGCCGGCCGGGATCGCGGCGGAGAAGATCCTCCCAGCCGAACGCATCCGCGGCGAGAGAGTCCACGGCGGCGACAACCGTCCGGCCGGGGCGCACGTCCGAGAGAGAACCGCCCGTCGGTCCGCTCCGGAAGAGGACGCGTGTCCCGTCGAGAAGAACGAATGTCGGCCGGAGCATGAGCGCCAGGTCGGCGATGATCGTATCGATTTTCTGATGGAATTGGTTGCGTCGTCCGCCGAGAAGACCGTACCAGTTCTTCGTCGTCATCGAGGCGCCGCACAGGTTGTGATCCTTCACCGGCGCCACGCCGATCACCTTGGCGGCGTCCTTGAACGGCCGCCGGAAGAAGGGCCATTTCTCGATGAGCGCGGCGCCCGGCACGTTGAGAACTTGAAAGTCGGCGGGTGAGGGAAGGTAGACCTTCGCGCCCGCCGCGAGGGCCGCCTCACGGATGCCGCTCCGGGCGAAGCAGTTCTCCGGCGTCTCGATCGGATTGTCCGCTACGCGAACCTCGGAGGCTCCCGCCTCCTTCACGAGACGGATCAGTTCGGCGAGCACTTCCGGATTCGTCGTCGCCCCGAGAAGCGCCGGCCGTTCGAATGCGACATTCGGCTTCACCACGACGATGTCGCCCTTTCGAATGTAATGGGCGATACCGCCGATGCCGTCCACCGCGGAGCGGATCATGGCGCGAATGTCCGTTCCGCGCGCCACGCCCAGATCAGCCGCCGTCGCCGGCTTCTCGACGATGAACCCCCCCTCGGGGAGGCGGAAGGTCTTCTCTTTCGGTGCCCCCCGTTTTCCGTCCGGATCGCGGAGCGAGAAGATCCATCCGGGTGGAGCGAGCGCCGGCCACGTCGATCCTGCCGCGAGGACGGCGGCAACGCCGGCGCGCTTCAGAAACGCGCGACGCTCCTCGAATCGGTGACGGGCCGCGTCGGCCGTATCCGCATCCTTCCGCCCGGCGGGAGAATGCACTCTCTTCCGATCACCGCTCATCGGTTCCGCCCCTTTCCGTTTCCCCGCCCTCTCCGGGGAAGAGATTCCCTTCGCCGTCTTCCACTCCCTCCGCCCTCGCTCCCCTCCGGCTTTCGTCCGCTCGGCGTTCTTCGAGCGCGAGGCGATGGGTTTCGCCGGGCAGGAGCGCCACGGCGGAGCGAAGCCGGGCGAGTTCCTCGGCGCCACGCTCCAGATCGACCGCCCCTTTCATTCCGATCACCCACGGCCCGGCGGCGGTGCACGCCGCGAGCCTGCCGATGTACCGGTCCCGCACCCACTCGACGCCGTCCCTCACCGCTTCACCCTTTCCGTACTCGAGGAAGCCGGCGTTGAAGCGCGCCGCGAGGGTGAGAGCGGAATCTTCGTCCCGCGCGGCGGACACGAAAAGTCGGCCGCCGTCGTCGTCGACCGTCGCGGTGTACACATACCGGGCGAAATCGAAGGAAAAGGCGTTTCCGAGAAGAAATGTAACCTTTCCCGGGTCGATACCGAGCCTCCCGCTGAACAGCGCGTATGCCCACGGAAGGGGTTCCCCCTCGATCGCTCCTTCGAGGGAGGTGCGAAGGCGCGCGAGCGCATCGAGCACCTGGGGCGATTCATCCGATCCGATCACCCGGGCGTAGTACTTTCCCCGCGTAAGGAAGAGCGCGTTTCTCGCGACATGCGCCATGCCTGAAGACGAGATTTCCGGCGTGATCCCGCCCGGCCGTTCTCCCGCGTAGGCGCCAAGGGCATTCGCCGCGGTGGAAAGATCGAACAGCTCGATATCGATCGTCTTTGCGATGTCGATATCGCTCGTCAGGGTCAGAAAGAAGAGCCTTTCGAAGCCGTACGCGCGATAGTAGTCTTCGCGACCGTCGATTTTTTCATATACATTGGAAGTATCATACTCGGAGACCGCCCCTTCGGTCCATCCCGCCGGCGCGAGCGATCCGCCGAGCGGCCCGCGGACCGCCGCCGAGCCCGGACGAAGGGGATCGATGCCTGTGGTGAACAGTTTCGGATCGGGATGGCCCCCCTTCCAAGCGACCCAGAAGAAGACGAGGGCGAGGAACACGAGCACCACCGCCCCCCAGCGCACTTCGGCGACGCTGTAGCTTCGCCGATACGGACGCCGGCCGTTTCGAACGAAGACGCGATCGTCATTCCCGTTTCGTCGCGCCGAAGACATCAGCTGTGTACTCTCTTTCAACCGTCGCCGCCCTGAGGCGGCCCGCGGGCATCATCGGGACGAGAAGCGGAGCTTACTTATGAATAATAGGTGGAAATCCTTCAGTTTTCATCCCCATTGTGCCAAGCGATCGCGGCCCCGCCGGCTCGAAGCCGTGGGGCCGCGATAAGAGGAAGCGGAAGACCCTGCGTCGCCTTCGCACTCCCATGGGAACGGATAAGAAAGTCTTTTTCTACTTCATCAACCTCTCGAGCGGATCGCCGTCGTAGCCGAGTTCCTTCCAGTCGAGCCGTCCGCCGGCGTTGTGGCAATCGAGGCACCGGAGCGCATTCGCCGCCGGTTGCACTTCATGGAAGAGGCCCATGTAGCGTGCCGTATCGGCCCACCGGTACTTCACGCCTTCGATACCATACACCTTTCGAGCCGCTTCACGCACCGCACCGTCGATGTCGCCTGTGCCGAAGAACTCTTCCACCGTGATCGGAATGAGCCAGTCACGGCCGTCGAGAACGGGGAGCTTCCCCTTATGAAACTTGAAAGCGTAGATCTTCGACTTCTTGTCATTCCGGCTCCCCTGGGGAAGCATGATTCCCACCGAGCCGTCATCGAGTCGCCTCACCTCTTCGCCGAGCATCTGGCTCCACGTGGTGCCGTTGTACCAGCGATAGACCGGGGTCACGTTTTTCTGCAGTGTGATCGTGGCCGAGTATTTGCCGACTTCCTCGTGGTACGACGGCATCGACCAGTCCCGCACCATGTCGGTGGCATCCTCCTTGGCGAACTCCCTGATGTGACACGTGGTGCACGCGACACGCTTCGCGTGATGGTTCAGCACGTTCGCCTCGTGGGGCGCCGCACCGTGGCACGAGCCGTCGCATGTGAGCCGCGTTCCGGGCGAGTCGGTGGCGGATAGGTCGGTGCCCCGTCCAAGCACGCGATGATCCTCGCCCGCGTGGCAGTCGACACACTGCATGTCGTTCCCCGACGAGGCCATGTGAACGTCGAATTCGGAATCGCAGTCGGCGAGGGCGTATTCGATATCGCCCCGCTTGAAGTTCGGCCCGCCGCCCGACGCAGAGTGGCACCGGAGGCACATCTTCCGTTTCGGCAGAGAGATCCGTTTCGACACCGAGTTGAGGCCGGCCCGGTTCTTCCACAGGATCGGCCGCCACTCCCAGCTGCCGTCGCCGGCGGCGTACAGGTCGCGCCCGTAACCGGATGCATGGCAGATCAGGCAGTCGATGTTTTCGAGTTGCTCTTGCGAAATCTCCTTCGCCGGAAGGAGTCCGAAGCCGGCGTGACATTTCGAACATCCCTTCGCCACCACGTCGCCGGCCTCGTTTCGTGATTCGCCGATCCAGTTCATCGCCGGATTGGTGCAAAAATCGTTGATGGTGTTCATCTTTCCGAGTCGCCTGCCGCCGGAGTTCACGATGTCCGGTGTCTCCCCTTCCCACTGGTAGTGCTGTGAGTGGAAGAACGACTTCGCTTCGTCCTTGTGACATTCGAGGCATGTTTTCGTTCCTTCGTAATCCTCGAAGTATCCCGCGTGGGCGTACACCGTCTTCTCTGCGCCGCCGGCCGCCGCCGCGGTGCCGAGAAGGGCCGTGAAGAGGAAGAACAGCGTGCTTTTCATGATGATCTCTCCCTAGAACCTCGTGATGAAACTGAGGGAGGCCTTCGCCGCGTCATCGTATGTCGGAAAGCCGAGAATCGGCGTTTCGGTCAGCTTTTTCGGCGTGCCGAGGTGCCAGCCCGATCCGGAGTAATCGTAGTCGTACGCGATGTAGTCCGCCTTCACGATAAACCGGCGGTTGATCCGGTGGGTGACATACCCTTCGTACACGTTCCCCCGGGCGCTCGTCTTCGGCGCGATGATGTCGTCCTGGGCGGGAGCGAAGTTGAACCAGTACTTCGAACCGTGGTTCCATTCGAAGCCGATCTTCGTTCTCTCCTCGTTCAGGTTGCAGCGACCACCCAGGTAGTACATGCTTCCCGTCCGTTCCTCGGGTGTTTCGAAGGGATCGCTCATCAACCCGCCGAACGGCGTGGTCACGTTGTCGGGACGACTCTTGCACCAGCTCCCGGAGACGAACCAATCGATGGGACCGTCACGGCGGGTGATCAGCGCGCTCGCGAGATCGAAATCGCCGAGGTTCGCCGACGGTGTGAACCGTGTGACGATCGGTCCGGGCATCGCCATCCCGGTGACGGGATCGTTCGGAAGGATCACGTAGCCGTTGAAGCCGTCCGTGATGTCGAAGGCACGGGCGATGGTCGCCTGGACCAGCATTTCGTCGGTGTTCCAAAGGTCGACGTTGAAGCCGAAGAACGACGCGTCCTTCAGGCGGTCGGCCGGAGTCTTCAGGATCGACCCGTTGCCGTACTGCGACTCGTAGCCCATTCCGTAGCACGCGCGGATCGTCGTATTCTCCCCGACGTTGACGCCGAGCGTGGCACCGTCGAACTGGAAGTCGATGATCGTGCCCAGGGGCGTGCCGCCGCGCATCTCGTCCTGCCGGAAATGAAGAGGAGGACCTGCGGTGCTCGGTCTTCGGCCGAGGCTGAGATACATATTCTTTCCACCGATATGTTTCCAGTTGAAATATGCCCGCTCGACGCGCACCGTCTCGCCGCCGGGAACGCCGGGCGTTCCCGCATCGATCGCCATGGTGGTCGACTGGCCGTTGAACACGGGAATCTGGGTCGACGCGCCCCACGGCTTGTACATCGCCAACCGTCCGGTGAAGCTCACGTTGTCCGACGGCTTCGCATTCATATCGAGTCTCAGGCGGGTCGTGTAGAGAATATCGTTGTCGGTGTCGTACCCCTCGGTCAGGACGCCGTCGACCATCTTCATCATGTTCACGGCGCCGGACTGCACGGCCGCCCAGTCGGCGGCGGTCATGACGGCGGGATTCATACCGAGGGCGATCGCCATGTCCATGAGCATCGACTGCATCTGTTCGGGGAAAGTCGTGTTGTAGTCGAGGCCACCGAGAAACATCATGTACGCTCCGTAGTTGTCCGGATCGCCGATTGTCTCGAGTACCCCGCCGTCGCCGTCGTAGTTGAACGTGCCATCCATGTTCAGCGGAAGATTGCCCGTTAGATCGTGGAAGAACATCGTGTTCACCATGACTCTTTGCAGCGCCATCCCGTCATAGTAGTCGCCGATCTTTCCGGTGATCGAATGGGCCTCCACGCGAAAATCTCCCGTCCAATCGATCCGGTCGACGCCCGCGTTCCTTTCCAGTTTCCTCACCCGTTTTTCGATATCCTTGAGCTTCTCCTCCGGGGTCTTCGCCGACACCGCCTGGGCGGCGAGGAGAAGAGCGCAAAGAAGAACGATGGTCCGCTTCATTTCAATCTCTCCTTGAATCGCGTTTGACAGTCTTCGCTAACCGCATGTCATCGGGTGTTCCGAGTCGGCGGCGTGATCGACGCAGAATTTGCGCATCTTCTTCAGCATTTCGTCGGTGATCACGTCGACCACGTTTTTTCCACCGTAGAACGTCGAGTCGGACACGGTCTTGTGGGTATCTTCGAACTCTTCGTCGAAGAACGTCTCCCACTGTTCCTGGATCAGCGTCATCGGCGTATATTCGTCGAACTCCGAATCTTTCGCGTGACATACTTTGCAGTGGTTCTTGTAGAGATCCTTGCCCGACATCTTTTTCACGTCGGGCATGGCCGTCTTCGTCGTTTCCGCCGCGCCGGCGACGGTCGTCTTTGCGTTCTTCCCCGTTGCGCCGGCGGGCTCGGTCCCGTCCGCGCAGACGAACGTCCCGACGGCGAACAAGACGGTGCAGATCGCCGGAACAAGGGGTTTGAAGTTCATTCCCATGGGGTCCCTCCCTCTGAAGGCTTGTGGCGGCGGGCGCCTTGCCCGCCCCTTCCATCGCGAGGTCACAGTGCCGGGACCGGGGGGTGACCATCGTGCGAGTTAATCAGTAAGTGCTTACCAACCACAAGATAGGGGCGAAGCCGCCGGCCCGCAATAGGGTGTGTGAATTAAATTGGTAACTTGTCTGTCAGCAATATATTAGAGACGCTTATTTTTGGCCGCCGCTGCGGAATCGCCGGAGGATGAGAACTCCGGCACGGAAATCGGGAAGGGTGGGCGCTCGTGTTACCCGTTCGAACCGCCCGTGATCGGACGGTGGGAGATGTCATCGATCGGGGCGGTCGATGTCGGCGAGGAGCGCTCCGAGCACCCGGGCCCGGAGAACGGCGCGGTTCTTCGCGGCGGGATCGAGGGTGAGCGCCTTGCGAAACGCCTTCGTCGCTTCGCTGAAAAGAGGGAGGGCGGCGGAGGTATCGCCCTCGTCGCTCAGGCGGCGGCCCTCGACGAGAAGAACTTCCCCTAGATTGATCCAACAGTGGATATCGCCGGGAAAAAGCTCCACCGCCGAACGGTAGTGGCGGATCGCCCGATCGTTCTCCCCGAGGCGCCGGCAGGCGGACGCGAGAAGGGCGTGAAAGTACGGATCAAAAGGATTGTAGGCACACAGCCCCTCGAAGAGGCGGCGCGCCACGTCGGGACGGCCCTCCTCCAGAAAATCGTAGCCGAGGTCGGCGACGCCGTACAATTCCTTGGCGCTCACCCCTTCGAGCTGGGCGAGGGTGACATCGCCGAGGAGAAAGGCGCGCACCGTCTCCTCGATCTGCGAGGGGGTGCACACATCGCGTTCGGAGACGAGAGGATCGCCGTCCTTCAGGAACCGATTCACTCCGGCAAGACCCCTTCCTTTAGGCTTTCATATTCCGAATCGCGGCCATGCTCGTGTCGTGAAGTGTTTTCAGGATATTCTGCATCATCTGGAACATCTGTGTTCTTTGCTGAATAAGCTGCTGGAGCTGGGTCTGGAGGAGCTGCAGGTTGGGGCTCTGTCGCGAGCCGCCCCCGGGCGCACCTGCGCCGCCGCGGCCCGTTCCGCTCGTCCCCCCGGCGAGCCCGCCGTGGGCGTTGCCGGCCGTGCCTCCGCCCATGGCGGCCTCGATCTGCTTCATTTTCGCTTCGATTTCACCGTCGAGCGACGAGGAAAGATTCGCGCCGAATAGAAGAACCTGGTCTTCCATCGGCAGACCGGAGCCGAGAATGGAAGACGCCGTCGCGTTGCCGCCGCCGGGAATCGGCGCGTCCGCCGGCACGCCGCCCGAGATCCCTTCCGGGCGGTTGAAGATCGACGCGGCAAGCTGCATCGAGGTGGGAGAAGCGCCCGCGCCTGCGGTCAGAAACCGCGCAAGCGATGAATCGCCGCCCAAGGCGCCGGGCACGGTGTACGGCATCTCTCCCGCGCCGCCCGCCCCCGCGCCGTTGAGATCCCTCTCGATGGAGGGGAGGTCGGCGTAGATCCTGCCGCGGTAGGCGTAGCCGCCGCCGTCGAGCTTCACCGGCTTGGCGAATGTGCCGGCGTAGGTGCGTCCGTCGATGCCGCGAAGCTCGATGCCGGCGGCGCGATAACCAAGCCGGCTACCCGCCGCCGCGCGGGCACTTACTTCGTTCTGCTGGGGATATGTGTGGCGGCACGATTCGAACCGCCGGCCCGCCGGCGCGGCGCGGGGGACGTGGCCGGCCGTCAGGGCGGCGGTCTTTCCGCGACCGAACAGTTCGGCGAGCGAACCACCGATTGAGATACCGCTCTTCTTCAGGTGGCGCAGCGCTCGTCGGAGGTCGAGCCGAGCTGTTTCATCGAGTTTTTCAAAACCGGCGTCCTCGAACGATTCCAGCTTGTCGAGCCCGTCGAGGGGTCTCGCCCCTCCCGCCGCCGATGATCCGAGTGAGTCGATCGCCATGACACGCTCCCTGGTGGGGTGCGGCCATTATGCGGGCACGAGTGCTCCGAGGCAAGCCGGAAAGCGAAACACGGTGGAGGGGGTGTTATCGGTCCGCCGGTACAGGGGCGTTCTCCCGGCCTTCCATCCGGCTCCGGCGCCAGTACGTGAACTGCGCCGCCGCCGCGCCCGCGTAGTCGCCGAGACGCGTACCGATCTCCTGTTCCTGCTCCGCGAAGGGAAGAATCTCCTCGTCTTCGCGGGCGGCCCTGTAGACCACAACCGAGCCGAAAACCTCGTCACCGACGAGAAGAGGGACGGCGAGCACTTCCGCCACGTGGGCGGCGCGCATCATCTCGCCGGCCTTTTCCCCGCCGAGATCGGCGGTGGCGCACGGGCGCCTCGCGGCGATCGCCCGCTCCACCGCGAACGCGTCGAGCTTCCCGAGAGGATCGTCCCCTTCCGGTGCCGCCGTTCCATGGGCGGCGAGGAGATCGAGATCGTCGAAGGTGCATTCGTGCTGGTCGCCCGTTTCCGACAAGATCCGCACGGTGGCCATGTCCGCTTCGAGCACCGTGCCGCCGCAGAACGCCACGAGTCTCGCCAGGCTCGCCCGGTCGGTCGCCGCGGTGAACGCCACGCCCATCTCGCCCAGCGCCGAGAGCATCGTCAACTTCCTGGCGGAGTACTCCTTCGACCTCACGTCGCCGATCATCTGCCCCACGGCGGTGGTCACCGCGCGAATCAGTTCCATGTCGCCGACGTCGAGATCGCTTCTCGACGCCGATTCCACGGCAAGCACGCCGATGACTCCGTTCGGATCGGTAATCGGCAGGGCGAGCGTCATGTTCGAAGGTTCGTCCCCCGCCGCCGCCGACTCCGGCGGCGCCACGCTTCTGAGAACGAGCGGCCTTCCGCTCTTCGCCACCCACCCGACGTGGCCGGCGCCGGTGGGTATGGAGACGGCGTTCACGAGGTTCCCCTTCATCCCCGCCGTCGCCCGGAGGGTGACGAAGTCCCGGTCGCCCTCCTTGAGATAGATCGAACAGATGTCGAAGTCGAGAAGCGCGCCGATTCTCTCGCTCACCTGTTCGAGTTTCGCTCCGAGCGTTCCGGTGGAGAACTTGATCGATTCGATTTCCGCCCGCACGGTGAGTTCGAACGATCGGCGGCGCGCCTTCTTCAGCTCTCTCGATCGCTCCAGGGCGGGGCCGACCTGCCGTCCGAGAGCCGCCACCTGGCGAAGCTGTTCGTCGGTGAACGGCGGGGCGTCGGAACGGGAGTTGATGTTGAGAACGCCGAGAACCTTGCGATCGGAAAGAATCGGAACACATACCGACGAATGGATCTCCGGTCTCCCGCCGACGCCGCGAAACCGCTTGTCGCCGATCCTCCCCTGGAGGAGGAGGGGTTCGCCCTTTTCCGCCACGCTACCGGCTATGCCCTCGCCGATTCGCTGCCTCGCCGTGCGCGCGATCGGGTCGGCGAGTCCCCGCGCGCAGGCGATGCTCAGTTCCCGCCCCGAGCTTGTCACGAGCATCAGGCTCCCCGATGCGCCGTCGGTGAGGTCGAGTCCCATGTCGAGCACTTTTTCGGTGAGCCGTTCGAAATCGAGAATCAGGTCGACGGCGGTGAGGACGTTCTGAACTTCCTCGTTCACCGGCTCATCCTCTTGTGGGTCGGAAAATGGGAAGCTGCGGGAGAAGAGCGCGTCGATGGCGGTGGAGGTCTCCTCACCGCCGGCGCGTGTCGAATCGGTGTTCCCCGGGAAGGTCGCCATGCTCTCCGGCTGGAGGAAGAGGAATGTCGAGTCGTCATCGCCGATCGGCGGGCGAACCTCGGCGAATAGGCGAACCTCTCTTCCGCCGGGGCGCACGAGGATGATCACGCCCCCCGCCGGCCTCGAGGAGGCGGTCGTTTTCTCGAACAGCTCAAGAAGGGTGTCGCAGCAAAGCTCGGGCAGAACGGAGAAGATGTGGTCCTCGTTTCCCGGGTCGAAACGGAAACGGCGGCCGAAGATCTTCTCCACGGCGCGGTTCGTCTTTCGAAGGAAGAGGCCCGGCGCCAACTCGCATACGGCGATCGGAATATCCTCGAGAAGCCCCCTGGCGAACTCGAACAGCGTCGACTCTTCTTCGGAAGTGGAATCTTCGCCGACATCCTGAGCCTCCGGTCCGCCGCCCTCCTCTTTCCGGTGGATCCAAAGGAGGATCCTCGACGACACCCGATCTTCCGAATCCCACGCCGATGCGCGCACGGCGTAGAGAGAGGCTTCCCCTCCGTCCCCACCGGTCACCGACATCGTTGTGACCGGGATCTCTCCTCCGCCGTCGAAGAGATCGCACAGCGCCTCGCCGAGCGGCTTTTCGATGCCCTGCCAAGTGATGGAAGTGCGGAATAGTGGATGGTCCGCCACGACGATCCGCTCCGCCGGCGCTCCGGGAAGTCCCATCAGTTCGCGGAATGTGTCGTTCGCCGACCGGATAGAAAGCTGATCGTCGAGCACGGCGACGCCGTCGGGGACGAGATTCAAAATACCGGTGTTGAACGCCTGCAGGTAGTTCAGTTCCTCACCTAGTGAAGGCGGAGGGAGAGGAGCCTCATGGGTATCGCTGTCATCGTGGAATTCGCTCATAGTCGGGCCTCGGGTTTCCTTCCTGGTCGATCGCCGCTCGTCGTGGTGAAGAGATGCCGGCCGCCGTGCCGACGCCGGTGGGCAATAACTCACTCTGCAGGGTGAATCGGCAGATCGAAGCCTTTTCTTGAAGGGGGGCATCGGGGTGGCGGGGAAAAACCGCGCCGCCCTTCGTTCGGGAAACAACGACATCCGAGGAGATATATATGCCGATTGGATTATATGACTATCAGAACCGGTGGAGTTCTCGAGCCGCTCCGGCGATATCATCGATCTGGGGAAGGATGGCGTCTTCGAGGGTGGGGAAGTAGCCGACCGGCGTGTCGAGGGCGGCGACCCTGCTGACAGGGGCGTCAAGATCCTCGAAGAGGTTGTCCGCGATCCAGGCGGCGATCTCGGCGCCGTAGCCGAAACTGCGGCAGTCCTCGTAAGCGACGATCACCTTCCCCGTCCTCCGGATCGATTGGGCGACGGTATCGGTATCCCAGGGGGAGAGTGAGCGGAGATCGATGATTTCGATCGAAATCCCTTCTTTCTCCAGCTTCCTGGCGGCCATCTCGCTCCGCCTTACCAAGGCGCCATAGGTCACCACCGTCACGTCATCGCCCTCACGATGGATTCTCGCTTTTCCGAAGGGGATCATGTAGTCGGGGCCCGGGTAGGCTGACTTCGCATACGGCTGGCGGTATATGTGTTTGTGCTCCAGGAAAACAACCGGATCGTCACACCGTATCGCCGTGCGGAGCAAGCCGTTGGCGTCTCGGGCATTCGAGGGCATCACCACCCGCAGCCCCGGGTTGTGGGTCATCAGCACGGCGCCCGACTGGCTGTGGTAGATCGCCCCTCCCTGGAGATATCCTCCGATCGGTACGCGAATCACCAACGGACAGCTCCACATATTCCGTGAACGCCATCTGAGCATCGCCGCTTCACATCGAATCTGCATATAGGCCGGCCATATATAATCGAAAAACTGTATCTCTACGACCGGTTTGAGGCCCCGCGTCGCCCATCCGATCGCACGTCCGACGATATTCGCTTCCGCGAGGGGCGAATTGAAGACCCTCTCCTTGCCGAATTCTCTCTGGAGTCCGGCGGTGACCTTGAAGACCCCCCCCTTCCCCTTCACATCTCCCTTCGCCCTTTCCCGGCTCGCGTCGGCCACATCTTGGCCGAAGAGGACGATCCGAGGGTCGCGGCTCATTTCGTCTCGGAGGCAGCGGTTGATCAGCTCCACCATGGAGAGCGGGCTCCCTCCGTCCTCCGGCACCGTATCGAACCGGTCCGACGAAGGGTCGACGTCGGGGGAATATAGGTAGAGGGGGGCATCCTCCGGAGCCGGCTTGACAGCGGCCACCGCCCGTTCTTCCGCTTCGGCGATTTCGGTGTGCACCGCTGCGCGGATGGCGGAAAGCTCCTCCTCGGTGGCGACGGACGCGTCCACCATCCGCCGCGCGAACGAGGGGATCGGGTCGCGCTTCAATTCCGCTTCGATCTCCTCTTCCGTCCTGTACGACCGGTGGTCGTCGGACATCGAGTGGGAGTAGGGGCGGATCACCGACGCGTGCACCAGTGCCGGACCCCTGCCGGCGCGAATATGGGCGGTCACCTCCTCGAAGACATCATGGCATGCCACCGGGTCGCAGCCGTCGACCTTATGAAGGAGAAGATTCGGATAGCTCCGGAAAAGCATGGAAATATCGCCCCCCGCGGTCTGCTCCTTCACGGGCGTGGAAATGGCGTATCCGTTGTCCTCCACCAGGATGAGCACCGGGAGGCGGTTGTTGCAGATCGTGTTCATCGCCTCCCAGAATTCTCCCTCGCTCGTCGTCCCGTCGCCGAGAGAGGCGAGCACCACGGCGTCGCGCGGGAAGTCCCCCTCCACCCCGTCCGCGGCGTGGCCATAGCGGCACGCCTCGGCGATGCCCGCAGCCTGGAGCACCTGCGTGCCCGTGGGACTCGAAACGGAGACGATGTTAAGCCGCCGGTGGCCCCAGTGGGAGGGCATCTGCCTGCCGCCGGAGGCGGGATCGTCGACGGCACCCACCGATGAAAGAAACATCTCGTAGGGGGTGACGCCGAGGGCGAGGCAGAGTCCTCGGTCGCGGTAGTACGTGTGGAACCAGTCGTAGCCCGGCCTGAGGGCGAGGCCCGCCATCACGGTGACCGCCTCGTGTCCGGCGCTGCTGATCTGGAAGAAGATCTGGTTCTTCCGCTTCAGCCTGATCTCGGTGTCGTCGATCATCCTCGACGTATACATGAGCCTATAGATGTCGAGGCATTGCTCGCGGCTCAACTTCCCGAGGGCCGGTTTCGTCCCCGTACCGTTCTTCGTCCTCGTTCTTCCCACGGTTCCTCAGACTTCCCGCCCGGATCGCCGGATCGGGCGGGCAGGGGATTCGATGATGCGCCCCCCCGGGGAGGGCGTTACAATCGTTCCCGGAGCCGGGACGCTACGGGAGCGATCCTCCATACTAAAGTATGTAATGTATTGCGGCAATCGATTTCAACCTGTTGCGCGCCGGCACGGCGCCGAGCGAGGGTTAAATTCGTTGATATTTAACAAGTTACGGTCGGCCGCCGTCGTCGCGGCGCTCGTGGTGCTTCCGCCGCTCCTTTCGTGCGGCGATGACGGGGAGGGGCGTTCTCCGGCACCGCCGGCCGGTTCGATGAGGATCCTCTCTCTGGCGCCGAATATCACCGAGACGCTCTTCGCCCTCGGCGCCGGTGCCGAGGTCGTCGGCGTCACCGACTTCTGCCGCTATCCGGAGGAGGCGGCAAGGAAGCCGAGAATCGGTGGTCTCCTCAACCCGGACGTGGAAAGAATGTTCTCTCTCGAGCCGACGCTCGCCATCATGCTCCCCGCCCACGCGGCGCTGGCGGCGAAGCTCGAAAGGAGAGGGATCGCGACGATCACCCTGCCGAACGACACGGTGGACGACGTGATCGGCGCCATCGAGGCGATCGGCGCCGCCACCGGGCGGGAAGAGGCCGCCGGCCGGCTCGCCGGGAAGATCCGTGGCGCCGTGGAGCGGGCACGTGCCCGGAAGCCGGTGAAGGAGTGGACCGTGATGATCGTGGTCGACCGTGTCGCCGGATCTCTCACCGGCTTCTATGTCGCCGGTCCGGGTACCTACCTCGACGAGGTGATCCGTCTCAACGGCGGAAAGAACGCTTTCGGCGACGCCCTCGGTCGCTACCCGTCGCCCGGCGTGGAGGAAGTGCTCCACCGGAATCCCGAGGTGATCATCGAGCTGCAGCCGGGCCGCACGATCCGACCGGGGGAGGAGACGGAGCGTCTCGCCGACTGGGCCCGCCTTCCCGGGCTGGACGCGGCGGCGGCGAAACGTGTATTCATCCTTACGGGGGACGAACTCCTCGTTCCGGGACCGAGGGTGGGAAGGGCGATCGACGAGATCGGCGCTCTCCTCGAAAAGGTGAGGTGACCCGATGCTCGACGTGAGAAACCTCTCGTACGCCCCGGCGGGTGCGCTGATTTTGGACCATGTCTCCCTGTCGGTCGGCAAGGGTGAGTTCGTCGCCCTCATCGGCCCGAACGGCGCCGGGAAGTCGACCCTTCTCCGTCATGCCGCGGGCGTGCTCCCTCCGCCGCGGGGGACCCTCTTTCTCGACGGTAGGGATAGAAGCGATCTCGATGCGCGTACGGCGGCACGAATCGCCGCTTACGTGCCGCAGGCGCGCGAGCCGGACATTCCGTTCACCGCCGGCGAGATCGTACTCCAGGCGCGCTATCCCCGCCTCTCCACCTGGGGCCGCCAGACGGAAGAAGACAGGCGTCGCGCCGCCGCGGCGATGGAGGAGGTCGGTATCGACGCGATGGCGGATCGGGTCTTCGCCACACTGAGCGGCGGAGAGCAGCAGAAGGTTCTCCTCGCCGCCGCGATCGCCCAGGACGCCTCGATCCTCCTCCTCGACGAACCGACCACCTTCCTCGATCCCCCGGGGAAGGACGAGATCTTCCGCCTCATGGAGGGGGCGCGCCGCCGGTGGGGGATCGCCCTCCTGGTGGTGACCCACGACATCAACCGCGCCAGCGTCTGCGCCGACCGGATCGTCGCTCTGCGTGAAGGGCGGGTGGTGAGCGACGGCGTCCCCGGTGAAGTGGCCACCGCCGGCGTGCTGCGCGAAGTGTACGGCAGCGAATTCCTCCTCGCGGCGCACCCGGTCAGCGGTCGTCCCATGGTGCTTCCGCGTATCGGCGGGGAGGAAGGGTGATGGCGCCGGTCCGCCGCCCGGGAAGGACGCTCACCGCCTTCTTTCTTTTCTTTCTGGCGGTCCTTTTCGCGGCGCCGTTCATCGGCCCCGAGTCGATCGGCCCGGGAGACCTGTTCAGCGGCGGCAGCACGACGCGGCTGTTCATCTTCTGGACGCTGCGCGTTCCCCGTCTTCTCCTCGGTCTGTTCGCCGGCGCGGCGCTTTCTCTCGCCGGAATGTCGTTCCAGACGCTCTTTCGCAATCCCCTCGCCACGCCGTTCACCCTTGGCGTATCGTCGGGCGCGGCGTTCGGCGTCTCCGTGGCGGTGCTCACCGGTCTTTCGGGAGGGCTGATGATGTCGAGCTTCGAGGCGACGCCCCTGTTCGCCCTGGGTGGAGCGTTTCTCGTGGTGATCATCCTCTACCGTCTCGCCCGCTCCGGGAGCGGACTCTCCACGCTTCATCTCCTCCTCGCCGGAGTGGCGCTCTCCTACTTCTTCTCTTCCCTGCTTCTTTTCGCCCAGTACGCCGCCGACTTCACCCAAACCTTCCGCATGGTCCGCTGGCTTATGGGAAACCTGGAGACCATCGGTTACGCTCCCGCCCTGGCGCTCCTTCCCGCGCTTCTCTACGGCGTCGCCATCTTGCTGATCAACAGGCGGGAACTCGATCTTCTTCTATGCGGCGAGGAGATCGCCAGGAGCAGGGGAGTGCCTGTAGATTACCTGAGGAAGCAGCTCTACTTCGTCGCATCGATTCTCACCGCCGTGACGGTGGCGGCGTGCGGGCCGATCGGTTTCGTCGGCCTCGTGGTACCCCACGTGCTCCGCCTCCTTCTCGGCGAGAGTCACGGCAAGTTGATCGCCGGCTCGCTCCTTCTCGGCGGCCCCTTTCTCGTGGCGTGCGACGCGGTGGCAAGGAATGTGGTGGGGGGAAGCGAACTGCCCGTGGGGATCGTCACCGCGTTGCTGGGCGGCCCCTTCTTCCTCTACCTTCTTATTTGCAGGAGAAGGAGGTCGGCGGGGGCGAGGTAGGAGTGGAGCCGAGAGCGACGGCCTCGGCGGTGTCTCACGGGCGAATTGCCATGCCCCCCACGGTCGCCGGTTCGTCGAGGAGAGGCCCGCGCCGGACGATCCTCGACGCCTGCCATCCGCAAAAGAGGGCATCGAGCAAATCGCCGCCGATGAAAAGCGCCGTACCGAGCACCGTGCCGTTCACACCGGGCCGGAAGAGGGCGAACCAGATACCCACCGCCAGGATCACCACCAGCTTGATCAGCGAAACCGATCCGATGATGCCGGTCCTCTTCGCTTTCATCAGGAGACCCTGTGCGATGGAGCGCCACCCGAGAAAATACGGTTCGAGCACGATCAGGAAGAGGGCGGGCGTCACCTCCCGGACCATTTCCGGTGAAAGGGTGAATGCGCCCTCGAGCACCAGGTCGCGCAGCGGCGTGATGAGAACGATGAAGATGGCGATGGAGAAGAAAACCGCCAGCACCACGGAGAAACGGAGCACCCGAGCGAGGTCGCTTTTCGTCTTCACCAGGATGAGCGACACGTTCTGCAGCGCCCAGAGGGGGGAACAGGTGAGGAGCACCACGGGTGCCACCACGCCGAATCCCGCCTGGGCGAGCACCGGATCGGGAAGGCGTCCGAGGATGCCGTTTACGATCGGTCTCGAGACGGTCCACACATACGCGGCGACGGCGAGGGGCATGGCGACACGGAAGATATCGGCGATCGAAAGGTCGGTGTTGTCGCCGTCCCGTGCGGCGCGGAATCGGCGGACGAACGGCATGACGCCGATGAGAACGAGCGTCGTCTCCACCACGAGCCCGGTGAGGAGTGCCGCCGCGCCGGCGAGGGCGCCCGACCCGGTGTTGAGCGCCACCACCGCGCCGACCACCGACGCGAGGACGAGCACGCGAAACGCAGTGGCCCGCGCGATGATCACCGTCTTCCTTTCCCGTATGGCAAGCCCGTTCCCCACGCCGCGCAGGGCGATGAGCAGCGGAAGCGGTGAGAGGAGCAGAAGCACGTGCCCCGCCCGAGCGGCCACCTCGGCGGTCGTGTGGATCAACCTGAGGAAGACGATGTCGCCAAGCGGTGTGACGGCGACGAGGACGGAGGTGATCCCGGCCAAGATGCCGACGGCGAGGGCCGTGAAGAAAATTTTGAATAGTGAACGATATCCCGTGGTCAGCGTGGCCGTCACCTGCTGGCTGATCAGGCAGGGGCTTTCAATAAACATGAGGATGGAAAAGCCGATCCAGTAGGCGGCGAGATCGAGCTTCGGGTCCGATGCACGGCCGACCGCTACATTGATGAGCGGTCCGGAGAGCGTCATCATTTGCGACGTGAGCAGCAATGGAACGTAGAAGCGGAAAATCTCCCTGAATGAAATGAGCTTCATCGTCTTCCATCGGGGTGAGCGGTGTGGTTCAAACCGCCGGTTCTTCCCGCCGGCAGGCGTATTATACAGCACGGCCGTGGAAAAGCCCGGGGATTGTCCCTCCCCGGGCTTTCAGGCCGATCGAACCTCTCGGGCGGTTACCGGATGAGGATCATCTTGTTGGTGAGCGAACTCTTCTCCGCGTCGAGGCGGTAGTAGTAGACGCCGCTCCCCACGGGGTTGCCGGAAAGGTCGGTGCCGTTCCAGGGAACGGAGTACGATCCGGCCGGCATGTGGCTGTTCACGAGATTCGTAACGAGCCGTCCCGCCTGCGAATAGACCGAAAGGCGCACGAGGCTCTCCTTGTCGAGGGAGTAGCCGATCGTCGTAGTCGGATTGAACGGGTTCGGCGCGTTCTGATCGAGCACGATCCGCACCGGTGCGGCGCCTCCGGGCACACCGACCGTGTAGGCGGGCACCTCCTCGGAGATCGAGTTGAGCACTCCGCCCCCGACGTTGTTGCTTTCCACCCACACTGTGGTCATCATGCGGCTCTTGTTCAGCGCGGGATCCATGTAATACGTGTATTCGACGTGAACCGAATCGCCCGGTAAGGTGAGTCCGAGAAGAGTTCCCCCGACGGAGTTCGGGTCCATGCTCCTAAAGACGTAGCGATACTTCCCCTTCCCGGGATACCGGTCCCACGTCGTTTCGTAGCAGACGAAAATGTTCGGGGCGCTTCCGAGAGTATCTTCGGAAATCACGTCGATGGCGACATAGACCGAATCGTTGTCCCTCACCTGTTGGAGATTGATCCTCACGGGGCTTGGGATGAGGTACAGACTGTCGAGGGTGGCGCGCACCCAGTTGTACCAGTCGGTGTAGGTCGCGAAGGAGCCGTCCCACACCTGGGAGAGATACTGCCCCTCGAAGAACATCATCGGCACGCCGTTGACCGTCGAGTCGTAATACGTTCTCCGCTCGTTCACCTGTGTCGGGTTGAAAGCGTAATACGGGTCCGTCCCGTCGGGCCAGTTCACGTGGTATCGTACCGGAGCAACCTGCCCCGGGAAACGCGACATCAGGATGGCGTCCATGCTGTCGCGAATCGTTTCGCACGTGGGTCACCCTACATTGGTGAAGTCCTCGTAGAGAACACCCGTCCGCTGGGCGGCAGTGGCGGGAAGCGCCAGCAGTGCCAGGAGAGCAGGGACCATCCATGCCCGTCTCGTCATCGTACTCCTCCTTTGTTCGAGTCTATTGCGGCTTTCGGGAGCGGGTGAATTCCACAGGTATTCACAACATGCATTATACAACGGAGTGAACAGTTTTGAAAAGGAAAAAAGCCCGGGATCGTTCGATTCCCGGGCTCCGGAGGCCGATAGTGCAGGACGTTCGCTCCGCCGTCAGCGAACGAGGATCATTTTCCCCGTGAGAGAGTTCTTGTCCGTGTCGAGGCGGTAGTAGTAGACGCCGCTTCCCACCGCCTTCCCGGTGAGGTCCGTGCCGTTCCACGTCGCCGAGTGGGAACCGGGCGTGACCCGGCCGTCCACGAGGTTCGTGACGAGCCGTCCCGCCTGCGAGTAGACCGATAACCGCACGCGACTTTCCCTGTCGAGGGAGAAGCCGATAGAGGTAGTCGGGTTGAACGGGTTCGGCGTGTTCTGATCGAGAACGATCCGCACCGGCACCTCGCTCCCCGGCACGCCCACCGTGTAGAGAGGAACGAGTTCGCTCGCCGAGTTGAGCACCTTCTTGGTGCTCGACTTCTGCACCCAGGCGGTGGTGATCAGCCTGGCGGGATGATAGAGCGTATCGATCGGATAAGAGTACTGCATCGATACGATCTCCCCCGGCGTAGTGAGCGAAATCGGGTCGCCCGTGGCGCCGGTGAGCATATCCCTGAAGACGTACCACTGCTTTCCGAACGGGGAGTCGCGATACCATTCTTCGGAAGCGGTTACGAAGAGGTTGAGCGATCCGCTCGGTACGTTTTCGACGGTCACCACCACGGTGATATACACCGAATCGGCGTCCCGCGTGTGGATGAGATCGACCGCGATGGGACTCGAAAGAAGCAGGAGGCTGTCGACCACTCTTTCGAAATCGGCGAACCATGCGGTCGTGTCGACGCCGTTATACTGGATGATATCCTTCCCGTCGAAACGGAACTGGGGAACGTAGGTCACCGGGACGTACCAAGTTCGCCGGTCCTCTACCTCCGTAGGATTATACAGGTAGGCCGGGTCGGCGGAGTTCGGCCAGTTGACGTGCCACTCGATCGGAGCAACCTGCCCCGCGTACATCGATCCGAAACGGGCCTCCATGCCCGGATCGATGTCGTCGCAGTACGGTCACGTATCGTTCGAAAAGTACTCGACGAGCACTTTCCGTTGCGCTCCTGCGGCGGGAATCGCCGTCACGGCGATCAGGCCGAGGATCACGAGGGCGCGGAACTTCATCAGAAATCCTCCTTATGTTTTCCATGGATCGTGCTGAACAGCCGGGGGGGCGCGACGGCCATGCGCGTATGACAACGCGATAAGATCATAACACAATCACACGAATAATGGAAGGAGTTACGCAATGCTCGTGCGGGAGAGACGCGCCCTTCAATGGCGGTTTCCTTCGAACCGTCAGGGGCGGCGTCTGGTGCGTGTCGCCTCGATGTAGATCATCCTCTCGCGGATCCCGCCGGCGAATCCTCCGAGTACGTAGGCGCCGTCCGCCGCATACCGCAAGGCGGAGAGGATCGTCGATTTGAGCGGGCGGCGCCGGTCGAAGCGGATCGAGAAGTACCAGCATCCGGCGATGAGCGCCACGGCGAGAGGAACGGCCGCCGCGGCGGGGGAGAGGAATCGCCACGCGGCCACGCCCGCGAGAGCGCCGGCGTTCATGAAGTGGAAGCTGCTCAGGAAGATCATACCGTGAACGGGGAAGGGGAAGCGCGCCACCCGGGCGATGCCGAACGGGTCGGTGTTCTTCGGTGAGAGGTCGTACCGGTAGAACTCGAGCCTCTTCCGGCGCGAATGCTTCTTGAAGAGATACGCGTGGCCGAGACCGTACCGATACCACTGCACGAGAAGTCCTTTAAGCGTATAGCGGTGGAAATGGACGATTCGTGCCGACGGTTCGAACCAGAGCTCGTACCCGGCGCGGGCGACACGGATCGAAAGATCGACATCCTCTCCGGTGGAGCACTTCGGGTCGAAGCCGCCCGCCTTTTCGATCGCCTCCTTTCGGAACGCCGCGTTCGCCGTGGCGAAGAAGGGGTGGAACACACCGATGCCCTTCCCGGGGAGGTAGCCGCGCTGGTAGCCGCTTTTCGAGATGTCGATGATCATCGCCCGCCGTCCGGCCGTTTTCCCATTCGCATGAGAGTTTCCGAAATGCAGAACTCTTCCACGATACCGCCCGCCTTCTCGACAGAATCGATCTCCCCGCCCACGGCGCCGATATAGGGGTTCCTGTAGAACGGTTTCACCAGACATTCCACCCATCGCGGATCGGCGGCGCAATCATCGTCGGTGAACAGGATGATCTCTCCCGTCGCTTCCCGGACGCCGCGGTTTCTCGCCGCGGGAATGCCCGGCTTCGTCTCCACCACCGTTCGGAGCGGGAGAAGCGGCGCGAATTCGCGAAACACTTCATTGTAGCTTCTCGACGATCCGTTGTCCACCACCAGCACTTCGTCGGGAGGAAGCGTCTGGGCGACGAGTGAACGAAGGAGTCCGCCGAGCAGGCGGGGGCGGTCCTTCGTGACCACCACCACCGACGTGGTGAGACGTTTCTCCTCGTTCATCGTTCGATCTCCATGAGGTAGTCGAGCGCCGGCGGAATGAACTCCCCCACGTCGCTCTCCCCGCCAAAGATCGCCTCCGCATAGATCGGGTCTAGGGCGAGGAGGTTCGACGGTATCGCCGCGCCGATGCGGGAGAGTTCCCTCGATATGGCCGCGGGTGTCATGGCGTAGCGGATCGTTCCCTCCGAAGCCGATCGGTTCAGCACGACGAGCTGCGCTGTTTTCCAGAAAATGCGGCAGAAGTCGAGCGTGTTCAATTTATACACCGCCTTGTTGCGGAGAAGTTCGTAGAAGAGCATCTCCTCTTCATCGAAGAAGTGGCGCACCAGCGGCGTCCACGCCGGACCGGCCGGCGGTGCCGGCGAGCGTGACGGCGGGCCGGCGACGAGCGAGTCGTCGCGGGCGAGAAGATCGAAAACGTCCGGGTTGCACGGTGGAAAGAGGATCGATTGCCAGCTTCGCATCAGGTCATCCGGGTCGATGCGAAGAGCCGCGTTCCCGATGCGCAGGAAAATCGGGATCCGCCCGCGCACATGGGCCGTCTCCGATGCAAGGTGGTCGTTCAGCGCGAGGAGGTCGCTCACCGGCGGCGGCCTGTGGCCGTCGATTTCGAGGACGAGGAGACGCTCGTCGATGTTGAAGTATGCTCCCGGCACGGCGCGGGCGGCCCGCACGGGGACCGCCCACCTCTTTTCGATGAACGACAGTGTCCTTTCGAAGAAGCGATCCTCTTCCTTCGCGCCCGGCGATTCGCTCCTCTCGTAGTCGAGCAGATGGGAGCGCTCGTCCAGGGGTGAGGCGATCGGGTGGGAGCGCAGTTCTCCGTAGAGCCGATCGAGCCTCGCGAGAAGAAAGGAAAGCGTCTCGTCCACCACCCCGTTTCGCCTGGGCCGGAAGCGGTGCCCGGCGATCCGGCTCAGCGCCCGGACGAACTCGCGCTCGGCTCCATCCAGGAATTCCGCCGCCCGTTCGAGCGCCTCGGCGCGCGAAACGATCCACTCCCCTCTCGTCAGCGCCGTCTCCATCTTGAGAATTTCGCTCACCGTCTTGAAGCAGGCGTTGTTTTCCGTCACCCGTTCGCCGGAGTACTTTCCCCTCCGGAAGAAGCGCCACGCGAAGAGCGCCCACCACACCTTGATCTCGGTATAGTATCCGGCCGCCATCTCTTCGTCCGGCAGGTCGGGCAGCTCGGCGACGTAGTCACGGCCGTAGAGGAGTTTCCACGTTTTCTTTCCCTCGGCGAAACGGTAGCGGGCGTAATCGTTCGTGCGATACGCGTCGAAGAACTGTTCTTCGTCGTAGATCTCGAGGGTCTTGTCGAGCAAAGTGGTTCGCCGCACGAGGACCTCGTAGCCATCGAGAAGTTCGTTGCGGTCGGCGTCGTCGAGGTTCTCACTGATCAGGGCGAAATCGATGTCGCTCACCAGCGGGAGGATCTCGCCTCTGGCGCCCCCGCGGCGGAGGTAGACCGCTCTCACGGCGTCGTAGCGGCGGAAAAGACGAAGGGCGATGCGGGTGACCGCCGTGTACGCCAGCGTGTAGAGCTGGAGCATCGGGGGGAAGGACGTGGCGAGCACGAACCTCCTCAGAAACAGCCTGGGCGAGAACCGGTTCAGCGCGCATCGCCTCCTGTGAGATCGTCGTAGATCCTCTCGAGCGCCGCCGCGCTCTCCTCCCACGTGTGGCGGGTACGGACGAATTCACGCCCACCCGCGCCGAGACGCCCCGCCAGATCGCCGTCGCCCAGCAGGCGGACGATCCCGGCGGCGAAGGCGGCGGTGTCGCCGTCCGGGGCGACCCAGCCGGTCTTCCCATGATCGACACACGGGGCGGAACTCTCGAAGGAAACGGTGGGCAGACCGGCCGCCATATAGTTGAGAAGCTTCTGCGGAATGCCGTCGCATCCGGTGCGCGGGTTGAGCGCCACCGCAGCCTCGGAGAGTTGGCGGGGAAGGTCGGCGAAGGACGAGGGGATCAGCTCGACGGCGCGGCGGACGCCGAGTTCGCGCGCAAGGCGCTCGTACGGCGCGAACGAGGAATTCGTCACCAAGCGGAGGCGCACGCCGGGAACGGCGCGGGCGACGTCGCGCAGCGCGGCGAGCATTTTCTCGATTCCCTGGTAGGGGGCGAGATTCCCCGCGAACACGAGACGGTTCGACCGGTCTTTTCCGCCGCCCGCCGGCGAAATCGCCGCGAAGCGGTCGAACTCGACGCCGTTCGGCACCACGGTAACGGCCCCCTCGTCGATTCGGCCCATGGCGATCAGCTTCTCCCGGATCCTCGCCGTCACGCTCACGACGTGGTTCGCCATGGGGGGAAGCCTCTCGTCGATGGCGCGCCCGAGCGCTCTTTTCACACGCCGGGGAAGACCGAGGCCGTACGACGGAAGCTCCGATTCGAGCAGCGTGTGGGCGTCGTAGACGAGGGGGAGTTTCGTCCTTCTCACGGCAAAGGCGCCGGCGAGAAGACCCTCGTAGTGATGGGCGTGCACCACGTCGATCCCCCGGCGGTGGATGACCCGCCCTAGAAGTCGGGCGAGAAGGGGATCGAGAAGGAAGAGCTTGCCGTACGTCGGGCCGGGAGCATACTTCCCGCAAAACGGGACTTTCCGTGTCCTGTGGATATGCAGGGTATCGATCGAACGGTCGTCATCTCTTCCGTGATGATATGTCACCACGTGAACCTCGTGTCCGCGCGCCGCCAGGACCTCCGCCATGCGCAGGATCCGGATCGGCGTTCCCCGGGGCCACGGGAAGGGGCAGGCGGCCACCATGGCGATTCGAAACGGGCGGATCACTTCCGCTCCCTCCTCTCGCCGGAAAAGATGGACGCGACGAAATCCGCCACGCAGCGCGCATTCGCCTCGCGGTCCCGCCCGAGGCGAAGCTCGTAGGTTTGGCTTCGACCGATGAGCCGGATCGACGCGACCAGGCGCGAGAGAATCACGGGGGTGTTCCGGAAGATATCGGACAGGTCGAACCGGAGGATGTACTCGAGCATCTGCGGCAACCCGACGCCGGCGACACAGCAGCGGTAAAGCGCCATGAAAGCCTTCATGCGTGAAATGGGCACCACGGCGGGACGGTCGGAGTGAATCCGTTTTCCGGCGAATACGATTCCCGGTTCGGTGATACCGGCGATGCGCCCGGCGAAGCAGCGAACATCGATGAGTGTCTTCGGGCCGTAGTGGGTGCGCTCGAAGGGCTTCAGGAATTCAACGGGAATCGACAGGCTCTCGCCGGGGCGGACGCCCATACGTATCGGGAAGGGAAGGAGCTCGCCCCGCCGCGTGACCAGGGGGATCTCCTCGGAAAGAAGCTGAAAGCGCTCGTCTTTCATGAGCGAGAGCGTGAGCGTCGTCTTGCCGCCGCCCGAAGGCATCAGGCAGACCACCCCGCGGCCCCGGTACGCAACACCCATGGCATGGATCCTGTGAAGTCCCCGCCGATCCATGGCGTCGCCCACGCGGCTCGAGATCATCAAGTACGCCCGCTCGAAGAGAAGGTCTCTCGATAGGCTGTGCACCTCCGCCCTTCGCGCCGCGAAATCGTAGATTACGAGCGCCTCGCCCGAGTCGTAGAACGCCGTGCTCCCCTCCTTGTATACCACGGCGTCTTTCGTGTGGTACGCCGCCACTTTTCCCTCGGGGATCCTGTCGAAGGGAACTTCGCTGAAATGAAGATCCACAGTGATCGAGGGGGGACCGGCTCGGCGCGGTTCTTCCACGAGGAACCAGGAAAAATCGGACTCGACGAAACGCGCCGTTTCGGCATCGTTCGTCGTCACCGTCACCGCGGTTCCGTGGAAATCGAAATGAAGCGTTTCAACGGCCACCGACGGCACCTCCATTCGTCGCACCGGCGATGCGCCGGTCCGCTTCGTTGCGGACGAGAACGATCAGCCATACCGCGAGAATCGTTTCGGAAATCACGGTGGTCACCGCGGCGCCCCCGGCGCCCCAAATCGGAATGGCCGCTCCGTTGAGCGCCACGTTGATCATCGTACAAGCGAGCAGAACAGGGACGCACCTTTTTTCCAGGTGCATGGCGTTCGCCGAGAAGGTGGCGACCCGGGCGGCGAAGATCATCGGCACCGACAGGAAGAGCACCCGGAGGACCGGAATCGACTCACCGTATCCGTTGCCGAACACCGCCGGGATGATCACCGCCGCCCCGGCGATCACCGTTATCGCCATCACCCCCCCTGCGAGCGCTGCCGCACCGGTGAGGCGAAAGACGAACCGCTTCAGTTCGTACCAGTTCCCCTTGCCCGCGATTTCGGAAAAGAGGGGAAAGAAGATCATGCTCAGCGGGAGAACGATGAAGCGTGACGCCTCGAGAAGGCGGAACGACGATTCATACGTGGCCACGTCGGCATAGTCCCTCAGGAATCCGATCATCACGGAGTCGATCCGGAAATGGATCATCGTGAGAAGCTGCATGGCGAAAAGCGGGAACGTGATGTGTGCGAGGGAGAGCGCGGCCCGGGGCGCCCAGTGCGGGCGGATGCCGGGAACGATACGGCGCGACAACGCGACGGCGATGACAAGCATCACCGTGTCGGCGGTGATATAGCACGCCGCCACGCCGAGCACGTCGAACCGGTGGCGCACGGCGAACAGGATGAGCGCCACGAGAAGTCCCCGGGAGATCATGCCGCTCGTCACGTTGAACACGACCCGCCTCGATCCGAGAAAGAGAGCGCCGAAGGAATGGTAGATCTGTTCGATCAGGGCGTAGATCGACGAGAGGAGAACGAGGATCCAGATCTCCCGGCGGAAGAGAAGTGCGAAGAGGGTGATCGCGACGAAGCAGGTCGCCGCCAGGGGAATCCTGAGAGAGAGTACGTCGCTCACGGCGCGGCGCGCTCCGGCCGGATCGGCGGAGATGCTTCTCGTCAGGTGCGCGTTCGTTCCCAACTCGGTGAGAAGTGCACCGAGGGAGGTGAACGTGGCGGCGAAGAAGAACGCACCCATGTCGTCCTTCGCAAGGTACCGCGCCAGGAGCGCAAGAATGAGAAACCCGGTGAGCTTGTAAAACGCCTGTGAAAGGTAGGCGATCATCGTGTCGACCCGGATCTTCTCCCCGCTCATGGCGTCTTTTCCCCGTCATAAAGGCGGACGTCGACGGTCACCTTCTTCCCCGTGGCGCTCGCCTCGCTCGGGAAGAGGTTTTCGGCGGTGAACCGTCTCGCTTCGTCGAGCCGGTCGCGAACGAGACCGTCCTTGTCGCGGGAGTACGCGTCGATGAACCAGATCCGGTCGAATGGGGCGATGAGAGTGTCGAGCTTCCCGAGGTCGGATCGCTCCACCGCGCCGTAAGGGTCGGGAAAGCTCGCCCGTCTCAGGCCGGCCCGCTTCGAATAGTAATCGAAGGGAGGCTCGCAGAACGGTGCGTTGAACAGGAGTAGATCGCCTTCTTGTGCCCGCGCGTCGACCATGGCGGCGATTTCCCGCCACGGCTCCTTGTTCACGGCGTGATGGTAACGCCGGATGCCGGCGAGGGAGAGGAGGATCACCGCGCCGATCACCGCCTTTCTCACGCCGCTCCTTCCGATCGAGATGATTCCGGCGGCGACGAGAATATAGAAGGCGATCGAACCGCCGATGGCGTAGCGGGTGACGAAGAAGGGAGAAACGAACCACGACATGACGATGGGTACATAAAGGGAAATGGTGATCCAGACGGCGAGAAGGAATACCCGCGCAGGGTCGGAGCGTCTTTCCTTGTCGGGCGGTTCACCGATGGGAAGGAAGAGCGATTTCATCGTCCGGTCGTCACTCGGCGAACGGAAGGGAAGGGATAGCGCGTTCAACGAAAGTACGCCGAAAAGGAGAAACGAGAGCGGTGATCCGGCCCACGAGATGAACGGACCGATCAGTTTTCGCGCCGTCGGACGCGGAAGGATCGGGCCGGTGCTGAGACGATCACTCACGGCGCGGATCGCGGCGCCGGCCCACGGCGCGAAAAGGAGAAGCACCGTGCCCTGCACGAGGAGCCACGTCGCCACACCGCGCCGGTATCCGCGCGCACCGGCGGCGACGCCCGCGAAGAAGAGAACGTTCTGCGCGGCCACGGCGAAGAAGCCGTAGTAGTGGGTGTAGAGGAGAAGCACCGTGGCGGCCGTGTATGTCGCCGCCCGTTTCGCTGTGGGCCGCTCGGCGAAGCGGATGAGAGAGAGGAATGAACACGCCGTGAGGAGCGCGAGAAGCTCGTACGATCGGGCTTCCTGGGAATAATGGAGCTGGAACGGGGAGAGCGCCGTGATCAGCGCGACGATCAATCCCGCCGTTTCACCGAAGAGACGCTTCGCGACCGCTCCGGCCGCCACGATGGTGAGCGTTCCGAAGAGGAGCGATGGGAGGCGGAGCGCCGCCTCGGAATCGCCGAGGAGAAGGAGCGCCCCCCGTTCCACGAGAAACGAGAGCGGAGGATGGTTGTCGAGGGCGACCGTTTTCAGCAATTCGAGCACCGGCATGCGGGCGACCGCGGCGGTGTGCGCCTCGTCGATCCAGAGGCTTTCGGCGCCGAGGCCGTGAAGCCGGATGAAGAACCCGGCGGCGATAAGGAGCGTCGCCGTGGCGGTCGCTCTTCCCTGTGGGCTGATCGACACGGCTACACCGCCCGATGGATAATCCGCCAGTACAGGCGGCTGAACGAATCGAGAAGTGATCGCGCGACCCGCTCGGGCCCGCCCGGTTTCCATTCCCCGGCGAATGGGAGCGGTCCACCGGTGAGAAGCTCGCCGTCCGGCACGACGCGTCTTCGCTGCGCTTCCCGCCGCCGGCGTGCGATGGAGCGCAAATTCCGGATGAACCACGTCGCCGCGCGGGAATACGGCCCGATCCATCCCCCGGCGATCACCCCTCCGATCTGGGCGATTTCATAGATCGCGAACATCGGGAGGAGGAGAACGATCGTCTTCGCCGAGTAGTTCTTCCAGATGATTTGCCACCGGTTCCGGACCAGCTCTTTTATTCGCAAAGGGGTTTGTCGCCCTGTGGAGCGAAGCGATAGATCCACCGCTCCTTCGCCGTGGAGGCAGCGCGCCGCCGGCACCGAGAGGATCGTTCCTCCCCTCATACGGATACGCAGACCCAGGTCGTGATCTTCCAGGTAGATGAAGAACGCGTCATCGAACGGTTCGTCTTTCCCCCACCGGTCGCCGTCGAAGAGAAAACACGCCGTGATGAGCGAACCGATCGGCGTGACCGCGCCGTCGAGTTCCGCCGCCGCTCTCCCCGCATGACGGAGAGAGACGACGCCGATATAATGGGAATCCGCCCCATCATACTGTACCCGCTCCCGGTCCGCGGCGTATAGCACCGCGGGCATCGCCGCCACGGCGGCCGGGTGATCGTCGAGGGCGGCCGATAGGCGTTCCACGCACCCGTCCTCGAGAATAACGTCGTTATCGATAAAGAGAATCGTACCGCCGCCCCCCGCTTCCCGCCACGCCCTGTTCCGTGCCGCCGCGGCGCCCCGGTTCTTGTCCATCGAAACGATCCGGACCGACGGGAAGAGCCTCTTCACGAGGGCGATGCTGCCGTCGCTCGAGCGGTTGTCCACGATGATGATTCGGCTGAACAGATGCGAGCGCGCCACGGCCGCGCCCACCGACTGTTCCAGGATCGCTTCTCCATTGTGGTTGATCATGCAGAGCGTGACCGGCAGACGTCGCGCCCCGTCCCCGGAATCCATCACTTTCCCCCGGCGGCGCCGGTGAGATGGTTGTTCAGCGAAAGGCCGCCGTCGATGGTGAGCACCGTTCCGGTGGTGTGTTTCGAGAAGTAATCGGAGGAGAGGTAGACGGCGGCCCTCCCGATATGGGCGGGGTCGACGGCGGTACCGTGGAGAAGGGTGTACCTGTGCCGGACCGGCCGTTTCCGGCGATCAAGTGCGACGTATCCGGGGGCGATCCCGTTCACCCGGATCCGGTGCGGGGCGAGTTCCACGGCGAGTTCCCGGATGATCATGCCCGTCGCCGCCTTCGATGCGCTGTATGCGGGCAGGGTACGCACCGTCCATTGATGGATCGACGACAGGAATAGAATGGAACCTTCCGTCGATTTCTCCACCATTGTCTCGGCGATTCGTCGGGTCAGGTCGAGCGGACCGAACAGGTTCGTGTCGAACAGTGAGCGGATCACCTCGGGCCGGAGACCGTCGAGTCCGCCCCCTTGTTCCACGCCGTCGACGCCCACGTTGTTCACGAGCAGGTCGATCACGATCCGTTCGTTTCTCAACGTGGAACAGAGCAGGTCGTTCGCCTTCGGATTGGTGATATCCGAGACGAAACCGCGCCCATCGACACCGGCGGCGTGAAGAGACCGCTTCGTTTCGGCGACGAGCGTCTCGTCGATCTCGGTGAAGAAGAGTGTCGCGCCGTGGGAAACCAACTCCCGCGCGACGGCGGCGCCGATATTCCTTCCCGCCCCGGTGACGAGCGCGTTCTTCCCGTGGAGGAGTCCGTCGATCGATATCATGGCGTTCCCGCGCGAGTGGTTCATCACTATTCCCGGAACATACCCCGTTCGCCCGCCGATCTCCATCACGGCGGTCAGCGCGGCCGCCCGGCCGGAGCGACCGGTGCTGCTCGAAGCATCGTCATCGACCGGGTTTCCCTGCAGGCCCGGCGTGGGAGACGCCCCGGGAGAGGAAGGCCCGAATCTGGTAGAATGGCGCCATGAAGGAGAGCTACCGCACGCTGAAACCGCTCGTTTTGTGGCGGCAGGAGAAACGCCCCGTTGACTGGAGCGCGCGCTTCGGGAGGATCGCCCCCGTTTCGGTGGAAATCGGGTTCGGGAACGGCGAGTTTCTCGTCCGCGAGGCTCTCGAACATCCCGAGCGGAACTTCATCGGCATCGAACTGCACTGGGAATCGGTGAAACGCCTCCTCAGGCGGATCGACCATTGCGGGGCGACGAACGTGCTCGTTCTTCTCGGCGACGCGAAAGTGGTGCTCGAGCGGCTTTTCGAGCCGCGGTCGACCGGCGCGATCTATTCCCTTTTTCCCTGTCCCTGGCCGAAGGACCGCCACGAAAAACATAGGCTCTTCGGCCGGCCGTTCCTGCGACTCATGAACAGTCGGCTCATCGACGGCGCCGAGGCGAGAATCGTTACCGATCATGAGCCGTATCTCCGGTGGATCGCCGACCGGGCGGGCGGCACCGGTTTCGCGATGAGCTGGAAGAGCGCGGCGGCGGCTTTCGACACGAAGTACGAGCGGAAGTGGCGCGCCAGGGGGCAGAGCGATTTCTTCGACATCCGCCTGGTCAAGGAGACGCACACCGACGTTCCGTTGAAGGAGGACGTATCGTTGAAGACATATCACGTGGACCGCTTCGTCCCCGAGTCGTTCGAACCCGCCGGCTGCAGGGGGGAGGTGGTGGTGGTGTTCAAGGAATTTCTCTACGATCCGCTGCGGCGCAAGGGGATGGCGAAGGCCTTTATCGCCGAGCAAGACCTTCGCCAGACGGTGTGGGTCGAAATCGTTCGCACCGAAAAAGACTGGTTCATTCGGCCCGAACCGGGGGGGATCTACATTCCGACGGTGGGTGTTCAGCGGGCCATCGACCTCGTGCGAGACTGCGCGGACGACGGCGCCGGCGGAGAAGAGGGATCGACGCCGGGGCCGATGGAGAAGTAGAAGGTCGTTCCCTCCCCTTCGGTCGAGTCGAACCAGATTTTTCCGTGATGGCGCTCCACGATTCTCCTCGCGATGCTCATGCCGGCGCCGGTGCCTCCACCGTACTCATTCCTACCGTGAAGCCTTCTGAAAATGGTGAACACGTCGTCCCTGCGCTCGGGAGGAATGCCGATGCCGTTGTCCTTCACATAGATCGTCGCGCCGCGCCCGCCCGGATCGACCGCGGCCGTTCCGATTTCGATCCACTTCGAATCGGAATCGTTGTATTTCATCGCATTGGTGATCAGGTTCCGGAAGACCTCGCCGATGCGCACTCTGTCGCACACGATCACCGGCAGCGGCGATGCTTTGCGGAGTTCCACCTTCTTCTCGTCCAGCCCGATGGCGAGGGAGAGGAGGATCTCGTCGAGCACGGCGTTCAGGTCGGTCTCTTCCCGCGCCAGTTCCACTCTTCCCACCCGTGAATAATGGAGCAGCTCTTCGATCAGTTTCTCCATGCGGCCGGTGAGATCGGGGAGGGCTCGGAGCATTTCCACACCTTCATCGTCGAGCACGCCGGCGTAGTCCTCGAGGAGAAAGCGGGAGTAGCTGCTGATTCCCCGGAGAGGTTCCTTCAGATCGTGGCTCGCGATGTAGGCGAAGTCGTCGAGTTCCCGGTTCGAGCGGGCGAGTTCCCCCACGCTGTGGATCAGCTTCTTTTCCGCGGCCACCCGGTCGGCGATCTCGGCGTTGAGGAGGGAGCGTCCCTTTCTTTCTCTTGTGTGGAGAAGAAGGTACGCGGCACCGAGGGCGACGATCGATGCGGCGGCGACCCATGTGCCCGCTTCGGGCTGTAGGAGGAGTCCGCCGAGCGCGGGGATCATCCAGATGAGTCCCGCCGGCAGGCGGCCCGGCGAAACGCCTTCCCTTCCCGGGCGCCGGAACCGGAAGCGCCGACCACTCCGGCGGAGCCATGGCACGCTATGGCCGCGGCGGTCGTTTTCCCGGAGCACGGCGTCGACGAGAAGCGCCCCCATGTTTTCGCTGATCGCGGCCCGGTGCGCCGCGCTGAGAGCGTCTTCACCGGGGGGCGACTTCGTCTTTCCGGCCACGGACACGGCTCCTTCCGGGGACCAGGGCGCGCCGCCGCGGCGCGAACCGTCCTAACGAAGAATCGCCCGGAAGGGAGGTCGACTTGAATGCGGCGATGCCGGCACTAAAGGAAAAAGCCGGGCCGGCCGAAACAACGGTGCGGGAAGATCATCTCCCGCGGCGCGGCACGATGCGCGCCGTGAATCACGCGGATTCGGAGGGTTATGACCGTGGAAAATGACTGGAGCGGCACGGTCGACGCGAAAGACGCGAATGATCGACTTAGCCAGGCGCACGAGTGGACGAAAAGACTCCTCGCTTCCATATCGTCCGCGCTGATCGGCGTGGGCAAAGACCAGACGGTCGGTCAGTGGAACCCGGCGGCGGAGAAGCTCTTCGGTATTCCGGCGAATGACGTGATCGGCCGCCCCTTCCTCGAATGCGGCGTCCAGTGGGATTGGTCGAGAGTGCTCGAATCGCTCCCCGAAAACGGAGGCGGCGATTCGGGACTGAGCGCGAACAACGTGAGCTACAAGAGACCCGACGGGTCGGATGGTTTCCTCGACATCCGGATCAGCCCGATCCGCGGCGGAAATGAGGAAGTGGGCGTCCAGTCGGAGTTTCTCTTTCTCGCCACCGACGTTACCGAGCAGAGCATCCTCCAGGCGCAGCTCCTCCAGGCGCAGAAGCTGGAGTCGATCGGCCAACTCGCCGCCGGAGTGGCCCACGAGATCAACACGCCCACGCAGTACGTGGGAGACAACCTCCGTTTCCTGAACACCTCCTTCGCCGACATTCTCGAATGTGTAAAGGTGTTCCGCGAAATGCTCGACAAGGCGAAAGAGGGACCCGTCACCGATGAAATGCTCGCCACCTGTCGTGAGGAGATGGAGAACGCCGACATCGAATACCTGAGCGAGGAGATTCCGAAGGCACTGAAGCAGTCGATCGAAGGGACCGACAGGGTTTCGGAAATCGTTCTCGCCATGAAGGAATTCTCCCATCCGAGCACGAAGGAGATCACGCCGTTCAACCTGAATGAAGCGATCGGAAGCACCGTCACGGTGGCGCGAAACGAATGGAAGTATGTGTCCGACCTGGAGCTCGATCTCGATCCCGATCTTCCCCTCGTGCCGTGTCTTCCCGGAGAGTTCAACCAAGTGGTGCTGAACCTCGTCGTCAACGCCGCCCACGCCATCGGGGAGAAGCTGGGTGAATCGCCGGTGGAGAAGGGAAAGATCGTCGTATCGACGAAGCTCGAGGAAGGGTACGCCGTGGTGAGCATTTCCGATACGGGCGCAGGCATTCCCGAGGAGATACGCGATCGCATTCTCGATCCGTTCTTCACAACGAAAAAAGTGGGGAAGGGAACGGGGCAGGGACTCGCCATCGCCCGGTCGGTGGTGGTGGACAAGCTCTCGGGGGAGTTGACCTTCGATTCGGAAGTCGGGAAGGGGACGACGTTCCACATACGACTTCCGCTGGAGAATCCGGACGGCGATGACGGGGAAGGCGGCGACAACGAGCATTCGTCGTCCGAAGCACCGGAGACGGCGGACGCCCTGTCCACGGCCTGACGCGCCGGCGACGCGCTCCTCAGCCGGACCTCATGGAAGCGGGGCGGCGAGGGAGAGACTGAACCGGTGCTGCGAATCGAGCCAACGCCTTACGTTTTCCAGACCCGATGCCGCGAACAGAGCGTCGATCTCTTCGGGGGAGTATTTATAGCACGATTCGGTGTGAATCGTCTCCCCTTCGCGGAACGCCACGTCGAGATCGATCGATTCGATGCGCACCGTATGGGCCTCGACGGAGACGAGTTCCATGTCAACCCGACCCTCCTCCTCGTGGTATGTCGCCCGGTGGGCGAATTTCCTGATGTCGAAGGAAGCGCCCAGTTCGTCGTTCATCCGACGGAGGAGATTCATGTTGAACTTCGCCGTGATCCCGGTGCGATCATCGTAAGCTTTTTCGAGCACTTTCTTCGACTTTCGAAGGTCGATGCCGATGAGAAGCCGGTCGTTCGCGCCCATGTGGCCTCTCACGTCGGAAAGGAACTCGGCCGCCTCCTCCCGATCGAGATTCCCCACCGAAGAGCCGAGCCATAGGATCAGTTTCACGCCCTCTCCCGATGTCCGCATCAACTCGAGCCCGTCGCCGTAATCTCCCGCGATCGCCTGGATCTCCAGGTCGGGATAACGCTTCAGCAGACTGATCGAACTCCCTTCGATCATCTTCCGCGAAATGTCGATAGGGTTATAGCTGAGGCGGCCGTTCTTCCTAAGAAACGATTCGATCAGGAGCGTTGTCTTTCTCGCGTTCCCGCTTCCCAGCTCGACGATTTCGGCGTTTTCCGGAAGGAGGGATGCGATCTCGTCGGCTCTCGTTTCGAGAATCTCCCTTTCGGCGCGTGTCGGGTAGTACTCATCGAGAGCGCAGATATCCTCGAAAAGAAGCGATCCTCGGTGGTCGTAGAGATAACGGCAGGGAATCGATTTCCGTTCCCCGGAAAGCCCTTTTGCCACGGCGTCGGCGAATTCCCCGGGTCCCCCATCCGGCCCCTGGACGATCAATGTGAAACGGTTTTCCACCGTGGTGGTTTCCATGGTCACTCTCCCCGGTTTTTCAGGTATATATCGATATATCTGTCCGTTATCTAAGAAGGGGCCAAGACGCTTCGCGTCGGCGGCCGTCGCCGCGAATCGCGAGCCGCGGGCAGCTTACCACGCCGGTCGCGATGACGCAAGTCACTTGCCGTTGAGCGACCAGTCGTAATCGAGTTTCTTGACTTTCAGGTCGTAACGATTTTTTTTCAGAAAGCGTTTCGCATCTTCCGGCGCCCTCGGGATGATGAAATCGATTCTCGACCCGGCGCTTTTCTTGAAATCATCTTCGAACCAGTGAAAAATCTCCGAAATGTAGGCGGTATGGTTCACCCCTCCGAACCTTCCCTTCTCGTCGGCCACGCGAAGACCTTTCGTTTCGTCGGCGAGAAAGCGCCTCGCGGCGGCGTCGAGCTGCGCGTCGAGAGAGTCGGCGCTGTACGCGTCCGGCACCAGGTCGGGACACGACTTCGAAGCGCACACGATGGCGAAGTGGATTCTCGCATCGCCCATGGGACGAAGAATCTTGTGCTCGATCGTATCGAGGCTCAGCTTCTTCCCGTTCACCACCCAACCCTTCCATCTCCACCGGTCGCCCCGGGGAATGTCACGGATGCTCTCGATACCGGGATAGCGGCCCAGGATCAGTTTAATCGTGAACGCGTTGTAGGCGTTGATCCAGAAAGCGAACTTCCCGTTCCGATCGAGGGTGTCCGGATCGGTGCGCGCCAGAATATCGAGGTACGCGTCGAAGGTCGCCTCGTCCTCCTTGAAGCCGGCGTAACTCACCTCGCCGCCTCGCACGTACTTTTTCAATAGCCCGTCGAAAAGAGAATGCAGTCTCTCGTCCGCCGAACATGTCCCCGGCGGGAAAAGGAGAAGCGCCGCCAGCGCGAAAAGGGAAAAGATGCAGACAGGCCGCGTTTTGTTCGTCATCCATCGATCCTCCGAGGGAAGTCGCCGGGTCGGGGCGGAAGGTTCATTCTCCCTATTGGGTCGCCGCCGGAAGGAAGATGTTACATTCCGACGCTTATCGTCTTCAACGGTTCCGGTTCGGCGGGCGTTTCGGCCGCCGGCTCTTCTTTTCATTTCCCGCCGAAGTGGAGCACGTCCATGGGACAGACGGTGACACAGATGCCGCACCCGATGCACGATGAATTGGTGTTGTCGATCCTTTGTTGCCTGAGGGCGTGGCCCATCACGCCGATTCCCACCTGGCAGTTCCTGCTGCACTCGCCGCAGGCGATACGTTTCTCGTTCGAAGCGATGTTGAACCGGCCGAACCAGCTCGAATAAAGACCCATCAGCTTCGCCAGGGGACACCAGTAACGGCACCACACCTTGCCGCCGAGGAAGGGATAGAGCGTCACCGGGATGATGAGAAACGTGAGAAGCACCCCCACACGACCCGGATCACATTGGGATCGTAGAAGAAGGTGTAGAAGAAAAGGGGCCGCGCGTGGATCAATCCGTACGACAACGATCGCGGCCGCTGGCCGAATGAGAGGAGGTGGTAGCCCCAGCCGCGGAACGGCCGGAACTCGACGCCCTTCCCCACTTTCGCCCCGTAGACGGTGTAACATATGAAAAACGCCAGGCCGAGAGCGAAAGCCGCCGCCGGCGAGCGGCCCTTCCGAAGCGCCGCCGAGCGACCGCGCAGTCGGCATGACGCCGGGATGTCCAGCGCCGGCACTCTCCCTACGCGCCTTTCTTATGCTGCGGTGTCCTGAGCACGAGGAGGCGGATTTCGGTCATATCCTCAATGGCGAAGCGGATCCCTTCCCTGCCGAGACCGCTCTCCTTCACGCCGCCGTACGGCATGTGATCGACCCTCCACGACGGGACGTCGCCGATCACCACCCCGCCTACTTCGAGGGTATCCCATGCCTGGTGGGCCTTGTAGATGTCCCGCGTGAAGATTCCCGCCTGGAGACCGAAATCGCTCCGGTTCACCTCGGCGAGAGCGTCGTCGTAATCGGAGAACGACGAGAGCACCGCCACGGGCCCGAACGCTTCCTTGGCGCAGACATCGAGATCATCCGGGGCATTTTCGAGGAGCGTCGCCTCGAGCATCGCCCCCTCGCGCCGTCCGCCGCAGAGGACCGATGCGCCCCTCTCCTTCGCCGCGGCGATCCACGATTCGAGGCGCGCCGCTTCCTTCTCCGAGATCATCGGTCCGATGAACGTGCTCTCCTCCTTCGGGTCGCCCATCACCAGGGCGGACGCTCCGGCGACGATCCTTTCCTTGAACCGATCGTACACGTCCTCATGAATCATGATCCTCTGGACGCTGATGCAGCTTTGGCCCGACTGGTAGAAAGCGCCGTGGAGAATCCGCTCCACCGCGTCGTCGAGATCGGCGTCCTCGTCGACGATGCACGCCGCGTTCCCCCCGAGTTCGAGGACCACCTTCTTCTTCCCCGCCTTCGCCTTGAGCGCCCAGCCGACGGCGGGGGAGCCGGTGAAGCTAAGGAGCTTCAGTCGCTCGTCGGTGGTGAACGCCCCCGCGCCGTCGCGGCCGACGGGAAGGATGGAGAACGCTCCGGCGGGCAGATCGGTTTCGGCGAGCACCTCGCCGATGAGGATCGCTCCCACCGGTGTCAGGCTCGCCGGCTTCAGCACGAAGGGGCATCCCGCGGCGATGGCGGGCGCCACCTTGTGGGCGGCGAGGTTGAGAGGGAAGTTGAACGGTGAAATGAACGAGCACGGTCCGATCGGCACGCGCTTCCACATCCCGGTGTAGCCTTTCGCCCGCGAACTGATGTCGAGGGGAATCACCTCGCCGCCGATGCGCACCGCCTCCTCGGCGGCGATCCGGAACGTGTCGATCAGGCGGCTCACCTCGCCGCGGCTGTCGCGGATCGGCTTGCCCGCTTCGACGCACAAGGCGAGAGCGAGTTCCTCGGAGCGTTCGGTGAAGCGCCGGACGCAATGGTTCAGCACTTCCCGGCGGTCGCATGCCGCCATGGTCGCCATGGCCGGGGCGGCGTCCACCGCCATGGCGATGGCGCGGTCGATCGCCTCGCCGTCGGCGAGGGCGACGCGACTCGCCGTCTTTCCGGTGTACTTGTCGATCACGGCGAGGTCGCTGTTCGGCCGCTCGGCGCTCCCGCCGATATAATAAGGATATGTTTCTTTCATCGGGACATTCCTCTCAAATGGGGCACGATATCGTGCCGAGCCTTTCGGTGAGCAGATCGTTTTCTCTGTAGTCGATCGGAATAACGACCACCGTGGGCAGATCGCACCGGAACGCGTTTTCCAAGGCGCCCGCGAGGTCGCGCGAATTCTCCACGCGGATCCCGCGGCAGCCGAATGATTCGGCGAGCATGACGAAGTCGGGGTTTCCGAAGCGCAGATCGACGTTTCTCCCGTAGCGGTTCCTCTGCTTCCAGGCGATAAGGCCGTACTCGTGATCCTCCCAGACGAGAATCACGACGGGCATGCCGATTCTCTTCGCCGTCTCCAACTCCTGCACATTCATCAGGAAGCCGCCGTCGCCGCAAAGAGCGAGAACCCGCCTGTCGGGGTGAACGAGTTTCGCGGCGATCGAGCCGGGGAGCGCGAATCCCATGGAGCAGAAGCCGTTTGAAATAAGGCACGTATTCGGTTCGTCGCAGTTGTAGTACCGTCCAACCCACATCTTGTGGGCGCCAACGTCGCTGAGGAGAATGTCGCGCGGGCCGAGCGCCTCGCGCACATCCCAGATCGCCTTTTGGGGGCGGATCGTCCCCTCGGTGTCGTCGTCCTTGTATTCGGCGAAGTCGGCGAGCATCTCGGCGCGAAGATCGCGGCAGCCGGACGGTTCGAAGCGCACGCCGTCGCGCGCGGCGCGTTCATTCAGCATCCATAGGGCATGGGCGACATCGCCCGTCACCTCGACGGCGACGTCGTAATGATCGTCCACGCCGGCGGGAAGAAAATCGATGTGTACGATCGTCTTGTTCTTCTTCCCGTTCCAGAAACGGGGAAGGTACTCCACGAGGTCGTATCCCACGGTGATCACCACGTCCGCCGAGTCGATGGCGCACGCCACGCGGTCACGGGATTGAAGTCCGATGGTGAAGAGACACTCCTTCGCCTTGCGGGGAACGGATCCTTTACCCATGAACGTGCTGATCACGCCGATACCCGTCTTCTCGGCGAATGCGCGAAGCTGCCGGCTCGCCCTCTTGCGGATCGCGCCGTTCCCCGCGAGGATCACGGGACTTTTCGCCCCACGGATCGCCTCCCACGCGTGGTCGACGATCGTGTCGTCGGGCACGGGACGGCGCGGGGGCTTCGCCGGGAGGGGGTCGCCATTCGCCGCGGTCTCGGCGAGATCGTCGGCGAGTTCGATGTGGCATGCCCCCGGCTTTTCCATCTGCGCCAGCTTGAACGCCTTGCTCACCATCTCAGGGATGTTGTCGGGGTGGATGACGGGCGCGGCCCACTTCGTCACCGGTTTGAAGAGCCCGACAACATCCATCGCCTGGTGACTTTCCTTGTGTTGGCGCGTGATGTCCGCTTGGCCGGTGACCACCACCATCGGCGCGCGGTCCATGTTGCCGTCCGCCACGCCGGTCACCAGATTCGTCGCGCCCGGACCGAGCGTGCCGAGACAGACCGCCGCCTTACCGGTGAGCCGCCCGTAAACGTCCGCCATGAATGCGGCTCCCTGTTCGTGGCGCGTGAGGATGAACCGGATCTTCGACTTCTCCAGCGCCATCATGAAAGCGGCGTTCTCCTCGCCGGGAACGCCGAACACGTACTCCACTCCCTCCGCCTCGATGCACTTCACCATCAGTTCCGCTGCGTTCAAATCGCCCCCTTCCTCGGCGGAAGTGCCCGGGCCGGAACACGTCCGGCCCGGATATGCGCGAACCGCCCGCCGATGGTCGGTTCGATCATCACTACTATTGTTACACCTTGGGAAGGGGAATCGCAAAGGGGTGGTTAGGGCACGAGGCGGATCGAGCCTCTTTCGATCCACGACTCTTCCATGCCGGCGGTGATCATTTCATGCATCATCTTTACGGCACTCGCCCTGTCGGTCGCCCCGGCAAGGTGGATCTTCCACGATGAACCTGTTCCGGAGATCACCGTGCGGACGGCGAATTTCGCCTCGATCTTCGCCGCGTACGCCGCCGCACCCGCCGAGTCGGACGCCGAAAAGATGAGAAGCCGCCATCCGGATGCGGCGGGGGCGGCGGACGAGGAATCGGCGATCCGGGGGGGATAACCGGCCGCCTCCGGAAGTGGGCGCAAATCGGGAAGGAGTTCACCGAGCGCCTCGATCGCGGCGGGGGCGCCGATCGTCGTGTCGCTCATAGCTTGGCCGTTCTCCTCCACCGTTTCGACCGTGGCCGCGGCGCCGTTTTCCGGGTCGCCGACCTCGGCCCCATCCGGTCGGCCGGCGGAGGCATCGACGACATCGGGCGCGGTCGCCGCGCGGTCGTCGGCCACCACCTCGGTCGGCGTCTCGATCGCAGCTTCTGCGGGAACGACGAACGCTCCGGGAAAACCGGCCGAGGTCACCTTCCGGAGCAGTATATCCGCCTCGGCGGGTCCTTCGCACCGACCGACGAGCACCTTGTAGAACGATCGGGAGCGGTGGATATACGGTTCCTCGTCGAGGACTTCGGCGAGCCTTTCCACCGTCTTGAGAGCTTCCTCCTCGAGGGCGTCCGCTTCCACCTGGATCGAAAACCCCGCCCGCCGCTCGACCGGCGGGGCGATCTTCATTCCCGCCGTCGTCTCCTCCCCGGACGTCACCGCCGTCTCTTCGGGAACGCCCACGGGCGTCACCGTCTCGACCGGTGCGGGAGAAACCGCACCGGGCATGCCTCGGCGGACGAGAAGAAGGGCGTCGTCGGAGAGGAGGCCGCTCTCTCCCATGTCGATCATGGCGAGCGCGGTGTACGTTCCCTCATCGAGAGGCTTTTCCGATTCGAGTACCAGGTTCCTGTAGCTGTCGGGATAAAGGAGAAACCGGTTGTCCCTTCCGAGCCGGAGCGTGTCGACGACCGATCCATCGCTCGAGTGGAGTTCGACCCACCCCCGGCAATGGAGGAGGGCGTTTCCCGTGTTCTTCACACGCACCGACACCGTTGCGGGCACGTCGCCCGTGGCGGGCGGCGCGGCGATCTCCTCGATCCGTGCGAGCCGATGGATCGTGCCCGGCACGTTTTCGAAGAGCCTTACCGCGACACGCTCCCCTGGGTGTTCGGGGGGCAACGAGGCTTCGTCCCCGGGCGGGTTCACTCCCGTCGAAATCTCTTCCACATAGAGTTTCGTCCAGAAAGTACCCCGCGCCCCCTCGGGCACCTCGAGCACCACCGGGATCTCCTCTGATTTCCCCGGGTCGAGTTCGAGGATCTGGTCTGCAAAGAGCATCCACGGCGCACAGCTCCGTCGATGGCCGCCGGCGAGCATGTTCTCCTCCGACCCGTCGGGGAGGAGCCGGCTGTCGCCGAAGTAGAGCTTCAGCGTGACGTGACGGTTTCCCCTGTTGGTGACGATGATCGGCATCCCCCCGCGGTCGCCTTCACTCACCTCGAAGTGCAGTTCCAGGGGGGAAACGATGATGCGCGCTTCGCATGGAACGCAAAGGGCGGCCAAGAGGAGAAGGGCGGCGGCCGCCATCGGGATTCTCTTCATCGAGCATACCTCCAGGGGATGTTTCCCGCGCCTTGCGCCCCCGCGCGGTCCCAGATCGGTCTTCACGGATTATCGGAATGTTTCGAAAAAAGTTTAGCTTTGATCGAGATCGGCCCGATTTTCCGCCCGTGGGAAAGCGACGACCGCGGTCACCGCGATACCGTATCCCGCGAGGAAGGCCCCCGCCGCGATCGCCGGCGTGTAGTAACGTCCCCACGCGAGCGGCGTCCAGGCGGCGACGGCGACCGGAACGAGAGTCGACCAGAGAAGGAGCGCAACGTGCCGCTTTCTTTCTCGAAGGAGTGCGGCGAGGCCGACGGCGGCGGGAACGATGAGCGCCGGTGGGGGGAATACCATGCGAAAGAGCGTCCCCCACCGGTCGGTCCAGGTGAGGAGCGCCTCGTCCGGGTAGATCGTCGTCCTTTGCGAAACGGCGGTTCCGAAGTGGAGCATCGCCCGTATGCCGTCGATCGTGTGATGCCAGAGGTACGGGTTGTGTCCTACGAAGACGAGAGGCGGGAGAATGTACGTTACGGTGAGCGCCATCGCCGCCCGGCGGTTTCGCCGGGCCGCCAGGAGGACGAGATTCGCCGCCGCGACCACCGCGACGATCATCCCGGCGTTCAACTTCGTCGAAAGGGCGATCCCCGCGAAGAGCGATCCCGCGGCGGCGAGGGCGAAACCTCTCCCTTCGCGGCGCGTTCGGAACGAGTCGAACGCCGCCTCGGTGAACAAGATCGCCGCCAACGAGAATGCCAGCGCGGGAATGTCGAGCATCGCCCGCCGCGCGCCGTTTCGGACGACCGGGTTCGCGAGAAAAACAGCGGCCGCGGCGTATCCGCCGATCACGCCGGCGACCCCTCCCTCGACGGTGAGCACCATCAGCACGAGGGCCGCCACGGCGAAGGCGCCGAGAAGAACCGCCGGGATGCGTGCGGCGGCAAGCTCCGCCGGCGCCGGCGCGATCCCTTCGCGGATATGCCATGCGAGACTCCGTTTCGGATTCCACCGGACCACGTCTTTTCGTCCTTCCCGCTCTCCGCGAAGCCAAAGCGACGCGCCGATGAGATACTTGCCGATCTGGGGGTTGTACCTGCCGAACGAATTCATCGGCGCCGACCAGTACGGCGCGTCGAAGTCGTGGTCGATGAAGAAGGTGCGGAACGACGTCCGCCCCGTGATGATCCAGTTCGCCTCGTCGCGATGAAAGAAATCGTACGACGAGAGCGAGGGGAGAAGGAAGAGAAGGGCGATCACGAAGGCGGGGAGGGCGAAGAGAATCTTCATTCGAGGAGAGGGCACCATGCGGCTCCCGGCGGACCGGCGGTTGCCGGCGGAAAGAGGTTCTCACGGGCGACGGCTTTCATCATAACCGCTGGTCGGCGAAAAATCCTTTCGTCGCGTCACCCGGGCGAACGTTCCTCTTTATGACCTTCTGCCCCTGGGCTATGCTCAATCGGCGTCCCGGCCGTCGGGTCGGGCGATCCGCGCCGCGCCGGGGCGGAACGGGAGAGGCGCGATGAGCCGTGGTCAGCGAAAGCGGATTCGTCCGGCGGTCGGGAAGTCGGGGCGCCGCCGTGGATGGCATGCTTCCGGGCGTGCGCCGGCGACGTCGGCCGGGATTCGTTGGAAGATCGAGGTCGGCCTCGCCCTCCTCGCGCTCCTGGGTGCGGTGGTTCTCGCCGCCGGTTGCGGACGACATCCCCGCCGGATGAATGTTCTTCTCATAGTGGTCGATACGCTTCGAGCCGATCACCTCGGCTGCTACGGCGCGAAGCGCGAAACATCGCCCGCCATCGACGCTCTCGCCGCCGGGTCGATCCGGTATGAACGGGCGTACACCGTGGCGCCCTGGACGATGCCCTCGGTGGCGACCATCCTGACGGGACTCTACCCGGCGCAACACCGAGTGACACGGCCCCGGCGGCGGCTTCCCGAACAAACGGCGACCCTCGCGACCGTCTTCGCGGAGGCGGGCTACCGCACGGCGGCAGTGGTCAGCAACAGGATGATCGGCGCCATGAGAGGGTTCGATCACGGCTTCGATCGTTTCGACGAAGACGAGGCGCGGGGCCACGGCTACCTCTCCACGCCGGGAGTGACGAAGAAAGCGGCCGCCCTTCTCGATACCCTCGCCGCCGGCGACCGGCCGTTCTTCCTCTTCGTCCACTATTTCGATCCCCATTACAATTACATCGCCCACCCGGAATACGGCTTCGCCCCGCCCCGCGCGGGCCGCCTCGATGGTGAACAGGACATCTCGATCGTGAGGCGGATGATGGACACCCTCACCGGGAAGGAGCGCCGTTTCCTCCTCGATCTCTACGACGGCGAGATCCGCTTCACCGACGACGGCGTGGGGCGGCTTCTCCGGTCGCTCGACCGCTCGACCGCACGGGACAATACGCTCGTGATCTTCACTTCCGATCACGGCGAGGAGTTCCTGGAACACGGCTGGATCGGACATACTCGATCCCTTTACGAAGAGCTGATGCGCGTTCCTCTCATCATCCGGGAGCCGGGCGGTGCGCCGGCGCGTGTCGTGCGGAAACCGGTGTCGCTCGTCTCGCTCCCCGGGACCGTTCTCCACCTGGCGGGGGTGGGAGAAGAACGACTCGACACCCGAATATCACTCCTCCCGCCCTGGAACGACGGCGCCGCCGCACCGATCCTTCTCGACGTCGATTTCCAGTCGGTCAACCCGCGTCGCGGCGCGTTCTCACCGAAGAAGAAGGGGCTGATCGAGGGGGAGTACAAGCTGATCCGCGATGAGAAGGAGGGGAAGCGCGAACTGTACGATCTGTCCACCGATCCCCTGGAAAGATCGGACCTGTCGGGAAAGTTGCCGGACATTCTGGAAAGGCTCGCCGCGCGGCTCGATTCGGCGGCCGCCGCCGCGGGGAGGGACACGGTGGTGGTGGAGAAGAATGCGCTAACCGACGAAGAGAAGGATATCTTCAGAGGGCTCGGATACATCGGTTCTCATTGACGGGGGAGAAAGAGAGGGATGAAGTCGACCGCCATCGCCGTCCGGATGAGACGATTCCTGCCGCTCCTTCTCCTTCCGCCGCTCCTCTGGGCGCTCCATGTGCACCGGACGGCGCGGGTCGCTCCCTTCGATGATGCGTTCATCACTTATCGATACGTGGAGAATGTCGTCGCCGGGCGGGGGCTCGTCTACAACGCAGGGGAACATGTTCTCGGATCGACGACGCCCCTGTATCTTCTCCTTCTCGCCGCGCTGAAGGCCGTTTTTCGCGGAGTGGCTCTCCCCGTGCTTGCCGTGGCGTTCAATTTCCTCCCCTTCGCCGCCGCCGGCGTCGCCGCGTGGCTCCTCCTCGAGAAGATCACAGGATGCCGGCCGGTCGCCCTCCTCGCCGCCGCGTTCCTCCTCACCGACCCGCCCCTCCTCGCCCTCTCGCTCGGCGGGATGGAGTCGTATCTTTTCGTCTCTCTCGCCCTCTTCTCTCTTCTCGCGGCGGCGTCGCGCCGTCCGGTGTGGCTCGGCGCCCTCGCCGCCCTCGCCTGTCTCACCCGCCCTGAGGGTGCGCTCCTTCTTCCGATCGGCGCGGCGTTTTTCGTGCGGTCCCCTCGGGCGCTCCTTCGCGGCGCGTCCGCTTTCCTCCTCACTATTGCTCCGTGGGCGGTTTTCGCCCTCTTCTACTACGGCAGCATCATTCCGCTATCGGTGATCGCCAAGTCGAAACCGCTCTACCCGGTGCCCCCCGGCTTCGCCCTGGAAAGGCTCTCGGGAAGCGTCGCCTCGTGGATCGGCGGCGCCGCGCTCGGCCGCGGCGGAGGGGCGGCCTCGTGGATCGCCATGACCGTGCCGTTCCTCGTCACCGCCGCGGCGCTTTTCGCCCCGGAGTTTCGCCGGCGCAAGGCTTTTCTCCCCGCCCTCTTCTTCGCCGCTCTCGTTCTCTTCTATGCCGCCGGCAACCCGATGATGTTTCCCTGGTATCTCCCGGCGATCTTCACGACGTGGGCGCTCACGATCTTCGCGGCGCTCCCGTTGACCGCGCCGGGTCGGAGCCGCGCCGGCGGAAGCGGTCGGTGGGCATCGATTCCACACACGATGCTCGTGGCGACGATCATCGCCGCCGGCATCGCGAGATGCGTGAAGAATCCCTCGCCGCAAACACTCCTCCTCGACAAGCCGGGGCATATGCGGATCCGGGAATACCGAAAGGCGGCGGAGTACCTGAACGAACACTTTTCTCCCGGCGAGACGGCGGCGGCTCCCGAGATCGGGAGTTTCGGCTATTACTTCAAGGGGAAAATACTCGACGCGTGCGGCCTGGTGAGTCCCGAGGCGCATCCGTTCCTACCCGTGCCGGAGGAAGAGCGCCTCCGCCCGGGGCTCGGCGCGATCTCCACCGAGTTCGTTCGGGAAACGAACCCTGATTACATCGTGACGATGATGCTCTTCGCCGTGAAGAGCCTCGATCGCTCCTCTTGGTTCCGAGAGAATTACGAGCGCATCGAGAGGATACCGTTCCCGTCGCCGGTGTGGGGATCGGCGGGAGTCGTGATCTACGGGAAGAAGAAGGATCCGCCGTGACCGGACGGGGTGGGGATCGATGAGAAAGGCGAGCCGCTCGATCTTTTACGCCGTGCTCGTGCTCGCGGCGGCGGAAGGGATTCTCCGCGCCGTCGAACGGAGCGCCGAGCCGGGAACGGTGAAGGTTGTCCCCTCACAGGAGACGCTATTCCTCAATCTCGGCACGTCGCGAACGAGGCGGGGCGTGTCGCCCGCCCTGTGCGACAGCCTCCTTGCGGCACGGGGCGTTGTTCGTCCGTGGACGGCGAACGTCACCGACTACGGCGCCACAGCGGTCGGGCTTTTCAGGCTCTACATGCGCGATGTGCACCGTTGGGCGGCGGCGGTCGACTTTCGCGGATTCCTCGCCGTCGAGGTTCGTGCTTCAGGAATGAACGACCGATTCCTCACGAAACGGGAGGAGCGTTTTCTCGCCGGTTCGGGAGTACTCGCCGATTCGGGCGCCGGGGCCTTTTCTCGGGCGGCGCGCGCGGTCTTCTACAGGGCGGCCGTTTTCCGTGCGGGCGAGGTGATCGAAGAGATGAAAGAGAAGCGAAGGCGCGGAGAGAAAAGAAGGAAAGCTTCCGGAACTCCGGCGACGCCGGCTTTGATCGACTATCTCCGGACGCGCACGGCGTGGGGCGCCGACAGAGCGAGGGGATGGAAACCGCGCGACAAGGAGTTCGACCGGAACATGGCGAGGCCGATTCGAAAGAAGTTCGACGACTATTTGAGGGACTTTACCGCCGGCGGCATCCAGGCGGAGGCGCTCGCACGATTGATCCGGACGGCGCGCAGCGACGGGTTCACCGTGACTCTCTTCATTCCGCCGATCACCGATCTCCTGCGCGACCACTACCGTGAAGGCGACTACGACGTGTTCCTCGATCTCGTCGGCGAGATCGCCCGCGGCGAGAAGGTGCGGCTCGTCGATTTCGACACGGGGCATACGTTCTCCGACGATCTCTTCAACGATTCCGACCACCTCAACCGGCGCGGGGCGCTTCTCTTCACGCCTCGATTCGTCGAGGAGGTGTACGGGAAGGCGCCGGTCCGGGCGGGATCGACCGGCGGCGACCCGGCCGCGCGCACCGGAGCGCCGCCATGCGAGTAGACCACTCTCCGGCGCAGGGCGATATCGATGAAGGGGCGGTGCCCGGCGGACGGGGTGTCGAGGCGTGCCGGATGTGGGTCGATTTTCCCTTCTGGTTCCTTCTCTATTTTTCTTTCTCCTTCGCCTATGCCGTCGTGAAGCTCGCACGGCCGCCCCGGTTCGACCTCCTTCCCGTCGTTCTCGCCCCGCTCGCCTGGTTCGCGGCGTATCCTTTGATCCGGGGAAGGAGGGAGCGATCGGGGAGGATCGGCCGTTCGGGCCGTCTCCGGGTACCACGGCGCCGCGCCGCGGCGGCTTTTGTCGTCGTGACGATCTTTCTTTTTCTCGCCCCCGAACCCTCCCTGGGCCGTGACACGATTCGCGCCCTCTTCGAGGGAACGCTTTACGTCATGGCGGCCGTCACGGCGATTCACTGCATCCGGTGGAAGGGGAGGGCCGCGCTCATCGCCGTGTTCGGCGTGGGCCTCGCCTACGGCGTGCTCCTCGAGAACACGGGCATCGCCACCGGCTTCTTTCGGGAGGTCGGATACGCGATCTACCTCCCCGGTCTCCCCGCCCCGCCGGCGACCATGGTCGCCTGGAGCGTCAGCTTCTACCTGGCGGTGTGGACCGCACAGCGATTCGTGCCGCGAGCTTCGTGGTTTGCGAAAGCCGCCATCGCCACGGTATTCATCCTCTCCGTCGATCTTCCCGGCGACGTCGCGGCCGCGCTCTTCGGCTGGTGGGAGTGGCCCGACGCTTTCGCTGTGCGCCTTTTCGGCGTTCCGATGATCAACTTCATCGCCTGGTCGAGCGCCGTCTTCCCGTTCTACGCGGCATGGTTCCTCATCGAACCGTGGCGCGAACCTTCGTCGCGCCGGCTTTTCCGATTCGCCGCCGCTTTGCCGGTCGTGGCGATCGTTGCACTCGCCTTGGCGCTTCTTCTCACCGCGCTTTTCCTTGGAATCGATTCTCCTGAAATGCTTCTTTTCCGCCGCGTCGCCGGCTGACCCGGGCCGCGCCGGCCGGTCGCTCAGCGAGCGCGCTTCTGGAGAAGGTGCCGCGGAATGATCGCCTTCTCGAGAAGTTCGAAGAGGAACTCCACGAGAATCGCCAGCGCCGCCGCAGGGATCGCCCCCTGGAGGATCAAGCCGGTATCGTTCAGCGCGAGTCCGGTGACGATCGGCTCGCCGAGGCCGCCGGCGCCGATGAACGCCGCGAGGGTCGCCGTGCCGATGTTGATCACCGCCGCCGTCCGGATCCCGGCGAGAACGAGCGGCGCGGCGAGGGGAAGTTCCACGAAGCGGAGTCGTTCGGCGGACGTGAGTCCCATGCCGGTGGCGACCCGTTTCAAGAGAGGGTCGATCGAATCGAGGGCGGCCACCGTGTTGCGGAGGATCGGAAGGAGGGCGTAGAGAAAAAGGGCGACCACGGCGGGGAGAACGCCGATGCCGAAGAAGGGGATCATCATGGCGAGAAGGGCGATCGACGGGATCGTCTGGAGGAGCCCGGCGATGTAGATCACCGGGCGACACAGCGCGCGCACGCGGTAGATCGCGACGCCGGCGGGAAGCGCCGTCGCCACGCCGGCGATCAGCGCGATCAGTGTCAGCTCGATGTGTCGTACCGTCCTTCGGAAAAGGGCGCTCCAGAAGCCGGGCGCTTCCGCGCCACGGGCGCCGGCCACGACACCGCTTTCCGAAAGGAACCGTTCCGCCACGGCGGCGAAACTCATCTCGTCGATGAGCACGGCGGCGTTCATCGAGCGCATCTTTTCCTCGTCGATGGCGCCCGCGAGCGACGCGAGAATCGTATCGATCGCCGGGGGCGCGTCCGGGCCGACGAGGGGCGCGGCTAGATACGAGGGGAAATACCCCCGATCGTCCCGGAGGAGGACGAGATCATACTTCTTGATGTCGCCGTCGGTGGAGTAGATATCGGTGACGTCGATCTTCCCTTCGCGGATCGCCTGGTAGGCGAGACCGTGCTCGATCCCCGCCGGCACGGCGGTGAGGCCGTATCGCCTCGCCAGGCCGGGCCAGCCGTCGTTCCGGCTCAGGAACTCGTGGCTGAAGGCGAGGCGGAGGTCGTCGCGAGACGCCAGGTCGCCGATCGTCTTCAGGCCGAGCGACTCGGCGCGTTTTCTTTCGAGGGCGACGGCGTATGTGTTATTGAAGCCAAAAGAGTCGAGGAGCCTCATTCCCCCGCGCTCACGCACGGCGGCGCGGACACCCTCGAAGGAGGTTTTTCCGGGTAGTTTCAGGATCGCCTGCTCGATGGTGCCCGAGTACTCGGGATAGACATCGATCTTTCCGGCCCGAAGCGCTTCGAAACAGACGAGCGTCCCGCCGAGGCCGAATCTCCGCTCCACCTTCAAGCCCCGGCTTTCGAGAAGCTGCGCCGTGATCTCGGCGAGGATGTAACCCTCGTTGAAATTCTTCGAACCGACCACCACCGGCCGGGATGATTGCACCCCGGGCGGCGATGTCGCCTCTCCCTGGCCGCGCACGCCGAGCAGCAGAAAAATCACCGGTAGAATCGTCGCACCGTGCCTCATCGGAGCTGCGCCTCGAAGAGCCGCCGGACGAAATCGTTCGCCGGTGCGCGTACCACTTCGTCACACGGCCCTGCCTGCGCAACGGCGCTCCGGCGGAGCACCACGATCTCGTCGGCGAGCCGGATCGCCTCGCGGATATCGTGCGTTACGAGCACGATGGTGCGCGCCTTCGACCGCTGGAGGCGGGCGAATTCGTCGTGGACCTCCCTGCGGGTGATCGGATCGAGAGCGCCGAACGGCTCGTCGAGAAGAAAGAGGGGAGGATCGAGCATCATCGCCCGGCAGAGCCCGACACGCTGCTGCTCGCCTCCGCTCAGCTCATGGGGGTAACGGTTCGCAAATGAAGGGGGAAGCTCCACCAGTCGGATCAGCTCGGCGATCCGCTCCGCCGTCCGGCGCCGATCCCACTTCTCGACCCGCGCGAGGAGACCGATATTCTTCTCCACCGTGAGGTGCGGGAACAGGCCGGTCCCCTGCACGGCGTAGCCGATCCGCCGGCGCACTTCGGCGATTCGCCCGTAGTCGATCGGCGCGCCGAAGAGGCGCACTTCCCCCTCGTCGGGACGGATCAGGCCGTTGATCATCTGGAGGAGCGTCGACTTGCCGCTGCCGCTCGGACCGACCACGGCGGTGGTGGCGTCGTCGCGGAAGGAAAGTGTCACGCCGCCGAGGGCCGTGGCGGTACCGTACCGTTTCATCACGCCGTGGAGCTTGATCCGCGCCACGATCCTCACTCCCCGCCGCGGGGAACCTGGAATTCACTCTCCACGTCAAAGCGGTCTTCGCGGCGCTCCAGGGCGAGGTCGATCAACCGTTCGAGGAGGGCGCCGTACGGAACACCGCTCGCCTCCCACAGCTTGGCGTACATCGAGATCGGCGTGAAGCCGGGGATCGTATTCAGTTCATTGACGAATAGGGTGTCGCTCTTTCTTTCGAGAAGAAAATCGACGCGCGCCATGCCGGCGCAGTCGAGCGCCCTGAAAGCGTCGAGTGCGCGTGCTCGGATCTCGTCGCTCTTTCGCCGTGGAAGATCGGCGGGGATATGGATCTCCGATGTTCCGTCTACGTACTTGCTCGTGTAGTCGTAGAACTCTCCCGACGGAACGATCTCGCCCGGCACGGAAGCGTCGGGGCGATCGTTTCCGAGAACGGCGCACTCGATCTCCCTCGCATCGATCGCCTTTTCGACGATCATCTTGATGTCGTATCGGGCGGCTTCGTCGAGGCCCGCAGCGAGATGATCCATGTCTGAAACACGCGTGATCCCCACGCTCGACCCCATGTTGGCCGGCTTGACGAACGAGGGGAAGCCGATCGCCTTCATCGCCAGGTCTAGCATCCCCTCGCGATCCTCCCGCCAGGCGCTCCTGCGGATGGTGACCGAGTCGGCCACCGTGAGGCCGGCGTCGCGGAGAATCCGCTTCGAGAGATCCTTGTCCATGCACGCGGCGGACGAGGCGACGCCCGCGCCGACGTACGGAAGGCCGGCGAGTTCGAAGAAGCCTTGCACCGTGCCGTCTTCCCCCATCGGGCCGTGGAGCACGGGAAAAACAACGTCCACCTTCGTCGCCGCTTCGCCATCTCCGAGATTCACGAGGGGGGAAGTTCCGTCGCCGGGGACGAGGGCGGTCCGCTCGTCGCCGACCGGCGCTTCGACCCGGTCTTCCACCGCCGCCGCCGTCCCTTTCATGGCGAGGCGCGATTCCCTGGTGAGTGCCGCGAGAGCCCCCGGGTGCATAATCCACCTTCCGGCACGGGTGATGCCGACGGGCAGCACTTCGAAGCGGGGATTCTTCTCCAACTCGGTGATGATCGCACGGGCCGACACGAGAGAGACATCGTGCTCTCCCGAACGGCCGCCGAAAAGAACGGCCACCTTCAGCGTGCGATTCATCAAGCGTTTTCCTTCCCGAGAAGCGTCGCGTATCCCTCGCGGAATGTAGGATACCGGAATCGGAAGGAGGAATCCACGAGGCGATCGCTGCGGCACCGCTTGCTTCCCCTGCCGGGCGGGGGGGCGCCCTCGGGAGGTTCGGGAAGACCGAGCCGCGCGGCGATCCAGCGAAGCACCTCGCCGAGATCGGCCGGGTCGCGATCGACGCCGATGTAGACGCCGGCCGGGTCGTGAAGGAGGGAGAGATGTTCGAGCGCACGGGCCGCGTCGTCGGCGTGGATCCGGTTCGTGTAGAACGGCCCGCCTTCCGGGATCCGCGCGACGCCGTTTCGCACGCTCTCGATCAGCCGTTCCCGCCCCGGGCCGTAAATACCGCCGAGACGAAGAGCAACCGCCCGCCGCACCGCGGCACGACGGAAGATCTCCTCGCCCTCCAGCACGAATGCGCCGGCGAATCCTTCCGGCTCGGCCGGCGTCTCCTCGTCGACCCATTCACCGCGGCATCGGCCGTACACCGCCGTACTGGATGTATAAATAAATCTCGGCGCGCCACGCCCGGCGAGTGCGGCGAGAAGATTCCGCGGCCCTTCCACGTACGCCGCCCGGTACGCCTTTTCGGTTCTCTCCTGCGCCGCGGCGGTGTAGAAGACGCGGTCGTATTCGATGCCGCCGGGAAGAGCACGAAGAGTTTCGATCTTCGAAAGGTCCACTCGGATCGGCATGACGCCGGCCGGCAGAGCCGAACCGCTTCGCCTGAGACCGTACACGACGTCGCCCCGATCGATGAGTCGCGCGCCGAGAGCGCTCCCCAGCGATCCGTATCCCGCGATGAGACAGTATCTTTTTCCCGGCGGCGTCACAACTTCCCCCTCCTCCGCTCTGGAATGGCCGCGTCGCACCGTGTACGCTCATCGTGCTTCGATCAACCGGCCGGTTCAAGCCGAAACGGTTTCCGGCCCGACCCCCTTGATAGGAGGGCTTCATGATCATCGCGCTTCTCGCAGTGACCTTCGCTATCGCTTTCGTCGTTTCCGCGATCGTGGCGCGCCTTTTCAGAGCGTCGATCCGCTCGATTCTGGAGAGAATCATCGCCGACGAAATCAGCGCGGCATGGGTACGCTACCTCCAGTTCGCCATCTACGTCGTCGGGATTTCGAGCGGTGTTCGGATTCACAGACTGGACAACTACATCCTTCCCATGGCGCGCGGACCGAAGGAGAAGGCCGAGATCCTCGCCTTGAACACCGATCGGTGGGTGCTCGAGGTGTACCGCACGGTGATCGGCACACTCCAGGGTGTGGCGTGGATGCTCCTCGTCTTCTTTCTCGTCGCTCTCGTTGCGTACGTGATCGTCAGGATTTTCGAATCGAGAAAGCGTCGAGAGTCGTAAGGAGTCGCGGCGGGGGCGATCGATCGGCGGACGGCGCGCCGAGAAGAATACGTTGTGTCCCTTTTCCGGACGCTACTTGAGTGCCGCGCGAATGTTGTCATCGAGGCGGGTTACGGCGCTTTCGAGTTTTTCGAGGCGCCCTTCGATGTCCTCCCCTCCGCCCGGTCCGTCGAGGAAAGCCTGGACGGCATCGATGAACTCATCGAGAAAGAGAACGTACTGCGCATGATCGCGGAACTCCTCTTTCCGCTCCCTCGCTTCGTCCAGCACACGGCGCAGCGATTCGGTGAGCATGGCTCCGTTTCGTCCCGGCGCGGCGCCTCGGCTATAGTCGCTCCCGGCGCTGTGGACCTTCGCCTCGAGCAGCTCGAACACCCAGTTGAACCTGTTTTTCATGAGAACCGAATCCCTCCTGCCCGCGCGGGCGGTGAACGACCAGAGAATAACCGTTGCGGCGCGCCCCGGCAAGGGAAGAGACGGCGGGGGTGACGCGCCCGCGGCCTTTGCCCTATGCCCCTGATTTGCGGTTGTCGGCCGTCGTGCGCATACCTATACTCTGGAGGCCGCAAAGGGGGGCGGCCGCGGGGCTTCCATTTCGTTGCGCCGAGAGCAGGAGGGCTTCAGCCATCGGATTCCTCGACAGGATGACCGCCGGCATCGTGCCGCTCGTACCGAAGCCGCTCGTGCGGAAGATCTCATCCCGCTACATCGCCGGGAACTCGCTCGACGACGCCGTTCGCGTGGTGCGCGACTTGAACTCGGGTGGCATGTCCGCCACCCTCGATGTGCTCGGCGAATACATCACCGACCTGTCGCAGGCGGAATCGGCGGTGCGCGAGTATATCCGTGTCGTCGAAGCGATTCACAGGAACGGCCTCGACGCGAATGTTTCGGTGAAACTCTCTTCCCTCGGCCTCCTCCTCGACGAGGAGTACTGTTTCCAGCGGATGCGCGAACTCGCCGCGGCGGCGAAGAAGCGCAGCAACTTCATCCGCATCGACATGGAAGACTCCCGCGTCACGACGGTGACCCTCGATATGCACGGGAAGCTCCTCGCCGAGTTCGGCAATGTCGGCGCCGTGCTCCAGGCGTACATGCGCCGCACCCAAGACGACGCGGGCGAGCTGATCCGTCTCGGCGCGAACGTGCGGCTGTGCAAGGGGATCTACGTCGAGTCGCTCGAGGTGGCGTGGCACGACCACGATACGATCAACCGGAACTATGCGCGCGCCCTCAGGCGGCTGCTCGAACGGGGCTGCTTCGTCGGCATCGCCACGCACGACGAGCGGCTCGTCTGGGAGGCGGAGGCGATCATCGACGACCTCGGTCTCGACCGCTCGAAGTACGAATTCCAGATGCTTCTCGGCGTGGCGAACGAGCTGCGCGACGTCATCGTGAAGGGGGGTCACCCTCTGCGCGTCTACGTTCCCTACGGCAGGAACTGGTACGGCTACTCCACGCGAAGGCTCCGCGAGAATCCGACCATGGCGGGCCACGTCCTCAGGGCGTTCCTCAAGGGGAAGTGAATCGGCGGGGTGCGGGAACGTTCCGGCAAGTGCCGGTTCAGCCCGGCGGCGCGCCGTCGAGTTCGAGTATTTCGTAGAAGCGATTCTTGTCGGCGAGATCGGGAAGCACGGCGTACGGTTTTTCGGCGAGCAGTTCCGCCTCGCTCGTGATCCCCGTGGCGACGCCGACGGTGCGCGCCCCGGCGGCGTTTCCACAGCGGATGTCGAACACCGTGTCGCCCACGAGGTAGACGAGAGGGGCCGTCACGCCTGCGCCGTCCCCCGCGATCGCCCTTCCCCGCTCCACCGCGATCCGGGTCAGCTCGGGGCGCGATTCGGAATCGGTGCCGTAACCGCCGAACCGGAAGTAGCCCGCAAGCCCTCCACGCTCGAGCTTGAGCATCGCCGTCTCCTCGAAGTTCCCCGTGGCGAGGCCGAGGAGAACGCGGCTGTCGGCGGCGAGGGTGTCGAGCAGCTCCGGTACGCCCGCCATTACCTCGAAACCGGGCGACGCCGCAAGTTCCGGTTCGAGATAGGCCGCGTAGAGACGGCGCACTTCCTCGCGGTTCGTTTCGGAGAGCCGAGCGCCGAGCTTCCTCTTCGCCATCTCGCTGATGATGGCGCAGTCGGTCATGCCGTGAAAGGGGACGCCCTCCATCGCGTCGGCGGCGCCGGTAACCTCCTCGAACGCCCTGTCGAGCGCCCGCGCCCCCGCGCCTCCCGAGAGGATGAGCGTGGCGTCGATATCGAAAACGATGATTCTTTCGATCAAAACTTCTCCCTTTTTCGCGAAAGCGGCCGTCCACATCCTTGGCGGAATCGCTCATGGTCTGTTCGTCCGTTTTTCCCTCTTCTCAGTACGCGCAAAGCTCCCGCGCCGCCCGCTCGATTTTCTCCGCCGACGGCAGGAATGCCTCTTCGAGCGGCGGCGAGTACGGCACCGGCGTGTCGAGGGCGCCGATCACCCGCACCGGGGCGTCGAGGTAGTCGAACGCTTCCTCCTGGATGATCGCCGCCAGGCTCTCGCCGATGCCGCCGCGCTTCGAGTCTTCGTGAACAATGAGCACCTTGCCGGTATGGCGCGCCGCGGCGAGGAGTGCGCCGCGATCGAGGGGGGAGAGGGAGCGCAGGTCGAGGATTGCCGCCTCGTGTCCATCGCGGGCGAGTTTCTCCGCCGCTTTCATTGCGATGTGAACATAAGCGCCGTACGTGATGATGGCGATCTCCGAACCGGCGCGCCGGAGGGCGGCCTTGCCGAGAGGGATCGGCCGGGGCGGTTCGTCGCCGATCTCCTGGCGGATCGACGGGTCGCGGTAAAGGGCGATGTGTTCATAGAAGAGCACGGGGTCGTGGTCGGCCATCGCCGAGGCGAAGAGCGCGCGGGCGTCGTACGGCGTCGAAGGGACGACGATCTTCAGGCCCGGCGTGCGGTAGAACCACGCTTCCGTGTTCTGGCTGTGGTACGGCCCGGCGCTCCTCAATCCTCCCCACGGCATGCGCACCACCATCGGCACTTCCGCGCCCCAACGGTAACGGGTCTTTGCCGCGTTGTTCACGAGTTGGTTGAAACCGGTGGCGACGAAATCGTTGAACTGGATCTCGCCGATCGGACGCCGCCCGGCGAGTGCGGCTCCGACACAGACGCCGAGAACTCCCCCCTCGGCGAGCGTCGAGTTGATCAGCCGTTCGCCGTGCTTTTCGAGGAGCGGGCGAAGGAGCATGAACGCGTTGCCGTACTTCCCCCCCACGTCCTGGCCGTAGACGAAGACCCGGTCGTCCCCCTCGAGGGCGTCGCCGACGCCGAGCATGATCGCTTCGAGGAAGGTCGTCCCTTTCGATGTGAAGGGAGGTCCCGGTTCTAGCGGAGGCAAGGTGTCGGCGTCCGTGCCCTCGCCACGTCCCCCGTTCGCCGTGCGGTCCGAGCCCGCCGCCGGCTCGGCGTAGACCCCCTTCGCGACGTCGTCCGCCTCCGGCCATGGGGCGGCGATCACCGAGTGCGCCTCCCGCTCGACGATCTTTTCCGCTTCACGCTTCATCTTTTCGACATCCCGCGCGCCGATCACCCCCTCCCGGCGGAGCTTCGCCGCGTACGTTTGGATCGGGTCGCGCTTCGCCCAGTAAGCGTACAGGTCGCGATCGGCGTAGCCGGCGCCGGTCACCTCCGGGTACGTCCATGACGGCTTCGGGTCTTTTCCGAGATAAAGCATGTCGTCGTGATGGGCGTGGCCGCACATCCGCATGGCGATCAGCTCGATGAGCGTCGGGCCGAGCCCGGCGCGCGCCCTTTCCGCCGCCCACGCGAAACCGGCGGCGATCGCCTCCGGGTCGGTGCCGTCGAGGGTGGTCGCCGGCACGCCGTATCCTGCGGCCTTGTCGGCGAAGAGCCGCGCCGCCGACTGCTGCTCCACCGGCGTCGAAAGAGCGGTCTGGTTGTTCTCGATGCAGAAGATCGCGGGGAGCCGGCGCGCGGCGCACAGGTTGATCGCCTCGTGCCATTCGCCGAGGGACGATCCCCCCTCGCCGATGAACGTCACCGCCACGCGGTCGCTCCCCTCCAGGCGAAAGCCCATGGCGAGCCCGGCGGAGGTGAGCGAGCCGATCGAAAGGGGCGCCGTCGCCGGGAGGATGCCCCGTGAGAAGTCGCCCACGTGGAAGTCGCGCCCTTCCATGGGCGGGCCGATCTTTCCCATCTGCGCCGAGAGGGTCATGCGCACCGTTTCGGCTTCCGGGTGCATGGCGAGCGCCGCGCCGAGGTCGCGGATGAGAGGGGCCACCACGTCGCCTCCCCAGCTCCCGTCATCGCGGCGATACGCTTCGCCCCGCCTCAATCGAAGCGGCGCGCCGTAGATCGCCTCTTGGCCGAGCGACCGGAACCCCTTCCCCTGGAACGCCTTCGTGCCGTAGCGCACTTCGCTGCAGGCGAAGAACCTCTTCAGGGCATTGTCGGTGGCGCGCGTGAGGATCATGCCGCGCAGGAGCTCACGCCGCTCGTCTTCGGAAAAGGACGCGGCGATCGCCTCGCGCCGCAGGAAACCGTCGAGCGCGCCGGCGAGTCGATCGAGCGCGCCGGCGCAGCGCTCCTTCGCCGTTACCCCCGGCGTCGTCTCCTTCACGCCGCCGGGCGGCGCCAGGCTCAGCCCTTCTTCGAGCGCCGCGCGAAACGGTTTTCGAAGGGCGTCGATACCATCTGCGGAGCGGCCCGGGTCGCCGCCGGTGCTTTCGAGCACCTTCTCGAAGATCGACACGACGCGACAGGCGACGAACGGATCGGTTTCGGTCGCGAACGCCGCGAACCGCCCGGCGAGAGAGGGGCCGCTCCCCGCCCCGAGCCCTCGCACCTTCCTTCTTGCCGTGCTTTTCTTCCCGCCTTCGGACACTCTTCCTCCCCCTTTGGATCACTTTCCGACTTCATCGTGCCGCAAAGGGACGGGGATTTCAATCAACGCCCGATCCGATACGTCGCAAAATTGCGCTTGACTTAACGACACGGGAGCTGATATTTTCATCTATCCGGGTCGATTGGCCCCGTTGCAGGCCCGCCGGGTAGGCGTCTTTTCCGGGCGCGGACCGTAATTTCTTACATGGCAATGCGTTGCCCGACTGTCTCAGGAGTTATTGGATGAAGTTTACCGGTGCAAAAGTGAAGCTCTCCCGGTCTCTCGGGATCCCCATCACGCCGAAGGCGGCGAAGTACATGGAACGGCGACCGTACGGTCCGGGCGAACACGGACCCCCTCACCTCTCCAGGCGGTCGAAGATGTCTCCCTATAAGCAGCAGCTCGTCGAAAAGCAGCGGCTGAGGGCGCAGTACAATGTCCATGAACGCCAGATGGTCAATTACTACAAGAAGGCCGCGCACGCGCCGGGGAACACGGGCGAGAATCTCGTGAGGCTTCTCGAGTCGCGGCTCGATGCCACCGTCGTGAGAGGCGGCCTCGCCGGATCGATCTACGCGGCCCGGCAGTTCGTCAACCACGGCCATATCCAGGTGAACGGCAAGCGGGTAAATATCCCGTCGTACCAGGTGAAGGTCGGCGACGTGATCAACGTGAAGGACAAGAGCCGGAAGATGCTCCCCTTCACCCAGGTTCCGTACACCACGAACCAGCCGCCGTACCTCGATTTCGAGAAGGCGAGCTGTTCGGTGAAGGTGCTGAGCGAACCGAAGCGCGAAGAGATCCCGGTGGTCTGCGAAGTGCCGCTCGTCGTCGAATTCTACTCGAAGTAACCGGCGCGGTGCGCTCTGCGAGAGCCCTTTCCGGCTCGTTTTGCCGGTTCCGATATTGGAACCGGAATTGCGGGCAAGGCGTTACAGATATATGTTCATTAGGAGCGCCCCGTTGAGGGGCGTTCTATTCGCCGCCCGGTTTCCCGACACGGCACCGGCGGCACTTCAGTGGGAAAAACGAATGAATCGTTCTTTGATCCTCGCCCTTTCGGGTATTCTTCTCCTCCTTCCGGCGCTTTGCCTGGCGGGATCGGTTGAACATCCGTGCGCCGACTGCCCCAGGGGTGACTTGTGCAGCCACGAGGAGACCTGTGCCGTCGATCCGTGCGGCCAATCGCTCCTGCTGCCCGCCGCCGCTTCGGGGGAACTCCGGGTTTCTCCGGCTCCCATCGCGTTCTGCCCGGCCGCCGTGCTGTTGGAGGCGGCCGCCCCATCCGATCTGTTCGACATGGCGCGCGAGGCAGACGGCGACATGCCGAAACTCTCGACCCACCAGAGCGACCTCCCTTTGCTGATCTGATTCCCGCACCGACGGTCTGATCCATTATCAACGCGCAGCGCACGGTGCCGCCGTTTTCGGCGTCCACGGGCTGCTTCGATCTGTCTGTTCGTCAACTGTCTGCTGATCGGCAGGAGCGGGAATCGGTATGGAATTAGCACGATTGCAAATGGGAGTCTTTCTAGGCGCGGTCCTTATTTCGGGGTGTGCCTCGTCGACCCCGCGGTTCGAAATGCCCGAACCTCGTCCTATCGGAAGAGAGTTTCCAACGGCTGTGGCCCGGGAAGACCCGGGAACTCGTGAATCGGAGTTCCAAGGTCCGAAAGGGTCGATCACGATGAACGACGCCCTCGCGGCGGCGTTGAAGAACAGTCCGCAGCTCGCGGCGTTTTCCTGGGAGATGAGGGCGCGGGAAGCGGAGGCGTTGCAGGCCGGTCTCCTTCCGAACCCGGAGCTCACCGGTGAGGTGGAGAATGTCGCCGGCACAGGCGATGTGTCCGGGTTTTCCGCGTCGGAAACGACGATCGGCTTCTCCCAGCTTTTCGAAATGGGCGGCAAGCGGGCCAAGCGGCTCGCTCTCGCCGGTCGCAACCACGATCTCGCGGCGTGGGACTATGAGGCGGCGCGGATCGTCGTTCTCACACGCGTCCGTAAGGCGTTCATCAATGTTCTCGCCCTGCAGAAGGAGAGAGACCTCGCGGAAAATCTCGTCGGCGTGGCCGAAAGCGTGTTCGAGTCGGTTTCGAGACGGGTGAAGGCCGGCGCGGTGTCCCCTGTGGAGGAGAGCCGTGCCCTCGTGGAACTCGAAACGAGCCGCATCGACAGGGACCAGGTCGTGCGGGAACTCGCCATCGCCGTCCGTCGCCTCGCGGCGACATGGGGGGAAACATCCCCGTCGAAGCTCACGGCGGAAGGGGATCTCGAATCGCTGACCGCCGCTCCGCCTCTCGAGGTCCTCACGGGGAGAATCGAGCAGAATCCGGACATCGCGCGATGGGCCGCGGAAATCGATCGACGCCGCGCGGCGGTGGAACTCGCCAGGGCGGAGGGCGTCCCCGACTTGACCATCGGAGCGGGAGTCCGGCGTCTCGCAGAAACAGACGACACGGGATTCATCTTCGAAGTCGGCCTCCCCCTCCCGCTGTTCGACCGGAATCAGGGCCGCTCCCGTGCCGCCGGCGCGCGCCTCCGCCGGGCGGAGGAGGAAGAGCGCGACACGCGGATTCGCATTCTTACGGAAATCTCATCGATTCACGCACAGCTGCTTGCCGCCCGTTCTGAAGTGACGGCCCTGACGAAGCGCATCCTCCCGCGGGCGGACGAGGCGTTTCTCACCGCCAGGGATGCCTATCAACGGGGACTGATGCGCTTCACCGACGTACTCGATACGAGGCGAGCCCTCTTCGAACTGCGGGCGCGATACTTTCGCGCCCTCGTTCGCTATCACCACGCGAAGGCGGATCTTGAACAACTCGTCGGCGAATCGCTCGAGACGCTGACCCAGACCGGGAGACCCTGACATGAATGAATTCACGAAGATGATCCTCGCCTTTCCCGCGTTGGCGCTTCTTCTGAGCACACCCGCATGGGGCGAAGGAGAACCGGGTCATGTGGACGAAGGCGACGGTCACGATGAGCATGAGGCCGTTCAACTGACCGACGCGGAACTCGAGGAATTCGGCATCGAGGTCATCCCCGCAAAGGCCGGAACGATCGAACAGTATGTCTCCCTCCCCGGCGAAGTTCGTCCCAACGCGGATCGGCTCGCCCATATCGTGCCGCGCTACTCCGGGATCGTCACGGAAGTGCTGGCGAACATCGGGGACCATGTGAAACGGGGGCAGGCGCTCGCCGTGATCGAGAGCGACGAAAGTCTCGCTCCTTTCGAGATGAAGACGATGATCGGGGGAACGGTCATCGCCAAGCATATCGCCCTGGGGGAGACCGTTTCCCGCGAGAAGGATGCGTTCATCATCGCGGATCTGTCCGCCGTCTGGATCGAACTCACCGTCTACCAGAGAGATCTGGATCGCGTTCGCGTGGGGCAGAAGGCGAAGATCTTCGTCGGTCACAGGCTCGAGGAAGAATCGGGCATTGTGGACTACATCACTCCGGTGGTGGACGAAGTCACCCGGACCGCGACGGCGCGCGTGGTGCTTCGCAACCGCGAGGGAAGATGGCGCCCCGGGATGTTCGTCACCGGCAAGGTGCTTGTCGACAAGATCGATGTTCCCCTGGTTGTGCCCAGAACCGCCCTCCATTCCGTTGAGGAGCAGACAGTCGTGTTCATCGAAACCGATGAAGGCTTCATGCCGCGGCAGGTGGAAACCGGTCGGATGGGCGATACGAATGTAGAAATCCTCTCCGGGCTTTCCGCGGGCACGCGCTATGTGAGCAGCGGAGGCTTCACAATCAAGGCCGAACTCGGGAAAGAGTCCTTCGGCGAAGGACACGGCCACTAAGGAGGAGAGGCAGGAATGATCCACCGCCTGATAGAAATCAGTCTCAGAAACAGGCTGCTCATGATCGTGCTCGCCCTCATTCTGATGGGATCGGGCTACTATACGTATACGCGGCTTCCGGTCGACGCCTTTCCGGATGTTTCGCCGAATCTCGTCCAGATCTTCACGCTCACCGAGGGGCTCGCCCCGGAGGAGATCGAGAAGTTCGTCACCTACCCCGTCGAGGCGGCGATGACCGGCCTCCCGGGAGTCGAAAAGATCCGCTCCATATCGAATTTCGGGCTCTCGGTTGTGAACGTCTATTTTGAAGACAAGATGGACATTTACTTTGCGAGACAGCTTGTAGGCGAGCGGTTACAGGAAGCCCGCGAGCAGATCCCTGAAGGGTTCGGCGAGCCGATGATGGGGCCGATCTCGACCGGCATGGGCCTGGTGCTTTTTTATTACCTCGAGGACACTACCGGTGAGTACTCTCTCGAGGAGCTTCGAACGATCCAGGACTGGCTCGTCAAGTTCCACCTCCAGACGGTGCCCGGCGTTACGGAAGTTCTCGGCATCGGAGGCTTTGAGAAACAGTTCCAGGTTGTCATTCATCCCGAGGAACTGATCCGCTTCGGCGTGACCCTCAGCGAAGTGGTCGACCGGATTCGCGACAACAACCTGAGCGTGGGCGCGCAGTTCATCGAGAAGAACTCGGAGGAGTTCGTGGTCCGTTCCGTCGGATTGGCGACTTCCATGGACGACCTCCGTTCGATCGTCATCAAGACCGATGACGGCCGGCCGCTCTTCTTGAACGACGTGGCCGACATTCAGTTGGGCGGCGCGGTTCGTCGCGGCATCCAGACGCGAAACGGCGTGGGCGAGGTCGTTTCCGGAATGGTGATCAAGCTCTTCGGTACCAACTCCTCCACGGTGATCGCCGGCGTGGAGGCGCGCCTCGAGGAGATCAACCGGATTCTGCCGCCGGGGGTCCGCGTTGTGCCGTACTACGAGCAGAAGAGTCTCGTCGAAGCGGCGGTCCGCACGGTCACGAGCGCCCTCGTGCAGGGAATCGTGCTGGTCACCCTCGTGCTGCTCGTCTTCATGGGGGGATTCCGGCCCAGCCTCGTGGTGGCCGTGGCAATCCCATTCTCCGTCCTGTTCGCGTTTCTCTTGATGGGGTATTTTCGTATATCGGCGAACCTCATGTCCCTGGGCGGACTCGCCATCGCCATCGGGATGATGGTGGATGGTACAATTGTCATTGTAGAGAATATCGATCGCATGCTCAGGGAGGCGGGCCCCCGGGAATCCCGCCTTGTCGTGGTCACACGGGCATGCCATGAAGTGGGCCGTCCGATCCTCTTCGCCATTTCGATCATCATTATCGTGTTTCTCCCTCTCTTCACGCTTCAGGGCGTGGAGGGGAAGACATTCCGCCCTCTCGCCTACACGGTCGCCTTCGCCATGTTCGGTTCTTTGATTTTCGCTCTCATGCTCGCCCCCATGCTGGGTCATATGGTGATGCGTCCCCCCAAGACGGGGGGTAAGGAAGCGTGGATCGTGAGGGCTTTGCTGAAGCCGTATCGGCCGGTGGTCACATTCTTCGTGCATCACCGGTGGGTCGCCGTCGGCCTCGCCGCGGTTCTTCTTCTGGCGGGGGCCCTCGTTTTTCCCCGTCTCGGTTCGGAATTCACGCCGAAGCTCAGAGAGGGTACCATTGTGGTGCGTCTCACCATGGCGCCTTCCATCTCTCTCGAAGAGAGCAAGAGGACAACGTTGATTGTGGAGCGCAGACTTCGCCGCATATCTGAAGTTCGCGAGGTGGTCACCCGGATCGGCCGGGGGGAAGTGGGCGCCCACTCCGATCCGATCAACAGCGCCGAGATCTATGTGCTTCTCAAGCCGAAGGAGGAATGGCGGGAAGCGGGGAGCCAGGAGGAGATCGAGGATGTAATCCGGGAAGAACTCGGCAATGTTCCCGGTGTGCTCGTCAACCTGACACAGCCGATCGAGATGACGGTGGACGAACTTCTTGAAGGAGTGCGCGCAGAACTGGCCATCAAGCTTTTCGGCGACGATCTCGACGTGCTTCGGCGGGAAGCCGACAATGTGGCTTCCGTGATCCGCCGGATCCGAGGCGCGGCCGACGTGCAGGTGGACCAGGTGAGCGGGGCGCCGCAGCTTCTCGTTCGTATCGATCGGGGGGCGATCGCCCGGTACGGGATCAACGTATCGGATGTTCAGGAAGTGGTTCGCGCCGCAGTCGGTGGAGTGGTGGCGGGGGAGATCTTCGAGGGGATCCGGCGCTTCGATATCCTGGTCCGGTACGAACCGGAGGCGCGGAACACGGCCGATGCGATCCGTCATGTTCTGATCAACGCGCCCGGCCATGTGAAAGTGCCTCTTGACGAACTCGCCTCGGTGGAGGAAATCATCGGTCCCCGCCAAATCACCCGGGAAGACAACCAGCGTTTCATCACGATCCAGTGCAACGTGGTGGACCGGGATATCGGCTCGTTCGTCGAGGAAGCCCAGGCGGCGATCGGCGAGGAGGCCGCGCTCCCGCCGGGCTATCTCGTAAAGTGGGGTGGGCAGTTCAGGCTTCAACAGGAGGCGAACAAACGGCTCACCGTGGTGGTGCCGGCCACACTGCTTGTGATCTTCCTTCTTCTCTTCAGCAGTTTTCAGTCGCTCCAGAATTCACTGCTCATTCTCCTCAATATTCCGCTTGCTCTGGTGGGAGGTATCGCCGCGCTATGGATAACGGGGCAGAATCTCTCTGTTCCCGCATCGGTCGGTTTCATCGCCCTCTTCGGCATCGCCCTCGAGAACGGCATGGTTCTGGTCATGTATCTCAATCAGCTCTTGCGTGAAGGTGTGCCGGTGGACGAGGCATCCGTGCGGGGTGCCTTGCTCCGAATGCGGCCGGTGCTCATGACCGCCACGACCACGGCGCTGGGGCTGATTCCGCTGCTCGTGGCGCAGGGAACGGGGAGTGAGGTGCAGCGTCCATTGGCGACGGTCGTCGTCGGGGGACTTTTCACGTCCACACTGCTCACACTTCTCGTAATCCCCGCCGTCTACAAGTGGTTCGCCCATGCGCCTGCGCAGGAAAAGTCAACTCGAACCGCGTGAGAGGAAAACAATGAAACTGATCAAGGCATTCATTCAACCGCACAAGCTGACCGATGTGACTCTCGCGCTGCACGGCGTGTCGGGTATCACGGGAATGACCGTTTCCGACGTGAGAGGCTGGGGAAGAGGGAGGCACCGGGATCTCAAGGACCACCCGGACAAATTCGTCGGTGATTTCGAGAAGCACTGCAAGGTGGAGATCGTCTGCAAGGCGGACCTTGCGCCCGGAATCGTCACGACAATCCGGGATACGGCCCATACCGGCCTTCGCGGAGACGGATTGATCATCGTGCTTTCCGTCGAGGACGCCGTGCGGATCAGCACCGGGGAGAAAGGAAAAGAGATCTTCTGATCGGGAGATCTTTCCGTACATCCTATGCGAGGGGGGCTTTCCGGCGATGCGATCGGCGGCCGATCACATTCCGTGATGGCCTCCCTCATTCTGACCCCCCGAGTGTCCGCCGCCCATCCCCTCGCCATGACCGCCGTGGCCGTGAGTTCCCTGGTGACCCGGATCTTCGGGAGACCCTCCCGGTCCGTGCATCATCGACGGGTCATCCATCGGGCTCGTTCCCGGGGCGCGGCCTCGCTCTTCTTCGCACATCGTCTCGAGATATCCCGCGATATGATCGATCCGTTCTCCCCCCCGGAGCATGAGGAGAACCTCGTCGACCATCGGGTCGGTCGGCACGCCGTTGTTCCGAGTCGCCGCCAGGGCGAGATCCCGTCCGATCCGTTCGAGGTCCGGCCCCCGCATCCCGTGGGCATGGGCCGTTTCGATCACTTCGAGCGACCGGTCGGGCGTGATGCCCCCCGCAACGAGACATCCCAGGGCGAGAACGGGGGCTTCCATATCGGCGAACGGACGGTCGGGGGCGGCGTCGAGAGAGATCGCTTTGCCGAGATGCTTCGCGGGTGCGCCGGCGTCGAGGGCGTACGCCCCTTCGGAGATCAGCTCGAGACGTTCCTTGCGGGTGCCCCGCATTCGGAATCCGGGCACCCGCTCGGCGACGAGTGAAGCGAAGAGTCGGAGCCGCTCCTCGATGCCGTCCGCCACCGACCGGATCCGGTCGAGGGGAACCCCTTTCGACAGACCCTGCAGGTAACGGTCGAGCACGGGACCGGGGGGGAGTTCTCCCTCGGAGAGGCGGCGCGCCCGGCGGGCGATCTCGGCGAGATCGTCGGGTGAAGATCCCGAGGCGGCGAGTCGATCGATCAGCGTGGCGAACAGGACGGGATCGGCGCCGCCCCGCAGGGCGGCCGCCGTGTCTTCCTTCAGGATGAGCGCCTGGATCCTCGAAAGACCGAGACGGGAAACCGCCCCCTCGATCGACACGGAGAGAGGCGCCGGAAGGTCTTCATCGGCATCCGCCGGAAACGCGAGGATCGTGGTCAGAAGAAGGAGGGCGAGCGGCACGACGGCTCTCTTCCCCGGGATTCCCTGTCGATCTATTTCGTTCCGATCCATGGCCGATCTCCTTGCTGTTTCCTTGGACGGCGCCCGGGCGCCGAAGTTACAGACCTCCGTCCAGGATGCCGAGCACCCCGCCGAAGCCGTCCGCCTCATATCGCATCGCCCCTTCCGGCTTTACCCACTCCCCGTCTATGATGAAAGCGTACCGCCACGTCCCTTCCGGCACGTCCACCTCGATTCTCCAGATTCCCGCCTCGTCCGGTCCGCTCATCGGCTGGAGATCCGCGCGCCAGCCGTTCCAGCCGCCGACGAGGATCACCTTGCCCGCCCGGGGCGCGCGGCAGAGGAAGAGGACGCGGCCCGACGCCGCTCGCACCGGCGCGAGAGGAGGCGTCGCCGCCGCCACCATCGCCGACGCTTCTTTTCTCCACAGGTCGACACGCACTCCCGCCGTTACGCGGACCTGGTCGAACTCGAAGCTGCTCACGTTCGACGTCTGGTGGAGAAGGGCGATGTCGACGAGGAGGGAGAGACGGGGACGGATCGTCCGCTCCGAGACGGCGCCGAACCAGATCGTCGTGTCCTTTCGATGTCCGGTCGTCTGAACGAGCGTGTCTCCCGATGCTTCGAAAAGAGGGTATGATGGATATGAGCGAAGCGCCGCCGATGCGTAGATCAGCATCCGGAGCCGCTCGGGTCTGCCGAACGCCGTGCGCACTTCCATGATGGGGCCATCGTATTCGGCGAGCGTATCGTTCGAGGCGTTGCTTCGCCACGTCGCCGACCCCTCGAGGAAGGCGGTTGGCGACAACCGGCGCACCAGGAAGAGGCGACCGTCCGTCCGGTGATCTCTCTCGCCGTCGCCGCTTTCGTTGTCGATCAGGCGGCCCGGGTAGTCGAGTAGCGTGTAAGTCCCTCCCGCTCCGCCGTACCACCGCTCGCCGATCGGGCGGGTCAGCGTTCCTTCGATATCGAAGAAATCCCAGTCGAATAGAGGAAGGTCGGCGCGCCGGAACCTTCCGATCTCGGCTCGAAGATTCGCGAGGAGGTCGGCGTCGATCCGACGCTCCCATGACAGATGTCCCCGAAGATCGGTATCGCTCTTTGGGCCGTCGTTCCCGTAGCGGGTGAGCGATGCACGGACGCCGGTCCGGAAACGGCTCTTCCTCGTCGCCGGTCCGAGGCGGGAGAGGTGGAAGTCGAACGCGGCGGACGCGAAGGGTGCGTCCACGGCGTCCACCACGCCGAGGCCGGTCGGATCGGAGAGCACCTCGGAGTCGAAGCCGGAGTCGGCACGCAGTGTGAAGGCGCCCGGCGGGAGGGCGATCGATGCGGAGGAACGCAGTGGTCCGGCGAGAAGAAGCGCCGCCAGCGTCGCGGCCGTGAAGTGTCTGTGGTGAAAGGAGATCACGCCCCGAGAAGGACCACGGCGTTTTGGTTGCCGAACCCGTCATCCGCATGGAAAGGCGCGCTCGGGTCGGTTTCCCAGCGGTCGTCGACGACGAACATATATTCGTGACGACCGGGGGGCAGCTCGAGCGTCACCCTCCAGAGGCCGTCGCCCACCGGGCGAAGAGGGGTCGTGCAGACCGTCCATTCGTTGAAGTCGCCCACGAGACAAACCTCCGATGCCTCTTTCGCCCGGAAGAGAAAATCGTACGCTACGAGCCCGGACGGGGCGTCGGCCGTCCGGGCTGCGGTGGGCGGCGAGGGGGACGGAGCCTCGCCGTCTTCGAGGTGGAACCAGAAGAAGAGCGCCGAGGCGGCGACGGCGAGCGCCGCCAGCGCGGCGACGGGCCGGGTTCTGCGCAGTCGGGCAGGGAAAGCGGCGCGCGGCGAAACGGTGCGTGATTCCTCGCGGGCGATCGCTTCCTCCACGCGGCCCGCGAAACCGGAAGGGGCGCTCCGCCGCGTCGTGCGGAGCCACTCTTCGACCTCGCAGATCGTCTTTTCATCCTGATCGTGATCGCGTCTTTTCCGTTCATCCATCGGTCAGACCTCGTATCCCGCGTCCCGGAGGGCGGCGAGAATCTTCTCCCGCCCCCGATGCACGCGAACCTTGGCGTTTCCTTCCGTCACGTCGAGAATCTCCGCCATCTCCGCGTAGCTCTTTCCCTCTTGGTGGCGGAGGAGGAACGCTTCCTTCAGATGGTGGTCGAGCCGATCGAGGGCGCGACCGAACAGTTCCGTCGTCTCCGACTCCTGCACCTTCTCGTCGGGGGCCGGGAGTTTCGACACCGGTTCGAAAGCGGAAAGATCCTCGCCGTTGAGACTTCTCTCCCGTTTCCGGTCCCGCGCCGCCCGGCTCCCCATGTGGTCACGGACGTGGTTCACCGCGATCCGGTACACCCATGTCCCGAAGCCGGACTCGCCGCGGAACTTCGCGAGACCCCGGTATGCCTTCATGAAGACATCCTGCGCCAGTTCCTCCGCGAGCTGTTCGTCGCGCACCATCCGCTGAACTAGGCCGAAAACCGCGTCCTGGTGGCGGCGGACGAGTTCGCCGAAGGCGTGTCCGTCACCGCCGGCGCTCCGCCGGAGCAGCGATCGTTCCGCCTCGTCCCGAATGTTGTGAACCGGCGAATCGGTCAACCTCCAACTCCGGATGTTCGCCGGAAACTCCGGCTCCCTGCGGTATCCTTTGACGACTTTCCGGTCCCATAGTTACAGAAGAGCCGGGAGGGAGAAAGAGATTTCGCCCGAAGGTGACCGCATCGGCGAGGTTTCCCCGCGCCAGTTTTGGTCATGGGCGCCCACGAGGTTTTTCCCATTCTCTCGCTATCTTTGGCGATGGACGGGACGGGCAAGCCGTGCTGGAAGCAGGACAGATCATCTGCTAGAATTGTATGTATCGAAGTCCCCTTACATGCGCGGAATCGCTGTTTGTACACGGATTCCGGCGCCCTCGGTGGCTTTCGTCTTTCTGTTTCAGCTGTTTTCATGGATCGTATCCTCACACCGGCGAATCGATCGAATGAAAGGCTGCTGCGTTGAGTTGTTCCGCACGCTATAGGATCGCGCTGCTGCTTGCGCTGGCGGTTCAATTGGCCGGCGCCGGGACGATTCGCGGCGAGATCGGCACAGGGAAGATCGCCGACGGGTACTGTACAGGGGATTTCGAGGTCTCGAAAGCTGCACTTCCGGATTCGATCCTGTATTTCGACGCGGATGCTTTCGTGGTCGGTTTCGACGCGACCGTTTCATCAACCGAGAATTGACTATATTCTCCAGCTGATCGACGAGGCGACTCCCTACCTGATGGAGATCGTTTACGAGCCGGAAACGCTCGACAACATGACCATCTCGATGCACAACGACCCGGACGGTGGCGCCACGGCGTGGTGCGACAAATCCTTAATTTCCATGCATCCGTTGAGGATCAGCAGCGGTTACGATGACGACCGGGACGGCCTGATCGACGAGGACCCGTTCGACTCCGTGGACAACGATCTCGACGGGAGAGTGGATGAAGACGGTCTGACGAATCCGGCCTGGGACGAGGTTTTCATCCATGAACTCTGCCACCTCTTTCAACTTTCCGACGCCTGCTTCGTTCCTCGTCCCTCGTGGTTCGCGGAAGGGCTGGTGGAGGCGGGGACTTATTACGTCGGGAAACAGATGACGGAGGAGGGCATACGCAGGTTCGACACGGCAGGGTTTCCTCGAAACGTAGCCAACTCGGATTTCAACGGTAATGCGGGGCCTCTCGTGCTGGGTGGTTTCGAGAGGCTCTCGCATCGGGTCGATTGGCGCATAGCCTATGCGGCTGCCGCTTCGGCTTTCATCATTCCCGCGGCGGCGGAAATCGATGCAGGGCGGGATCGACCGCATCCGCTCAAGCGGCTGATGCTTTCCCTGCGGGATGAAATCGAAAGACCCGGCCCGCATGATTTCATGGCGGCCGTCGACCGTGCGTGGGTAACTCCGATCGACGGCATCTTTCCTCCCAGCAGGTGGATCCGGTCGAGATCGATCACGACGCCCGATGTTCGTGAAGGATCCTTTCTCGGGATCCTGAGCCGACGCGCCGATTCCGGGCTCGACCCGGCCGGTTTGTGGCTTCTCAGTTTCGATCGAGATAACGTGTTTGAGAATACACAGCGAGTTCCAACGAGCGGGCTTACATACGCAGGTACGGGCATGCAATATGTGGACGAGCCTCAGAACCGTGCGTTTCCGGCGGTTCCGGATTTGCCGGCGGGGGCCTACCGGGTGGAAGCCGCGCAGGAGGGAGAAGACGGGAACTTTCTCACCGCGAAGAACTGGATCCTGATCACGGGCGAGGAGGGGCGTCATCCGGCCGACTGGGAAGGAGCAGCGATCGTGCTGGTGGATCGAATGGGGGTGCCGATCGATCCCGCGGACCTGTCCGTGAATGGACGGATCCTCCGTCGCGTTCCGGGTGGAATCATCGTATCACCAAACACGATCGGCGAACCGATCACGGTTTCGGTGGGGGGGAAGGTCCGCGGAACACTGACGATGCCGGAAGGATTGCCGCGATTCAAGGTGCTTCACGTCGAGGATTCTCTTCTCTGCAACCTGGTGTCGTGGAATCCCTACCACCCACGTGCCGGTGAGCCGTTGACCGTGCTGTTTCGTCCGGGGGAGTCCGCACTGGACCCGGGTATCAAGAACGTCGTCATGCAGCTTCTGGAAACGGGAACACAGCAGGAACTGGCTTCGAGCCCGATGATTCCGAGTGACAGGCCGGGGGTCCTGGCGGGCACCATCACGATACCGGAGCATATCGAGTCCGCCTACCTGAGTTTCCAGGGCGGTGATGGGGTTCACGTGAGCTGGACCGATCCCCATTCCAACATCTACGACTACGGGTTCGACTTTCTCCGGGAGTCGCAAGCGGAACTTCTATCTGTTCGGATGACCGGATCGAAGATTCACCTGCGATTCAGCACTCCGCCGGATCCGCAAAGCCTGACACTTCGGTACGCCACATCGAGAGACGGTCCTTGGATCGATCTGAAAAACGGCGCGGAAGTCGATACCGATGATCCGATGTCGGTTTGGTGGTCCATGCCAAAGGGGGAGGACGACCGGTACTTCGTACGGATCTTTCGTTCGGGGCGGGGGGGGATGAACTCCTGGTCGCCACGGTCGGGAGTGTTGTCGGCGGCACACCCGATATCTGGTTGCTGGCGCCGATGCCGAACCCGAGCCGTCGTAACATATCCTTTCGTATTAGCGCGGAAGAAGAGCTCGATGCGGGAGTCGAGGTATTCAACCTGGCCGGTCAAAGGGTCTATGGTCCGATCTCGATATTGTTGCGACCCGGAACCACGGAGATCGCCTGGAACTGGAGTTCCATTCCAGGAGACGCCGGTTCAGGTGTATATTTCTTGCGGGTGTCCGCTCAACAGGTGGATCTGATTCGCAAGATCGTGCTCCTGCGGTAGCCACGGCTTCTTTGAATGTCCAAACGTGCCTCCGATGTCGGGCACCGTGCCGCCGAGCATTCTTCCGTTTCCCCGATGAAAGAAATCTCTCCGAAGCCGTAACGATCGTCACGGTTCTCCGTCGAAAGGAGCGACATCGTTGGAGGCCCGCCCGCCTCCGACACGCGCGCCAACCGGCGCGGTTCGTCGACACAACCTGAAGGAGGATTCGGATGCGTAAGCTCTCTTTGCCGTGGTTCATTCCGGCGCTCGGCCTCACCGTCGCCCTTTCGATCATTCTTGCGGGATGCGGGTCCGATTCCGCCCCCACGGGCCCGGCCGCCGGATCGGGCGTGGAGACGGGCACCCTCGCCCTCGGTCTGCGCCTCGACAACGGGGAAAGCGCGAAATCGGAATCGATCTCCCCGCTGCCGGAGGGGATGGTCGACCTTTTCCTCACCTTCGATTCCGTCATCGCCTGGCGGGCGGTCGGCACCTTCGATTCCCTCGGCATGACGGGCGAGGATTGCGACAGTTCCGGCGCCGGCATGGGCCGGCCTCACGGCATGGGGGAGATGGAGCCGGTGGAACTGCTGATCGAGCCGGTGACCGTGGGGGTCGGCGATCTCGGCGAGACGCTCACCGCGCTCCTCGGCGAATCGGCGTTGCCCGAGGGGTTCTACCCGAGGCTCGAACTCGGCCTGTCCGGGGCGTGGCTGGTCACCGACGCGGACAGTGTGATCAACGTGGCGCTACCGGTGCGGGGCGACTCGCTTCTTCGAGTGATCTCTCCTTTCGACGTGGTGAACGGGGAAACGACCGCCCTGGTGCTCGTCGTCGATGTCGAACGCTCTCTCTATGAAATGCCCCGCGGAAGCGGTGAGTACGTCCTCAGGCCCGTGATCCGCGGCGAGGTCGTTCCCCACGGGGAAATGACGGGATGGCACCCCCATCATGACGGCGACGACGACCATGGGATGATGGGCGACGACGATGACGGCATGGGTTATGACGGCGACGACGACCATGGGATGATGGGCGACGACGATGACGGCAGTCACGGCATGGGTGGCGGCATGGGCAACGGCCGTTAGTCTTTTTTCGCTCGCGACCGCCCGTTGTTTCGGCAGCGGGCGGTCGAGCTTGTGCAACCGCGGGTGGGAAAGTTCCCGGTTACCCCTTCCTGTCGCCTTCGAGTTCGCGCCGGATCGCCGACCACCGGTAACGCGACAGGTGCGGCCCCGTGACGCCGACCGTCTCCGCCGCCGCCGCCGCGCCGAACCGGAACGCCTGCCCCGGATCATCGCCCGCGGCGAGGACGGCGAGGAAGCCGGCGAGGAGCGCGTCCCCCGCGCCGGTGGTGTCGATCACCTTCGAGGCCGCTGCGCGGACCGCGTTCTCCCCGCCGGCAAAATGGAGCGTCGCTCCCCGCCCGCCCGCCGGCACGATCATCATCGACGCGTAGGGAGCGAACGTCGGGTCGCACTCCGGTGGTGCGTGCTCCGAGGCGAGGAGGTGCGCGCGGCTCTTTTCATCCACCACCAGCACATCGAGGCCGAGACGGAGGATCGACCAGATCTCCTTCTCGCGGGGAGCGATGAACTCCGGGTCGGCGCAGTCGAACACGAGGCGACCGTCGAGGGCGGCCGCTTCTTCGAATGTTCGGACCACGAACGCCCCGAACACCGGATCGTGCAGCTCGTACGACGCGGCCACCAGGAAGGGGCGTCCTTCGAGAAGGTGCGCCGGAAGTCGAAGGTCGGCGCCGGGCGGATAGCGCGGGAATTTCGATATGAATCGCCGCTCGCCGCCGCCGAGCGGAAACGAGATGCAAATGCCGTCAAAAAAAGGGGGCGCGCCGGGGGAGACATACTTGACACCGAGTCGCTCGAGCGCGGCGACCGTTCTTTCCCCGTGGGGCGTGCCGGTGACCGGTCCCGATACGATCGCCTCGCCGCCGAGGGCCGCGAATCCGGCGGCCGTGTTCGTGGCCGAGGCGCCGATTCCTTCGTAGGAGACGCCGCGGTCGCACGCGGCCCCAAGTAGCCGGTCGAGCTGCTCCTCGGCGATCGCCACGCTCCGCGCGCCGGGCGGGGGGGCTTCGGGAAACTCGCCTGCCGGAGCGACGGAGTAGATGTCCCAAAGGAGATTGGAAAGAGCGACCAGGCGGGGCGTTGCGGGGAGGCTCACCGGTTCATCGCGTCGAGCAGGTCGCGCACCCGGCCGGCGTCCACTTCCGACTCCCAGCGACCGTCTTTCTTGCACGCCGAGCCGACGATCAGTGCGTCGGCGATCGACGCCGTTTCCGCGATGTTCTTCGTGGTGATACCCGACCCGACGATCGTGTACGCGCCGAGCCGTGAGACCGACCGAACATCATCAGCGCTCGCCGCCTCCCCGGTGTGTCCTCCCGTGACGATCACCCCGTCCGCTCCGAAGAAGAGATATCCCTTGGCGATCTCGGCGATCGAAAGGTCGGATGTGATCGCGTGGGAGGAGTGTTTCTTCTTCGCGTCCGCCCAGATCTCGATCTGTTCGCAGCCGAGGTGGGCGCGCCGGCGGAGCAGCTTCCCCGCGTCCCCTTCGATGATCCCCTCGTCCGCCACGTGGGCGTACGCGAAACCTTCGACCCGAATAAAATCGAGATCACACGTCGCCGCCGTTTCGAGTGCGGCAAGATTCGCCCCCGCAAGAATCTGGAGGCCGATCGGAACGTCGAAACGTTCGCGCACCGCACCGGCCGCCACGGCGCAGCCCGCGACGGTTCCCGGATCGACGGTCCGCTTCAGGTAGGGCGTGTCGTGGGTGTTTTCGACGATCAGCCCGTCGGCGCCGTTTTCGACATAAATCTCCGCCTCTTTCAAGCAGGTGTCGATCACCGCCGCCATACTCCCCTTCCAACCGGCGCTCCCGGGAAGGGGAAGGAGGTGAAGACACCCGATGAAACTGCAGCCGTGTTTCTTTTGTCGATTCAACTTGCGCAGGGCCGTCCTCCCGGTGGTCAATCGTCCGGTTCATGGGTGTGAGCGATTCCGACGTCGATAGAGTATATCGGCAATCGGCGCCGCGCGAGGGAAGAATCTCCGGTTCGTTCCGCGTGTCTCACCGAAGTAGAACAATGCGCCCGGTGCGAACATCGACCCCCGAATCGACGCGGTAGAAATATGTCCCCGACGGGAGTTCTCTACCGTTGTCGTCGTCGCCGTTCCAAGATGCGGAGTGGTTCGAGAATGCGAAGGTCCTCACGTTGCGCCCGGCGGCGTCGAAGATGCGGATCGTCCCGGCGCTTCCGATCGTCTCCCCTTCGACATGGAACCGGATCGAGGGGTTGAACGGGTTCGGCTCGGCCGTAACCGACCACGACGACCGGGTGGAGGATGTGGGGGGGGATGCGACGCCGGTGGGGCTCGCGCCCTTTTCGACGGTGATCTTCGCCGTGATCGGTGATGCGAGCAGCCACGCCAGGGAGTCGCCGATCTCCCCTGTTCCCGCCGGAAGCGCGAGGAGCGTCATCTCGATGCGCGCTTCGTTTCCGGGCGTGTCGGTGTCGGACACATTCTCGAAGACGATGCCGGGCGAGCCGTAGCGGCCCGGTTCGTCGTCCCCCGTGGCGTCCACGAAGGTGGCATCGTCCCACCAGAACGACGACCGGCTCGCGGCGGGAAGGGGGATCGGTTCGTCGCGATAGATGAAGAGCGCCCCGTGCGAGGGGTGGGAGACGATTTCCCAGGGAGCGAGTGCGGGGTTCCTGTGGGTGTCGGCGACGCCGTCGATGATGATCCCCGACCGGTTGTACGGGTTGTACCATATGAGCGGTGCCGCGGCCGAATGGTAGTCGACGAAGGAGACGATATTCGGCACCGGGTGGACGCGAAGATTCGTCCGCACCTTGAAATGTTCGGGCAGGAAGAAAGCGATATACGTCGTGTTCACCCCGCTCGCGGCGCCCTGGATCTCGCGGATCGCCCGCACCGGCCCGTCCTTGCACCCGAGGAGACAGGAGAAGAGATCCCACGTCTCCTCCGTTTCGCCGCCCGTTGCGTCCGGCAGGTTCGTCGCTTCGCGGAACTTCATCCTGTCGATCAGGTTCGTCCCGTCGCCCCCTCCCGCGGAAAGAATGCGGAGGGAATCGAGGCGCCAGCGCGCGCCGTAGTGGAGCGAGTAACTCTCACCGAGCACGGTGGTCTCCTCGCGGAGCGTGTCGATCGGCGTGTAACTGTACGATACGAGATCGATCGACGACGGCGGGACAGGTGGGGTCGTTGCCCGAAAGAGATAGGCGTGCGTCGTCCCGCCGAGGACGGGATCGGTAAGCTCGATGTGATACCGGACCGTGTCGGTGCCCGCCGGCCAAGGCGCGGCGGCGGCGTCGAGTCCTCCGTGGCGGCCGAGGAAGACGAGCTCGTCGTTATCGTCGAGACCGTTTCCCTCCGGGCCGCTGTAGACATAGGTGGTTTCGATATCGATGTTGCCGTAGATCGAGTCGCCCAGACAGGTGAGAAGGGTGATCACCTGTTTTTCGTCGATCTGGAAAGGGACGGCCGACCACGTCGCGCCGTTCCACGCGAGGACGTAGAGCGAGTCGACGGGCGCACCCATGAAGGAGGGGAAACCGTCTCCCGTGAGAACCACGTCGTCGAACGATCGGTTGATCGACCCGTGCGCGGGTGCGGAGAACACCGCCGCCAGGAGCGCGAAGGGAAGGAGGAATGTTTCTGCGGTGAACCGTTTCATCGGGGGCCTCCTCTTCTCGTGTTGCGATCGGCGATGAACGCGACGTCCGGCCGCGAACCGTTGGGGGAGGCTGATCCACCGGCGAATTCGCCCGCGGATCGACTGTGATTATATCATATCTTGCTCTATCCTCTATTTCAGATCGGCCAGCTTCGCGAGATCCTCCTCCCTTCCCGCCACGAGAAGGGTGTCGGAGTCGTGAAGGATCCTGTCGGGGTCGGGAATCGTGGAGATCGTGTCGGTGAGAACGTCGTGAACCGCCACGACGGAAATGCGGTACTTTTTCGGGAGCTCCAATTCTCGAAGGGGCTTCTTGATCCAGCCGTGGGGCACCGCCATCTCCTGGATGTTGAAGCCGGGGGTCACCTCGACGTAGTTCAGCACCCACCGGCTCGCCACGCGCTTTCCGAGTCGTTCGCCCGTATCCTTTTCGGGAAAGATCGTCTCCGTGACGCCCATCTTTTCCATCACCCTGGCGTGGTTTTCGGAGATCACCTTCGCGTAGATCTCCTTCACGCCGAGATCTTTGAGCGCCATGGTGGCGAGCACGCTTTCGGCGATATCGTCGCCCGTGCTCACAACGGCGAGGTTCGCGTTTGCGGCGCCGATCTGCTCGAGGGTGTCCGGATCCTTCCCATCCCCCACGGCGGCCCGCGTGACGTGCGCCGCCGCTTGGTCGACGATCCGTCCCGCGACATCGAGGGCGATCACTTCCTGGCCCAGGTCGTGAAGCGTTTTCGCCACGCTCATTCCGAAACTCCCCAAGCCGATCACGATAATCCGTTTCATGGCTGAACTCCCATCATCCGATGATCACGTCCTCGTACGAATAGCGAAACTCGTACCGCGCCGTCGGTCGGCGCAGTGCGATCGCCGACGCGAAGGTGAGAGGCCCCACCCGGCCGAGGAACATGAGAAAAATGACAAGGCCCCGTCCGACCGGGGAGAGATCTCCGGTCACGCCGAGGGAAAGACCCACCGTGTTGAACGCGCTCGTCGCTTCGAAAAGATACTTCACGAAACTGCCGGCGCTCTCCCTGTGCGACACGAAACCGATTTCGGATGCGGTGAAGACGAACACGGCGGCGGCGAGAATGATGAACGCGGCGACACAGAGGCCGACCGCCCGCTGGTTCGTCTCTTCGGGCACCGATCGGCCCGACACGCTCGTGATCCCGCGCCCCCTCAAGCGGGAAAGGGCGATGAGAAGGAGGATCGCCACGGTGGTGGTCTTCACGCCGCCCGCGGTGGAACCGGGTGAGCCGCCGATGAACATGAGGATCGTGGTGAGGAAAACGCTGCTGTCCGAAGCGTCGGCGTAGTCGATCGTGTTGAAGCCGGCCGTTCGGGCGGTGACGCTCATGAACAGGCCGTTCACGAGCTTTTCGGGGGCCGAGAGGCTGCTGAAGGCGACGTTCCATTCGAAGCGGCTGTACATCGCCCCCCCGACGAGAAGGAGGAGCGTCGTGGTGACGAGCACGATCCGCGCGTGCAAAGAAAGGGTTCGCCCGGCGCGACCGGCCGTGCGGCGCCGTTCGAGGAAGATTTCCGAGAGGACGGGAAAACCGATTCCACCGATCACGATGAGGAACATGATCGTGCCGAGCGCCGCCGGTTCGGTGCGGAACGACGAGAGGGAGTCGGAGAAGGTGGAAAACCCGGCGTTGCAAAAGGCGCTCACCGACTGGAAAAGGGCGTGCCATGCCGGCGAGCCGTCGGTGCGACCGCGCCAGAGGGCGTAGAGGACGAGCGCTCCCGCCGTCTCGAGCACCGCCGTGGAGAGAACGACGTTCCGCGTGAGTCGCCTGTAATCGATGCGAAACGCCGCCCCGGTGGATGCGCCCGCCGCCTCCTCCACACCGAGGGAGATCCGTTTGCCCAGGGCGAGAATGATCGCCGTGCTGAACGTGATGATCCCGAGGCCGCCGAGCTGTATAAGCAGGAGAATCACCGCCTGCCCGGCCGGCGTGAACGCCGTCGCCGTGTCGGACACGGTGAGTCCGGTGACGCACACCGCGCTCGTCGCCGTGAAAAGCGCGTCGAGCCGTGAGAGACGATCACCGGTGTAGAGCCCGGGAAGAGAACTCAGCGCCGCGGTGCCCGCGAGAATCAGGAGGAGGAACGAGCCGGCGAAGAGGCGTGGCGCCGTGATGGACGCCGTGAAGCGCCGTTTTTGTGGACCGGTCATCGGTCTGCCTCCGGCCGTTCCCCGTCGAAGAACTCGCGGCAGCACGTTTCGAGGGGAGGGCGGCCGATCAGTTGATGTATCCGAGCGCCTTCAGTTCCTTGACCGTCTCTTCATCCATCTCGATGTCGGCGGTGGCCCTGCTCGTCTTCGCCCTTTCGTACGTGGGGATTTCACGAACGGGGAATTCGCGCCAGAAGTCGGGTGCCACGAGATCGGACGCGACCGTCCCGTCCATGTCCTGCGCCACGGGGAAACCGAGGAGCGCGAGGACCGTCGGCGTGACGTCATAGATGTGAATCTTTCTTCTTTCCGTCCCGCCCTTCGTCGGTCCACCCGCCATGACGAAGAAGCCGTCGGGACCGAAGTTGTGGCCCACCGCCGCGTTCTCCCAACCATGGTCGGAATTGACGATCACCACCGTGTTCGAATCGACGTATGTCGCCAGCTCGGAAAGGAGATCGTCGCAATGTTCGTAATACCGTCGCACGGCGTTGCGGAAACGCCGTTCGGGATGCTCATCGAGATCGCCGCCGGGAAGATCGTTGTACTGCCATGAAGCGTGGTGCATATTGTCCATGGCCCGAAAATAGACGGCGGCGAAACGCCAGTCCGGCTCTTTCGGGAGCGCCGCTTCGATGATCGCCTTGTGCGTGAGATCCCTCGCCATTCCGCCGCGCACCATGGTGAACCAGTCGGGAAACTCTTCCTCCAGCTTCCTCCGACCTTGCGCGTCGAGGCCGTCGAGATCGAGGAGGTAATCGATCTTCTCCCCGGGAAGCTCGTCCGGCTCGATGATCATCTTCTCGAACGGCTCGGCGAGTGAGCGGGGAAAGATCAACCCGGGAATCGAAGAGGTCTTTCCCCTGTGAAGGTGGAAGTGATCGGATACGTGGATGCCGATCTTGTTCTCCACAGGGAAAGTGATGTACCAGTCGACCACCACGGTGGGAAACCCCTGCTCCTCGAGGATGTCCCAAATCCGCCGCGCCCGCACGTGGCCGGAAAGAGAGAAAGCCGTCGCATAGTGGAACACGGCATCCGACAGGCGGAGCACCTTTCTCGCCGGGATGGTGAGCGTTCTCAACGCCCGCACCTTGTAAGGCACGGTGGGGAGGCCGAGGGGAAGCACCGTCTGGACATGATCGTGGATGCCGTGCTTCGCGGAGGTTTTCCCCGTGGCGATGCTCGTCCAGATGGGGGGCGAGTAGGTGGGCACCACGTTCTCCATCGAAGCGGTCACACCCTGCGAGACGATTCTCGCGAGGTTCGGCATCTTCCCCCGCTTCATCAGCGGATCGAGCATCTTCCATGGCCCCCCGTCGATGCCGACGAGAAGAACTCTCAACCCCGTGTCCCTCACGCCCCCCGCTTCCGCCACGGGGTTGACATCTTCCGGAAGGACGGGAAACTCCGGCAGGTGCGCGGTAACGAGAAGAAAAACCCCCACCACGGCGAGTAGAGCGCCGGCGGCGAGGATCACGCCCGGTGCGCTCTTCCTGCGTGATGCGAGGAGACGATGAAAGGCGATGAAAAGGATGATCGACACGGCGATGATCGCCAGGGAGACGAAATTCTTCGCCATGCCGCGGATGAAGAAATCGGTCCTATAACGGTGATGGGAAAGGGCGAGAATCGTGAGGAGAAGCCACGGGCCTGCGAGGAGGGAGGCGATCGATTCCCCCCCCTTTGCCCCGCGGCGGCTCACGAGGAGCGCCGCCCGCCCGGCGATGTACGCCGCCGCCGCCCAACCGGCGCCGAGGATGAGCGCGGCGACGAAGTGTGACGGCGCCACGGGAAACGCCTCGTTGGCGCTGCTGAAATAGGCGATCTCGAGGAACCCGAAAGCGAGTCCCCAAAGAAGAGCGATCCGGGTGATCGACTTTTGCATGGCGGCCGACTTCTCCTTGTTCACAACACGGGACGATTATAGATCAGCCCGAGATGAAAGCAACTTCTCTCACGGGAAACAGGGCGTGGTCGGCTGCTCCGGGCGCGGCGGGTTCCGTCGGTCAGCGGGCGTTCCCGCGCCTCCCGGCCCCTCCCGCCGCCCCCGGGTGGCCGTACGCGGGAGAGTCGAGTTCGGTGATGCGGCGGACATACTCGTCGTCGCCGATCCCGTTCTTCCAGGCACCGCCGGCGCGGGAGGCGGTGTAACCGGCGAGGAAGAGGATCACCACCGCCGCCGCGAAAAAGAGAGGTGGGAGCTTCCTTCCGCCCGCTGCCATGTCGAGGCTCCCTCCGACGGGGCAGACGGCGACGCAGTCGAGGCATCCCGTGCATTCGGCGCTTTGGATCTTCATCTTCTTCGATACCGGAAGGCGCGCCATGCACACTTTGTCGCAAAGCCCGCAGTCGATGCAGATTTCGCCGTCTCTTCGGATCTTCGCGGGGGAAAGGAAGGAGAACGCCCCGAGGAGCGCGCCGTAAGGACAAAGATAGCGGCACCAGAAACCGTTGATGAAAACCGATCCGACGGCGAGGAAAAGGAGAACGATCGCCGCGGTGGAACCGATCTCGGCGAAGAAGAGGTACATCTTCACGTCGGAGACCCGGTTGTAGGGCGATTCGATGAACGATCGGAGCGCCCCGGGCGTCATCCGGAAGATCGCCTGGAGAAAGAACGCGAGGAGCACGTACTTGAGCGACCGGAGAACCGCGTCGAGCCACGGCCACGGCCTGAAATTGCGCCGGAAGAGCCGCTGGCCGAGCCGGGCGAGAAGTTCCGAAAAGAATCCCACCGGGCAGACCCACGAGCAGAACGCCTTGCGAAGCAGGAACGACATCGCGACGAAGATGACCACGAGCATCGTCGCCGCCGGGTGGATCCGGTTCAGTTCGCCCATGTGGAACCAGTCGACCACTCCCATGATGCCGCTGATCGGGAGGAAGCCCTCGACGCCGGGCGGACGCTCGGGGAGTGGGAGCGCGCCGGCGCGCGCCGCATCGAGAAAACGGGCGAAACGGAAACCGAGAAAGACGCACAGGAGTGCAAAGGCACCCTGCACGGCGATGCGAACGCGGAAGACGCGAAACCGCCGGACGCCGGTGGTGCCGGAGAGCCATTTCGCCGGCGAACCCGCCATCACGCCACCCCGAGGAAGCGCAGGCCGTGCACCGTCACCACGGCGAGACCGTAGCCGAGGAGGTTGTACACCACGAGTTGGAAGACCGGAATCCGCCAGCTCCCCGTTTCCTTGCGGCATACGGCGAGGGTCGCCATACATTGGAGGGCGAAGACGAAATAGATGATGATCCCGGCGCAAGTGGCGACGGTGAACAGCTTCGTTCCGTCGGCGCGCGTCGCCTCGCGCATGGCGAGGAGGAGCGGTTCGCGCAGGGTGTCGCCGCTCGACACCATCAGCATGAGGGCGAGGGCGCTGACGAACACTTCCCGCGCGGCGAAGGCGCAGATGAGTGCCACGCCGACGCGCCAGTCGAGACCGATCGGCTCCATCACCGGCTCCATCCACTGTCCCAGTTTCGCCGCGTACGAGTTGGTGATCCGCTCCGCGGCGGCGCCGTCGCTTACGGGCAGATTCGTGAGCGCCCAAAGCACCACGGCGATCACCAGGATCGCCGTCCCCGCCTTCTGGATGTATGCCTTCGTCCTGTGCATCGTGGTGATGAGAACGACCTTCATTTTCGGCCGTCTCAGGGCGGGAAGTTCGAGAAGAAGTGTCGCCCTTCTCTGCTTGAGCCCCATCAGCCCTCCCACGATCGAGCCGCCCACGAGCCCCGTGGTGGCGCTGAACACATAAAGCGCCGTGAGGGTGAGTCCCCCGACCCACGGCTTGCCCGGCGGCGTGAGGAAAGCGACGAGCAGTCCGTAAACGGGAAGGCGCGCGCTGCAGAGCATGAGCGGCAAGATCAGAATGGTCATCAGCCGCTCCCGCCGGCTCGGTATGGCGCGGGACGCCATCATCGCCGGAATGGCGCAGGCGAACCCGGAAAGGATCGGCACGAACGAACGGCCGCTGAGCCCCACCGAGCGCATCGAGCGGTCGACGATCATCGCGCCGCGGGCGAGATAGCCCGAGTCTTCGAGAAAGCCGAGGATCATGAAGAGGATGATGATCTGCGGGAGGAACACCGCCACCGCGCCGGTGCCGAGGATCACGCCGTCGGCGAGGAGCCGGACGACCCAGTTGCCGGGGAACGCCTCGATCAGCCCGGTGGACGCCGCCGAAAAGAGCCGGTCCACCATATCCATCACCGGCTGGGCGAGCCAGAAGATTGAAGTGAACAGCGCGGCCATGATCAGCATGAAGAGAACGAGTCCGAGAACGGGGTGGAGAAACCACCGGTCGAGCGCCGCGGTGAGCCCGTCGATTCCGCTCAGGGCGAGACCGTCCTTCGGCGCCTTCGCCCCGGGCAGCGGACCGATCGCCCGGGAGGTCAGTTCCCGGAGGCGGACATACTGGGCGGAGATCTCGTCGGGCGACGGCCTGGAGGGTACCTCGGCGCTTCCCGAGTGACCCTTGTCGATCACCGCGCCGATCGCCTCCTTCAGCGCATCCGACCCTTCCCCCGTTCTCCCGTCCATCGGAATCACCGGGCAGCCGATCTCGTCGCCGAGCTTCCCGTGGTCGAAAACCATCCCCTTTCTGTGCCGGAGGATGTCCCCCATGGTGACGACGATCGCTACGTTGAACCCGCTGTCGATCAGCCGCCGGGCGAGGTAGAGATGGCGATCGAGCTGCGTCGCGTCGGCCACGCAGATATAGAGCGCCGGAAGACCGTGGGGTGATTCGCCGAAGAGCGCCTGGATCGCCACGTTCTCATCTTGCGATTGCGGTGTGAGGCTGGTGATCCCCGGCACGTCCATGACGCGGAGCTTTCGTTCCCCCAAGGTCATCGAGCCGACCGAGTAGTCGACCGTCGATCCGGGGTAGTTCACCGTCTGGTAATTCGAATGGGTGAGGGCGTTGAAAACGGAGGTCTTCCCGGCGTTCGGCATGCCGATCAGCGCGACGAGGTCGCCGGGCGAGCGGCGCGGCCGGGGACGTTTCAGTTGATCTTCTGCCGCGCGCATACTTTGATACATTCCGCCTCCCCCTTCCTCAGGGCGAAGAGGGTTCCGCGGAGATTGACCGCCACCGGGTCGTCGAAAAGGGCGCGGGCGACGTAGCGGATCGACTCGCCCGGCGTGAATCCCATCTCGAGGAGCCTGAGGCAGAGGTTCTCCTCCCCTTCCACACCGACGATAGTCCCCCATTCCCCCCTCTTGAGATCCAGAAGCGTCATCTTCGATTTGTCACTCATCGCGGTTCAATAAAGTTAGCCCGGCCTAACTCCCGGATGATAAAAAAGAGCTTATAGCGGGCCAGTTTGTAAATCACAATCTATCTTCTCCTCGACCGGGGGACAAGAGAAAAGTTCGGTCCGCCGAAGTTTTTCAGGGAGAAGCGCAACCGTATGAAGGGCCGTCCAACCGGGGGCGGCGGTTCTCCCGGGTAAGCCCCCCCGCATCACGGTCCCCGGAAGCGCACGGAGATCACTTTTTCCGTCCCGCCGGTCGAATCGGTCACCGCGATGCCCATCTTGAAAGGATCGTGGTATCTCTCCTTCGTCACCGAGACGAAGAGGGGAACCTCCCGGTCGCCGAGGCCGTCGATGGCGACCCTCTCCGTCGGGATAACGAACTCGATATCGAAAGACCCCGCCGTCTCGTCGAGGCGCGGGCGGATGAGGAAAACCCTTGTTTCGGGAGATTTGTTCTGGATGTGGAGCGTGACCAGATTCCGGATCCGTCCCTCCTCGATGACGAAAGGGAGCCCTTTCTGGCGAAGAACGTTCACTTCGAACGACGATCGATGGGACGCCGCCACGGTGAATACGCCCGCCCCCAGAAGCATGAGAAACCCGTAGGCGAACACCCTGGGACGGAGGAAGGTGCGCCGAGCCCCTCCCGTCTCGAAGCCGCGCTCGGAATCGTATCGCACCAAGCCGCGCGGGCGGCCGATCCGGTCCATGATCGCGTCGCACGCGTCGATACAGTTGGAGCAGCCGATACACTCCATCTGCACGCCGTTGCGGATGTCGATCCCCGTGGGGCAGACGGCGACGCACCGGTAGCAATCGATGCAGTCGCCCCTTTCCTCGTGCTTCGGCGATCTCGGTTCGCCCCGCGCCTCGTCGTAGCCGATGAGGATCGTGTCGGCGTCGGTGAGTGTCGACTGCAGTCTGCCGTATGGGCAGATGATCAGGCACGTCTGCTCGCGGAACCACGCGTAATCGAAGTAGAGCACCGCCGTCCAGAACATCGACCAGAAGAACGCTACCGGGTGGTCGGCGGGATTGCCGGTCAGCACGAGACGGAGCTTGTCGACGGGAATGAAATACGAAAGGAAGATGTGTGCGATCACGAAGGAGAAGAGGACGTAGAGGATGTGCTTCACCGTCTTTCTCCACGTCCTGTCGAAGCTCGGCCCCTTTCGGTTTCTCCGGATCCTCGTCTCGCGCGAACCTTCGATCCACCGCTCCGCCTTGCGGAACACCCCCTCGAGGAAGACGGTCTGGGGGCAGGCGAAACCGCACCAAACGCGGCCGAGGAGCGATGTCAGCACGAAGAGAGAGAAGCCGATTCCAGAAATGAGGAAGAAAACGAGGTAGAAGTCCTGGTTCGTGAAGGTGCCGCCGAAGAGATAGGCGTGTCGTCCGGGGATGTCGAAGAGCACCGCCGGCTCGCCGCCGATCTTCAGCCAAGGAAGGCCGGCGTAGATCGCCATGAGCGCCGCCCAGATCACGTTCTTCCGGCTTTGCCACCGGCCGCTCACGTCGGCGGGGTGGAGGAAGTTGCGCGAGCCGTCCTCGTTGACCGTGTAGAGCGAATCGAGGTCCGGGCGCCTCTTCCCAGCGCCTCCGCCCCGGCGCGCGCTCGCTTGTTCTTCCGCCACCTTCTTCTTACCCCCGGCCTATTCAGGCTCTCCTTCGGGCGCCTTGCCGGGCAGGTTCTTCCCCTTCAGCGTGAGCACGTACGCGGCGAGCTGGTCGATCTTCATCGGGCTGAACTGGCGGCCCCACGCGACCATCCCTTTTGCCGGAACCCCCTTGTCGATGGTGTGCCGGATCTCGAGCGGTTTTCCGCCGTGGATCCAGGAACCGTCGGTCAGGTTGGGACCGATCTTTCCCGACCCGTCGGCGAGGTGGCACTCAACGCAGTTCTTCTCGAAAAGCGCGCGTCCCGCATCGACCTGGGCGGGCACCTTCGCCATGAGAAGAAGCGATTCGTCGGTCCTCTCCTGGCCCGCCATCCGTGCGAGCTGCTCCTCGGCGGCGCGGGCGATCACTTTTTCATAGCGCACTTCGGGCGCGTCTCCCACGCCGTACGTCTGGTAGAAGAGCCAGTAGCACAGACCGAAAACGACGCTTCCGTAGAGAATCCAGAGCCACCAGTTCGGAAGGCGGTTATCGAATTCCTGGATGCCGTCGTAGTTATGATCGAGAACGATATCTTTTTCGCTTATCATTTCAGGCAGCCCCCCTCGGGTAGTCGCCGCCGGTCGGCGCATCGTCATCCGCCAGGGGAAGAGACGCTACCGCGTCGAACGGGTTTTTTCCCCGCCTGCCGGTGAACAGTCGCACCAACACGACGACGAAGGCGACGAAGAAAATCAGAAGGCCGAGCATCGGCCAGAAGAGTAGATCGCTTTGCGCGAGCCATTCCCTGTAGAACATGACTTATCGCCCCTGTGCTTTCTCGAGCGTTGTCGGCTGGGGTCCCCTGCCGAGACGCTGCAGGTACGCGATGAGCGCCGCCAGCTCGCTCTCCGGATCGAGGGTGATGTCCTGCGCGGCGAGATCGGTCGCGATGAGCGCGCCCTGCGACCGGGCGGTTTCGACGCCCCCCTCGATCTCGGAATCGCTGTACGGCACGCCGAGTTTCTTCATCGCTCTCATTTTCGGCTCGATCACCCTCAGGTTGATCTTCTTGTCGGTGAGGAAACGATACTCCGGCATGATCGAACCGGGAGAGGTGTTCCGCGGATCCCTCATGTGGAGGTAGTGCCAGAGGTTCGGGTATTTTCCGCCGAGGCGATGGAGGTCGGGACCGGTCCGCTTCGATCCCCACTGGAACGGGTGATCGTAGATGTACGATTCGGCGCGGGAGTAATCGCCGTAGCGGAGCGTCTCGAAGCGGAAGGGACGGATCATCTGGCTGTGGCAGTTGTAACACCCTTCGCGCACGTAGATGTCGCGCCCGATCAGCTCGAGGGGAGAGTACGGCTTCTGCTTGTATTCCGATTCGGTCGCGGCCGAAACGGCGTCGCTCGAAGTTTCCGGCGAAGCGCTCATGGGGGGTACCGGCACGTCGGGCACTTCGCTCCTGAGCACCACCGTGGGGATGAGTTCCGCCACGCCGCCGATGAGAATCGCGACGAGGGTGAGCACCGTGAACGTGAGGGGTCGCCCCTCGAGGAGGGAGTGCCACTTCTCCATCCCCCCGCCGAGGCCGCCGCCGATGATCGCCGCCACCGCCAGGAGCACGCCGACCGCCAGCGCAGCCGGCGCGGTGATCGGTGTGGAAACGCCGACGAGTACCGCCGCCAGGATGATGAGCAGCGAGATCACCACCGGCTTGCTCCGGACGAGCTCGGCGAAGCCGGGGCCGGTGTTGCGCGGCAGCGCGACGACCGACGCTTCGCCGTTCACCGCACGCCCGGTGCGCGCCGTCATGATCAGGTTGATCGCCATCACGATGAGACCGGAGAAGTAGATCACCCCGCCGAGCAGCCGCATGTGGTAGAGAATCCTTTGCGAGAGGAGCGTTTCGACGAAGTCGGGGTAGAGGAGGAACCCTTCGCCGTCGAGGGCGCGCCAGTAGAGGCCCTGGTTGATGCCGCTGATCCACATGGCGACGATGTACATCAGGATGCCGAAGGTGCTCGTCCAGAAATGCGCGTCCGCCCATTGTCTCGACCAGAGCTTCGTCCTGTAGAGCCGCGGGATGAGCCAGTAGAACATCCCCGCCGCCATGAAGCCGTTCCAACCGAGCGTGCCGCCGTGCACATGGGCGATGATCCAGTCGGTGTAGTGGGCGAGGCCGTTCACCGACTTGATCGACAGGAGGGGCCCCTCGAAGGTCGACATGCCGTAGAAGGTGACCGCCACGGCGAAGAACTTCAGCACCGGATCGGTGCGTAGCTTGTCCCACGCGCCGCGCAACGTGAGGAGACCGTTCAGCATCCCTCCCCACGAGGGCGCCCAGAGCATGATGCTGAAGAGCATCCCGAGGGTCTGCGCCCAGTTCGGCAGCGCCGTGTAGAGGAGGTGGTGCGGTCCCGCCCAGATGTAGAGGAAGATGAGCGCCCAGAAGTGGACTACCGACAGCCGGTAAGAGTAGACCGGTCTTCCGGCGGCTTTCGGGATGAAATAGTACATGATGCCGAGGATCGGCGTGGTGAGGAAGAAGCCGACCGCGTTGTGCCCGTACCACCATTGGACGAGGGCGTCCTGGACCCCGGCGTAGATCGAGTACGAATGAAGGAAGCTCGTGGGGAGCTGGAGGTTGTTGACGATATACAGCACCGGGATCGTAACGATGGTGGCGATGTAGAACCAGAGGGAGACGTAGAGGTTCTTCTCGTTCCGGATCGCCAGCGTCCAGAAGAAGTTCACCGCGAAGACCACCCAGATGATCGCCACGAGAACGTCGATCGGCCAGATCAGCTCGGCGTATTCCTTGCTCTGCGTGAGTCCCAGCGGGAGGCTGACGGCGGCGGCGACGATGATCGCCTGCCATCCCCAGAAGTTCACCCAGCTCAGCATGTCGGAGGCCATCCTCGTCTTGAGCAGCCGCTGCGTGGTGTAGTAGATGCCGGCGAACATCATATTGCCGACGAAAGCGAAGATGGCGGCGTTCGTGTGGAGCGGCCGCAACCTGCCGAAGCTGAGCCACGATATGCCGGCGTTCGCCTGCCAGAAGACGAGCTGCGTGGCCACGAGCACGCCGACGAGGAGCGCCACCACTCCGAAGAGGACGGACGCCCAGATGAAGGCCCTCGTGATCGCGTCGTCGTAGACGATCTGTCTCGTTTCAGCGCTTTGGGATTCCATGACCGGAAGAAACTCCTTTATGTCGAAAGATGGTCGGGAAGGAAACCCTTTCCTTCCCCGTCGCTTCCCTTGTTCTCCTTGCTCGCGACGCTGTTGTCGTCCTCCTCGAGGGGAAGGAGCGACAGGCGGTCGCCGTGCTCGAAATCGCCCTGGCGGATGCTTCTGAAAAAGAGGAGCAGGCCGCCGACCACGAGGATGAGGCTGCAGAAGACGGTGATGATCAGCACTTCCATGAAAGCCTGCTTCCCGAGAGGCGCCACACGGTGTGGGCCACCACGGTGATCGAACTGACGGGCATGAGTATAGCCGCTGCCACCGGGGTGACAAGCCCCGCGTAGCAAAGGGCGAGGGCGAAAACGTTGTAGGCACCGGCGAAGATCAGGTTGTGGCGGATCACCCGCCGGGCGAGACGGGCGGCGTGAAGCGCCGTCCCGACGGCGGAGATCCCCTCGCCGAGAAAGTAGAAATCGGCGCGCGCCGGGAGGGCGGCGCGATCAACGGCGGGGGTGGCGGCGCACCAGGCGGCGTCGAAGCTCGGCGCGTCGTTCAACCCGTCGCCCACCATGAGCGCGCTGTCGTGGTCGAGTTCACGCACCCGCGCCGCCTTCTCCTCCGGCATCAGCGCCCCCCAGCAGCGGCCCGCCGGGATGCCGAGGCGTTCCGCGACGGCGAGCACTTTCGCCCTCGTGTCGCCGCTGAGGAGATACACCTCGTACCCCTCCCTTTCGAGGGCGGCCACTTCGAAGCGGGTGTCCGGCTTGATCACTTCCTCGTACATGAACGAGGCGCGCACCTCGCCGTTCACGGAGAAGAACAGACCCCGCGTCGCGAGGGCGCTCTCGTTTTCTCCTCCCGGGAAGACCCCGCAGAAAGTCCCGCTCCCGAGGCGGTACGTCCGCTCGGAGCGTTTCCACTCGAGACCCTCTCCCACGTGCTCCTCGGTGCTCTCCGCGCCGGGGAGAAGCGAGGGGTGCGTCCCGGCGGCGAGAAAGCCCTCCTTCACCGCCGCCGCGAGAGCACGGCTCGCCGGGTGGTTGCTTCGGACCGCCATATTATAGAGAACGGCGCGATCATCGGGCGAAAGGGCGCCGAGCACCGCCCCGGCGTCGGGGGTGAGTTTCAGTGCCCCCGCCGTGAGAGTGCCGGTCTTGTCGAAGAGAATCCGCTTCACCGATAGTGCTTTGTCGAGGAAGTTGCCGCTTCGGATGAAGATCCCTTTCCGGCGCGCCGCGGTGTGAATCATTTCGAAGGCGAGGGGAACGGCGAGGCCGAGGGCGCACGGACAGGTGACCACGAGAATCGCCACGGTCACCTCGATCGCCTTGGCGAGATCTCGGCCCGCCCACGCGGCGAAGCCGGCCGCCGCGAGGAGGAGCACGGCGGCGACGTAGAGGGTGCTCACCTTTCGCCACCAGCGCTGTCCGGCGATTTCGCTTCGCACCGGCGCGGAGCGACCGCCGAGAAGCGTATTCAGCCGCGACTCGCCGAACGGTTCGCCCGCCTCGATGCGGAGTGTCCGCCGCCCCGCGTTGAAAGCGCCGGCGGGAATCGAGTCGCCGCCGGCGGCGGTGCGCACCTCCGACTCGCCGGTGATCCAGTCGAGGGAAAGTTCCGCATCCGTCGAGAGGAGAATCCCTTCCACCGGAACGAGATCGCCCGGTACCACCCAGATCTCGTCCCCCTTCTCCACGTCGGCGGCGCGCACCGACTCCACCGTGTCGCCGGCGAGCCGCCTCGTGAAGAGCCCCTCCGTTCCGGAATGGGAAAGGAGGGCGCGCCGGTTCCTTTCGAGAACACGCTCCTGCAGCCATCTACCGGTGAGCATGAGCAGTATGAAGAGGGTGACCGTGTCGAAATACGCCGAGTCGGGACCGGAGGTGAAATACGCCCACACCGATCCCAAAAAGGCGAGGATCACGCCGAGGGCGATCGGCAGGTCGAGGTGAACGAGACCGCGTCTCAGTCCGGCGACGGCGCTCCGGATGAAGAGAGATCCCCCCGCGGCGACCGCGAGGGCGGTGAAAAAGAGGGAAATCTTGCCGAAGAGGTGGTAAAGGACACCGTCGTCACGGGTGAGGCCGAAATAGTAGGCGGCGCTGATTACCATCACGTTCATCGCCGCGGCGGCCGAGATGCCGAGGCGGACGAGAAGCTCCTTCGAGCGACGGGTGTCACCCTCTCCCGGCGGGCCGAAGCGGTAGCCGAACCGTTCCGCCCGCCGGAAATACTCCTTCACGCGGGAGACGCGGGGATCCCAGACAATCTCCGCGCGGCCGAGGGAAGGGTTGATCGTGATGTCGACGCCGCCGGGCATCCTGTTTCCCAGCTCCTGGAGGAGCCAGACGCACGCGGCGCAATGAATCCCCTGGACGTCCACGCTCATTCGCCGGTGGGTTTGGCCCGTGGCGGCCGGATCGCCGCCGACGATCCTGTCGACCCAGGCGAAACTGTCGGAGCGAAGTTCGGCGGGTGGAGCGACGGGGCCGGTGCGCAGCTCGTAGTAGCGTTCGAACCGCTCCTGGTGGATCAGCTCGAACACCGTCTCGCAGCCGCGGCAGCAGAAGGAGTTGCCCACAGCCCGTTTCTCCCGTGGGATGGGGAGCCCGCAGTGGATGCACTCCCCCGCCTTCGTCGCCGGTGCGCGCGGTGCTTCCCCCGGTCCCGGGCGGATGTCGCTTTTCCTCTGTTTTCGTGATCCGGGAAGACTCAAGACGACTTCTCTTCCATGTGTCTCAGTAGATTAACTATTGCTTCGTTACACAAAGAATATACGGGTCCCCATGCCATGGGAAAGGATAAAGTTGAGCGGGCCTGAACCGGAAGGGAGATGGTGAAAAGGTGATCATAGCTTACCGGCAAGAATGGGGTGTTTCTCCACGCTCGGAGAAAGCGCGCTTCTCGCGGGTGGAGGGCGTACGAGCGGTTCCGCCGTGAAAAGGCCTACCTGAGGAGAGTCAGCCTGCCGGTTGCCGAACGGCCGTTCACCTGGAGCCTGTAGAGAAACAGGCCGGAGCCGACGGGCGTCCCCGACGACGAAGTGCCGTCCCATGAACGGGTATACGCTCCCGGCGGAAGGTTTTCGTCGACAAGGGTGCGTACCAACCGGCCCGTCGTGTCGAAGATTTCCAGGCGGGTCGGGGCGATGCTCCTCCCGTTCGCCTCGACCACGAACGAGAGGGTGGTCACCGGATTGAACGGATTCGGAAAACTCCGAACGACGAGGGGAGCCTCTTGAGGCGGAACCGACGTGGTCACCTGGAATGGTCCCTCGTCGAAGACCGGCGCGAGGGCGTCGACGTCGTCCTCCGGCCGGAGGCCGAGAGAGGCGGCGGAGGCGAAGCGGCTCGGCGGTGCCTGCCGGTGGGCAACGAGAACATCGGCGGGGGAGAAGCCACGGTCGGCGAGGGTCGGCGAACCGGGGGCGAGGGAAAAGAGAACGACGTCGCCCGGGTCGTAGAGGAGATTCTCGTCACCGAATACGACGAGGGCGTCGATATCGTCGGTGGTCTGGAGCCCCAGATCCCACGAAGCGGCCCAGAGGAAGATCCCCGCGGTTTCGCAAACGAGAATGTCGCCGCCCGTCAATGCCGGGAGGGCGGGATTGTTCTGTGCCGTCGGGGCGTCGACCGACAGGTAGAGCGGCTCGGAGGGAAAGGTGATCGGGAAGTCGGTGAACGAGTGGAAGTCGAACGCGTCAAGGTCGTCGTAGAGGTCCTCGTCGAGCCACGCCATGTCCGGCTCGGCGCGGGGACCGAGATCGAACTCGGTCTGGTTGCTCGGGTAGGAAGGAGAGAACGAGTGCGTGTTCCCCATCCCCGCCGGATCGATGTGGAGGTTCGCCGGGACGGGAGCGACCTGGCCGATTCTCATCTCGGGAAGGGCGTAGAAGATGTCTCCTTCCGCATGGTTCATCAGCCATTGTTGGTTCACGTTGAAAGGGGCTGCGCCCGCCACACCCATGGATAGGAGGAAATCGACGGAGAAGGCGAGGTAGAAATGATCCGTCGGGAAGCCGTATGTCGCGCTGATGGCGTCGATCTCCGCCGTCTGGGCGTCGGGCAGCGGGATCAGCAGCACATCCTTCGCCTCCACCTGGATATCCGGTCCCGGTCCGGGATCGATGAAGAACGGTTCGTCGCCGAGGCCGGATCGATCGAGAAGGTCCGCGCCTCGATGCTCGCGCCACGGCATTCCCGCCGCCGGGTCGAGCATCACCGTTCGCGAGATCGTGCGGATCGAGAAAGTGGGTGGTTCGGCCTTGGCGAGGTGCGCTCCGGGATACGAGAGGACGATCAGGTTGGCAAAGAGAACAAGCGCCTGCGTCACAATCCGTCTCATGGGGCCTCCTCCGATGTGAGATGCGGCCAAGGGGGAGGGCAGCGGATCGTATTGCCGCGCCGGTCGGCACTGCAGTGTAATGAAACGTAGGCTAATCCTGATTCTACGCCTGTACAGATCATTTGTCAAGATTCGAATCGCCGAGGAGCTTCCGGAAGAGAGCGGATCTTAACGAATCCCTTACCACAATACCACCGGGCCGATCCGTGCGTGGGGGAACGCGCCGAGGGCGCTCATGCCGCGGAGCATGAGCTGGAGCGCCACGATCAGCACCGCCGCGGCGCCGAAGCGGTAGAGCCGCCCGCGCGCCGGCGCGGAGAGGGCGGACGCGCCGAATCCGAGAAGCACGAGCGCCGGGACGGTGCCCGCGCCGTAGACGACCATGGTGAGCGCTCCGAGGGGGACGCTTCCCGCGGCCGTTGCACCGGCGGCGACGGCGATCACCGGCCCGCACGGAAGAAAACCGTTCGCCGCGCCGAGGCCGAACCAGCCGGCCGGAGACGATGCGCCGATCAGGCGGCGCATCGCGTCGAACACGCCGCCGGCGAGGGGCATGCCTTCGATCCACCGCTTCACCGGGAGTGCTCCGAGGAGACTGAACCCGATAGCGAGCATCGTCCCCCCCGCGAGAAGGGCGATCACCCCCTGGAAAATCCGCGTCGGACCGAGGGCGCCGACAACCGTTCCGGCGACGCCGAAGAGCGCGCCGAGGATCGCGTAGCTCGAGATCCGCCCGGCGTGGTAAAGGGTCGTGGGAATGATCAGGCCGCGCGCGCCGCCGCCGCCCGACCGCCGGGCGGCGGAGAACGCGGCGATGATCGGGCCGCACATACCCGCACAATGACCGAGGCTGATCAGGAATCCCGTCGAGAAGAGGAGTGCCCATTGGAGAGGCGGTGACGCGGTGGTGTTGCAGCAGGGATCCACCCAGGAGGCTCCGCGGCTATTCCTTCAGCCTGAAAGGAAGGGTCGCCCAGAGAACGCCGTCGGCGAGGCTGAACGGCGGCGTGGAGGGAAGGGAAATGCCGCTCTCTTCCAGCATCGCCCGAGCTTCTTCCCGTGCGAAGGCGCGGAGGTTGAAATCGCCGTCGCGGATCTGATCGAGAAGCGACTTCTCCTCCGGGTAGATGCGAAGGCCGACCTCGTCGGAAGGGGAGATCCCGGCGTGCTCGCGGGCGATGCCCACCGCCTCGACAATGCCGCCGATCCTATCGACGAGACCGTTGTCGAGGGCCTCGGTGCCCAACCAGATACGCCCGCCGGCGATTTCATCCACTTCTTCCACCGTTAGGCCCCGCCCATCGGAAACACGGCGGAGGAAATCGCTGTAATTCTTCTCGATGCTCCGGCGCAGCACGCGGCGGTGATCATCGGACCACGGCTTCGCCGAGCGGAAGATCGCGGCGTTCCTCCCGCGGGTGAACTCCTCCACCCCCACACCGGCGCCCTCGAACAGCTCGTTCCACACCGGGCGAAGGGCGAAGACGCCGATCGACCCGGTGACCGTGGTGGCGTCCGCGACGATCTCGTCGGCCCCCGAGGAGATCCAGTATCCACCCGAGGCGGCCACATCCCCCATGGAAACGACCACCGGTTTCAACTCCTTCGCCCTTTCAACCGCGCGCCAGATCGCGTCGGAGGCGAGCACCGATCCACCCGGACTCGACACGCGCAGCACGATCGCCTCGACGTCATCGTCCTCCGCCGCCTTGTCGATTTCATCGACCACCGACTCCGAACCGGCCACCGTCGAGTTGAGTCCTTCCCGGCTCTCCCCCGGCATGATCTCACCCACCACGTACACCACGGCGATCGTGTGGCGCGCATCGTCCCCGGGAAGGACGCCCGAATCCCTGTACTCCTCGAGGGTGAGCAACGGGGCATCCCCGTCTTCGTCGATTCCGCGCCACAATTCGTAATCCTTCCAGAAGAGGAGCGAATCGACGAGACCCGCCTCCTCCGCCGCCGGCGCCACGAGATAGGGGCCCTCGTCGATCGCCTTCACCACGTCGACCGGAGACATCGTCCTACCGAGGGCGATCGCTTCGACGTACGTGTCGAACCGTCCATCGAGGAGATGATCAATCTGCATCCGGTATGCGTCCGATATCGTGTCATTTAGAAACGGTTCGGGGTATGACTTGTACTTTCCCGCCGTAACCGCCTCGAAAGAGATGTTCACCTTGGCGAAGAGATTCTTCAGGAATTGGACCTCCGCGTAGAGGCCGTCCACGGCGAGCACCCCGCCCGGCGCGAGATAGATATGCCCGGCGGCGGCGGCGATATAATAGGAGAGATCGCCGGCGGTTTCGATGAAGGCGTCCACCGGTTTCCCGGCATCCCGGAAAACCTGGAGCGCATCGCGGATCTCGGCGCTGCCGCCCCAGCCTATCCGTTCGAGTCCGCCGACACGCAGCACCACCCTGTCGACGCGCGAATCATCCGCGGCGTACCGGAGCAGGCGGACCGTCTCGGTGATATTCACCGGACGCCGCCCGAAGAGGTGATCCCGGATCGACCTTTCCGGCATCTCGGAGAGGCCGCTGCGCAGATCGCACATCAGCACGGAGCCGGAATCGACGTCGGGCGTTTCGTTCGACAACGTGATAAAGAGAATGAACGCGCCCGTACCGACCATCCCCGCGAACACGACGATTAGCGCGATGATTACGAAAAGAATCGTTCTTCCATTGCCCGTCATTGCTGGAGAACCTCCGCTGGGAATTGGGTGAATCTTCGCCTCAGGCTAATGCCGGAGCGGTGGAGGGTCAAGAAGAGCTTCGAAGATGCTGGCACCGAATGGGGAGAAAGGGGTTACAATAACTAATGAGGGATCGTTCTCACGGTGGATAAGGAGTTTCATCTTGCGGGCTGGATCGTTGAACCGATGGCTGCCGGCGATACTGCTGCTTCTCGTGACCGTCTCGTCCGCATGGGTGGGAAGTGTCGAAAAGGCCGAATACTATCGGACGATGAGCGTGGCCGATGCATCCGGACGGTTCGACGCGATGGCTGCGTACCTTGAGAAGTTTCCTTCGGGCGAGTGGAGCGACCGGATGCGGGCGTATCTTTTCACCCTCGCCGTCTCGGTCGATCCCGCGGTGGAGAAGAGCCCGTCCCGCGCTGAAGCGATCGGTCGCGAGGGGGAGCGGTTCGTCGCGAAGGGAAAGGGAGGGGCGGAAGCGTTCCTCCTCGCGAGCGAGGCGTACAGCCGTTACGGTATCGGTGCCGACCTCGCCCTCGCCTGGGCGAGGGAAGGGCTCGAGAAGGTGATGCTCCTCGCGCGCCCGGCGGGGGTGACCCTTTCCGAGTGGCCCGACTACAGGGACGAGCGGCGCGCCAGGGCACATCACATTCTCGCCCTCGCTCTCGAGAAGATCGGCGACCATGCGCTCGCGGCGGCCGAGTTCGACAGCGCCGCCACGCGTCTCGGCGCCGACCGCCGCTTCATCGCCGACCGGAACGTGACGCTCGGTGCTCTCGGAAAGAGCCGTATCGGCGTGGAAGACACGCCGATGGGAGAAGTGGAACTGTATGTGAAACTCGCCGAGGCCGAGTCGCCCGACGACATAATCCGTCTCGCCACTGACTATCTCACCCGTTTCCCCGACGGGAAGAGAACGCTCGAGATCGAGCTGAAACGGATCGGCGCCGAGTGTTCTCGAAAAGAGAGCCGTGCCGCGGGGGCGCGGTACGCCAAACGCCTGGCCGCGGAGACGGACGACCCCGAGGCGCTCGCGGCGATCGCCTTTCTCCTGGCGGAGGCGGATGTCTCCGCGGGAGAGGCGGGCGGCTACGCCGCCCGCGCCGTGGAAACGCTCGGCGGGCGGATCCGCGATCGCGCCACACCCGCCGCGGAGTTGCCGGCGCTTCACAGGAAACTCCTCATGGCGAAGGACGCCGAGGGATGGGCACTCTTCCAGGCGGGGAAAGCGGGCCGCGCGGTGGAACTCCTCGGCGACGCCGTGGAAACGGAGTATCCCGAGGTGCGCTACCATTACGGCCTCGCTCTCGAGGCGGTGGGGAGGGGTTGGGACGCCGCCACCGAACTGGTGGAGGCGTATGCCGGCGGTGTTCTCGAGGCGAAGGAGGTACTCGACCGGCTGCGCGAGCGCGACCCGGCCGTAAGAGCGCGTGTGAACAGCCTCATCGAGAGGGCCGAGGAGAGGCTCCGGCGGAGCGCCCTCCGTTCCGTGCCGCTCCGGACCGCCCCCGACTTCGATCTGGTCACCCCCGGCGGCGAAGACGTTTCTCTTTCCGCCCTGCGCGGGAAAGTGGTGGTACTCGACTTCTGGGCCACCTGGTGCGGACCGTGCCGCGACGAGCTTCCCGCGCTGCAGCGGATCGCCGCGGGCTACACCGGGAAAGACGTCGTCTTCCTCGCCGTGAGCGCCGACAGAGATTCCTGGCTCGTCCCGCCGTTCCTGAAGAAGAACGGCATCACCATGAAAACGGTGCTCCTCGACAGCGGTGGTGGAGAGGGGGACGTACAGCGCGCGTGGAAAGTGAGTGCCCTACCGACACTCATCGTCGTCGATCGCCGGGGAAAGATCCGTTTCCGCGACGAAGGGCTCGCGGCGAACCGTTTCGCGTTCGATCGGCTGATGAAATGGCGTCTCGACGCCCTCCTATCGGAATAGGTATTTCCCCGGACGGCTGATCGCCGAAACACGTTGTGTTCCATATTGTTAACCATTTTTCCCCTCCGCGACTTGATTTTTTTCTTTTTTCCTTTGACATGCCTCCGGACGGGGCCATATATTCCGAATTACCAGTAGATGTGGTGTTGTGACGTTCCGCCTAACACCATATGTAGAGCGCCCTTCGTCTGAGATCTTCATCATGTTTGGGAGCTCTGGAACTATAATTAGTTGAAAATAAACCGGTTGAGCCGAACGGGGTTGTCGGTTGCGGGGGAACTACCCCCTTTTTCCGCCCCCGCCATGGCGGCGCATCTCCGGTTCCGACCGCCGGGTCGCGGCGGGTCGGAAGGGTGCGGGGACCGGAGGGTCGGTCGGGTCTGTCATTACAGGAGGGGGGCGATGTGACCGGGGAAGGCAAGAAGCTGGCGAAAGGCGTATCGGGGGGGGCGGTGCTCGATGGCGGCACCTCGGCCGGCGCACAGCACGGTTTGACATTCCGTCGCGTCTATTCCACCGAAGGGGTGCACCCCTTCGAAGAGGTGGAATGGGAGAGGAGGGACGCGTCGATCTCGGGCGACGGCGGAAAGATCGTTTTCGAGAAGAAAGATGTCGAATTTCCCACGTTCTGGTCGCAGCTCGCGAGCAACGTGGCGGTGTCGAAGTACTTCCACAAGCGGATTCCCGACGGCACGGGCGAGACGAGCCTGAAGCAGTTGATCACCCGGGTGACCGACACGATCGCCGACTGGGGATGGCAGGGGGGGTACTTCGCCACCGAAGACGATCGCGAAATCTTCAGGAGTGAACTGGTTTACCTCCTGTTGCATCAGAATCTCTCGTTCAACAGTCCGGTCTGGTTCAACGTGGGCATCGAGGAGAAGCCGCAATGCTCCGCGTGCTTCATCAATTCGGTGGAAGACCGGATGGAGTCGATCCTGGAACTCACCCGCACCGAGGGTATGCTCTTCAAGTGGGGGAGCGGCACGGGCACGAATCTTTCGCCGATCCGTTCGTCGAAGGAATGCCTTTCGAGCGGCGGAGCCTGCTCCGGCCCCGTTTCATTCATGAAAGGGTATGATGCCTTCGCCGGCGTGATCAAGTCGGGAGGGAAGACCCGCCGTGCCGCGAAGATGGTGATTCTCGATATCGACCACCCGGACATCGAGGAGTTCATCAATTGCAAGGCGGAAGAAGAGAAGAAGGCGTGGATCCTGATCGATAACGGCTACGACGGGTCGATGGACGGCGAGGCGTACGCGTCGGTGTTCTTTCAGAACTCGAACAACAGCGTTCGTGTTACCGACGAGTTCATGCAGGCGGTGGTGGAGGACAAGGAGTGGCATACCCGCGCGGTGGTGGGGGGCGGCGTGGTGGACACGTACCGCGCGCGCGAGCTGATGGGCAGGATCGCCGACGCGGTTCACGTGTGCGGCGATCCGGGGATGCAGTTCGATACCACGGTGAACGACTGGCACACATGCGCGAACACCGATCGCATCCACGCGTCGAATCCGTGCAGCGAGTTCATGTTCCTCGACGACTCGGCGTGCAACCTCGCGTCGGTGAACCTCATGCGCTATCGGAAAGAGGACGGCTCATTCGACGCCGAGAGCCTCTTCCACACGGTGGACGTGGCGCTTTCCGCCCAGGAGATTCTCGTCGATTTCGCGAGCTATCCGACGAAGAAGATCGCCGCGCGGTCCCACGATTACCGGCCTCTCGGGCTCGGTTACGCGAATCTCGGCGCGCTCCTCATGTCGGAGGGGTTGCCGTACGATTCGGACGCGGGAAGGGCGCACGCGGCGGTGATCACATCGCTTCTCACGGGACGCGCGTACGTCCAGTCGGCGAAGATCGCCGCCGCCATGGGACCGTTCGAGGGATTTCGGCGGAACCGTGAGCCGATGCTGAGGGTGATCCGCAAGCACCGGGACGCGGCGAAGATGATTCCGGCCGACCCGCTCCCTTCCGACCTTTGGGCGAAATCGGAAAGCATCTGGGAAAAGGCGGTCGCCCTCGGCGAGGAGAGCGGCTTCCGCAACGCCCAGGTGACGGTGCTCGCGCCGACGGGAACGATCGGTTTCATGATGGACTGCGACACCACCGGCATCGAGCCGGACATCGCCCTCGTGAAGTACAAGAAACTCGTCGGCGGCGGCGTGATGAAGATCGTCAACCACACCGTGCCGATGGCGCTGAGATCGCTCGGTTACGACGGGAGCCAGATCGCGGGGATTCTCGATTATATCGACAGCCACGACACGATCGAAGGCGCGCCCGGGCTCAAGGAGAAACACCTTCCCGTATTCGATTGCGCGTTCAAACCGAACTCGGGGGTCCGCTCGATTCAGCCGATGGGCCACATCCGGATGATGGGCGCCGTGCAACCGTTCCTTTCGGGGGCGATATCGAAGACGGTGAACATGCCGAACGACGTGAAGCCGAACGAGATCATGGAAACGTACGTCGAGGCGTGGAAGCTCGGGTTGAAAGCGGTGGCGATCTACAGGGACGGGTCGAAGAGGACCCAGCCGCTCATCACCTCGGAAGACAACCGGGCGGGGAAGAAGGGGAAAGAGAAATACAAGCCGTACAGGCGGCGTCTTCCCGACGAGCGGCGCGCGATTACGCACAAGTTCAGCATCGGCGGCCACGAGGGATATATCACCGTCGGCCTCTACGACGACGGGATGCCGGGCGAGATCTTCATCACCATGTCGAAGGAAGGATCGGTGGTGTCGGGTCTGATGGATGGTTTCGCCACGTCGATATCCATGGCGTTGCAGTACGGCGTGCCTCTCGAAGTGCTCTGCAACAAGTTCAGCCATATGCGGTTCGAACCGTCCGGTTTCACGAGCAACAAGGAAATCCCCATCGCGAAGTCGGTGTGCGATTACATTTTTCGCTGGCTCGCGCTGAAATTTCTCGTCAAGGCGCAGGCGCCGGAAGAGGAGATCGAGGAGAGCCCGCAAGCGGAGCTGTTTGATGCCGACATGGGGGAGAAGATCACGCCGATCAACCGGATGAACTCGTTCGCCCGGAGCGAGGAAGAGCTGAGGGCGTATGAAAAGCGCGTTTTCGCGGCGCAGGCCGATGCGCCGACGTGCTACGAGTGCGGTTCCCTCATGGTGCGGAACGGTTCGTGTTACAAGTGTTTCAATTGCGGCTCGGTTTCCGGTTGTTCGTAAGCGGAGCGCGGTGAAGATCTACACGAAAAAGGGCGATTCGGGGGAGACTTCTCTCTCAGGCGGGCAGAGGACGCCGAAAGACGATATTCGTGTAGCCGCCTACGGTACGATCGACGAGCTTTGCTGCAGCCTGGGCGTGGTGGCCGCCCGGCTGCGAAGGGATGACCCGCTGCGCCCGGACATCGTCCGGGTGCAGCACCATCTCTTCCGCGTCGGCGCCGAACTCGCCGACCCGAAGGGGAGAACGAAGAACAGACCGGTCGGCGGCGAGGACATCGCCTGGATCGAATCGCGCATCGACTTCCACGAAGAATCGCTTCCCGAGCTGAAACGCTTCATCCTTCCCGGCGGCGGCGAAACAGGCGCCGCGCTCCATCTCGCCCGCGCGATCTGCCGCCGCGCCGAAAGGAAGATCGTCTCACTCCATCGCGCGACCGACGATGCCGGCGTCGATCTCCTCGCCTACGTCAACCGGCTTTCCGACTTCCTCTTTGTTCTCGCGCGCAGTGCGAATCGGGCGGAAGGAGTGGGGGAAGAGGAGTGGGACGGGGAGATGTAGCGATCCGGCCCGCCCCTTTGAAGGCGCGGGGAGCGCGCATAACGATCTGCTCGACGATTCCCGGATATCGATGTTCGCGTCGCAAGAAAACCGCGTGGTCATGCGTAAATGCCGCGCGGCGGTTCGAATCATCGTGCAGGGCGAGTCCCCCGGCGCCTCGGGGCCGGTCGATCAGTAGCCGGTGCCGTTCTTGACGAGTTCCCTGGAGATGACGAGGCGCTGCACTTCGTTCGTGCCCTCGTAGATCTGGAGGAGCTTCGCGTCGCGCATCAGCTTCTCCACGGGGTAGTCGCGCATGTACCCGTAGCCGCCGAGGATCTCGACCGCTTCGACGGTGCCGCTCATCGCCGCGTCCGTCGCGAACGCCTTCGCCATCGCCGCCTCGCGGCTCGGCTTGATGTTGTTGTCGAGCATCCACGCCGACTGCCAGACGAGCAGCCTCGCGGCGGTCACGTTCGTCGCCATGTCGGCGAGCTTGAACCCGGTGTTTTGGAACGACGAAATCGGCTTTCCGAACTGCACGCGCTCTTTCGCATACTTCAGCGCATTCTCGAGCGCGGCGCGGGCGACGCCGACGCCGGCGGCGCCCACGCTCGGCCGCGCCTTGTCGAGCGTCTTCATGGCGATCACGAAGCCCATCCCCTCTTTCCCGAGGCGGTCCTCCTCCGGGATGCGAACGCCGTCGAAAAAGAGTTCCGTCGTGTCCGACGCCCGGTGCCCCATCTTGTCTTCCTTCTTGCCGAGCGTTACGCCGGGGGCGTCGGTGGGAACGATGAACGCCGTCATGCCGCGCGTACCGCGATCCTTCGCCGTGTTCGCGAAAACGACCAGCAGTTTCGCCACGCCGCCGTTCGTGATGAAACACTTCGACCCGGTGAGCACGTAACCGCCCCCGTCACGGACCGCCTCGGTGGTCACGCCGCCGGCGTCGGATCCCGCTTCCCGCTCGGTGAGGCAGAACGCGGCGAACCGCATCTCCTTCGTGAACGGGGTGAGATATTTTTTCTTCTGTTCTTCGGTGCCGAACGAGATGATCGGGTAGAGGGCGAGGGAGTTCGCCATCATCGATGTGAACAGCCCCGCGCACCCGGCGGCGAGTTCCTCGCTCACGATCACCGTGTCGAGGGAAGAAAGGCCGCCGCCGCCGTACTCCGCCGGGATCGACGAAGTGAGGAAACCCGCGTCGAACGCTTTCTGCATCACGTCCCAGGGGAATTCCTTCCCCTCGTCGTATTTCGATGCCACCGGGATCATCTCTTTCTTGGTGAACTCCCGGGCCATTTCTTTCAAGGCGGCCTGTTCCTCGCTCAATTCGAAGCCGATCATCTTCAACCTCCCGTTTGCGGTATTCAACGAACCGTCGCGGCCCGGCCGCCGCTGTGCCCGATCCCCCGCCTCGCCGGGCGAACTTCGGAACGGTCATGCCTGTAACATCCGATACCGGGTATGAGGAAGGAAGCGCCGGAGGCGCTCTTCTCCCGAGACGCACAGTGACATAATAGGGGTCGCGCGCCGATCCGTCCAGAAGCATAACGGGGGCAATGGAGGGCCGGCCGGGCCCGGTTTCTCATGGTGAGGTGGTGTGGTAGACTCACTTTCGATCCACCCGGCCAGGCCGGGAAGAGAAGGGGGATTGAATGAGCCCAGCTTATGATGTGGTGATTATCGGCGGCGGGCCGGGGGGATACGTGGCGGGTCTGCGGGCCGCACAGCTCGGTCTTCGTACCGCCATCGTGGAAAAGAACGCCGGTCTCGGGGGGACGTGTCTCCACCGGGGCTGTATCCCCACGAAAGTGCTCCTCCATGCGGCGGAGATGATGGAAAGCGTGGGGAAGATGAAATCGTACGGCATCACGGTGAAGGAGGTCGCTCTCGACTGGAAGACCCTCCAGCGCCGGAAGAACGCCGTGATCACGAAGAATGTCAAGGGGATCGAGTTCCTGATGCGACGCGGGAAGATCGACATCGTCGAGGGGCTCGGGGCGATCGCCGCGCCGGGGAAGGTCCGCGTCGTGCCGGCGAAGGGCGCCACGAAAACACTGGATACGAAGAATATCATCATCGCCACCGGCTCGGAGGTATCGTCGATCCCGGGGTTGGAGGTGGATGGGAAGCGGATCATCACGAGCGATGACGCCCTTTCTCTCGACGCGCTCCCGTCGTCGATCGTCGTCCTCGGTGGAGGTGCGGTGGGCGTCGAGTTCGCGTCGCTCTTCCACAGCTTCGGCGTCGAGACCACGGTGGTCGAGATGCTTCCCCGCCTCGTGCCGCTCATGGACGGCGACGTGGGGAAAGAGCTGGAACGTTCGTTCCGGAAACGGGGGATCCAGGTCCGCTCGAACACGAAATTCACCGGCGTCACGAAAAAGGGAAAACTCCTCGCCGTGAAGCTCGAAGGCGGGGGCGGAAAGAAAGAGACGATCGAGGCGGAGACGCTTCTCGTCGCCGTCGGCCGCAGACCGGTCACCGATCGGCTCGGTCTCGCCGAGGCGGGCATCGAGATGGACGGGCGCTTCGTGAAGGTGAACCCGTTCTGCGAGACGAACGTGCCGGGGATCTACGCCATCGGCGACGTGATCCGCACCGCCGCGCTCGCTCACGTGGCGTCCGAGGAGGGGGTGATCGTCATGGAAAAGATCGCCGGGCGCACCGTGGAACCGATCGATCCGAAGCGGGTGCCGTCGAATGTGTACCCCCTCCCCGAGGCGGCTTCCACCGGATACACCGAGGAGGAGGCGATCGAAGCGGGGTTCGACGTCAAGACGGGCAAGTTCCCCTTCAGCGCGAACTCGAAGGCGGCGGTCCTCGGCGAGAGCGCCGGTTTCGTCAAGATCGTGGTGGACGGGAAACTCGGCGAGATTCTGGGTATACATATGATAGGTCCCCATGTGACCGAACTGCTCGCGGGACCGACCGCCGTGATGGAGAGCGAAGGGGGCGTCCAGGAGTTGGCGAGGACGATCCATCCTCACCCGACCCTTTCGGAGGCGGTGCACGAGGCGGCGCTCGCCGCGATGGACGGGGCGATCCACGCATAGCATCGCGCCCTCGGAACGGCAAAGAGGCACGAAGGAGAAACGAGTCATGAGCATAGATGTGGTGATGCCCCAGATGGGCGAGAGTGTGGCGGAAGGGACGATCATCAAGTGGATCGCGAAGGTGGGCGACACCGTGGAAAAGGATGATCCTCTCTTCGAGATCTCCACCGACAAGGTCGACGCCGAGGTACCCTCGCCTGTGGCGGGGGTGCTTTCCGAGATCGTCGTTCCCGAAGGGGAGACGGTGGAGGTCGGGACGAAGGTGGCGGTCATCGGCGGCGATGTGAAAGCGTCCGCCCCGGAGGCGGCTGTGGACGCACCGGCCGCCCGGCTCGCGCCTGTTCGAGACGCCGCGCCTCCCGCGCCCGCGCCGTAAACGCCGCCGGCGTCTCCCGTGTCGGCGGTCGCGTCACCGGGAAGCGGCACGCCGGTGCTGATGCCCCAGATGGGCGAGAGCGTCGCCGAGGGGACGATCATCAAGTGGCTCGTCTCCGAAGGGGACGCCGTGGGGAAGGACGACCCCCTCTTCGAAATCTCCACCGACAAGGTCGATGCCGAAGTTCCCTCCCCCGGCGCTGGGGTGATCACCACGATCCTGGTGCAGGAAGGGGAAACGGTGGAGGTAGGGGCCCAGGTCGCCACCCTCGCCGGGGAAGGCGCGGTCGCTTCGCCGCCCGCGTCCGCACAGCCGGCACAATCGGCCTCTCCGACTCCGGCCGCCGCTCCCGTTGCCGCTCCCGGCGCGACGAGCATCCCCGCGCCCGCAGCCCGCGGGAAGAAGAAGATCCGCTCGTCGCCCGTGGCGAGACGGCTCGCGCGGGAACACGGGATCGACCTCTCCCGGGTGCCGGGCACCGGCCAGGGGGGGAGGGTGTCGAAAAAGGACGTGCTCGCCTTCATCGAAGGGGGAGGAGCCGCCTGGGCCGCGACGACCGCCGCACAGCCGCCGCCGCCCGCTCCAACCGCCGGGGCGACCGCCGCACAGCCGGGGGCGACTTCGGCCCCCGCGCCCGCTCCGGTCACGCCGGAAGGTTTCCTCGATCCGGGCGCACGGGGGATCGGTCTCCAGCCCCGTCTCGAGTTCGATGGCGACAGCGAAAGCGTCGTCCACGACATGACCCGCATGAGGCATCTCATCTCGGAGCACATGGTGGCGAGTCGCCGCACGTCGGCCCACGTCGGCGCCGTGTTCGAAATCGATTTCAGCCGTGTCTTCGAACTTCGGGCGAAATGGAAGAATGATTTTCGATCGCGCCACGGCGCGAACCTGTCGGTCACCACCTTCGTTCTCCACGCTCTCGCGCCGGCGCTCCGCGCGTGGCCCGTGGTGAACGCGTCGGTGGTGAACGAAAAACAGATCGAGTACCACCGGCACGTGAACATCGGTGTCGCCGTTGCCCTTCCCGACGGTCTGATCGTTCCGGTGATCCGGAAGGTCGAACAAAAGGGGATTGGCGACATCGCGAGAGAACTCAATGACCTGGGCGCGCGTGCGCGACAGAAGAAGCTCCTCCCCGACGAAGTGGCCGGTTCGACGTTCACCCTTACCAACCCGGGAATCTTCGGCGCCCTCTTCGGTATGCCGATCATCAACCAGCCGAACGTGGCGATCCTCGGCATGGGGGGGGTGAAGAAGAGGGTCGTGGTGGTGGAAAGCGACGCCATCGCCGTCAGGCCGATCGCCTTCTTCTGCATGTCGTACGATCACAGGATCATAGACGGCGCGGTGGCCGACCAGTTCCTTTCGGACGTGAAGAAAAGGATCGAGAACTTCCCCGAGGAGGTCCTCGCTTGATCGCGACCACAAGGACGGTCCGCCTGGAGCGGCTCGGGCGGATCGGTTACGCCGACGGGCTCGAAAGGCAGCGCCGTCTCGTGAAGGCGCGCCAGGCGGGCGGGATCGGGGACCGTCTTCTCCTTCTCGAACACGATCCGGTGTTCACCCTCGGGAGACGAGGGGACCTGGGGCATATCCGCATCGACGAATCGGAGCGGAAGCGGCGCGGCATCGATCTTTATCACACCGACCGCGGCGGCGACGTGACGTGGCACGGCCCGGGGCAGCTCGTCGGTTACCCGGTGATCTCCCTGGCGCCCGACCGGAAGGACATCGTCCGCTACGTCAGGGATCTCGAGGAGGTTCTCATCCGCACGGCGGGCGATTTCGGCGTGCGCGCCGCGAGGGTGAAAGGACTCACGGGGGTGTGGGTGGGCGACGAGAAGCTCGCCGCCATCGGGGTGCGCATCGCGAGGTGGGTCACCTCCCATGGGTTCGCGCTCAACGTGTGCAACTCCCTCGATCCTTTCGACCTGATCGTGCCGTGCGGCATCGCCGACAAGGGGGTGACCACCCTCTCGCGCGCCGCGGGTAGGGAAATCGCCGTCGGCGAGGCGGCCGATCGTGCGGCGTCGCGTTTCGCGGAGGTGTTCGACTTGGAGATCGAGGAGGGGGACACCGATGAAAAGCGCTGAGCACGCGGGCGAGATGCTTCGCAAGCCGCCGTGGCTCAAGATCCGGCTCCGCACGGACGAGGCGTACGGCGAGGTGCGCTCCGCCGTGGGGGCGGGCGCGCTTCACACGGTGTGCGAGGAGGCGCGATGCCCGAACCTCCACGAGTGCTGGAGCGCCGGCACGGCGACGTTCATGATTCTCGGCGAAATCTGCACGCGTTCGTGCGCCTTTTGCGCGGTGACGAGCGGCAAACCGGCGCCCCTCGACCCGGACGAACCGGAGCGCGTGGCGGAGGCGGTGGAACGGCTCGGCCTCCGCTTCGCGGTGATCACCTCGGTCGATCGCGACGATCTCGACGATCTCGGCGCCGGCGCGTTCGGCGCCACCGTCGAGGCGATCCGCCGCCGGAATCCGAACTGCGAGGTGGAGGTTCTCATCCCCGATTTCCAGGGCCGCGAGGAGGCGCTTCGGAGAATCGTCGAATCGGGTCCCCTCGTGCTCGGCCACAACGTCGAAGTGGTGCCGCGCCTCTACCCGGAAGTTCGTTTCAACGTGAAGTACGAAAACGCCCTTCGTGTGCTCGCCGCCCTGGCCCGCCTGAAGAAGCCGCGCCAACTCGTCAAGACCGCCATTATGGTCGGCATCGGCGAAGAGGACGGGGAGGTGGACGATCTGATCCGCGAGGTGCGCGGCGCCGGTTGCGACGTGATCCACATCGGCCAGTATCTCCGCCCGACGAGAAAACACAGGCGACTCTTCCGCTACGTCCATCCCGACACGTTCGCCCGGTGGAAGGAATCGGCGCTCTCACTCGGTTTCACCCATGTGGAATCGGGACCGCTGGTTCGCAGTTCGTATCGGTCGGAGCGGGTGCTCGAGAGCGTGGGTGGTTCCCCCTGAGCCGGTTTTCGAGTTCCCGTACGGTGCGGCGGAGCCTTCTCGTGCGGATCTCGACTTCTCTGTCGATCCCTTCACGGATGAAATCGACCGCCTCTTCGGCGGCGCGCTGCGCGGAAAGATCGACGGCGGTGATCATGTAGCGGAGGACTTCACCCCGGCCGCCGCGCAGCGCAGCGGCGCGGACGCGAAGTTCCACGGCGCCGCCGCCGCGCCGGCGAAGGCGAAGCCGGCTTCGACTCATCACGCCGTTTCGGCGGAGCGCCTCGATCGCTTCCTTCCATCGCCCCCGGCACGCACGGTCGAAGAGCGACTCGAGGCGGTGCCCGAGGAGTTCGGTCGGGTCGTAACCGGTCACGTCGCCCGCCGCAGGATTCGCGGCCGTGATGGTAAACGTCCGACCGTCCACGGTGATGCAGATCTCCGAGGAGGAGAGGTAGAAGTCGCGGTAGTCGGCGTCACGGTCGGTAAGGACGAACCGCTCCAGCTCGGCAAGGGGGAAACGCCACTCGCCGGCGATCCGTTTCGCGGGAAGGGAGCCTTCCTTCGCGAGAGAGAGAATCGCGCTCTCCGAAAGGGCGGTGAGTCTCGCCGTTTCCCGGATACTCAAGAGCCGAAGGTTTCTCCTCATAACACTCCTCTTTTCGGCGAAAGGGGGTGTTCGCTTGACCCGGAGGGCCCCGCCGCCCGCGCCCGCCGTTCCCCTTATCTGGTAAGATCGGGTGTGTGGAGGGATCGCGTGAACCGGAAACTGCACATCGTAGCATCTGCGAACGACCTCGCCCGGAAGCTGAGGCGGATCGACCGGTCGAGCTACGGGGCGTATCGGACGATCGCCGGATCGTACGACTTCGAGGATTTCATCCTTCATATCGACCGTATCCAGGGCGATCCCTTCGCCGCGCCCAGCCGTCTTCGGGCGAGCGTCCCGGCGGGCGCGGCGAAATTCCCACCACAGGCGTATGAGCCGGCGATCCGTGCCACGGGCGTGGCGACTCTCCTCGCGAAGCGGTTCGCCCGGGAGGCGGCGCGTGCCTCTTCGCGCCGCGGGTCGGGGAAGAGCGGGCTGATCGGCATCGACACGCCGGCCCAGCAGGTGCTCGAAAGAACCGCCATGCGTGTCGATCGAAACGGTGTGGAGGCGCGCTTCTTCGCCGGCCTTCCCGCGGCGGGACGGAGGATTCTCGCGAGGGAAGCGGAAGAGATGCTTCTCGACGATCTTCCCGCGGTGATCCGGAGCGTTTTGTTTTATAAATCAAACGACGCGGCACGGATCGAAGCGGCGGCGTTGACGAACGAAGACGCCGAATATCTTCGCACCGCCTTGAGCGAAGCGGGCCTGGTGGCGTTCATCGCCGACGGGGCCGTTCTCCCCCGGCGGTCGGGCGTCGACGATCGGCCGATGGGGCCGGCGGCCGTCGCTTTCGTCTCACCGCCGCCGCTCCGGCGCGAGATCGCGCTGCCGAACGCCGGCGCCGTGAGCGGCATGGGGATTCCTCCCGGCGTCACGCTCATCGTGGGCGGGGGCTTTCATGGCAAGTCGACCGTTCTCTCCGCCCTTGAACGGGCGGTGTACAACCACGTACCGGGCGACGGGCGCGAGCGGGTCGCCGCCGTCGCGGAAGCAGTGAAGATCCGCGCGGAGGACGGCCGGAGCGTGTCGGGCGTCGACATTTCGCCTTTCATCGGCGAGCTTCCGGGCGGGAGCAAGACGCGCTGCTTTTCGACCGAAAACGCCTCGGGATCGACGTCACAGGCGGCGAACATCATCGAGGCGCTCGAGGCGGGAACGACTCTCCTCCTCGTGGATGAGGACACGGCGGCGACGAACTTCATGATCCGTGATCGGAGAATGCAGGAGCTGATCGCCGTCGAAAAGGAACCGATCACTCCGTTCGTCGACAAGGTGAGGCAGCTCTATGACGAGTTCGGCGTTTCGTCGATCATCGTGGCGGGAGGGAGCGGCGACTACTTCGACGTGGCCGACACGGTGATCGCCATGGACGAGTACGTGCCCCATGACGTGACGGATCGCGCCCGCGAGATCGCGCGGAAGCACGGAAGCGGGCGGAAGAAGGAAGGGAGCGGTCGTTTCGGCACGGTGACGAAACGGGCGATCGACAAGAGGAGCATCGCCCTCCTCTCACGGCGGCGCGGGTCGAGGGTGTGTGCTCGGGGAAGAGACGAGATCCGGCTCGGCGACGAGACGATCGACCTGTCGGCGCTGTCCCAGATCGTCGATGAAAGCCAGACCCGGGCGATCGCGGCGGCGATCGCCTATGGCCGCGAAAAATATATGGACGGAAAGACCGCTCTCGACGACCTTCTTCGGCGGATCCTGACGGACATCGACCGCGCGGGGCTCGGCGTTCTCGCTTCGGAGCGAGCCGGCGACCTGGCCCGCTTCCGGCCGCTCGAGCTTGCCGCGGCGATCAACAGGCTCCGATCGCTCCGGGTGACCCCGTTGAAGGGGGACGGTTGACCGGGCGTTCGGCGGCTGTCAGAATAGAGGGAAGGAAGCGAATAGAGGCGAAACGAGGATAATCGATATGTTTATTGCACCAAGAATGAAGAGACTCGGAACGGAGACCGCCTTCGAAGTTCTCGCCCGTGCGAAGGAACTCGAGGCGAAAGGCGTCGACGTCGTCCATCTCGAAATCGGCGAGCCCGATTTCGACACGGCGGATCATATCAAGGAGGCTGCGATCGAGGCGCTTCGCGACGGGAAGACCGGGTACTGCGCGGCGCCCGGAATTCCGCCGCTGCGAGAGGCGATCGCCGAGGATGCCGGGAGCAGGCGCGGCGTGACGATAGATCCCGACCGCGTGGTGGTCGCCCCCGGCGCGAAACCGATCATCACCAACACGGTGCTCACCGTGGTGGACGAAGGGGACGAGGTGATCTACCCGAACCCCGGATTCCCGATCTACGAATCGATGATCCATTTCGTCGGCGGCAAGGCCGTTCCGCTTCGCCTTCGCGAAGAGAACGATTTCCGTTTCGATATCGACGATTTTCTGGGGCTCGTGAACGACCGCACGAGGCTGATCATCCTGAACACTCCCCACAACCCGACCGGCGGGATCCTCACGAAGAGGGAACTCGAGGTGGTCGCCGAGGCGGCGGTGAAGCACGACGCGTACGTTCTCACCGACGAGGTTTATCTCAACATCATCTATGACGGGGAGCACGAGAGCATCTACTCCCTTCCCGGAATGGAGGAAAGGACGATCCTCCTCGACGGGCTTTCGAAGTCGTATGCGATGACGGGTTGGAGGCTCGGCTACGGCGTCTACCCGAAACCGCTGGTGGAGCACATCACGAGACTCAACATCAACAGTATTTCATGCACCTCCCATTTCAGCCAGTACGCGGCGATCGCGGCGATCACGGGGCCGCAGGACCATGTGAAGAAGATGTGCGCGCAGTTCAAGGAACGCCGGGGCGTAATCGTGGACGGCCTCAACTCGATTCCGGGCATCACGTGCCGGAAGCCGGGGGGCGCGTTCTACGCCTTCGCGAACGTGGGCGGCACAGGGTGGAAGTCGGCCGACCTGGCGAGGGATCTTCTCGATAAGGCGGGCGTCGCCACGCTGAACGGCGCGAGTTTCGGAGAATTCGGCGAAGGGTATATCCGCCTTTCGTACGCCAACTCGATCGAGAACATCGAAAAGGCTCTCGGCCGAATCAGGGAATTTCTTTCGTAAATGAAGATTCTCGGCGATCGTGTTGCGATCATCACCGGAGCGGGACGGGGCATCGGCGCCGGCGTGGCGCGCCGCCTCGCGTCGGATGGGGCGCGCCTCGTTCTCGTGGCGCGCACGGAGAAGGAGATCGAATCGCTCGCCGACGAACTCGGGCCGCTCTGCGGCGGCGCCATCGCCGTGCCGGTCGACGTGACCGTGCCGGAGCAGATCGACGCGTGCGTACGGGCGTGTCTCGATACGTTCGGCGGCGTCGACATTCTCGTGAACGCCGCCGGCTCGCAGTATATCTCCTCCATCGCCCTTTCCGACCCGGCCGAGTGGATTCGCGATGTTGAGGTGAACCTTGTCGGACTTTATCGTTTCTGTCGCGCATGCCTTCCGCCGCTCGCCGAGTCGAAATGGGGGCGCATCGTGAATATCGCTTCGCGCATGGGAAAGACGCCGGCGCCGCTGAACAGTTCCTACGCCGCGTCGAAGGCCGGCGTGATCGCCTTCACCGCGTCCCTCGCCGCGGAAGTGGCGCGCGATGGCATCCTGGTGAACGCGATCTGCCCCGCCTACGTGGAAACGAAACTGCTCAACGATACGATCGCCTCGACGGGGAAGCTCACCGGCAGGACGGCGGAGGAAGTGAAGGAGATCCTCGCCATGAAGAGCATGCTCCGGCGCGCCGTGTCGGTGGAGGAGGTGGCGGCCCTCGCGTTCTACCTGATCACCGAGGCGACCGGTATGACCGGCCAGGCGATCAACATCACCTGCGGCGCGGAGATTCACTAGTTCGGGCTGACTTCGCGATCCACGGGGGAGGGATATGGTTCTCGACGAAATCGATCGGAAGATCATCCGCATTCTACAGGCCGACGGAAGGCTTTCGAATGTGCAGCTCGCCGAGAAGATCGGCATGTCGCCGTCGCCGGTGCTCGAGCGGGTGCGGAAGCTGGAGCGGTCGGGCGTCATCGCGGGATACGCGGCGCGCGTCGATCCCGCCGCCGCGGGGGTGAACCTCTTCGCTTATGTCGCGGTGTGCCTCGACCTCGGGATGGAAGACGCGCACCGGCGTTTCGAGGAAGCTCTCCGGCCGCTACCGGAGGTGCTTGAGTGCCACCGCCTCGGCGGCGATGACCGCTATCTCCTCAAGGTGGCCGTCGCCGACATCGCCGCGTACGACCGGTTCGTCGTCGATGTTCTCGCCCCCCATCCGACGGTTCGCGACATCGACTCGTCGTTCGTGCTCTCCACGGCTTGGGAGGGGAGACCTCTCCCGATCGAAGGGGTCCGGGAGATCCCCATCCTGGAGGATTGACGTGGCGGGGGGCGAGTGCGAAACCGCTTACGTATCGCGCCGCCGTGGGCGATGTTACTAATATAGAAGACAGGAGAGGCGGGAGGTTCTCTTGAAGAGTATTCACGTTCCCATCGAGGGGATGACATGTCAGGGGTGTGTCGCCACGGTGCGTAACGTGGTGAGCGCGCTGCCCGGTGTGGAGAGCGCGGATGTCTCTCTCGGCGCGAAGGAAGGCAGATTCTCCTTCGACGAAAGCGCGGTCGATCCCGAGACGATCATCGACGCGATCGAGGGGGCCGGTTTTGTCACGGGACCGCCGGCCGCCGATCCAACTGTGGACGGAGCGGCTTGCTCCATGACGGAGGGGGTCGCCGCCGCCGGCGGCGCCGATCGGTCGGTCCGCGGCGCGAACGGTCCGGAAAGGGCGATCGTCGCGCCCAACCCCGAAAGCCGTGTCCGGCTCCGGATCGGCGGCATGAGCTGCGCGGCATGTTCCCGCACCGTGGAAAAAGCGGTCACCTCCCTTCCCGGGGTGAGCAGTGTCGTGGTGAACGTGGCGGCGGAGGCCGCCTCGGTGCGGTTCGACCCCGATCGCGTCGATATCCGCCGGATCGTCGATGCGGTGAACCGTGCCGGCTACAAGGCTTCTCTCGGGCGCAACGAGGAGGTGGGGGGCGGACTTCGCGACCGGCTCTGGCTTTTGTGGACCGTGGCGCTCGCGCTGCCGATCGTCCTCATCCAGCAGGGCCGTCTCCATCCGCCCGTCGAGGCGCTCACCCTCGTGGCGCTCGCCACCGCATTGCAGTTCACGTCGGGTTGGCGCTTCTACCGGGGCGCCTGGTACTCCCTGCGCGCCGGAACGGCGAACATGGACGTTCTCGTCGCCCTCGGCATCAGTGCCGCGTACGGATATTCGATTCTCGTGGTCTCCTTTCCCGGACTCTTCGGCGGTGCGCACACCTTTTTCGAGACCGCCGCGACGCTGATCCTGTTTATCCGTGTCGGCAAGATGCTCGAGGCGTCCGCCCGGGGGAAGGCGGACGACGCGTTGCGCGCGCTGATCCGCTTAAAGCCGATCACGGCGCGCCGTCTCATGCCCGGCGGGGGCGAGGAGGAGGTTTCCGTGTCCGACGTCGCCGTGGGCGATCTCGTCCGGCTTCGCCCGGGCGACAGCATGCCGGTGGACGGCGTCGTGGAGGAAGGGACGTCCTCGGTGGACGAGTCGTCGGTCACCGGCGAGTCGATCCCCGTTCGGAAAGAACGTCGTGACGCGGTCACCGGGGGGACGACGGTGATCGACGGCAACCTCACAGTGCGCGCCACGGCGGTGGGTGAGAACACTTTCCTTTCCGGCATGGTCCGTCTCGTCGAAGAGGCGCAGCTCGATAAGGCGCCGATCCAGCGTTTCGCCGACCGGGTATCGGGCGTATTCGTCCCGATCGTGATCCTCCTCGCGACGATCACCTTCGCCGTGTGGCAGTTCCTTCTGCACTCGTCGCTTCCCTTCTCCCTCGCCCGCGCGGTTGCGGTGCTCGTGGTCGCCTGTCCGTGCGCCCTCGGCCTCGCCACGCCGACGGCGATCCTCGTCGGGACGGGTGTCGGTCTTCGAAGGGGAATCCTCTTCAAGCGCGGTTCGGTGCTCGAACGGATCGCCCGGGTGAACACGATTCTCTTCGACAAGACGGGGACGATCACGGAAGGGAAGCCCGTGCTCACCGGTGAGGCATTTTCGAAGGAACGAAGCGAAGAGGATGTGCTCGGTCTCGCCGCGGCAGGAGCGGCGAGGTCGAACCATCCCCTTTCGAAAGCGATCGTCGTCGCGGCGTCGGAACGCGGCTTCGCCGCGAGGGCCGTATCCGGGAGCGAGGAGATTCCGGGGATCGGCGTGAAATTCGTTGTCGGGGGAAGCGACTGTCTTCTCGGCAACAAGCGGCTCATGAGAGAGAACGACGTCGATACGGACGGTTTCGAGGAGCAGGTGAAAAAGTGGGAGGGCGAGGGGAGGACGGTGGTGTACCTCGCCTCGGGCGGTGCGACGATCGGCGTGTTCGCCCTGCGCGACGAACCGCGCGAAGGGGTGACCGATGCCATCGCTCGGATCGAAAACGCCGGAATTCGGACGGTGCTCGTCACCGGCGACAGAAAGCGGACGGCGGAGGGAATCGCCGCTCACATCGGTCTCGGTTCGGTTCACGCCGAAGTGCTCCCCGAGGGAAAGGCGGCTCTCGTGGAGGAGGTTCGCCGTGAAGGAGGCGTGGTGGCCATGGTGGGTGACGGCATCAACGACGCGCCCGCTCTCGCGCGGGCGGATGTCGGAATCGCCGTCGGCGCCGGCACCGACGTGGCGAAGGAGACGGGCGACGTCGTTCTCATCCGGAGCGATCCGTCCGACGTGGCTTCGGCGATCGAGCTCGGCCGCGCCACGCTCGGCAAGATCAGGCAGAATCTCTTCTGGGCGTTGATCTACAACATCTTGGCGATCCCCCTCGCCGCGGGCGTCTTCGCCCGCTGGGGTCTGCTCATGTCCCCCGAAGCGGCGGCCGCCGCGATGGCGTTCTCGTCGATTTCCGTGGTGCTCAACTCTCTCGACCTGAAGCGGTGGCGACCGGTGGCGGCGTAAGAAGGCGTAATCGTCTCTTCACTCGGAACCGCCTCGGCCACGCCCGTCGAGATGGCCGCCGTCATCTATCGATGCGCCGGCGCATCGCGATGATCCCGTTGATATGGAGCGGGACGGAAATGCCGAAAAGCACCGCGGCGATGACGACCAACGTGATGATGCCGGAGCTGAAATCGCCGTCGAGGAGCGGCGTTCGCGCTTTCGCTCCGAGGACGAAGGCGGTGAACAGACAGACCTGGCCCGCGGCGAGAGCGAACCGGCCGAAGGCGATTCCTGTTTCCGGCGGGGCGTTGTTCTTCTTGAGAAACATGGTTGATCTCCGGTCGGCACCGGTCAGTCGCGGAGCCTGTAGTAAAGGAGTGATGCGAGCTTGGTAACCACCATGGCGGCGAGAATCAGGGCGAACTCGCGGTGCGTTTCCCCCCGGGCGAATCGGTAATAGAAGAAAAAGCCGCCGAGAAGCACCCCTCCCGCCATGGCGGCGTGGCTCGTCGACTTGTATCGGTGAAGTATAAACCGTTCGTCCATATCTTATTCCTCCACCCTCGTGAAGAGGGAATCGGTGGAGCACTTGAAAATCTCCGCGAAACGGAGGGCGAGCGGGAGGCTCGGCACGTACCGGCCCCGTTCGATCGAGACGATGCTTTGCCTCGATACGCCCGCCGCCGCCGCGAGTTCCTGCTGGGTCATCCCGTGCTCGGTGCGTCGCTCCCGTACACAGTTGCGAATTCTGGTTTTCAACGGCCCGGTCTCCCGTCGCCCGTGACTTGCCTGCAGCCGCGTGCCGAGGTTTCTCCATTCCGCCGAGACCGCGTGAACCAGACGATTCCGACGGCAAAATAGAGGATGCCGGCGGCGATCGAAAGAAGACGGTGCGGTGTCTCGATGAGGCCGGCCGCGAGAAGCGCCCCCCCTCCCAGGAACCAGAGCATCGCCGCTCTCCGTGATTTCGTCATCGCTCTCTCCAGGATATTGTGATGCCAACGTAAAGTAGACTTAACATCAGCATACCGAATAATCCGCTGGATGTCAAGCTAGCTTTACATAAGACGAGAAAAAGGCCTTCCCGGAAGTTCGGCGGGCGGACGGAGAGTGTTTCCCGGAAGAATCGCGACCTCCACCCGTCCCGTCAAGCCGCCGGACCGTTCCGCCGATTCTACGGTAGGGGATTGTCCCGGTTTGTCCCGGTCGGCTATAATAGGAAGCTCATGTCTCTGGCGTTTGAGGATCCGGCGAAAGGCGTTCCCAAAAAACCATGAAGATTATCGGAATACATGACGGCCACAACTCCGCGGCTTGCCTCGTCGAGGACGGCGTGGTGCGCGCCGCGCTGCAGGAGGAGCGCCTCACCCGAACGAAGAATGAGAACTGTTTCCCCCACAGGGCGGTGCGGTGGGTTCTCGAATCGACCGGCACCGGCCCGGCGGATATCGATTTCGTGGCGATGCACTCGCGACATATGCCTTACCCGAAGACGCGCGAAGAGATGATGGAAGAGTACGCGTCGTCCCAGTCGCTCCGCTACGCCGTGCGCCAGGCGGTCAAGAAGACGCCGGCGAACACGATCTTCAGGAATCGCCGGCGCCGGAGTCGTCTCGATGACATTCGCGAGGCGTCGCTCCCGGCCGAGAAAACCGTTTTCGTCGATCATCATACATGCCACGCGGCGGCGGCGTACCACGGCTCGCCCTGGAAGGATGAGAAGGTGCTTGTCCTCACCGCCGACGGGGCCGGCGACGACACATGCGCCACCGTCCGGATCGGCGAAAACGGCCGCCTCTCCGATCCGATCGCCGTGGTGGACGACTCGAACTCTCTCGGCAGCATCTATGCGAAGATCACCTTCGTCATGGGTATGGTACCGAACGAACACGAGTACAAGCTGATGGGCATGGCTCCCTATGCGCCCGCTTCGGGAAGGAAGGCGTGTTACGACAGGCTCAAGAATGTGCTCCAGTTCAACGGCGGGAGCGGCCTCACCTGGCAGCGGGGTCCGGATGTGCCGCACACCTATTACAGCTATAAGTATTTTCTTCGCCTGGTGGAGCGTCTCCGCTTCGATTGGGTGGCCGCCGGCCTCCAGCAATTCACCGAGGATCATCTTGCCACGTGGGCCCGGAACGCCGTCCGGGAGACGGGGGTACGCAAGCTCGCCCTCGGCGGCGGCGTCTTCATGAACGTGAAGGCGAACAAGAGGATCTACGAACTCTCCGAGGTGGACGGCCTGTTCGTCTTCCCGTCGTGCGGTGATGAGATGAACAGCATCGGCGCGGCGTTCGACGTGTACGCCCGCGAGAAGGCGCGGCGGGGCGAACAGACCGATATCCCGCCGCTCGGCCAGGTCTACTGGGGGCCGGAGACGAAGGACGAGGACGTGGAGTCGATGGCGGACGGCCTTCGCGCGCAGGGCTACTCGGTGGAGAAACACGACGATCTCGAGGTGGTGGTGGCCGACATTCTCGCCGAAGGGGGGGTGGTGGCCCGCGCCGTCGGGTCGATGGAGTTCGGCGCCCGCGCCCTGGGGAACCGCTCGATTCTCGCCGACCCGACTCGCCAGGACGTGGTTCGCATTATCAACGACATGATCAAGAATCGCGACTTTTGGATGCCCTTCGCCCCGGCGATGCTGGCCGAGCGGAGCGACGAATACGTGGTGAACCCGAAGGGAATGGATTCGCCCTACATGATCATGACCTTCGACACCACCGACAAGGTAACCGATTTTCCCGCCGGCGTGCAGCCGTACGACCGCTCCGCGAGGCCTCAGTTCGTTCACAAGGAACAGAACCCCCGCTTCCACCGGCTGATCTCCCGGTTCGCCGAGAAGACGGGCCGCGCCGTGGTGCTCAACACGTCTTTCAACCTTCACGGCTTCCCCATCGTGTGCAGCGCGGCGGACGCGGTGGAGGTGCTCCAAAAGTCGGGCCTCGAAAACCTCGCCGTCGGCAGCTACCTGATACGAAAACAGAAAGGGTCATGATCTCCTCGGTCTGTATGGTGGTGCACTCGTACTGTCCCGACGATCCGAGGATCAGGCGGGAAGCGGAAGCCCTGGCGGACCATGGCGTCGATGTGGACGTTATCTGCCTTCGGAAGGAAGGGGAGAAGCGGCGCGAAGAGGTGAACGGTGTTCGCTACATCCGTATGCCGGTGCGCCGCCGCCGGGGCGGAATCGCCAGGTACCTTTTCGAATATACCGCCTTTTCGCTGCTCGCTTTCTGCGCCGCTTCGTACCTCGCCGCGCGCCGCCGCTACGACATCTTCCAAGCCCACAACATGCCGGACACACTCGTTTTCTGCGGGCTCGTCCATCGCCTTCGGGGAGCGAAGATCGTGCTCGATCTCCACGACCTCGTCCCCGAAGTGTATATCGCGAAATTCGATCTTCGGGAGGACTCGCCGCTTATCCGCTTCCTCGCCGCGGTCGAAGCGTTCAGCGTCGCCGCCGCCGACCTGGCGATCACCACGTCGATCGCTTTTCGCAACGCCATGATCGAGAGGGGTATCGATGCGGCGAAGATCAGGATCGTTCTGAACTCTCCCGACGAGTCGATCTTTCCCGAGGAGAGCGCGGGCGTGTCGGACGACGGGGGGTGGAACGGGTCGTTGCGGCTGATCTACCACGGCACCGTGGTTCGCCGGAGCGGTCTCGACCTGGCGATCCGCGCGATGGCGCGCCTTCGCGAGAGGATCCCGGGACTTTCCATGGATGTATGCGGTGACGGCGACGCACTGGAGGAGTGCCGCGCCCTCGCCGGGCGGCTCGGCCTCTCCTCGTCCATCCGCTTCCACGGCCAGCGTCCTCTCGAGGAGATCCCCCGCTTCGTCCGCGAAGCCGACCTCGGCCTCGTCCCGAACCGGAAGAACCCGTTCACCGAAAAGAACCTGCCCACACGGATCTTCGAGTACCTTCGAATGGGAAAGCCGGTGGTAACGGCGAGAACTCCCGGAGTGGAAGATTATTTCGGTGCCGGCGACCTGCTCTACTTCAGGCCGGGTAGCGAGGAGGATCTCGCGAGGGCGATCGCGGAGGCGTACGACCATCCAGACAGGAGACAGGCGGTTCTCGAGCGCGGCGCGAGGATCTACGACCGCCATCGGTGGGAGCACGAAAAGGCACGGTTCGTCTCTCTTTTCGCCGCCCTCGCCGAAGGAGAAGAACTTCCGCCCGCGGATTGAACTTTTCTTCTCCCCCTTCTAGAATGAAATCGGAATATCGGGTTCGACCGGTCCAACAGGGTATCGAACGGGGGTTTCCGCCATGGGACGACACGATTCTCTCGTATGCGTCGCGACGGCAATCGCGCTATTCTTTTTCCTTTTCGGATGCGGAAAGAAAACACCGCCGGACGAGCGCAAGGGTGAAACGCCGGGCGTCTCGGCGGCGAAACACATTTCCGCCGGGGCGATCCTCTCGGCGAACAGGCTCGTTCCACCGGGCGAGACGTCGGCGCCCCTCACGAACGGCCTGCGGCGCCTGGTGAAACTATCGGATCATGAGATCAAGTTCAGCAATACGGTGGCGGGCCGCGTGGTGGAGGGCACCGATCTGATCGCCGTCGAGAAGGTCCGTTTCGGTCTCAACTCCGACCCGGACAGGATCTGGACGTTCGCCCAGATGGAATCGCTCTCCGGCGCGGGAGCACTCGGCGGCGACACGAGAGCATTTCCCGTCTTCCAGAGGGCTTTCGTGAAAGGCGATTCGGCATCGGTGGCCGCCCTCGTGGCGAAGGACGAGGTGAACTGGCGCGATGTCCCTCCCGGGGAGCGATATCCGGCAAACGGAATCCATGGAAAGTATGCCGGGTGGAAGGGAAGAGAGGGTGGAGGCGATTCGGGCCGGGACGGTTAGATCGCTCCGGACGTTTTGACACCTCCGGAAAGCTCTGATAGGATAAAAAAGAGACTATTCCCCCTCGAACGGAAAGACCGAGGAGACCGACAGATGCGATTGTCTTCGTGGAGGTGCGTCCCTTCGAGAAACAATTTCACGCCGCCGGGCGGATTCGCCCGCGCCGCCGCGGTCGTCGCGCCCCTCTTGCTCGCCATCGCGATCCTCTCGTGCGGCGGAGGCGACAGCCCATCCGGACCGGGGGATACGGCGAAAGGGGCGATCGCGGTGAGCGCCAACGTATCGGGTGCTGCGATCGCCTTGAACGGTGTCGACACCGGCAAAACAACCGACGCCACGCTGAGCGATCTCGATGCCGGGAGCTACGTCGTCTCCGTTTCGCTTGCGAATCATACTGCGGTGCCCTCCTCGATCACGGTCACCGTGGAGAGTGGAAAGACGGCGAGCGCGGTGTTCACATTGACCCAGGTAAATCAGGGATTCATCGCGGTGACCGCCGATCGCGCCGGAGCGCTGATTTACCTCGACGGCGCGGCCACGTCATCGACGACTCCCGACACGCTGACGGGGGTGACTCCGGGCGACCACACCGTGCGGGTTGAGCTTGCCGGATTCGAGCCGTCCCCCGTGACAATCGACCTGTCGGTGGCGAAAGACTCCGTTTCCGACGCGGCCTTCGATCTCGCTTCGGCACCACAGAGCCGCAAGATCTTTCTCGAGCACTTCTCGAACACGTCGTGTCTACCGTGTTACGACACCGATCTGGCCCTCGAGGGGGCGATCAACGCTCTTGGTCACCAGGTGGTGGCGAGCGTGGGAACCCATCTCAACTGGCCGTCGCCGGGCGATCCCTTCTACCTCGGAAACCCCGAGCAGAATATCGAAAGGGGAGTCAACCAGTTCGGCGTCAGCTATCTCCCGGAAGTCCACGTCGACGGGGAGAAGTTCAACGAAACAGAGGACGAGGATTCTCTCAAGGCGTGGATCGTGGAGAGGACCGGCGTCGATCCCCAGTTCGATATCGCCGTCACCGGCATGGCGACGGACGATTCCTTCATCGTGAGCGGAAGCGTGCATATGCGGGAGGCGCCGGCCGGTTCGCCCCTTCTTTACGTGGTGATCATCGAACGGGGTATCGACTACGACGCGGCGAACGGACTCGATTTCTTCGACGACGTCGCGAGACGTTACCTTCCCGGCATGGACGGCGAGAGCCTCGATATGGCGGTGGGAGAGAGCCGGACGTATCGATATGCGTGGCCGATCGCGGGGAGCTGGGTGGCGGCGAATCTCGAGGCGGTGGTATTCATCGAGTCGGCCACGAGCCGCGACGTGTATCAGTGCGCGAGCACGCATTCGAACTGACCTCCATGGCAGAAAAGGGGAGACGATACCGATGAAGAGCGCGCCCCTCCTTCTCCTTGCGTTCCTCTTTGCACCGCACCTTTCCTCCTCCGTGCGGGCGGACGATTTCTCCCTCGAGGCGTTCGGCCCGATGCGGGTGATTCCCCTCAACACGACCGCCGAGATCTTCGTGAAGATCACGAATCTCACCGATGCGGAACTTCCCTTCTCCATCGCGAAGGTGGAGGAACTCCCATCGGGGTGGAGCGCGTCGATCTGTCTCGAAACGTGCCTCGCTCCGTTCATCGATTCCACCGATTCCAAGGTGCCGCCCGGCGGGTCCGATTCCATTTCGGTCTGGATCAATGCGTTCACGAACGAAGGTTCGGGGAAGGTGATGTTCACAATCCGTTCGAAGGGAGCGGGGGGCACGGTGGAAAGGATCGAGTTCGGAGCGATCACCGAGGGCGTCGATCTTCTCGTAGTGGATGCGGACGGCGGCGAGTCGTACGAGGATTATATCGTTCCGCTCCTCCCGGATGGAGCGGGTGCCGGCATGTGGGATGCGTGGTCGTCGGCGCCGGCGGACAGCGATCTTGCCCACTTCACCGACGTCTTTTGGCTGACAGGAAGCCGCAGCGACCTGTTCGACGAGTCGGCCCGCCAGGCGGTGCGGTCGTATCTAGATGGGGGAGGACACCTCTTCCTTTCCGGGCAGAACATCGTTTCCGCGCTTTGCGATGAGGTGAGTCCGCGCTACTCGGAGGATGCGTGCGCCTTCGTCGCCGATGCACTTCACGCCTCCTACGGCGCCGACACCGCGGGCACGACCGTGCTCGCCGGCGTTGCGGGGGACGGTCTCGGGAACGGTCTCGATTTCGCCATCACCGGTGGGACGGGTGCCGCCAATCAGTCCTCTCCCGACGGCGTCACCCCTTCGAATGGTGGCCGGGCGTTCCTCGATTATCCCGGCACGGCGTACGCCGGCGGAATCCGCTACGCGTCGGGTGATACGAGATTTGTGTTCCTCCCCTTCGGCTTCGAGGGGATCGCCGACGATGCGTCACGGGAGGCGATCGTCGACAGGACGATCTCCTTCTTCGAAGATGATTCCCCTCCCGAACTTACCGTCGGCCTGCTGCAGAATCCGTATCTCACCGACCGTGTCGATATCTACGTGGTCGGTTCGGAGGCGCTCGATGCCGCCTCGCTTTCCCTCACCGCCGATGGAAGCGCCCTGGCGGTGGAGCTTTCCGACGGCGATGAAAACGTCTTCCGCGCGCCGTACACGCTGATGAATGCGGGGGAGATCTCGCTCCAGCTGAGTGCCGAGGATATGGCGGGTCACCAGGCGAGCGCGACGCGCGGCTTCACGGCGGCGCGGATCAGCGCCGCGAACGGAGGCACGGTGACGAGCGCCGACGGCGCGGCCCGTCTCACGTTCGCGCCCGGGGCGCCGTCAAGAGACGGTTTCATCATCGTCGTGCCCGGTGTCTTCGCTCCCGGCGCGAAAGAAGGCGCCGTGCCGGCCGGGCTGATCCTTTCGGCCGGCGATTCACGTGAAAAGAGGATCGACGAGTACACGTTCTCTCCCGCCGGCATGCTCGGCGCGGCCACGGCGACGCTCTCGCTGAAATGGGATGAGGGCCGGTTCGACGATGACGCGCTGGGGCGGCTCACCGTCTTCGCGGGCGACGGTCCCGTAGAGAGTTGGGTCGATGCCGAGCGGCGCACGGTGACCGCATCGGTGCACGATCTGGGCGCGTTCCGTCTCGCTCCGGGCACGGGTGATCACACCTTCCCGGCGGATCGAATGTTCGCCGCGCTCCGGCACAACGAGCCAAATCCCTTCAACCCGACGACGACGATCCGTTTTGAAATCCGCGCGGAGCAGAAAGTTCGCGTCGAAATCTATGATGTCGCCGGCCGGCTCGTGAAACGGCTCGTGAGCGGAGTACTTCCCCCCGGTGTGCATGAAACGATCTGGCGCGGCGATACGGTCGCCGGTGCCGATGCGCCGAGCGGTGTCTATTTCGCCAGGCTCGCCGCCGGGAAGACGCAGCAAACGAGAAAACTGACACTCATCCGGTGATGAGACCGGTGGACGAAGAGAAATACGTTTCACGAGGGGAGGATTTCGCCCACATGCCACGTTACTCCGGCGCGCCCGTCGCGGCGCTCATCACGATCACGATCGCCCTGCTCTTTCTTCCCATGGCGGTGGATGCCGGAAAGCTCTCCATCGGCACCACCGCTCCCGACTTCACCCTTCCAGATACGAAGGGCAAGGAAGTAACTCTTTCGGAAGCCTTGAAGAACGGCCCCGTGCTCCTCGACTTCTGGGCGCTTTGGTGCAAACCGTGTCTCAAGGCGCTTCCATCGACGAACGCCATCGCCAAGGAGTTCGCCGACAGGGGACTCACCGTTTTCGCGATCAATACCGACTCTCCCCGCTCCTCCTCGAAAGTGCGTCCCTATGTGAAGAGCAAAGGTTATACGTTCCGGGTTCTCATGGATCCGAACCGGACGATGCAGCGCGTTTTCCGGTTCACGCAGATACCGCAGGTGTACCTGATCAACAGCGACGGATCGATCGCTTATTCGCAGATCGGCTATTCCCATGCCCTGGAGAAAAGGCTGTACGACGAAGTATCCCGCCTTTTCGGGCCGGACGATTCCGCCGGCGAGGATGCCGTTCCGGCAAGTGAATCGAACGGGGAAGAGTAGAGAGGGGAACCGAAGGTGGGACGATTTCACCCTGGTGCGTGGGCGTCGTGCGTCTTCGTCGCGCTCCTCGCCGCCGCGCCGGCGCGGGCGGCGGACCGGGTGACCGTTCACGGCCTGAACCAGCTCGAATACACGCTCTACACCTCTTCCGATCGCGACACCACCCTCCCGAAGGAAATCGTCGAAGAGTGGCTCGACGTCGATTTTCGTGTCAACAATGTGCTCGCCGGTTTTCGGTATGAAGCATTCCAACCCCACGAGCTGAGTCCGTGGAATGCGCCTCCCGACTCGGTACGCGAAGGGATCGTCCAGCGTTACGCGGAAGTGTTCTTCGATCGCGGAAGTGTGCGCGCGGGGAATTTCTATGAGATCTTCGGCCGGGGGCTTCTCTTCCGTTCCTACGAGGAGCGTTCGATCCGCGTGGACAACAACCTCGACGGCGTGATCCTTCGCGGTTCGGTGGGGCCGATGTCGGGAAAGGTTTTTTCGGGAAGGATGCGTGATATCGGTCCCGGAAGGGAAGATCGGAACGATGTACTTCACGGCTTGGACCTGGAGGGGATGACCCCTTTCGGTGTGACGGGCGGCATGAGTTATCTGATCCAGTCGACGCGAAGCGACAACCCGAACGACTACGCCGTGCCGCCCCAACCGTCTCGGGAAGAGGCGATCGGCGGGCGGGTCTCATACAGCTACGATTACTTCGATCTGTATCTCGAGGCGGGAAGGATCAACCGCCTTTCCGGAGACGAACCGGGCCGGGGCTACTACGGATCGTTCAGCGCTTATCCCGTTTCATTCTTTTCGATCACCGTGGAAGGAAAGAGTTACGACAGGTTTCGTTTCTCCCCGCTCGGATCGGACACCGACTACAATAACCCGCCGGCGCTCACCAGGGAGACGAGCTACACGTTGATCTCGCGCTTTCCGCATCAGCTCGACGCGGACGACGAGAAAGGCTTCCAGGTGGAGGCGGTAGTGACTCCCCGCGACGGAACCCAGATTACCTTGAGTCGAAGCGAGACGGCGAAAGTGGACGGCGATCTCTTCCGCAACACGGGTCTCAGGTACGGCGAGTGGTACGCCGACTGGCGCGAGGAGTTGGGCGAGAACTGGGTCGTCGTGGCGGCATACGACTATATCGGCGACGGCGACGAGGATGTGCGGAATCATACCGTTGTTCTCGACGTCGATCGGAATTTCGACAACGGACAGGAGCTGCGCGTGGAGTACCAGTACCAGCAGAGCGAGGGTGTGGCCACCTACCTCCTCGGGGCCGGCAACTCTCTCGTTCCCGTTTCCGGCTTCGCCAGGAATCACCTCGCCCTAATCGAGTACGCGCCGAACGACCTGTTCACCGTCTCTCTCGTCGGTGAGCACGCCATGTCGTTCGATCCCACCGAGGTGCCGAAGGATGATTTCGCCTACGCCCAGCTCGACTGGCGGATCACCCAGGAGAACTACTTCCGTTTCACCACCGGCCGCCGCCAGGCGGGCTTCGTCTGTGTCGGCGGCGTCTGCCGCTACGAACCGGCGTTCGAAGGAGTGGAGATGCAACTGCTCACTTCGTTCTGAGGCGGGGACGTAAGTGTTCGTCGTACCTTCGCCCCTCCTTCCGAACTTCGGGTTCCAACCCGACGAATCGCATGCGCGAAAAGGACGCGTGTCCCGGCGCGATTATCGCAGAAGGATGATCTTTCTCGTCAGCGACCGTTCTCCGCTCGTGACCCGATAGAAATATGCTCCGCTGCCGGCGGGGATTCCGGATGACTCTTCGCCGCGCCAGATCGCCTCATATCCGCCCGCTTCCGCGATACCGTCGTTCAGGATCCGCACTAGAGAGTCTCGCATTAATAAGTGACCGTGGATCAAAAAAAGGAGATCCGTTTTTTCGAGAAAGCCCAGGAGAAGGTCCTTCCTTCTGCGTGCCCGCCGCACTCCGTTTCGCACACGATACAGGATAGGCTCAAGGGT
>JAJRWB010000049.1 GCA_024276995.1 Candidatus Eiseniibacteriota bacterium | reverse complement strand
TTCGACCTGGCCAAAAGTCGATTCGATGCAGTTCGTCGTCTTGAGGGACAACCCGATCCTGGAAAAGACGCCGAGCTTGTGGAGTGTGAGCGTTTCTTCGAGTCCTTCCCGAAGGCTCGCCGCCGCCGACTGGTTGATCTCCTCGAGTTCTTCCAGAAGGTTTTCCAATGCTTCCTTGGCTTCGTCGTAGGTGGGGCGCTCGTACGCCTTTTGAAGACGAGATCGCCAGAGGCTCTGCTCTCCTTTGGGGAGATGCCTCACAACGTTCTCGCGCTTGTGCCACTGACAACGCTGAATCAGCACCGTCTTCCGAAATGCCTTCTTCACCGCCGAACGGAAACCCCGGCTACCATCGATCACCACCAGGACACCCTCGGAAGTGTCGAGGCCGCGATCTTGGAGTGAGCGGAGAAAGCCCGTGATCACCGCCGTGTTTTCGGTCGCGCTCTCCACGAACCCCAGAAGCACCTTCTCACCCCGGATCGTTACACCAATCCCCAAGACCAGCTCGTCTTCCGAGAAGCTCTTGCCGTCCAGGAAGATCGCCACAATGTCGTGCTCCGAGAGGTCGCGCTCCTGGAGTTCCCGTAGCTTCGCCGCGCTCGCTTTGATGAATTTCCGAGATACCGTCGACCGTGAAAGCCCGATCGCTCCCGGGATCGCTTCTGCCGCCGCCTCGTAGTTCCGGCACGAGATCCCGTAGAGAACCCGACGGAACAGCGTCTCGTCCAATTCCGTCCCCTGGTGCAAGGCGTCGTAGCTCGAAAGGCGAACTTCCCCGCCGCGACCGCGAACTCGAGGCACTCGAACCGGAACACGTTGTCCCGCCAGGGCCACCGTCCCCGGATTGCTCCCGCCGCGCCAGCAAGGACGCTGAGAAGCTTTCCGCGAATGCTTGCGGCCGGCCAGCGATTCCACTTCCCGGTCCAGTTCCTCGTAGACCTGGATCAGTCCCAGTTGAACCAGGGAGCGGATCGCGGACACTCGACCCTCAAGGCCCATCGCTTCCTACTCTGCTCGGCTCAGTTCTTTTCCCTTCCCCAGAACCTTCTTCTTGCGTCGCGAACGAATAGGATGGATACTCGCCACAAGTGGCCTCCTTTCTTTGATCTGGCGGTTTTTCTCTACCACCGTTTTACCAGATCTGGAGGCCGCTTTTCTATTTCCAACTAAACGTAGGACTCTCTCCTGGATCCAGGCGCTCGGCTCTTACAGGTGTTGGTATGCCCAGGCGGTCGACTATACTTTTTCTCCGATCGGCCCGGGGAAGCACTACTTGGGGACGTTCTCCTTCAATGCGGCGCAGAGCGGCGATCTCGGTTTTCACATCGATGGAGCGAACTCGAGCTGGTTCCTGACTAATTTCACGACAGGATCCTGTCCCCCCGGCCCACCGGACCCGTTGGATAACTGCCAGTGTATAAACAGTCCTGCGACAAGCCTCCCGCCCTCGTCATACGAGGAGGCGAGCTGGGGAGCGGTCAAGACCCTCTTCCGTTAGGAGGGAGGTCGAAGGACGGGAGTATCGGCTCGTCGGCCGACAAGGTTTATCCGCGTTCCATTCCCTGGTCGACCGTTTTCATCCGCGGATGCATTGGATCATGTCCCCCGCGTATCGGAGAGACCTTCCCAACCCAGGTCGAGGACGCCGTCGGTTCCTGTCCGGTGGCACGGCGATGGAATTCCAGCCTGGGGGGGAAGTGGCCCTCCGCGGGAGGGCTTCGACCGAGCGTCGTTGTCGTCTCCGGAGGCAGGGAGTACAATGGTCGCTTCCGAAGAAATATGAACGAACCACGATCTCGGCAAAGGAGAGGTCTCATGATCGACAAGGTGATTGGAAGGCTCGAAGAGAGCCGCGAGGAGGCGGTGGAGCGGCTGAAGGAGCTCCTCCGTTTCCCGAGCGTCTCCGCCGACCCGGAGCGGAAAGAAGATATCGCGAAGACCGCGGCTTGGCTCGCGGCGGGCATGGAGAGGGCGGGGCTCGCCGCGGAGGTGGATGCCACCGACGGGAACCCGATCGTCTACGGCGAGCGACTCGATCATCCGGGAGGGGCGACGATCTTGATCTACGGCCACTACGATGTGCAGCCGCCCGATCCGCTCGATGAATGGGAGAGCGAGCCGTTCGAGCCGGTGGTGAAAGACGGGAAGATTTTCGGTCGGGGCGCCTCGGACGACAAGGGGCAGCTCCTCACCCACCTCCTTGCCGTGGAGGCGTGGATCGCCGAGGCGGGAGAACTCCCGATCAACGTGAAGTTCATTCTCGAGGGTGAAGAGGAAGTTTCATCGGTCAATCTACCGGCCTACCTCCGGGCGAACCGGGAGAAACTCTCATGCGACGCGGTGGTCGTGTCCGACACGGGACAGTTCGCTCCCGGCATGCCCGCCATCACTTACGGTCTTAAGGGATTGACATACCACGAGATCCGCGTCGAGGGGCCGTCCGCCGACCTTCATTCCGGCTCTTTCGGCGGAACGATCGCGAACCCCGTGAACGTGCTCAGTCGAATGATCGCGAAGATGCGCGATGAAGACGGACGCGTGCTGATACCCGGTTTCTACGACGACGTCGCCGACCTCGCCGACTGGGAGAAGAAGGAGTTCGCTTCGATCCCCTTCGACGAGGAAGAGTACCGGGAGATGACCGGTTCTCCGGCGCTTTTCGGCGAGAAGGGATACACTACCATCGAGCGGCGCTGGGCGCGCCCGACCTTCGACGTGAACGGTATCTGGGGAGGCTACCAGGGCGACGGCGCGAAGACGATCATCCCGGCGCGCGCCGGGGCGAAGGTGAGCATGCGCCTCGTGCCGAACCAGGACCCGGAGAAGATCGGCCGGTTGTTCAATGAGTTTGTGAAGCAGATCGCCCCCGAAGGGGTGCGTGTCGAGGTGATCGATATGAGCGGCGGAAAACCCCTTCTTGTATCGACCGATACCCCTTGGTTCGAGAAAGCGTCCTCGGCGATCGAAAAGGCGTTCGGCCGGAGGCCGTTCCTGATCCGCGAGGGGGGATCGATCCCGATCACCCAGGAGTTCAAGGAAGTGCTCGGCGTGGACACCCTCCTTCTCGGTTGGGGGCAGAACGATGACAGGATCCACTCGCCGAACGAGCGGTTCGACCTGGGCGACTTCCACAAGGGAACGCTCGCGTCGGCCTACCTGATCGGCCTTCTCGGCGGTTGAGCGACTCGTCGACGCCGACGGTGACACCGCACGGGTTCCGCTTCAGGATTCGACGGACACTCTCGCGGTCCGTTTCCCGTATGAACGGCATCCGGTCCTTTACGTACGTCGTATCGACGGGGAAGTTGGACGGTGCCGGAGACCGCGCCCTATCCACCGGCGCCGATGAGTATCTCCAACATCCGCTGCTCGCGCTCGTGCAAAAGTCGGCCCTGGCCGTAGATCAATACGATGTAAAGGAAAAGGGAAGCGAGCAGAACGAGAAAGCTCGCCAGGGGATAGACGGGAAGCGCCGTCCCCGGATCGAGGGTCGTCATCATCCATTCGAGCAGCATGGGAAACGCGATCGGAAAGAGGATCACCGGCAGGAGGAGCAGAATCGCGAGCTGCAAGAGGATCGACTTGAGATCTGTATTCACAGGCCGCAGACTCCCCTCCCGGATACGGATCGGGTTGAGAAGGGAAAAGAAATTGGTGACGACGGCGATAAGGAGGAACATCGCTACGGCGAGGAGCAGTGTCGCGAGGAGATCCGCGACACCCATCGGCACGAAGAGCTGCGACCCGAGCAGGGCGGCCACGCTGGTACCCAGAACGAAGGGCGCCACCGCCAGGTTCTTGCCGAGCAGAATCCGGTGGCGCGGAGCCGGGCATAGAACGAGGGCCAGGAAAGCGTCGCGATCGACGGCGAACTGGTTTTGCAGCAACTGCAACATCGACAACGGTCCGATCGCCATCGCCAGGAGTCCCGCCGCGGGCCGGAGAGATCCGTTCAGATCGACGTCCGCTCCCGACAGGTAGATGACGATGCCGAGAACCACCAGAATCAAAGGCAGCACGAGCAGCATCTTGAACTCCGGCGTGCGCAGGAGATTGCGCATTGTCGCCAGAGCGAAGGCCGCCGTTTCCTCGCCGGCGAGCGGAAGCACCCGGGCCACGAACAGGGGGTGCGCTCGATCGGCCTTTGTTGGAGTGCGCTCGATCTTTCGGGTCGATCGCGCCGCGCCGCTCTGCGCCCCCGTAACGAAGTCGATCGTGGTGTGGTAGGAGCGCCGAAGGCTGAGCGCCGCGAGTCCGAACATGCCCAGTATGCAAAGGAGCGCGTAGAACTCCTTCCCCTCGATCAGCTTGCCGGCGCCCCAGGCAAGCCAGCCGAAGGGCACCACCACGCAGGCGCGGCCGACCCACGTGTCGACGATGGCGAGCTTCCTCGCGGTCCGTTCCGTCGCGTCCCGGTTCCCGCCGCCGTCGGTCGGCACTCCCGCGCCTTCGAGAAGAGGTTCGCCGACGGTATCGAGATTCGAAGAGATGATATTCAAAATACTCGGGGTCTGGGCCAGAAGGACGAAGCTGATGGTGATCAGCACGATCACGTTCCTGCGTTTCCGCTTGTTCTTCATCAGCGTTTCGAGCCAGCCGCGCAGTTGATACGTCACCGCGGTCAGGAGGAAGACGAAACCGGCGATCAGAGGAAGAAGGAGAAGCATCCGCCCGCCGAGGACATAAACCGAGGCGAAGGCGAAGCCGAACAGGATCGGTAACGTGAAGAAGAGGCTCACACTCACAAAGGATCCGATGTAATTGAAGATGTGTACTTCCAGGAGGGAGCTTGGCAGGTGGAGCAGGCTTTGGAGCGGCACACTTTCGGAGCGCTGCAGTTCGGTCATCACCCCCGCCATCCAGGCAAGCAGTGTCAACCCAGTGGCGCCCGCCCAGGCGAGCCGGATGTGAACCGGTTTCGCCTCCGGCAGGAGGGAAGAGGCCGCCAGGAAAGTTCCGGCGAAACTCGAGAGCATGAAAAACACGGCGAAGATCGCCAGGATCGTGATCAGCGTATTTCCGAGTCTTCCCCGGCGGGAGACGCGATTCTTGAGGATACGCCAACGGAGCCATACGATCGCTCCGAAGTGGGCCGCCTTCACGCCTCCTTGCTCCCCAGCCAGTCGAGTCCCGGCTGATCGCCGGTGGGAGCGCCGACCGCCTTCAAGAAGCGCTCTTCAAGGCTGCCTTCACCGCCGAGATGCGCCAGAGAGGTCTGCTCCACCAGTTCTCCATTGACGATGATGCCCACATCGGTGCACAGGCGCTCGACGATCTCGAGGACGTGGGAAGTCAGGAAGACCGTCGAGCCGCGCTTCACGTAACGGGCCAGCGTGTCCCGGATGGTCCTCGAAGCGACGGCGTCCACCCCTTCGAAAGGTTCGTCGAGGAAAAGGAGATCGGGGTCGGGCAGCAGCGCCGCCGCCAGGGCGAGCTTCTTCTTCATGCCGTGGGAATACTCGACCGTCAGTTTGTGCGGTTCCCGGTCGAGGTTCATCATGGCGAGGAGATCGTCGATTCGATCCCGCAGCGTATCCCCGGGCACCAGGTACATCCGTCCGACGAAGGTCAACTGCTCGCGGGCCGTCAGGCCTTCGAACAGCGGCAGCTCCTCGGGAACCACTCCGATGCGCCGCTTCATCTCGAGGGCCTCGGCCGGTTCCCTCGGGTTGAAGCCGAGCACCTCCATCTCTCCCGAGCCGGGTGCCAGGAGGCCGGTGAGCATCCGGATGGTCGTCGATTTTCCCGCCCCGTTGGGGCCGAGAAATCCGTAGAACGTACCCCTCTCGACATGGAGATCGACTTGCCTCACCGCCGGCGTTCCGTTGAAAGAGCGCGACAGATCCCGGGTTCGGATCGCCGGGTTCATGGACAAGCCTCCATCGTGTTCGAATGTCACCTGTAAACCATCCTACCGGCGCGACGGTCGTTTGTCGAACGGAAAAAGCCCGTCGTCGCGCCCCGATCGAAATCCTCGACGTAATGCCGCCGGAGTGCTAGCGTCTTCTCCTGTGCTCCGATGCACTATTTCATCCGTGGGGGGACTCCGATGCGATCGGTTGCGGCGTTCATGCTTGTTCTTCTGTTCACCGCCGGAGGCGCGGCCGCCGGCGATCTGACGAGGCGATCCTCCTTCGAAGGGGCCCTCCTCCAGCACCAGGCCGCGACGGCGGGGAACTGCACGATCATCCAGTACGATATCTGCTCCGGCTTCGTCTGGACGTGGTCGGGCCTGCAGCCGGGCGACGAGATCGGCGTCACCTTCGATCTTCCCGCCCTTTGCTCGAAAAGCGCCGGTGGAAGCTGCACGAACAACGATGTCTGGTGGTACTGGCGGAACGCAGTTCCGGGGCGCGGTTTCACGCTCACCTACGAAATGTACGCGGCGGACTCGGCGGGTTGCAAGACGGGCGCACTCCTCGGCTCGGTCGGCCAGGATCCTGTGGAAGGGTGGAACCATGCCGCCACGCTCGGCACCACCACGGCGGACATGGTCGTGATCCTCGCCCGGTTCAACGGGACTTTCCCCTACGCCATTTCGGACAACAATGTGCGAAACGCCAACGGTGGTGCGGGATGTTCGGGCGCGGGGCCCGGGGCGGGAACGAGCTACCGGTACAAGAAGCAGTCGACGCCGTATTGCCCGCCTATCCGTTTCAGCGACGACCTCGGCTATGTCGATCTTCTCGTCAAGGCGGCGTTCACCTGCGAGGGACCGGCGGACAACGAGGAAGCGAGCTGGGGCGGGATCAAGGCGCTCTTCCGGTGAACCGGCCCGGGTCCGGCGCGTCCCGCGCGGCGGTCCCCCCTCGTCATTCACCGCGCTTCGATCGTTCGCCCGGCGGGTCCGGCACCGCCGGGTCGACGAAGTAGGTCTTTTCCCGCGAACAGGTGACCTGTCCCGGCGGCGCGCCGCGCGGTTTTCGGACGAATCGTCGTTCGGTGCAGATCACCGCCACTTTCCCGCCGTGTTTCGCCTTCGAGTGGAACGCGGCGAGCGCCGCCGCCTCGAGGATTGCCTCCTTCGGCGGGTTCTCTTTCGGATCGCCCTTGAGAAGTACCACGTGGGAGCCGGGCGACTGGCTCACGTGGAACCATAGGTCTCTCTGGCCGGCGATCTTGAAGGTGAGAACATCGTTCTCCCGGTTATCGCGGCCGACGAGCACGGTGTATCCCCCGGCGACGGTATACTCTCTCGGTCGCGCCGCCGTCTTTCGATCCCTTGGTTTACGGATTCTCTTCCTCCATTCCGGCTCTTTCCGCTCTGGCGGAAGGTGGGGTCCGGCGCGGAGAAGGAGCTTTTCCGCCTCTTCGGCGGTGTGCACCCGCGTCCCTTCGCTCTCGATCCCGGCGAGGGCGGCGATCTTCTCGCGCGTATCCCGTAACCGTTTCTCAACCTGCGGCAGCGCCCGCTCTCCCCGCGCACTCCGCCGAAAGAAGCGGTCCACATTATCCTTCGCCGATCGCGCCGGGTCGAGGGGGATTTCGATCTCGCCCCCGTCGTAAGGATCCGGCAGGCGGATCGAAGACGCCCCTTTCGGAATCCGGTGGAAATGGATGCTCAAGATTTCGCCCCTCTTCCGGAAGAGGGGTGCTTTTTCCGCCTCGGCGCGGTCTTTCTCGAGGCGCCGGGCGAGACGGACCGCCCTCTTCCTCTCGGCCCGGACGGTGCGGAGAAGCCCGGTTACCGCCCGTTCCCGGGCGAGCTGTGCTCGTCGTTCCTCGACATACGCGATCACCGCCCCGCCGAGATCGGCGAAGCACTCGTCCGGCTCGCCGAGATGGGTGAGCGGCAGGGGCGAGAGGATGAGGCGGCCTTTCCGCCGGTAGAGGCCCGGCTTGCAGGTGCGCCCGCCGTCGCCGCTCCCGGCCGCCGCCCGGAGCGCCCCGGCCATATCGCGCCACGCGCCGGCAAGACGCCCCGGAAGGGTGCCGCCGCGGTCGGCCTTCGGCGCCCGCTCCGCCCTGTGGAACAGTTCATCGATCCACTCGACCGGCACGCTCCTCACCGCCCGCCGGATCAACGCCTGCGCCTCTTCGCGCCCCTCGTTCCCTTCCGGAAGGGAGGCGAACGCCGTTTCCGGATCGAACCGAAAAAGATCGGGAAGGGCCGATCGCGCACCGCCCCGCGCAGGGTGTTCCCCGCTCTTTCCACCGGCGCACCCCTTTCCCGACGACGGGAGGCGCAGCACCTCGTCCCCTCCCCTGGAGAGGGCGATCGCCCCCCGCCCCGGCACGAGGTCGACCCCGATCACCAGTGGGGGACAGTCGATCAGGATCCTCCTGTCGACCTCCTCCATCCGGACTCCCGCGAAGGCGAGACCGCTGAGAAACGACTCGAATCGTGCCGATTCGGCGGTTTTCGCCCCCCACGGCGACTTCCCGGCGGGGAGGAGCGCGACACACGGGAAATCCCGTCCCACCGAAAGAAAGAGCGTGCCCGCGCCGCCGTCGAGCCGGAGGAGAAGCGGCGCGGCCGGCGACTCGTCCTTCGCCTGGAGCACATAGCGCACCGCGCAGCCCGCGAGAGCGCGGTCGAGAAGCGGGGCGTATGCGTAGAGGGTGGGAGCGTTCATTCCGCGGCGGATTCTCCTGCCCGGGGCGATCCTCGGTTGACGCGTCGATACGCACTAAGCTATCATAATGACCCTTCATTTTCCGGGAGACATCCATGGCAATCATGAGCATGACCGGGTTCGGGCGTTCGGAGGTACGTGTCTCCGGTAGGACGGTGATCGTCGAAATCCGGACGGTGAACCACCGTTTTTTCGAGACTTCCATGAGACTTCCACGGCTCTTGGCGCCGGCGGAACAGCAGATCCGAGAGATCGTCCAGGCATCGATCGCCCGGGGAAGGGTGAGCGTCACCGTCGATCTCGAGGGGAACGGCGAAGGCGACGGTGCTCTCGTGCCGGATGACGCGAAGATCGCCGGATATGTCCGTCTCGCGAAGAAAATCGGCTCCGACCACAAGGTGGCGGGAGAACTCGATATCAACACGCTCCTTCGCCTTCCCGACGTTCTCCGGCGGGAGACGGCGGAGCTGACCCTCGAGGAGGCATGGCCCGCCGTGAAAAAGGGGATCGCGAAGGCGCTCAAGGGGGTGCTCCAGATGCGCCGCCGGGAAGGGCGCGCGTTGGCGACGGACCTCAGGAAGCGCCTCGCGTCGATCCGCGCGTCGATCGCGAAGGTGGAGAAGCGGATGCCCCTGCGCGTGGAAGAGGGGCGCGCCGAGCTGAGACGCCGCGTCGAGAAGGCGCTCGCCGGTGCCGAGATCGACGAGGGGCGGATCGTGAACGAAATCGCCATCCTCTCCGACAGGCTCGACGTGACTGAGGAGGTGGTGCGCGGCCGCTCGCATCTCGACCAGTTCCTCCGGATCATCCGCGAGGGCGAAGGCGCCGGGCGGAAGATGAATTTCCTTCTCCAGGAACTGCAAAGGGAGGTGAACACCATCGGGTCGAAAGCGAACGACGCTTCGGTGGCCCGTGACGTCGTCTCCATGAAGGAAGAAGTGGAGAAACTCAGAGAGCAGGTCCAGAACGTCGAGTAGACGGAAGGCGCCGCAATGGTCGAATCGAAAGGAGCGTTTCCGGTGGTGATCGCCGGGCCGTCGGGAGCGGGGAAGACGACCCTCGCCCACGCTCTTCTCGAGAAGGTGAAACGGTGCCGTTTCTCGGTGTCCGACACGTCGCGGCCGATCCGGAGCGGGGAAACGGACGGCGTCGACTACCGCTTTCTCGACGAGGAAACGTTTCGCCGGCGGATCGACGAAAAGAAGTACGCGGAGTGGGCGAAGGTGCACGGCGACTACTACGGCACCCCTCTCTCGGAGATCGACGGCGGTCTGAGCGAGGGAAGGACGATCGTGCTCGACATCGACGTCCAGGGGAGCGCCCTGATCCGTGCGGCGTATCCCGAGTCGCTCGGTGTGTTCGTCGTTCCGCCGTCGATGGCGCTGCTCGAGGAGAGGCTCCGGGCGAGGGGCACCGAGAATGAGGATCGTTTGAAGCGCCGGCTGGAAAACGCCCGCGCCGAGCTGAACCATATGTTCGAGTATGATTATATTATTGTGAACGACCGCCTCGAGGAGGCGATCGGCCAGCTGGTCGCCATCGTCCGGGCGGAGAGGCACCGCGCTTCACGGCTGAGACGCGTGGAATAGCGGATCGCGGCTGCGCAACGGACCGATCAAAGGGAGAAGAATCGATGTCCAAACTGGAACAGGAGTTTCGCGCACTGGGAGAGTCGTACGAACGTGTGGTGGCCGCCGCCGCCGAGGCGAGACGGATCAACGCGGTCCGGATCTACGGCGGTGGCGATGTCGAGGGTAAGGTGACCACCGAGGCGATGCGCCGGATGATCAACGGCGAGGTGGACTGGGAAATCGTGGAGAAATCGGCGGACGATTCTCCGGCGGCAGAAGCCGCCGCCGAAGACGTGTCCGCCGGCAATGCCGCCGGAGAAACGAAGCTTGAAGATTGACGGAAAGAGGATTCTCGTCGGCGTCACCGGGGGGGTGGCCGCGTACAAGACGCTCGACGTGATCCGGTGTCTCACACGCGAAGGGGCGTCGTGCCAGGTGGTGATGACCCGCTCCGCGGCCATGCTGATCCGCCCGGAGAGCTTCGAGGCGATCACCGGCCGGCGCGCGGCGGTCGACTTATGGGAGAGCGATCGCGACTTCCGACCCGCCGAAGCGTTCGGCGACGCGGCGAAGCCGATTCACATCGATCTCGCCCAGAAAGCCGACCTTTTCCTGATCACTCCCGCCACGGCGAATGTCATCGCGAAGATGGCGGCGGGCATCGCCGACGATCTCCTCACCACGGCGTATCTCGCCGCCGACTGCCCCGTGCTCGCGGCGCCGGCGATGAACTGTTTCATGTGGGAACATCCCACTGTGAAGCGCAACGCCGAGCGGATCGCCGCCGACGGCGTGCGGATCATCCCGCCCGGCACGGGAGATCTCGCGTGCGGCTACTCGGGGCCCGGAAGGGTGGCGGAGCCGGCCGAACAGGTGGAAGCGGTAATCGAAACCCTTTCCGGTGCGGACTCGAACGATCTCGCCGGGCGGCGACTGGTGGTCACCGCCGGGCGGACCGAGGAGCCGATCGACCCGGTGCGAGTGCTGACGAACCGCTCGAGCGGGCGCATGGGCGTGGCGATCGCCCGCGCGGCGCGCCGGCGCGGCGCCGATGTCACCCTCGTGGCGGGCGCCCTCTCCGTGGAACCTCCGGGCGGCGTCGACGTGGTCGAGGCGCGCACCGTCGAGGCGATGGCCTCCGCCGTGCGCTCCGCCGCGAAGGGTTGCGACGTTCTTATCATGGCCGCCGCCGTGGGCGACTTCCGCCCGAAGAAGACGAGCGCGAAGAAGCGGAAACGGGAAGGGGATTTCATTCTCGAACTCGAGCCGACAGAAGACATTCTCCGCTCGGTCGGCGAAAACCGCCAGTCGATCGGTGTGCTCGTCGGCTTCGCCCTGGAGACGGAAAACCTCGAACAGAACGGCCGGAGGAAACTGTAAAAGAAACACCTCGACGTCGTCGTGGTCAACCGTCCCGACCCGCCCGGCGGCGGTATCGACAGAGAGAAAACGGAGGTGATCTTTCTCGACCGCGACGGCGGCCGCGAACAGATCCCCCTTACCACGAAGAGCGAGATCGCCGTCGCGCTTCTCAACCGCGTGGCGGCGCTTCTCGATCGGAAAGAACGGTAGGAAACCATCGAAGAGCGGATACAGAGGTTTCTGCGGCAGCAGCAGGAGTTCGGCTACCCCGATCCAATCGTTCGAGCGCCCGAACGTGCCGTCACAGGCGCGGAGGAGGAGCTTCCCCTTGCATCCGACTCCCTCGATGCCGTGCGCGCCGACCTCGCCGGGTGCGAGCGGTGCGCGCTCCGTGAAAGGCGGCGGTCGATCGTCTTCGGTGTCGGCAACGGCGAGGCCGACGTGATGTTCGTCGGCGAGGCGCCGGGCGCCGACGAGGACCGCCGGGGCGAACCGTTCGTCGGCAAGGCGGGCCGGCTGCTCGACAAGATCCTCGCCGCCGCGGGGTTTTCGAGAAGCGAAGTCTACATCACCAATATCGTGAAGTGCCGGCCCCCGGGAAACCGCGATCCAAGGCCCGACGAGGTGTTCGCGTGCAATCCGTTTCTGCTCAGGCAGATCGAGATCGTGAGGCCGAAAATCATCTGCGCCCTCGGCCGGTTCGCCGCCCAAACCCTTCTTAAAACTCACGACGGCATCGGAAGGGTGCGGGGCCGCTGGTACGACTGGAACGAAGACGTGAAACTGATCTGCACGTACCACCCATCGGCGTGCCTGAGGAACGTCGATTACAAGAAGCCGGTATGGAACGACTTCCGGATGCTCCGGGACGAGTATAGGAAGATCCGCCCCGCGTGAGGAGGTAGGCCGTGGCACAGCCCGAGATCCGCAAGACCGACCCGTACGATCGCGTGCCGCCGCAGGCGCTCGAGGCGGAGATGGCGGTGCTCGGCGCCGTCATGATCGAGGGGGAGGCGCTCGCCCGGGTGATCGAGCTGCTCGACGAGGATGCCTTCTACCGCGAACCGAATCGCAAGATCTACGCCGCCATGCTCTCGCTCTACGAAAGAAGCGAGGTGGTCGACCTGGTGACTCTCGCCGACGAAATGGCCCGCCTCGGTACGCTCGAGGTGGCCGGCGGGAGGGCGTACCTCGCGTCGCTCATGGACAGCGTCGCCACGGCGGCCCACGTGAACTACCACGCCAAGGTGGTGAAGGAGAAGTGGATCCGGCGGAAGCTGATCACCACCGGTACGAGGATCGTCCAGAAGAGCTACGAGGGGGGCGAGGAGGTGGATGAACTGCTCGACTCGGCCGAGCAGTCGATCTTCCGCATATCCGAAAGCCGCCTCTCCCAGGGATTCCAGAAGATCCAGCCGATCGTGAAAAGCGTGTTCCGCCGGGTGGAGGAACTCTCGAAGGGAGAAGGGGGCGCGACGGGGCTGCCCACCGGTTTCCGTGATCTCGACACGATCCTCTCCGGTATGCAGGCGGGCGACTTGATCATCGTGGCGGGCCGGCCGTCGATGGGAAAGACGGCGTTTTGTCTCAACGTGGCGATCAGCGCGGCGACCGATTCGTCGGCGCCGGTGGCGATTTTCAGCCTCGAAATGGCGAAGGAGCAGCTCGTCCATCGTCTCTTGTGCAGCGAAGCGAAGCTCGACTCCCACGCCGCGCGGAACGGTTTCGTCCCGAAGAATAAGTGGAAGGACCTGATCGACGCGGCGAGCAAGCTCTCGAGCGCGCCGATTTTCATCGACGACAGCGCGAACATGGGGGTTCTTGAAATGCGCGCCAAGGCGCGGCGCCTGAGGGCGGAGCACGGCCTCGGCCTGATCATCGTCGATTATCTCCAGCTCATGCACGGCGGCTCGCAGGAGAACCGTCAGCAGGAGATCTCCCATATCTCCCGTTACCTCAAGGCGCTCGGGAAGGAGCTGAAAGTACCGGTCATGGCGCTTTCGCAGCTTTCGCGGGCCGTCGAAAACCGCCCGCAGGCGTCGAGGCGTCCCCAGCTTTCCGACCTGAGGGAATCGGGCGCCATCGAGCAGGACGCCGACGTGGTGCTCTTCCTTTACCGCGAAGAGATGTACAAGAAGGATAAGAAAGAGATCGAGGGACTCGCCGAGGTGATCGTCGGGAAGCAGCGAAACGGGCCGCTTGGAACGGTGAAGCTCTCGTTCATCAAGTCGTGCACCCGCTTCGAGGATCACTATTCGGGCGGGCTTCCCGCCGAGGGGATCTCCGAAGAGGAAGACGACGTCTACGGAGAGGGTTAGGCGATGCGCGAACGGGTCGCGAACATCGGCATGGGAGCCGTGCGTGCGGTGTCGGAACTCGGGGAGCTGACCCTCCTGATCGGGCAGATCTTCCGCGTCCTCCCCCGGCTTCACAAGACCGTGCGCCTCACGGTGGTGCAGATGTTCGAGATGGGCGTCGGTTCCCTCCCCCTCGTGGTGGTCACGTCGTTCTTCACCGGTGGCGTGGCCGCGGTGCAGGCGGCGTACCAGTTCCAGTCGTGGATCCCCGACCGTTTCGTCGGCTCCGTCGTCGGACGATCGGTGCTGATCGAGCTCGGCCCGGTGCTCACCGGCCTCGTCGTCGGCGGCCGCGTCGGCGCGTCGATCGCCGCCGAGTTGGGCACCATGAAGGTGACCGAACAGATCGATGCCCTCGAGGCACTCGCCATCGACTCGATCCGCTACCTCGTGCTTCCCCGTTTCGTCGCCGGCGCGATCATGATCCCGGTGGTGACCGTTTTCGCCGACGCCCTCGCCATCGTCGGCGGGTGGCTCGCCGCGGTCGGCTCGATCGGCATGACGACGCAGACCTTCACGAGCGGACTCCACCTCTTTTTCGAGATGGGCGACGTGTGGAGCGGCCTGATCAAGTCGCTCGTGTTCGGCATGATCATCGCCACCATGGGCTGCTATTACGGGTTGCAAACCGAAGGGGGCGCCGAGGGGGTCGGCAAGGCGGCCACCCGCGCGGTCGTGTCGTCATGCCTTCTCATCCTGATTTCCGACTACATTCTCGCCGAGTTCCTCTTCAGCTGGATTTTCGCGTGATGACGCCGATCCGATATGGAAGCATCTCTTGCCGGCTTCTCCGGCGCGCGGCGCTCCTTACGATGTTTTCGATCTCCGTCCCCGGCGTACCCGCCCAGGCGGCCTCCGCGGCGCCGACACTCGCCGACCGGGTCGAATCGATCAGCCGCGAAGTGGTTCTCGTTTGGTACCAGGACGAGAAGACCGGGTTTTCCAGCTACGGATCCGGTTTCGCCGTCGACTCGATCGGGCATATACTGACGTGCGCCCATGTGGTGAAGGATCAGAAACTCGTCACCGTGGCGCTTTCCGAGCACGGCCTGGAGAGCAACTACCCGGCGCGCGTCGTCGTCGTCGATCTCTATCTCGACGCGGCGCTCTTGATCACCGACGCCCCCGGGCTGAAGGGGCTCCCCCTCGGCCGCTCCGCGACCGTCCGCGCCGGCGACGAGACCGGCTTCATCGGTTTTCCTCTCGGCTACACGGTGGACGCCGGTTTCGGTCCTTCCCTCGCCGTCGGATACGTTGCCGCCCGGCGGCGGTGGCGCGTCCACCCGGCGGCGCCGCCCCTTTCGATGATCCAGGTCGACGGGACGGTGGCGATCGGAACGAGCGGGAGCCCCCTCTTCCTGGTTGACACGGGAGAGGTGGTGGGGATGATGAAGTCCCACGTGCGCACCCCGGGACCGGTGGCTTCCGAGGACGATGTGATCGGCGAGATCGAGTCGGTTCCGGAGCAGATGGCCTCTTCCGCCGGTATCGGCCTCGCCCTTCCGATCGATGCCCTGGCGAGATTCGTGGAGAGGAACGGAGGGCGTCTTGTCCACCGGTGACGTGGTGATCTCCGTTAGGGGAGTGGAGAAATCGTTCGGGGATCAGCACGTTCTCAAGGGCGTGGACATCGACATCATGCGGGGGGAATCGCTCGTCATCATCGGGCCGAGCGGCTGCGGCAAGTCGGTGCTCCTTCGCCACCTGATCGGCCTTCACCATCCCGATCGCGGTTCGATCCGGATCAACGGATCGGACATCGCGAAGATGAAGCGGTCGGAGCTTTACGGCGTCCGGAAGAAGTTCGGCATGCTCTTCCAGAACTCGGCGCTCTTCGATTCCCTCACGGTGGGGGAAAACGTGACCATCGGTCTCCAGGAGCATTTCAAGCTCTCGGCGGAGGAACTGAGGAAGACGGCGCTCATGCAGCTCGAACTGGTCGGTATGGCGAGCGCCATCGACAAGAAGCCGTCCGAGCTTTCGGGAGGAATGAGGAAGCGGGCGTCCCTCGCCCGGGCGCTCGCCATGGACCCCGAGATCATCCTCTACGATGAGCCGACCACGGGGCTCGACCCGATCACCGCCGACGTGATCAACGTGTTGATCCGGTCGCTCCAGGAACGGTTCCACGCCACGTCGATCACGGTGACCCACGACATGGTGAGCGCCTACAAGGTTGCGGACAGGATCGCGATGCTCCACAATGGACGAATCATCTACGACGGGGGCGTCGCGGACGTGAAGAGCACGGATAACGAGTACGTGAAACAGTTTATCAGGGGTGAGGCGGAAGGGCCGATCCGAACCGTTTGATCCCGGGAGTCGCGAATGTCCGATCGGAACATGGAATGGAAAGTGGGCGTCACGGTGCTCGGCGCGATCTTCGTGTTCATCGCCGGCGTGATTTTTCTTTCCGAGTCGTATATCCGCGACACGGAATTGGTCCTGGTGGTCGAGTTCAACCACGCGGGCGGGATCCAGGAGGGGGACGCCGTTCGCGTTGCCGGCGTGAAGAAGGGAACGGTGGAAAAGATCGAGCTGGGCGACCGGAACGTGCGGCTCACGCTGAAGCTCCAGAACGATACGATCCTCTATGAAGACGCCGCTTTCCGCATCGAGGCGTTCGGTCTTATGGGCGAGATGATGGTCTCCGTCTCGCCCGGCAGCGGCGGGAAGCGGATCGACCCGAAGAGGGTTCAGCATGGAACCTATTCGAGCGGCTTGGGCGGCACGATGGCCGAGGCGGGCCCTCTCCTCGAGGACCTGCGTCGCGTGATCGGCCGGGTGGAGGAGGTGCTCGACGAGGAGCGGATGATCCGGCCGGTCGAGGAGACGATCGGCAACCTGAAGGAGATCTCGGGCGACCTCGAGGCGATCCTGGGCGGGGACGACGGCGACCTGCAACGTTCGCTGGCGGCGGGTGTGTCGTCCGCCGAGAGGGTCGATCGGCTTCTCGCCAGGAACGAGGCGAATATCGACACCTCCCTCGCCGCCGCGAAGGAGGCTTCCGGGCGGTTGGTCGAACTGGTGGACAAGCTCGACCGGTCGTCCACCCTGCTCGAGGGGATCCTCTCCGGCGTGGAGAGGGGCGAAGGCACCCTCGGGAAGCTCACAAAGGACGATTCCCTTCATACAGAAATCATGGAGACTCTCGACAACATGAATCGGCTCATCGATGATATCCGTGAGAACCCGGGTCGCTACTTGAAGATCGAAATCTTCTGATCATGGAACCGGCTGCATCGGAAAATATCCGCGTCGCGGCGATCGTGCCGGCGGCGGGCGCGGGGAGGCGTTTCGGCGAGGGCGAACCGAAACAGTTCCATCTCCTTCATGGGGAAACGATTCTCGGGCGCACCGTGCGGGCCGTCGCCGAGGCGCCGTCGGTCGACTATGTGATCGTCGCGGCGGCATCGGGCGAGATCGAGCGGGTGGTGGAGATCGTGAAGGGATCGTGCCGGAAGGGGGTCGTCGTCGAGGGGGGAGAGGAGCGCTTCCATTCCGTGTGGAACGCTCTCGATGCGGTGCCGAAGGGAGTGGAGATCGTCGTAGTGCATGACGGTGTCCGCCCTTTCGTCACCGTGCGGGAAATCGAGGAGACGATCGCGGCGGCGCGCGCAAGAGGCGGGGCGATCGCGGCGAGCGCCCCGGTGGAGACGGTGAAGGAAGTGGACCGAACGCGTATCGTGAGAACCGTCGATCGGAAGACGGTCCGCCTGGCGCAGACCCCCCAGGCGTTCCGCGTCGATCTTCTCCGGCGGGCATACGCGAAAGCGTTCGACGACCGTTTCGTGGGTACCGACGAATCATCTCTCGTGGAACGGCTCGGGGCGGTGGTGGTCGTGGTGGACGCCGACCCGGCGAACCGGAAAATCACAACGCCCGCCGATCTCGCCGCCGTCTCGAACGACGCCTCCGCCGGGCGAAGGGGGAAATGATGAATCCTCCGCGCGTCGGGATCGGTTTCGACTCCCATCGGTTCACGTCGGGACGTCCCCTTGTGCTCGGCGGGCATACGATCCCCTGGTCGAAGGGCCTTGCCGGCCATTCCGATGCCGACGTGCTGATCCATGCGATTATCGACGCGCTCCTCGGCGCCCTCGCGGCGGGAAATATCGGAAACCGTTTTCCCGACACCGACGAGGCGTATCGCGGCGCATCGAGCGTCGATCTCCTCGTGCAGACCGCCGAAGTGATCCGCCGCCACGGCTACAGCGTTTCGAATCTCGATGCCGTGGTGATCGCCGAGGAACCGCGGATCGCCCCCTACGTGGAGAAGATCCGGGGCAATATCGGCTTCGCCCTCGGAGTCGATCCCGCGGTGATCTCCGTCAAGGGGAAGACCGCGGAGAAGATGGGGAGCCTCGGAGCGGGGGAGGGGATCGCCGCCCACGCGGTGGTGATGCTCGTTCCGCTCTAGGCCGTTTCGGCGTGCGGGGGTGAAGTCCGCCCGGCGGTGGTCCGGGCGATTCAGCCGGTGAGCGCCGCCGTCCGATAGACCAGTTCCTTCCGGAGTGCTTCGATCTTGAACGGTTTCGTCAGGAAGCCGTCCATCCCCGCCTCCATGCACCGTTTCCGATCGGTCTCGAGGGCGTTCGCCGTGAGCGCCACCACAGGCGTCGACCGGTTCGGCCCCGGCCCCTCCCGGATCGCGATCGTCGCGTCGACGCCGCCGAGATTCGGCATCTGCATGTCCATCAGGATCAGGTCGAATGGTTCGGTCGCGGAGAGTTCCACCGCCACGACGCCGTCTTCGGCGCACATCACGGTGCAGCCGAGCCTCTCGAGGAAGCGTTCCGCCACGAGCCGGTTCGTCACGTTGTCCTCGGCGACGAGAACCTTCAGTCCGAGAGGCGTGTCGGCGGGGTCTTCTCCCTTCCGTTTCCGCCGGCGCGCTTCCGTCTCGATGAGCGGAATCGAGGCGCGGAAAACCGATCCCTCGCCCACGCGGCTTTCCACGGTGAGCGATCCCCCCATCAGCTCGCAAAGGCGCCTGCTGATCGAAAGGCCGAGACCCGTTCCCCCGGTGGTCCGCGTGGAGGTGCCGTCCACCTGTTGGAACATCTCGAAGATCGTCTCCCGGGCGTCTTCCGGAATGCCGATCCCGGTGTCGCGCACTTCGAAATCGAGGCGCCACCCGCCGTCGCCGAGGCGCCTGCCGAGAACGGTGAGCGATACCGATCCCCTGTTCGTGAACTTGATCGCGTTGGAGAGGAGATTGAGAAGCACCTGCCGGATCCGGCCCGAATCACCGAGGAACCAGGAGGCGCCCTCGACGCGCACCGTGCAGGGAAAATCGATTCCCTTCGCCGCTGCCGGTTCTTTCAGTAGGGCGTGGGAGTTGGTTACCAGTTCGTTAAGGTCGAAAGGAGTCTTCTCGATGGTGAACTTCCCCGCCTCGAGCTTCGAGTAATCGAGGATGTCGTTCAGAATGGCGAGCAGCGATTCGGCGGAGTTCTGGATGATCCCGATGTTCTGCTGTTCCTCCGCCTCGCCGTTTCCCTGGAGGAGGTACGACGCTCCGAGAATGCCGTTCATCGGCGTGCGGATTTCGTGGCTCATGTTGGCGAGGAAGAGCGATTTTGCCTTCGCCGCCTTCTCCGCCGCTTCCGTGGCGGAACAGAGCGCTTCCGTCCTCCTATTGAACCAATGTGTCAGCTCGCCCAGTTCGTCTCGGCGCGTGTTGGGAAGGGGCTCGAGCCCGCCGTCGTGGCGGCGGAACTGTTCCTTGATCCTCTCCGTCATGCGGCTCACCGGGCCGGTGAAGCGGATCTGGACGAACCAGAAGCCGGTGAGAAGTGTGGCGGCCACCGGGAGAATGAGCAGCAGGATCAGCCGCCTGCTGATCGAATCGACTGTCGCCTGGACGTGGCTTTGCGGAGCGACCACCCCGACGGTCCAGTGAACGCCCGGAATCTGGAATGCCGTCACCTGCGCCGCTTCACCCAGAAGCCCATCGTTCTCGATTCGGAAGCTCGCCTCGTCGCCGGATACCAAGAGCCGGTCCCGTATCAGCCCGGCTGCGATCAGCTCCGCCTCGACGTCGCCGATGTTGTGGCTCTCCGAGATGACCCGCGCCGCAAGACGCGCCAGGCCGTCCGGGTCCGTGTTCCTCACCCATGCGACTCTTTCGCGGCTCATCGTCCCGAGGGGACCGGCGATGGCGGTCATCGCGGGATCCTTCGCGGCGAGTTCCGCCAGCGTCCTGTATCGGACGACCCGCTCACCCTTCGCATCCGTGGAAACGACTCTGGCGTCTTCGTCCCTCGGGTAGGCGAGGAAGCGGTTCGCCCTGTCGACGGCGAAGATATAACCTTCGTACTTCTCCGACTCGCGACGAAGGAACGAGGCGAGGCCGGAGAGCTTCACGTCCACCGTGGCCACACCGGCGAGTTCGCCGTTCACGAAATACGGAACGGTGCACGTCGACATCGGCTCGAGGGAGTACGGGTCGATGTACGATCTCGACCAGTACGTCTCACCCGGGCCGATCAGCTTCGCGGGAACGTACCACTCCTCGCCGTAGTAGGGGGGGGCGCCGGGAGCGTTGTAGTCGTCGTAGTAGCGGAGCGCGCCGCCCGCATCGCGTCCCCAGAAGAAACTCCGCCGTTCAATCCCCGGCGTGAACCTCCCAGGCTCGGGCCAAATGCCGCCGCCCGCCACCATCGATGCCGGATCGTTGTCGCCCAGGATCGCGGGCACCGTCTCGAGGAAGAGCGCATCGTGGTGTGGCAGCGTGGCGCCGAGCTTCGCGAGGGAACGGGCGATCGTCTCGACGGTGGAAATCGTCTGGCCGAGGTTCCCCATGACCATCCTGCCGCGAAGGTCGATCTCCTTCTGTTTCAGCCGCGTGATCTCGTCGCGCCCGGCGGTCTCCATGACGAGGAACACCGCGCCGAAGAGGACCGAGGCGAGAAAGACGAAGAGCATCACCGAGGCGAACCGGAGACTCCTGTACCAGCGGACTCCCGGACGGCGCTTGTCGGAGAAGGGACGATCCGCGGCGGTATGAGACGTGTCGGACAATGCGGTCCTCGGTCGTTCGCGGCGGAAGGGGGGTATCCAGCGTGAACGGAATAATTCCACAAGGCACGTATCGGCATTATTATACTGATCGGCCGCGCTCACACCGCCGTGAGCGGTGAAATCCCGGATCGACCGCCGCTCTTTCTCGTCCTCGCGGAGTCCCGGTGGGACAACGATGCAAGAGATCGGGGATTTTACCTGTATTTCGTCCTATAATTATGGCAACGAATCTTAAGAAGAAGTTTCAACCGAATCGGACGGGGGATCATCATGGCGAGTGAGAGAAAGATACTCTTCCGCGGCGGGATCATCGTGAACGCCGGCGGCGCGTACGAGGGCGACCTTCTCGTGGAGAACGGAAAGATCTCCGACACGGGGAGGAACATCGGGCAGGGCGCCGGCGAAGTGGTCGACGTGTCGGGGAAGTTTCTCTTCCCGGGGGGGATCGACGTTCATACCCACCTCGATCTCCCCTTCGGCGGCACCGTCTCGAACGACGACTTCTTCACGGGGCATATGGCGGCGGCTTTCGGCGGCACCACGTCGCACATCGATTTCGCCATCCAGACCCCGGGGGAGACTCTCACCGAAGCGGTCGACCGCTGGCACGAGAAGGCGGACGGCAAGGCGGTGATCGATTATGGCTTCCACCTCGCCGTCACCGACTTCAATGACGCGGTTCTCGCCGAGCTTCCCACCATGCGGAAACGGGGGATCACGAGCCTCAAGGTTTTCATGGCGTACAAGGGGCTTTTCCAGGTGAGCGATGAGGACCTCTTCCAGACGCTCCGTATCGCTCGGGACAGCGGGATGCTCGTCATGGTGCACGCCGAGAACGGCGACGTCATCGATGTGCTCGTTCGCGAGGCGCATGAGAAGGGGAATCTCGCGCCGAAATACCACGCGCTGACGAGGCCGCCCGAGGCGGAAGGGGAGGCGACCGGCCGGGCGATCGCCGTCGCCGAGATGGCGGGCGCGCCGATCTATATCGTCCATCTCACGTGCGCCCTGGCGCTCAACCAGGTCCGCCGCGCGCGTTCCCGCGGCCTGCCGGCGTACGCGGAGACATGCCCGCAGTACCTCTACAAGCGCTTCGAGGACTATGAGCTTCGCGGTTTCGAGGGGGCGAAGGTCGTGATGTCCCCGCCGATCCGCTCGGCCGACAACTGGCCCCACCTATGGCAGGGTCTCGCCGACGACACCCTCCAGGTCGTTTCCACCGACCACTGCCCATTCTGCTTCGACGGCCAGAAGGATCTCGGCAAAGATGATTTTTCGAAAATCCCCAACGGCGCGCCCGGTATCGAGGACCGGATGATGGTGATGTACCACGGCGGCGTGAACGAAGGGCGCTACGACGTCAGCCGCTTCGTCGAGATCACGTCGGCGAACCCGGCGAAGCTGTTCGGCCTTTTCCCGCGCAAGGGCGCGCTTCTTCCCGGAAGCGACGCCGATATCGTCGTCTGGGATCCGGAGAAGGAGAAGACGATCTCCGCGAAAACCCACCACATGAACGTCGATTATTCCCTTTACGAAGGAATGAAGGTGAAGGGCGTTCCGGTGCGCGTTTATCGGCGCGGGGAACTCCTCGTCGACGGCGACACCTTCCACGGCGAGAAGGGAAGCGGCGTCTACCTCGAGCGGGGAGTGTTCACTCCAGTCTGATCACTCTTCGGACCCGGGCGGATCGGTTCGTCACGGCCCGCACGAAATAGACCGCCGGGCCGGCGATCTTGCCGCGGTCGTCGAGACCGTTCCATGAAACCGCATGCTCTCCCGGGTCGAAAACGGCATTCGCGACCGTTCGGACCCGCCTCCCTGCGGCGTTGTAAACCGTCACGTTCACCGCCGATCGCTCCACCAGGTAGAAGGTGATCCGGGTTTCGCCGGTGAACACCGAAGGGAGCACGGCGAGTCGTGCGGCGGGCGGGGCGCTTTCCGCTCTCTCGACGGCGGTCGGTCCCGTGACCAATGAGATCGTCGCGCCTCCCACCATCCGGACATAGCCTCCGCACGTCGTGTCGACGCAGCCGCTCTCTTCGCACGAGCCGTTGTTATCCTTCGGGAGAAGGTATTCGACGATGCCGGCCGTTCCGATCGTGTGGGCCGTCCCCACCGCCTCCATCGTGACGGTAACCACTCTCTCCTCACCCGGCCCGAAAAGGAGCGTGTCGCCCGGAGCGGGGACGATCTGCACGTTCCATTCGGCCGGATAGAGCGTCGCGTCGACGGCGAGAACCACCGCCGCGCTCTCCGGTTCCGGGTTCACCGCGTAAAGATGTGTCTCGTGAATCTCGCCCGGAGCCCCGTCGATCGTCCACCGGTTCACCATCTTCACTTGGAAGTCGTCGTCGAGCCACCCCGACCCGGGGGGATTCGCCGGGTCGTCGACCCGGGCGGCCAGTGTCCAGTTCGTTTCGCCGAAAGAGTTGGCTGGCGGCGGGGCGAATGCAACGGGCGGCATGTCGAGGGTGTCGCCGGGGAGGAGAGGCGGAATCGGCTCCGTGCCGGCCGATTGCCAGCCGGTGTCGTGGAAGCCGAGACAGAGTGTCGGATCACGGTAGAAATAGTGGAGCTGCCCGGCGGGCGAGGGGGCCGTCCCGCCGTTGGCGAGCCGGGCGATCATCTCGATCGTGCCCGTCTTGCCCAGGTTCGCGTTGACATTGATGCCGAGGCCGCCGCAGCCGACCGGGTCCCACGGGTAGGGCGGCTCCGGGGGGCAGCACGTCATGTTGATCGTCACCACGGGGACGGGGAGCTGGCCGCCGTTCAGGGCGGTGAAATGATCGAGGAGACATCCGTCGGCGAAGTACTGGGGCGTCTTGTCGCTCTCTTTCGACCGGCTTCCCGCGTAGCGGAACGCTTCACGGAGACTGACCGACCCGTCGTTGTTGCGATCGGCGTCGACCGGGTTCCCGTCCCAATCCTGCCCTCTCAGCGCCGAGGTCCACCACTGGGTCATCGGGTAGCCGTCGGCGTAGTAGGTGGCACGCTGATCGTATCTCACCGACGTGGCGACCGATATGTTCTTCAGGTCGTCGAGATCGTCCCCCTTCCCGTCGAACTTCGTGATGAATCCCCCCGACCGGCACGTCACGACGAGGCAGATCTTTCGCGTCGGGCTTCCCGCGGCGGCATCGATATCCTTGAAATAACCCGTCACCTCGATATCCCAGACCGTATCCGCCCAGCTCTCCGTGAAAATTCCGCTGTTCGGGTAGCCGTTTCCCGCGCGGACCGTCGAGCCGCCGTGACCGGTGGCGAAGAAGACGATGACGTCCCCCCCCGTGACGCGCGCCGCCACCGTGTCGAAGGCGGCGGCCACGTCGGCCGAGTCCCGGCAGGGGAAATCGACGTCGTTGATCCTGTCGCCGTTCAGGTCGAGCGACTGTCCCAGGTTGTAGCAGACGAGGATGTTCTCCTCCTGGTAGCCGCTCTCGAGGAGCGTGATGTACATGTGGGAGAGGTCGGCCCGGAAACCGGCGTCGGTGAATCCCGAGACCAGAACCGCCTGCAGCGAGGCGGCCGCCGGCGCGGGAACGACCAGCAGCGCGGCGACAGCGAGCGCCCCGGCGGTGCGAACGCCCGGGCGAACGCGCAGCCCGGCGCCCGGCCCGGCGCGCGCGGCGACGTCGTCGCTTCCCGTCCGGCGATCGAGAGTTTTCGATAGTGCCATCCGCATCCTCCACGTCGTGCGTCCCCAGGCACTCTCAATATATGTCGCGGTTTTGCAGTTGCCCACGGAAAGGAAGGGGCGGAAGGCAGCCGCGCGGCCGTGGTGGCCGGCCGTCGGGCGGCGGCCCGCCGCCGGCATGCCCGGGCTGGCCTCGACGAGAGGTGAAACGGCGTCACGCACCGGATCGGCAAAGTTTCATCGTTTCGGAGGCATCCATGATGTCAGAATCATCTGGGTGAGGCAAGAAAGAATAGCGGGGGAGATCCTTGATCCGGTCTTCTTTCCAGGGCATAAAAACGGGCCGGAAGAGCTATTGGAGATAGTGAAGGAGGAGAAAACGACGAATCGCCCTCTCCCGATAATTGCCGAATTTCCCGAAGAATTGGGAATGTGGAGGACTCTTCCGGCCCAATCTGTTATTCAGTTGTTTCTTAACTTCAACTTACATAATTCACTCGAAAGTTGCACCCTTTTCGAAAAACGGGGAGGGGGGTCACTTTCCAACCAGGATAAGGAGTGCTCGTTTCCATTATCCGGAAAGTCGACCTCGTGCACGCTTCCCCAAGTGATCCGCACGAGCCTTGACGATCGAAACCGCTTCCAGCCCCCTTCCCCGCCGTACTCCCTGAGCAAACGACGTACCATCGACGGGATAATCGGGGCGGACGGTTTCAACTCCACACCGGCCTGCAAGTTATACACCGCGACCCGCCGCCGGGTTGCATCGGATCTCGAAATCGATCCGATCGGGTGCACCAAAGGGTTCAATATTCACCCACTTCCGTTCGGAATCGGTCCTCGCCGGAAACGACCCGGCTACCCCACGGGACAGAAACCGTCCTCGTTTTTGTACACATTCCCGGCCGGCCGTGGAGGGCCTGTCGCCGCATGGATTCTGGAATCTGTTGATATTGTTTCTGTTAAGGCCGGACAGCCCAAGAAGATGAATCCGCGCAAAATTGGCACGTTCCTTGAGAGCAGGAAGAGGTGTTCTCACGAACGCCAGGTCGAAGCGGCAACGGCATTGCCCTCCAAGCTTCGACGGGGGCGCGCGGAGCGGGATGTGTGGGAGCTTCCGTTCCCTGTGCCTTGAATGGGGACCGCCGCGAGAACGGCGTACGAACAAGGAGGTTCCACCTCGGAAAACACGGATGGAAGGCGGGGGTTGAAACGGTCAGGATGATGGGAAACTCAATCGCAAACGGTAGCACCCTTTTCCGATGACCGTCCGGAAGACCCCCGCCCTTCTGTCTGTTCTCCCCACCGCCCGCCATTGTCGTTGACTTTCCTCCCTCTTCATGACATGAATAACCGACCCGCCCCTCGCAGCATCGACCGGGAGCTTCCAGAGTATGCCGGCGAAGAGTTATTCCGTCATCGTGACTCCTTCCGACGGGAGGAAGACGTATCACCTGCGTCTCTCTCTCGGGACGCTCTACATGATCGGCGCGGCTCTGTTCGTCACGGGAATCGCCGTGGTGTTCCTCCTGGTCACCTACGGCGAGCTGATGTGGAAGGTGCGCAACTGGACGGAGTTGCAGATCCGTCTCAGCGAACTGACCGAGAAGCAGGCGGAGTACGACGCGCTCCGGGAGGAGGTGGAAGGCCTTCGCGAAATGGATCGGAAGATCCGGAAGCTCGTCGGTCTCCCCGAGCCGGTGCTCACCGGGTCCGCCTCGGCGACGCGGTCTCCCGGTGCGCCGGTCGACACGAGGCCTCCCGGGATGCCCGACGTGGAACTCGAGGAGGCGGCCATGCCGGGCGGGGCGGATGCGGCGCGCATCGAGAAGATCCTCGCGCCCCGTCTCGGTCGTCTACGATGGCCGGTGAAGGGGTTCGTCTCCTCCTCGTTCGGCGACGTGAGAGAGGGAGAGGGGATCCACTCGGGGATCGACATCGCCGCGGCGCGAAATACGCTGATCGAAACGCCTCTTTCGGGTACCGTTATCAGCGCGGGATGGGACAGGAAGTACGGCAACGTCGCGGTGATCGATCACGGCGGCGGATTGGTGACGGTGTACTGTCACAACGCGAAGCTGGTGGTCGCCACCGGAGACAAGGTGAAGCGCGGCGACACGATCTCGTTCCTAGGGAGCACGGGGTTGTCGAGCGCCCCTCATCTTCACTTCGAGATCCGTCAGGACGGCTTCGCCGTCGACCCCCTGTTGCTTCTCGCTCCAAGAGAGGAACCGTAGTCAGGCGACAAGAGCCATGACCCAGAATGGAAACGAGGGAGAGCCGATGTTCGGAAAGGACGAGAAAACGAAAACCATCGATCCTGTGAAGCCTTCGCCCACTCCGATGACGGAGAAGAAAGGGGGCGCTCCCGCCGGGAGCGGCTTCTCGGTGCTCGGCCCGGACGCGAAGTTCGACGGCAAGCTCGAAACGTCGTCGAATGTGCAGATCGACGGCTTCTATAAGGGCGAATTGCAGGTGCGCGGCACGCTGATGGTGGGGAAGGAAGGGAAGGTGGACGCCGAGGTGAACGCCGAGCGGGTGGTAGTGCACGGCCGGCTCGAGGGGAAGGTGACGGCGGGAAACAAGATCGAGCTGATGGAAGGGAGTGCCATGATCGGCGATATCAACGCTCCCTCCCTGGTGATCCAGGACGACGTCGAGTTCGAGGGAACGTGTCGCACCGGGAAGAAGGCGAAGGGCGTGCAGGGGGCATAGCGGGAGAGCGGTTTGCGCACGGCCGTCACCTTCCGGCGAGGCGGCTCCACTCCGGACGGGGACGTTCCGCCGCCTGCTCGAGAAGAGCGATGAAGAAGTCGACTTCCTCCGGCGTGTTGTAGAGATAGAACGACACGCGCGCCGTGGCGGTGATACCCAGGGCGCGCAGGAGCGGCTGGGTGCAATGGTCGCCCGCGCGGATCGCCACCCCCTTCGAATCGAGGAAGCGGCCGAGGGCGTGCGGTTCCACGCCGGCGAGGTTGAACGAGATCACCCCCGTGCGCAAAGCCGGGTCGTCGGGACCGTACACCGAGACGCCGCGAATCCTCCCCATCGCTTCGAGAGCGCGCCGGGTGAGGGCTTCCTCGTGGCGGCGCACATTCTCCATGCCGATCTCCTCGAGGAAGCGGACCGCTTCGGCGAGACCGGCGGCGTCCGCCACGGCGGGCGTGCCCGCCTCGAAGCGGTACGGCACGGCGTTGAACGTGGCGCCCTCCTCGCTCACCCGGTCGATCATCCCCCCCCCCGCGAGAAAGGGCCGCATCGCCTCGAGCCGTTCACGCCGCCCGTAAAGGACGCCGACCCCGACGGGTCCGAGCATCTTATGGCCCGAGAAGGCGAGGAAGTCGCACCCGAGGCGCGATACATCGACCGGAATATGGGGCACCGACTGCGCGCCGTCGATGAACACCGGAATCCCGCGCCGCCGGGCGATGGCGCAAAACTCCTCCGCCGGGTTGATCACTCCGAGGGTGTTCGATACATGGACGAAAGTGACGAGCTTCGTCCGTTCGGTGATCAGTCTCTCCAGCTCGTGCGGGTCGAGCGTCTCCTCCGGACCGAGTCCGAGCATTTTCAGCTTCGCACGTCGCTCGCGGGCGAGGATCTGCCACGGCACCAGGTTGGAGTGATGCTCCATTTCGGAAAGGATGATCTCGTCCCCCTCACCGACCCGCTCCCACGCCCATGACCACGCCACGAGATGGATCGCCTCGGTGGCGTTCTTCGTGAACACCACTTCCGCCGACTCGGCGGCGCCGATGAAGCGCGCCACGGCGCTCCGAGCCTCCTCGTAGATCGCCGTCGTCTCCTCGGTGAGAGTGTGGACGCCGCGGTGAACATTGCCGCAGTGCCCGCGGTAGAAGTCGGTCACCGCACGGATCACCGTTTCCGGTTTCTGCGACGTGGAGGCGTTATCGAGGTAGACGAGCGGCTCGCCGCCTATCTTCCTCGATAGGATGGGAAAGCTCTTCCGGATTTTATTCACGTCATACATGATTGCCGCTCCGCGCCGGTGCGAGGGCGATGAACGACCGTCCCGGGAGGACGATCAGGGAAGGAACTGCGCGGCCTTTGCGATCTTCCGCGGGAGATACTCGTCGATCACGTAGTTGAGGCCGTGCTTGGCGAGCGCCTGCTGCTCCGCGCGAACCCCCATCTTCACCATCTGTTTGAGCGCCCGCTGCCACGGCTTGTGGTGGAGCACGAAAGGATCGTTCTTCAGCGCGTCCTTCGCCCGCTTGATATCGACCTCTTTGAGCGGATGGGTGGGCAGTTCGTAGTCGGTGATGTCCTGCGGCGTGATCCCGAGAAAGCGCGCCTGGGGAACGCAGAAGTATTCGTTCAGATGCGCCGCGTTCCCCGAACCGACCTTGAGGGTGCGGTAGATGTTCATGAAACCGTACGGGTCGCCGTCGACGAAGACGTACACGGGGATCTTCTTGATATCGGCGAGACGGCGGATGAAACGCCGGCACGCCCGGGTGGGAACGCCCCCCATCGAAACGAGGATACAGTTCGCCTTCTTCCAGTAGCTGTGCTTGACGAGACGCTGGAACATGCCCGCCGTTTCGATGACGAGAATGAACTTCGCCTCCGTTTCGAACTTGAGCTGTTCCACCGAGATGGGAATCGAGTAGGCGCCGGAGCCGAACTTCGTGCAATCGATGCGAAGCTCCTTCCCCGTGGAGGGATCGACGTCGATCACGACGAGCTTCCCCGCCACGTCGCCCCCCTTCTCCTCCGGTATGAAACCGAGCTGTTCACGGTTCACCCCGAAGAGCGCCTCCACATCCTCCATCACCGTATCCGATTCGGGCTGCTCGGCGAACCGCGCCTCCGCCCAGTTCTTCGAAACGTAATACGCTTCTCTTTTCGTGGCGATGTCGTCGGTTTCCACCAGTTCCTTGGAGAACGACATCATTCGGAGGGTCTGGGCGAAGGTTTTCACCGTGTTCACCGTGAGGGTCCGCTCCTTCATCCTCCCTTTGATCTCGAAGTAGCCCTTCTTCGGCTGGTACGCCACGTTCTGGAGAGAACGGACGGGAAACTTCATCGACGGCTTCACGCCCTTGTTGATCTTCACGTCGACGTTACCCGCCTCGGCGCGGATCCGGCCGAGGATGTCACCGTCGTTCTTCGTCTTTCGCCTGGTCGCCAATTCCGCTTTCTCCCGTCGTCCGGCCGGTGCCGGACGCGATTACATCTTGCGGCTCTTCTCGAGAATCTCCCTCAGCCGGCTCTCGGTCGTCGCCCGCTTCTTGTCGGTGAGCCCGAGGATCTCCTGAAGCGCGAGGCCGATGTGGGGGATGTACTTTTCGATGTAGCTCTTCTTCTTCTCCGCGTCCGCCAGTCGTCGCCGCCGTCTAATATGTGCGCCGAGCTTGCGTCCGCACTCCTGTATGGCGAGTCGGATCTCCTTGGTGATTTCGGGATACGACGCGATCGCCTCTTTCGATTCGGATGTGAAGGGAACCCAGACGGATGCGATGTGCACCAGGATCGCCATCGGCGCGGCCGGGAGGGCGCCGCGGCTCTGGTGAACGCCGTATCCCTTCCACGCCACGTCGATCACGCTCTTCGTGATGGCGCACGCCGACTTTTGATATTGGAGTGGGACGCGGTTCGCGAGGCGGTAGAGGCGCGCCGGGGCGTCCGCCTCGAAAGATGGTCCGCCGTAGGCGAGCGCCGCCTCGATGAGAAAGGGGTTTCCCCTGTACACCGCCGGCGGCCGAGACACGGCGCAGACGAACGCCGGTTCATGCCGGCTTTCGAGCGATTTCGCCAGGTGTGCGTCGCCGATCGGAGAGAGGCAGTTCGTCGGCGGATTCATGATCTTCGTCCGCTGGATCGCCCGGTAGAGCACTTCCGCGGCGTCCCTATGGGCGCGTGTCGGGCTCATCGTCGGCTTCAGCTTCGCCCCCTCGAGGATCTCCGCCGCCACCCGGGAGCTGACGCGGCTGAAATCGCGTGTGAGGAAACCGCTCAGGTTCCGCGCCTTCGTCTCCTTCAGCATCTTCATCAGCTGCCCCAGCTCGACGCCCCGCGGGTGGGGCTTGATCTCGCGCGCTTCGACGGGCATCTCCTTCGTCGCCCGTTCGATATCGACGGGATCGCCCTTCGGAGGGCGGTAGTGCAACTCGACGTGGGGGTTGGCGAGGGCGACCTGCCAGAGATAGCCGTCCACCGAGTGCCGCCCTCCCTTGTAGCTCGCCTCGAGCTCGATCTCGATCGACGTGCCGTGGGGTTGATCCCATTCGACTTCGTCGTTCGCCGTGATCACCGGGAGGTTCGTTCTCGTATCGAGGAGGATGGAGAAGCGCTGAGCCGGCTTCTTCGATCCGCAGCGGGAGACAACGATCACCGGTTTTCCCGTGGTGAGCTGGCCGTACATGCCGGCGGCGGAGATGCCGATCCCCTGCTGGCCGCGCGACTGGCGAAGACGGTGGAACTTGCTCCCGTAGAGGAGCGAACCGAAGACGCGGGGCACTTCCTTCCTGTCGATGCCCGGACCGTTGTCCTTCACGGTGACCCGGAAACGATCGTCGGCGAGCGGCTCGATCAGCACATGGATCACCGGGAGGATTCCCGCCTCTTCACACGCGTCGAGAGAGTTGTCCACCGCCTCCTTCACCGTGGTGAGCAGCGCCTTCGAAGGGTTATCGAAGCCGAGGAGATGGCGGTTCTTCGAGAAGAACTCGCTCACCGAGATCTCCCGCTGCTTCGCGGTGCCGCGGAGTTTCGCCACTTTCGCCGGTCTTTTCTTTTTCGTCACACGAAGGTTGGCGGCGGTCGCCGCCCGGACCGTCGTTTTCTTTTCCTTTTTCGTATTCTCCGCCGGCGCTTCTTCGAACAGAGCGGTCTGGGCCCCACCCTTTCCCGTCCGGCTCGCACGATTCTTCTTCATGCGGCCCCCCTTGTCAGCGGCTGATTATAGGGGCCGGTGCGCCGCGCGGCAAGCGGTTATGCGCCCCGGTGGACATTCGCTTCGTTGACAGCGCCTCGTCCGGCGCGATACAAGGAGTTCATGAGGAGGCCGTACATCGGACCGCTCGCGGTGATCGTGCTGGTGTCGGCGATCGCGCTTTTCACCAGTTCCGACGACATGTCGCCCACCGTGGACGAGACCCACTACGCCGGCTTGGGGAGATACTTGGCGGAGCGGGGGGACTGGTCGTATCGCTCCGCGGCGCTCCACCCGCCGCTTTCCTACTATATGAACTCCCTCCTCCTCGGCGGACTCGACATCCCCGAACAGGTGTGGAACGCACCGAGCCAGGACGAGCGGGGGCGGCGTCTTTTCCGCATCGGACCGGGCGAGCGGGTGGTCACGCTCACGCGGATTCCGAATAGGATCCTCTTCCTGATCCTCGTGGTGATGGTTTTTCTCGAGGGGCGCCGCCTTTTCGGCGACGGCGCCGCCCTTGCCGCGGCGCTCTTCACGGCGGTCGAGCCGAACCTTCTCGCCCATGCCGGCGTGGCGACACCCGATCTCCCGCTGACGGCGATGTTTTTCTGGGCGGTGATGCGCTTTCTCCGCCACCGCCGCGAGGGGGGCGCAACCCATCTCGTCCTCGCCGGAGTCGCCCTCGGCCTGGCACTGCTTTCGAAGTACACTTCCGTGCTTCTCATCGGAATCCTCCCGCTTCTCGCCCTTGCGGCAGAGAGGGGAGATCGGCGCCGGTTCGCCCGGCTCTTCAGGTCCTTCGCCCTGATCGTCGTCGTGGCGCTCGCCGTTCTCTATGCCGGATACCTGCCGCTGTGGGTTCATCACGACGGAGCGGACCGTCCGCCCGCCATCCGCGCCGCGCTTCCGGCGCCGTACGTCGACGGGATCGCCTACCAGCTCAAAGCGAACGAGGGACACAGGGCGTTCTTCTTCGGGCGGGTTTCCGACGGCGGCTGGACGCTCTACTATCCCGCCGCGCTACTCGTCAAGACGCCGATCCCCCTCCTCCTCCTCTCCGTGACGGGGTTGTGGATGCTCGCCGCCGTTCCGGCGAGGCGTCGCGACGCTTTCCTCATCGCCCTCCCGCCGGCGGCGCTTCTCCTCTTTTTCGTCGTAGCGGGGCGAATCCAGATCGGCGTGCGCTATCTTCTGCCGGCCTACCCCTTCCTCGCCCTGGCGGCGGGATACGCCGTTGCGAAACTCCTCGGCACCGGCGCGATGCGCCGGGCGGCGGGCGTCGTTCTCACCGGCTGGATGGTCGGTGGAACGGCGGCGGCGTGGCCGCATTTCATTCCCTACTTCAACGAGGCCGCCGGGGGCGCGGAAGGCGGCGTCCGTATTCTCGGGGACTCGAATCTCGACTGGGGACAGGATCTCCCGGGGCTGAAGAGGTGGCTCGAGGAGAAGGGATACGGCGGCGTCTATCTCGCCTATTTCGGCAACGCCGACCCGTCGAGGTACGGTATCCGCTTCCGGTACCTTCCCGGGTGGCTCTACAAGCCGATGGAAGCGGTTCGGGCGGGCGCGTCCTATCACCCCGAACCGGAACTGCTCGCCATCAGCCGCTCGACCTACCAGGGTTTCTGGCTCCCCGACGAGAAGCTCTACCGGTGGGTCGACGACTACCCGAGGGTCGCGTCTATCGGCCATTCGATCGACGTCTACGACATCGGCGCCGATCCTTCGGTGCACGACAAGCTTGCGCTGATCTACAAGAGGGCGGGGATGGAAGATTACATGAAGGGTGAACTGATTCGGGGCATGGACGAAGAGCGAAAGGCGGCCTTGAAGCGAAAGGGGGGGAAGTGAGCGCCGGCGGGATCGACATGAAACGCCTCCGCGAGGAGACGAGCGAGGAGTTCATCCGTGTCGGCGGTCCCGGCGGGCAGCACAAGAACAAGAACGAAACCGGCGTGCGGCTGAAACATATCCCCACGGGCATCACGGTGACCGCCACGGAGAGCCGCTCCCAGGCGAGAAACAGGGTCGTCGCATGGCAGAGGCTTGTCGCGCGGATCGCGGCGATACGGAAGAAACGGAGAAAGAGGGTGCCCACGAAGCCGACGGCGTCGTCGAAGAGAAGGCGTCTCGAATCGAAACGGAAGCGCTCGAAAGTGAAGAAGGGCCGCGCCGCACCGGAAGAGGAACCTTGATGGTGTGGTCGGGCGCGGTGCCGTTTCAAGAAGGGGGGGCTCCCCGAGGAGCGTCACGGAGCGGACCTCGGAAACGCCGAGCGTCACTTTTCTGATCTTCCCGTCGAAACCGTTCCGCGCGGCGCGAAGAACGAATCCCCTCTTCTCAGCGACCGGCGATCACCTCCCGGTAGACGGCGACCGTCCTTTGGCAGACACTCTCGAGGGTGAAGCGCTCCTTCGCTATCTCCCGCCCGCGAGTTCCCATGCGAAGACGGACCTCATCGTCTGTGACGATCTCCACCATCCGCTTCGCGAGGGCTTTGGCGTCGCCGTATTCGACGAGATATCCGGTCTCCCCCTCGCGGACGATCATCGGGATACCCCCCACGGGAGAGGCGATCACCGGGACGCCCGCCGCCATCGCCTCTTGGATCGCCACGGGGAGCGTCTCTTGCCGGGAGACCATGACGAGCGCCGCCGCGCGGGAGAGTTCCTCCGCCACCTCGGCAGGGGAAAGACCTCCGAGAAAATCGACGCGATCCGTAAGGTTGAACCATGAAATGGTATCGTCGATTTTCCGCCTGTATTCGGGGATCGTCGAGGCGCCGGCGAGACGGAGCCGGATCCCGGGCGCGTCGTGCGAGGCGAGGTGAAGAGCTTCGAGGAGGTTGCGGATCCCCTTGCGTGGGATGAGGAGCCCCGAGTGGAGGAGGGTCCCCGGCCGGACGTCGCGGCGAAGAGCGAAGAAGCGCTCGTCCACCGGGTTTTCGATCGTCCATGTCCGCCTGCCGGCAAGCTGTTTCGCGTAGTACTCGGCGACATACGGGCTGAGGAGGATCACATTCTTCATCTTCCTAAGCGCCTCGGCGGTGATCATATTCCTCAACAGCCCGCGAAGCTTCCCGGCGGCATTCGATTCGAGCGAAGTTTCCATCTCGATGATTCCGTGAATGGTGACCACCGTCGGGAAGCCGCTCTCCATGGCGCCGAGCGCCGAGCGGTCGGCGGAGTGGGCGTGGACGACGTCGGGCGCGATGCCTCGCAGCGCCCGGGCGATCCGTTGCCGGTCGGGTATGCCGAGGAGGATATTGCCGAAGCGCTTCGCACCGCCGATCGAGTGAACATGAAGGCCGGGTGCGGGGGAAATATCTCCCGTCGGCCGTGTGGCATCGCAGACCACCACGTGAACTTCGATCCCTTCCATGGCGGCGAGACCTCGACTCAAAGCGAGGGTGACCGCCTCCACGCCTCCCCGGATCCGATCCTCGTTTTGCGGATAGATGCCGACAATGGCGACTTTCAACTCTTATCCCTTCCCATTTCCCCGACAAGAGGGAGGATGACGGCGAACCCCTCGCGGCAGTTCTTCTCCGCCTCGCGGAGACGGGAGACGACGGCGGAGCGGTTCTCGTCACGAAGACCGCCGCGCCCCTCGACGAGGCGCCCCGCCTCGAGAAGCGCTTTCCCTTCGCGAACGAAGGGAGCGATGGCGGAACCTGTACCGAGGAAGTTGCCGATCCGGTCGAGGTAGTTACCGAGTACGATTCGGCTCTTCCCGATCGTGTCGAGAAGTGCCGGGAGTTCTTCGTCGCACCGGTCGCGCCCGGGAACGATGTCGTTCGAGACACGATCGATCATCTTCCCGTAGGCCCGGCGCCCCGAATAGAAGCGCTCTTCGCCGGCGACGAACTCCCGTTCGCGGTAGAGACGGATCCCCTCGGCGAGGGAAGCGGTGAAGCGGCGGATCCTGTCGGCGAGAGTGTCCGCGCCGCCGGTCTCCACGAGATGAAGGGAAGATCCGCCGCCGCGCTCCGCACGCTCGATGCGGAATCCGTAGGCTCCGGCCGCGCGCTCGAGAGGAGCGCCTGAGCAGATACCGGCGGCGCTCTCCCCGGCCGGCCGCGCCTCGTTAGCCGGCCAATAGAGGCGAAAGAGCGCGCCACTCACGCCGAGAAGATCGGAGAGAAGCACGAAACGGCCCTTTTCCTCGAGAAGCGCACTGAGCGTACGGAACCGCATCGTCAGCCTGTCGTCCGGTATTTCCACACGGTGGAGGATAGCAACCGGTTCGGGGAGGCGCAAGGAAGGCGAACGGTACGTAAATCCGCCTCGCGGGGCACGTTCTTTATTATATTTTTCCTGTAACCACCAACGGCCGGAAGCGAGGGGGAACCGATTGCAAGGAAGCGGACGGAAAAGAGACGGTTTCGCCGCCACGCTCCTCATTGCCGCCTTCCTGATGCCGTCGTGCAACAGAAGGGGGGAGCCGAACGACATGCCGGCTCCGAAGGAGGAAAACGCCGTCTTGACACGCACCGAAGGTGAAGAGCACACGAACAGGCTGATCCATGAGACGTCGCCCTACTTGCTCCAGCACGCCCACAACCCGGTCGACTGGTATCCGTGGGGGGAGGAGGCGTTCGAAAGGGCGCGCGCCGAAGATAAGCCGATCCTCCTTTCCATCGGCTATTCCGCTTGTCACTGGTGCCACGTGATGGAGCGCGAATCGTTCGAGAATGAAGAGATCGCGGCGCTGATGAACGAGAAGTTCGTCTGCATCAAGGTGGACCGCGAGGAACGACCCGACGTGGACAACGTCTACATGACCGCCGTGCAGATGATGACCGGGCGGGGTGGGTGGCCGCTCACCGTCTTTCTTACGCCCGAGAAGAAACCGTTCTTCGGCGGCACCTACTTCCCGCCGGAAGACAGCGCCGGCCGCCCCGGATTCCGGTCGATTCTCCGCCGGGTGGCGGAGTTCTACGCGGCCAATTCCGGTTCGGAAGAGGCGATGGCGAAGATCGACAAGCTCGCCGAGCAGATCCGCGCCTCTTCGGCGGGACGAATTGGGGGAGGCGACGTCGACGAGGTCGATCTTTCGGTGGCGGTGGACCGCCTGGCGCGCCGTTTCGACATGCGCTGGGGCGGTTTCGGCGGGGCGCCGAAGTTCCCGTCGGCGTCGACCCTCGGGCTCCTTCTGCGCCATCACTTTCGCACGGGTGACGCGCACTCGCTCGAAATGGCCACCGTCACCCTCGACAGGATGATGGAAGGTGGGATCTACGACCAACTCGGCGGCGGTTTCCACAGGTACTCCACCGACAACAAGTGGCTGATCCCCCACTTCGAAAAGATGCTATACGACAACGCGCTCCTCGCGCCCGCCTATCTCGACGGATGGCTCGTCACGGGGAAGGAAGAGTACCGCCGCGTAGTAGAGGAAATCCTCGCCTACATCGAGCGGGAGATGCGCGATCCCGCCGGCGTCTTCTACTCATCCCAGGACGCCGATTCGGAAGGGGAAGAGGGAAAGTATTACGTCTGGACCCGCGCCGGGATACTCGACCTTCTTGGCGGGAAGACCGGCACATTCGTGGCGGACTACTTCGGCGTGACCGAAGAGGGGAGCTTCGAGAACGGAAGTTCGGCACTCCACATCGCTGTTCCGCTGGAGGAGGCGGCGAAAAAGAACTCCCTCACGTTCGACGAGGCGAAGCGCCTGCTCGATGAGTCGCGCCGGAAGATGCTCGCGGCGCGCGATCTGAGAGTGGCGCCCGCGAAGGACGACAAGACGATCCTCTCCTGGAACGGCATGGCGATTTCCGCCTTCGCCAGGGCGGGCCGGGCGTTCGGCGAGGAACACTACATCGATACGGCGGAAAGGGCCGCCCGTCTCATCCTCGACGAGATGACCGACGGGGATGTTCTTCTTCATACATGGAAGAACGGGAAGGCGAAGATCCCCGGTTATCTCACCGACTACGCCGATTTCACCCAGGCGCTGATCGACCTGTACGAGGCGACCTGGAAGATCGACTATCTGAAAGAGGCGCTCTTCTGGAACGGGAGAATGGTGGCCCTTTTCTCCGACGCCGACGGGGGGGGCTTCTATTTCACCGGCACGAACAACGAGAAACTTCTTGCACGGTCGAAGGATCTCTTCGACGGTTCGGTGCCGTCGGGGAACTCGGTGGCCGCCTTCAACCTCGCCCGGCTGGCGAAGCTCACCGGCGACACGAAGCTGCGCGAAGAGGCGGATCGAACCTTCCGGTGCTTCGCCCGCTCGCTGCTGCAGCAACCGACCGCGGCGACCACCCTTCTCGCGGCGCTCGATTTCCACTATGGTGAATCGAGGGAAATCGTCGTCGTGGGGAACCGGAACGATCCTTCCGTCGGCCGCTTCCTCAGGAAGGTATCTTCCCTCTACGCGCCCGACGCGGTGACCGCCTATCTCGATCCGTCGAAGGATGCGGCGGAACCGGTGGCGCTCCTCCCCCTGCTCGAGGGAAAGGAGGACGTGGGCGAGCCGTCGGTGTTCGTCTGCCGGAACTATGTCTGCGATGCGCCCGTCCACGACGACGATGCTCTCGACGCGGCGCTCGAGATGACCGTCACGCAGTAGCGCGCGTCCCGGGCGTACGGGAAAGGATGTCGTCTTCAATGGCCGGAGGATCGGATCATCCGGAGCTCCCTTCGTCGGTGGTGGTCGACGCCGCCGGTGCGGGGAAACGGCTCGACCTGTTTCTTCGCGACCGCCTCGCCGGCGTGTCGCGCGGCGCGATTCGAAGTGAAATCGCTTTCGGCAGGATCCTGGTGGATGGGAAGCCGCACGCCGCCGGGCGGCCGGTGCGTGAAGGCGCGAGAATCGACTTGAGCGCGTTTCGTGATCGGCGTCTCGAGACGATCGCCGCCGACGGCGAGGGGGAACTGATCGTGGTCCACGAGGAGGAGCGGTTCCTCGTGGTGGAGAAGCCGCCGGGCCTTGCGGCGATGCCGCGCAACGGGGAGGACACCGCGGCCCTCGCCTGCCGCCTCGTGGCGCACTATCCCGAGCTGGCGGATGTGGGAGGGCCGCTCGAAGCGGGCCTCGTCCACAGGCTCGACAACGGAACGTCGGGTCTCCTCGTGGTCGCCCGGGACGGCGACACGTGGGAAAAGCTGAGAGAGCAGTGGAAGTGGCGCCGCGTCGAAAAGGAGTATTTCGCCCTCGTGAAAGGGTCGTTGAAGAAGACGTTCACCATCCTTCGGCCGATCGCCCATCATCCGAAGAGCGCCAGGCGAATGGTGATCTCCGACGGGGGAAGAAGCGCCGAAAGCCTCGTCCGTCCCGTTCGCGCCGGTGGGAAGAGTTCCCTCGTTTCGGTTTCCATCCGTGAGGGGAGGCGGCACCAGATCAGGGTTCACCTCGCCGGGGCGGGCCATCCCGTGCTCGGAGACGTCCTGTACGGAAAGGGCGCGGAGGAAGACCATGTTCCCCGTCTCATGCTCCACGCTTCGTGGCTGAAGTTCCGGGCCGACGGGGTGGGGGAGTTTCGCTCTTTCGCGTCTGCTCCGCCCGCCGATTTCAAAGAGGTGATTCGGAAGCGGCTCGGACGGGAAGGAGAGGCCGCCGCGGAGTCGTACCTCGAGAATCTCTCGCGCCGAGGGTGATGCGGAAGGTCGAGCCCTTCCCGAGGCGGGACTCCACGTTCACCGTTCCGCCGTGGTCCTAGATGATCCGCCTGGCAAGCGGGAGCCCGAGCCCGACGCCTTCCACCTTGCCGGTGTGAAATTTCTCGACCTGGTAGAATCGCTGGAAGATCTTCTCCGTGTGCTCCGAGGGGATGCCGGGCCCGTTGTCGGTGACCGAAACGGCCGTGGCGCCGTTCCCGTCGCGACCGGCGGAGATCTTCACCCGCGCTCCGGGCCGCCGGTTGAACTTGATGGCGTTTTCCACGATGTTGTCCAAGGCGATGGTGAACGAAGGATAATCGATGATCTCCTTTTTCACATCCCGATCGATCTCCAGGTCGATGCGAACCTCCCCGATATCCCGTTTTTTCTTCACATCCGAAACATAGCCGCCGAGGAGCGCGCCGAGTTCGCGCGGTTGAGGCGTTCCTCCGTCGAGCGAACCGGGCGCGATGAAGGCGAGCAGCTTGTCGAACAGGTCGAGAAGCTGGGTGGCGCCCGTTCCGATTTCGCGCACCGCCTCCGACTGTTCTTCGGCGAGATCGCCGTAGTACCCGCTCGTCAGGTACTCGCAGTTCGCCATGACCACCGAAAGGGGCGTCTTGAACTTGTGGGACATGGTGGAGAGAAACTCGTCTTTCATCCTTTCCTCTCCGGCGCTCGCCGAGATGTCTTTGATCGTGAGGATCACTTCCCTGAGTTTTCCATCGGCGGACCGGAATTTTTTCGCGTACGCCGAGAGGATGAGCGGAGCGGACGATTCGGTCTCACCCTGTTCGATCCGGAAGCGGACCGTTTCACCGCCCGGATCGGTGAGGGCCGAAAGATCGGCGCTCAGCGTGCGCCGTCCGGCGAGATGGTCGAGAAGGCTTGTGCCCGCGCAGTCCTCCGGTGGAAGAGCGAGGAGTCTGCGGCCGGCGTTGTTGATCTCGGTGATCCTCCAGGCGCCGTCGAGGAAGACGATTCCCTCGCCCGATTCGCCGAGCACCGTGTCGAGTCTTTCCCTCTCTTCGGCGCGCATCCGGAAGCGGCTGAGGCGGATCAGCGATCGAATCCGGATGACGAGTTCATCCCGGTCGAACGGTTTGTCGATGAAATCGTCGCACCCCGCCTCGATTCCCTCGAGTTTCCGCTCCCTGTCCGCGAAAGCGGTGAGGAGAATGATCGGTATGGCGCGGATCGACGGATCGGAGCGAATGCGCCGGGTGATCTCCAGGCTATCGGTTCCGGGCATGGCGAAATCGAGGAGGAGAAGATCGATTTGCCGCTCATTGACCGCATCGAGCGCCTCTTCCCCCGACGCGACCTGGCGCACCGTGTATCCGAGCGGCTCGAGGATCGAAGCGACCCTCCGCCGGTTTCTCGCCTCGTCGTCCGCCACCACGATGATGCCGGTCTCGTCCCCGACGCCCGCCGGCGCTTCGCCCGTCGGATCGGCGAGATCCGACTCCCTCCCCGGCCCCTTTACCTGGAGGATGTCTTCCACCGACCGGACGAAAAGATCGTTTTCCACCGACGAGTCGCCCAGCCGATCGGCACAGATATCGGACAGCGATTCCGGATCGTCGTACACCGTGGCGGTTGTGATGGCGATCACCGGGATGGCGGATGTGCGCGGCTCGTCGCGGAGTCGTTTCGCCTCGTCGAACGCCGGCCTCCCCGAGGCTGCGATGCCGACGACGATCAGGTCGGGGCCTTCCCGGAGGACGCGGTCGACGCACCCCTTTCCGTGACGGACGCCGACCACGCTGTGTCCTCTGCCTGTCAGCACGCGGCGGATCGCGCGAAAGCGCCCGGCGTCGTCTTCGATCACGAGGATTTTCTTCGGTGCCATTCAACCGCCCGTTCCCGGCCGCCCGGGACGTGATTCGCGCAACCCTGTCTACTCCTTTGTGTTATCGGCAGGACGACGCGCCGGGATGAGATCCTCCCTGCCGGGAACCGGGTATTTTCCCCCGTATTTCGAGACCCGGGGGCTTGTACTCCGGGGACAATTCTTCTAGTCTTTATGGGAATATCGAAAGATCCCCGTCCCCGGGCGACCGACCGAGCGGGGCCGAGGGCACCGCCTTCGAAAGGAGAGAAACATGTCCAATGGTTTTCAGGAGATGCTCAAGTCTTGGCAGGGGGGGCCGGTGACCGTGGTCAACCCGCAGTCTTTCCGCCGGGGCGCGATCACCGACGCGATCGATCTCGAAACGTTTGAAGCGAAGCTGGTCCGCGTGGGCGAGGATTTCGTCGAGGTGAGCTACGAGGCGAAGAAGAAGGGCGAGGTTCAGCCGGTGACCCAGTTCATCCCGTTCACGCAGATCCGCCGCGTGAGTGTCTGGGGCAGCGAGAACCTGATTCACGTCTGATCGAAAGAACGACCGACCGAGCGCCGGACCTTTTCGCCGTGCGGGCGCCGTGCGTCGCGCTCTTTCCGGCGGTTCCGGCGCTCTTCGCTTTTCCGCGGACCCGACAGGGAAAGGAGGGGATGCGGTGACACCTTCGTCGCCTCTCCGAACTCTTTTCCGCCGACCCCTTCTCGCCGCCTTTTTCCTCCTGCTGGCCCTTATCTCCACCAGGATCCTTTCGAGCCCCGATCTCGGCTGGCACCTGCGCGCCGGCGAGAGGATCATCGAGGAACGGGCGATTCCCGACAGCGACACTTTCTCGAGCACCCGGCAGGGGGAGAGGTGGTGGGTGAACCAGCCGCTCGCCGAGATCGTCTTCTACGCCGTCGATCACCGCTTCGGCGGAAGCGGTCTCGTGGCGCTCCGCTTCCTCCTCGCGCTGGCGCTGTTCGTGCTTCTTCATCGATCGGGCCGTCTTGCCGGCGGAGGGAGCGAGGTGGTGACGGGGGGCGTTCTTCTCCTCGCGCTTCTCGCGTCGGCGTCCCACATGATTCTCAGACCGTTCCTGCTCTCCGCCGTTCTCCTCGCCGCTACGGGGCTGATCGTAGAGTCGTACCGGCGCGAAAAAGGAGATCGCCTCGCGCTGCTGCCGATCCTTTTCGCCGTGTGGGCGCAGATCCATCCCGGCTTTCTCTACGGCGTCGCCCTGCTCGGGGTATACTGCGCCGGCGAGTGGATCCGGGCGGCGCTTCGGGCGGTGCGGGGCGACGTGAAGGCGATGAACCGGAAGCGATGGCGGAGGCTCGTGATCTTCTCTCTTCTGTCGGTGGCGGCGGCGCTCGTATCGGGGGCGGCGATCAATCCGTCGGGAGTGACGGCGGTCCTCCTCCCGATCGGCCTTCTCAAGACTCGATTCTTCTTCCAGGTGCTGAGTGAATTCCAACCCGCCGATTGGTGGCGCGACCGTTTCTTCACCGCGCTCTTTCTCGTCGTGGCGCTGTCGCTGATTCGCGGGAAGCGCCGGGACGCCACGGAGATGATCGCCGTGGCGGTATTCGGCCTTTTTGCCGTGCGCGCCGTCCGCGTGATTCTTCCCTTCGCCGTGGTGGCCGCGCCGATCGCCATGAGAAACTGGATGCCCCCCGTCGCGCGACTGCTCCCCGATCGTTCCCGCCGGGGAAGGGTGCTCCGCCTGGCGGGTGCGGCGGGCGCGCTCTTCCTCGTCGCCTGGTGGTGGAGGAACGATCCTCTCCGCTTTCCCCTTCCATCGGAGATGTCCGGGACGATCGAGGAGAGCTGTTGGGCGGAGGCGAACTACCCGGAGCGGGCGTTTTCATTCATAAAGAAACGGGACCTTCCGGGCGAGGTTTTTCACCCCGACCAGTTCGGCGGGGCATTCATTCGGTATTTCTATCCGAACCGGAAAAACTTCGTCGATGGAAGGGTCGAGGTCTACGGCGAGGATTTCTGGAAGAACGACTACTTCCGGATTCTGGGAGGTGGGCCGGGTTGGGAAGAGGAACTTCGCCGCTACAATGTGAACACCCTTCTTCTCCGTTCCTCGCCCGCCACCGGGCGGGATCCGGTCAACCGGCTCGCCGCCGCGTCGGACGAATGGGCGCTCGTCTATTTCGATGATGTGTCGGAAGTTTATGTCCGGCGGGGGGCGATGGAGGGGCCGAGGCTCGTTCCAATCGAACTGAAGAGGATCGATCCGACTGGCGGTTTCGACGTCGGATCGTACGAGGAGGAGGCCGGCGCGCTGGGGGAGGTGAGCAGGCTGTTCATGTGGAACCGACATGCCGGGCGACTGCTCTATGTCTACGCCCGCCTGCTCGAAGAGAGAGAAGAGTGGGACGAGGTCGACAGAGCGATCGACGACGGCGCCCTTGCACGGCCGGGAGACGACCCGATCCGGCGGGAGCTGCGCCGTATTCGTGGTGAAGCGCGTTTTCGCCTCGGCAACCGGGAGGGGGCGCGATCGGACTGGAAGAAGGCCGGTGACGGCGTAGCGGCGCGAAACGACAGGGCGCTTCTGAAGTGGCTGAGCGACGGCGACGCCCGACGTTTCCTTCCGATGTCGCCCGGCACGCCGCCCGCCGACGAGCTGGTTCGTCTCGCGTCTCTTCTGCGCGGCGCGAGGGAATGGCGAAAAGCGATCGAGTTGTCGCGGCTCGCTCTCGACGCGTCCGGCGGCGGGACGTACTACAGGAACAATCTCGCCTGGACCCTTCTCGAAGGGGAAGACGCCGCGGACACCGAAGAGGCGCTGAGCGAGGCGGGCGAGGCGACACGGCTCGCTCCGGATGACGGCTACTGCCGTGGGACCCTCGCCCGCGCGCTTCTCGCTTCGGGCGACACCACCGGCGCCGTGTGGGAAATACGCGAAGCGATCCGCCTTCTCCCCGCGGACGATTTCAGAACCGGCGCGAAGGAGCGGGGAAACCTGGCGTTGCTGCTGGCGCGGCGGGACGATCTCGATGCGGTCGCGGAAGCGCTCGATCTCGCGGAGGAAGCGCTGCGAATGGATCTCGAGACAAAGGATCTACGAAAACTCGTCCTCCTTCTTGTGGAACGGGGGGAAACGGAACGGCTCGACCGACTCGCCGAGGAGGCATTCCGAATCGATGGAGAGACAAGGATGCACCTTGAGAACTCCTACCGCCCTCCGCCCCTTGTTCGAATCCGCAAAGAACTTACCGGCCGCTGAACTCCGGTCTTCCCTTTCCGAGAGAGGTCAGCCCGGTCATGGCGTCCTCGGTGGCGAAGATCTCCTCGAGACGGCTCAGTTCGAGGGCGAGCCCTTCGTCGAGGGACATTTCGTTCCCCTTGTCGATCAGTTCCTCGGCAATGCGCAAGGCGATCGGGGCCTTCGAGGAAACCTTCTTCGCCGGCTTCGCCAGTTTCTCGTTTCCCTTCGTATCCGCTTTTCCTTCGCGGATCGAATCGGCGCTGTTGTCCCGGAAGAACCGGGCGATCGCGTCATAGCGCTCGGGCACGCTCCTTTGCCGCCGTTTTTTCACCGTCGCCGATCGGGCGATCTCTCCGATCTTCGCCGCCACCTCGGTGCGCTCGACGAAGTGATCGGCGAGGCCGAGTTCGACGGCGCTTTTTCCGTCGAGGATCTGTCCGGTGAACACGAGATACTTCGTGAGGTCGGCGCCGATTCTCTCTCTCGTCCGCTGCGTTCCGCCGAGACCGGGATAGATGCCGATCCCCGTCTCGGGAAAGCCGAAGCAGCCGCGGTCGGTGACGATGATCTCGTCCGCCGTCAGGGCGAGTTCGGTGCCGCCGCCCAGGGAGACGCCGTCCACCTTCGCCACCACCGGCTTCGGGCAGTTGTCGATACGCTTGTAAAGATCCTGGCCCGCCGCCGTGAACGATTGGATCGCATCGAGGCGTTTCGCTTTCATATTCTTCACGAAAAAGCGGATGTCGGCGCCGGCGACGAACGCCTTTCCGGCGCCGTCTAGGACGATCGCCTTCACGTCGCCTCTCTTTTCCGCCTCGTCGAATCGTTAGGCGAGCTGCCTCACCACTTCTTCGTTCAGCGCGTTCATCGCATCGGGACGGTTGATCGTGATCGTGGCGATTCCGTCGTCCACGTCGAGTCGGACTACCTCGAAGGTGAACGGTTCGCCCTTCGCCTTCTGCGCGGTGATCCGGTTCGCCTCGGGAAGGTCATAGCGATTCGCGAGATCGGCGGTGAGACCGGCCGCCTTGTCGAGGCCGATCAGGTTCACCAGTTCGAACGGTCCTTTCGCCCACCTTAAGCCCACGCGGGCGCCGATGTCGGTCTCCTCCATGGAAGCGACCTTTTCATCGACGAGGACGGCGGCGACATAGATCGCGACGCCGAGAAGGCGGTCGCCCACCTCGGTGAAGGTAGACTCGTCGATCTCGCCGTCGAGGCTCCAGTTCTCCCCCTTTTCCACCTGCGCGCAAAGCGCCGCGGCGGGGGCATAGAACGGTCCGAGTTCACGGCCGAGCGTGTCGGCGGCGTGCATGGCGATCGGCACGCCGGTGACGTTCATCAGTTCGAACGGTCCCATGCCGATGCGGAACGCCCGCTTCGCGGCGGCGTCGATGGTCGCCTCGTTCCCCTTCCCCTCCTCGAGAAGGCGGACCGCCTCGTTCAGCCAGGGAACGAAGAAACGGTTCACCACGAAGCCGGGGGCGTCGGCGGAACGGATCGGCGTCTTGCCGATCAGCTCCTGGAGCGCCCAGCACGCGTCGAACGTTTCGTCCGACGTGGCGTCGCAACGGATCACCTCGACGAGGCGGTTCTTCGCGGGGTGGTAGAAGAAGTGGAGGCCCACCACCCTGTCGGCCCTTCCGGTCGCCTCGGCGAC
>JAJRWB010000048.1 GCA_024276995.1 Candidatus Eiseniibacteriota bacterium | reverse complement strand
TTCGACCTGGCCAAAAGTCGATTCGATGCAGTTCGTCGTCTTGAGGGACAACCCGATCCTGGAAAAGACGCCGAGCTTGTGGAGTGTGAGCGTTTCTTCGAGTCCTTCCCGAAGGCTCGCCGCCGCCGACTGGTTGATCTCATCGAGTTCTTCCAGAAGGTTTTCCAATGCTTCCTTGACTCCGGTTCAGATCTTCGGTGGCTACGGATTCATGGTCGAGTATGATGTGGAAAGAGCGCTCCGGGACGCGGTGGGAAGCACCATCTATTCAGGAACATCGGAAATGCAGCGGAATATCATCGCCCGCTGGCTCGGCCTCTGAAGCGACGCATCGCCCTTGGCGGCGCGGGCCGGTCCTATCCGTTATCACCCCCACCGCGGCGCAGCAGCGTTCGCACCATGTCGATGTCGGTCGAATCGAAGAAACGGAGTGCGACCAGGAGGCCGGCGTAGACCGCCGGCGCGATGCACCACCAGGCGACCGGCGCGATCGGAACGGGAAGAAGAAGGGCCCCGAGGGCGAACGCCCCCGACGCGATGAGCGGCTTCACGGCGGCGCCGACCGGCGGGCGGAGATGAGCGCCGCGCGCCCCGATGCCGGTGAGAAGGAGGAAGAGAGCGCCCTGGCTGGCGAGGGTCGCCCACGCCGCACCGGCAATGCCCCGGGAAGGGATGAGAAGGACGTTGAGCGTCGCGTTCAGCACGGTGACGAGAAACCATGCCAGAAGAATCGAATCCTGCCTTCCCGCGGCGTTCAGCTGGTCGCTCGCCGGCGAGGCGATGAACGTGAAAAAGAGCGCCGCTGCGAGAATGCGCAGCGCCGGGGCGCCCGATTCGAAACCGCCTCCGAAAAAGCGGTCGAGAAGGGAAGGGGCGAAAACCGCGAGGAAAAACGCCAGGGGAACGCCGAGGGAAAGAAGATAACGTGTCACCCGCCGGTAGGCGAAAAGCGCCCTTCCGTCGTTGTCGGCGGCGCTCCTGTAAAGGGCGGGGAGCATGGCGATGGAGAGGATGATCGGGACTTTGATGAAAACGTCGATGAACTTGTACGCCGCCGAATAGAAGCCGACCTGGGCGGGCGTTTTCATCACAGAGAGCATCACCATGTCGAGTCGGTAGTTGAGCATGAAAAAGAGCGCCGCCAGGCCGAACATCCACGAGTGTCTCAGGATGAAGGCCGTCTTTTCCGGCTTCAGCCGGGGCGGGCAGCGGCGAACCGCGTCCGCGAACCAGGTCGCCGCGCACGGCGTCGCGGCGCACAGGGAGGCGACGGCGAAAAAGACGATGCCCCGTTCGAGGGCGACCCCCGTGGCGACGGCGCCGAGAAGGAGAGCCGCCTGCACCGCCCGGTAGATACTGATCCGGCCCATTCGCTCATCCGCCTGGAAGACGGCGGCGAACGTCTCTTCGAAAGCGAGCATCACGTTGAACCACCCCAGGAGGTGGATGAGCACCATCGTCGTCGGGTCGTAGTCGAGCCATCGGGCGACGCCGATCATCGCCGCGTAGATGACGGCCGTGTAGATTCCCTTGATCATCAGCGTGTTTCCGAATACCCACCGCCGTGTTTCCGGACGCGTAGAGAAGGCCTTGACGAGGTGAAAATCGAGGCCGAAATTGAAGAGGTAGCTCGCGATGGTTGTGAATGCCAGGGCGGTGGAAAAACGTCCGAACCCTTCGGGTCCGAGATGGCGGGCGATGAGAAGCTCGACGACGATGAATAGGAATCTCGTGACGAGGCCGCCGGCGGCGAGATAGAAGACATTATGGGCGATCGTCTTCGCTTTCAAGAGGCGTCCTGCCCGGAAAGGATCGATTCGTACGTCCCCACGGTCTGCCGCGCGCACCGCTCCCACGAAAAATCATTCACCCGGCGAAGGCCCCTCTCGACCAGTTGTCGCCGAAGATCGGTTTCCGACACGAGGCGCTCGAGGCACCGGCACATCTCGTGGATATCGTCCGGCCCGCACGTGAGGGCGGCGTCGCCCGCGACCTCGGGAAGGGCGCCCGCCGTGGATACCACCACCGGCGTGCCGCACTCCATCGCCTCGAGGACGGGGAAGCCGAATGAATCATACAGTGTGGCGAAGAGGAACGCCTCGGCACCCGAGTAGAGGCACGAGAGGACATGCCTGTCGGCGACCAGTCCCGTCTCGATGATGTGTTCGGCGACGCCGGACTCCTTGATCGCTCTTCGGATGTCCGCCGAACCGGAGCCGGGTTGTCCGACGAGGACGAGCCGATGGCGTGATCCGGTCTCCCTGCGGAAGCGGGAGAATGATCGGATCATGAAAGGGATGTTCTTGAAGCGGTAGTACGACCCGATGAAGAGGAAATAGGGCGGCAGGATCCCGATCGTTTCGAGGGTTCTCTTCCGTTCGGCAGTGTCCTCGACGCGGCCGATGCTTCCCGGCGCGGCGAGGAGGTGCAGGAATACTTTGCTCGGGGCGAGGTGAAGTACGCGGATCAGTTCGTCGCGGTCGGTCGCGGATACCGCGAGGAGTCCGTCGGCGGTGCGAATCGCCCTGGTGTACGCCCGGTGCCAGTAGAGTTTTTCGCTTCGGCTTCGCAGTTCGGGGTGGGCGTAAAGGTATGCGGAATGGACGGTGATCACCGATTTCACACCATTCCTCACCCCCCCAGGCCGGCGAAGGCTGTGGAAGAGGTCCGCTCCCGACTCGCGGACCAGTGCCGGGAGGGCGAAACGGTCCCACCAGATCCAATAGTACGGATTGCCGCCCGGCGCGACCAGGTTGACGACGCCGTCGCGCATCACCTGTTCCTGCCCGGGGGCGTACAGGACGATATAGTCGTTCGCGTCGGCGTCCAAGTCGAGCAACGCCCGCAGCAGACACGCCGCGTAGGTCCGGGTACCCCCCGGTAGGATCATCCTCGCGTCGATGAAGATCTTCATGCGGTTCTCCCCTGTCAGAGTATCGGACAGGGGGAGGGTTAATCCAGTATCCGTTTCGCCGGCCGGCCGGCGTCGAGAAAGGTCAGGCCGTACATCGTTACCAGCGATTCGCTGTACATCACTTCCCCCGTGTCGAGCACGAAGCAGGCGGGTGGCCGGTTCGCTTCCGGGAAGTCGCGAAGACCGGCCGCTCCGGCGATGAACAGGTAAGTGGCGGTCACATCCGCCAACTCGGCGGACGGTGCCAGCACGGTGACGCTCCGGTTCCGCGCGGCGGGAAAGCCCGTGGCCGGGTCGATGATGTGGTGGTAGCGTTTTCCGTCGATGATCCGGAAGCGCTCGTAGTCGCCGCTCGTGGCCGCCGCCAGGTCGCTCACCCGGAAAGTCCCGAGGAGATCGTCGCTTCTGCGGGGATAGCGGATCCCCACGAGCCATTCTTGGTCGTCCGATTTCATCCCCCGGGCGAAGATATCCCCTCCCGCATTGATGAGAAATCGTTTTACGCCGCGCGAGTCGAGCACCGCCGCGGCCCGATCGATGGCGTATCCCTTGGCGATGCCTCCCAGGTCGAGACGCATCCCTTTCCTTGCCAGTAAAACGGTGGTGTCTTCCTCGCTGAGGAGAATGTTGCGGAAATCGACGAGATCGACGGCGTGTTTCAGCTCCTCGGGCGAAGGAACGGCGATGTTCTCGTCGTCGCCGTTGAATCCCCACAGCACCGTGACCGGTCCGATGGAAGGGTCGTAGACCCCCTCGAACCTCCGCGAGTAATCTTTCGCCCGCCGGATGATGGCGAACGTCTCGAAGCTCACCTTCTCCGGATCGACGCCGGCCGACCGGTTGATCGCCGAGATCTCACTCGTTTCCCGGTGAGAGGAGAGAAGAGCCTCGATACGCTCGATCTCATGGTAAGCGTAATAGAATGATTTCCGGCACTCCGCCACGTCGACGTGCATCGCCTTCAGGTCGATCTGCGTCCCGAGCATATACTTCGTCGCCGAAACCTCGAAGAGGATCGGCCGGGCGTCCTCCGCGCCGCCGGACGATGCCGCTATGAGGACGGCGAGGAGGGCGGCCGGCGTGATTCGGCCAGAGAGTCTCGCATTAATAAGTGACCGTGGATCAAAAAGGAGATCCGTTTTTTCGAGAAAGCCCAGGAGAAGGTCCTTCCTTCTGCGTGCCCGCCGCACTCCGTTTCGCACACGATACAGGATAGGCTCAAGGGTATCC
>JAJRWB010000047.1 GCA_024276995.1 Candidatus Eiseniibacteriota bacterium | reverse complement strand
GAGAACCGCCTTGTGTGCCCACTCGCGAAGATCGGTGAATTGCTCTCCCACGGCGCGCTGCGTTTCGATGTACGCCTCGAGATCGGCGAGATGGAAGTAGTGGTCCTCCTGTCCGAGGAGGCGATCGTACATCCATTTGAAGAGCCCCGGTTCGCCGGGACAGAAAAGATCGCCGTCGAGCGGTTCCACGGTGCGCCGCACTTTTTCATTCCCTTCGCAGATCGCACGCGGGTTGTATCCGCCCGGCCGTGTGAGCTGTTCGATCTCTTCCGCCTTCTTGCCGAAGATGAAGATATTCTCTTCACCCACTTCCTCGAGGATTTCGATATTCGCACCGTCGAGCGTCCCGATGGTGAGCGCGCCGTTGAGGGCGAACTTCATGTTCCCCGTGCCGGAAGCCTCCATGCCGGCGGTGGAGATCTGCTCACTCAGGTCGGCGGCGGGAATCATCTTTTCCGCCAGGGAAACACGGTAGTCGGGGACGAACGCCACGCGCATCCACTCCCGGCACGCCCGGTCCGAGTTGATCACCGTCGCGACGTTGTTGATCAACTTGATCACCTGCTTCGCTTCCCAGTAGCCGGGCGCCGCCTTTCCGGCGAACAGCCAGCTGCGCGGCGCGGGAGGCGTCACGCCGTCCTTCAGCTCGAGATATCTGTGGATCACGTGAAGCACGTTGAGGAGTTGACGCTTGTACAGGTGGATCCGCTTCGCCTGCACGTCGAAGAGCGACGACCTGTCGAGTTCGATCATCGTCGTGTCGCGCACCACACGTGCGAACCGTTCCTTGTTCTCCCCTTTGATACGGATGAACTCGTCGAGGAACGCAGCGTCATCCGCCAGGGGAACGAGTTGTTCGAGCCGGTCGAGGTCGGTGATCCACCCGTCGCCGACGGCGCCGGTGATCAGTTTCGCAAGGGCCGGGTTCGAATGAAGGAGCCAGCGCCTCTGGGTGATGCCGTTCGTCTTGTTGGAGAACTTTTCGGGCCACATCTCGGCGAAGTCGGGAACGAGCTTCGTCTTGATCAGCTCGGAGTGGAGTTTCGCCACACCGTTCACCGAGTGGCTCCCCACGATGGCGAGGTTCGCCATGCGGATCTGCTTCTTCTCGCCCTCTTCGACGATCGACATCCGCCGCCGCCTGTCGCCGTCGCCCGGCCAGATCTCTTCGACCCGAGCGAGGAAGCGCTTGTTGATTTCGTAAATGATCTGGAGGTGCCGCGGCACCACGTGGTCGAGCAGATCGGCCGGCCATTTCTCGAGGGCCTCGGGGAGGAGCGTGTGATTCGTGTAGCCGAGAGTGGCCGTGGTGATCTTCCACGCTTCATTCCATTCGACCTGCTGCTCGTCGGTGAGCATGCGCATCATCTCGGCCACCGCGAGGGCGGGATGGGTGTCGTTCAGCTGGATCGCCACCTTCGACGGAAGCTCGGCGAGGTCGCCGCACTGCAGGTTGAAGCGGCGGAAGATATCGTGTATCGCGCAGGCGACGAAGAAGTACTCCTGGATCAGCCTGAGCTCTTTTCCTTCCCGCACCGAATCGGAAGGGTAGAGCACCTTGGAGATCCTCTCGGACGTCACTTTCTGCTCCACCGCCCGGAGGTAGTCCCCGGAGTTGAAGATGTCGATATCGAATTCCTCGGAGGAGCGGGCGGAGTAGAGGCGGAGGTAGTTCACCGTGCGCCCGCCGTATCCGGCGATCGGCATATCGACCGGGCTGCCGATCAGGATCGTCCAGTCGACCCATTTCGCCGCGCCGCCGGTTTCGGAGGAATCGCCGTTCTCCACGCGGCCGTACACCGGGATGAAGCACGCCTGGTCGCTCCTGTCGATCTGCCACGGCGACCCTTCGGCGAGCCAGTGGTCGGGCTTTTCCTTCTGGTAGCCGTTCTGAATGAGCTGCTTGAACAGGCCGTACTCGTAGTTGATGCCGTAACCGAAACCGGGCAGATCGAGGGTGGCGAGGGAATCGAGGAAACACGCCGCCAGGCGACCGAGCCCCCCGTTTCCGAGGGCGGCGTCGCACTCTCCCTCGCGCACCTCCTCGAGGTCGTAGCCCAGCTCGGAAAGGGCGTCCTTGCAAAGGCTCTCCACCTGGAGATTGATCAGGTTGTTGCCGAGCGACCGGCCGATGAGGAATTCCATCGAAAGGTAGTAGAGGCGCTTGACCGACCCCTTTTCGTAGCGCGTGTCGGTCTCGAACATCCGGTCGATGAGCATCTCCCGGACCACATAGGCGAGCGCCGTGAACAGGTCGTTCCCGGAAATGCTCCGCCACTTCTTGCCGAGGGTGTACTGCACCCGCCGCCGGATCGCGGCGATGCAATACTCCACGCGGCCGCCCGGGCCGCCGTCCTTCGGTTCGATCAAGGATTCACCCTCCCCCGGGAAGTATAGTCGGGATCCCCCGCGAGGGAAACCCCGCGATCAGCCGGCGCACGGGGGAGAGCCGATCAGGAAGGTTTCCTCTCTTTTTCGAGGAACGAGTGAACTCTTTCGAACTCTTCTTCGAGTTTGTCCACCATCGCCTCCGCGCCGTCGAGATCGCTCGTCTTCCCCCTTTTCTCCAGCTCGAAGGAGATCGCCGAAAGAGCGTGGGCGCCGAGATTGGCGCTGCTCCCTTTCAGGTTGTGCGCCTCGCGCTCGAGCTGCGTCGGGTTCTTGCTGCTGACCGCCTCGCGGATGCCGTTCAGCCGGTTCGGTACGTCGGTGAAAAACGTGTCGATCAGTTCGGTCACGATGTCGGGGTCTCCTTCGTCCTGAAGATCGCGGTACTGTTCGAGCACCGACATGTCGACGGCGGGGCCGCCGGCGTTGTCCCCGGTCGTGTTCGAGTTGCCGTCCCAATGATCCGTCATCTTTCGCCTCCAGACAGATTGTGTGTCAACGGTTCGTCGGGCCGTCCGGGGGAATCCCGGGGCGGGCACGAAGTTACGTACCGCTTTTCGGCAGATTCACCGCCGGCTGTAGGCAATTCCGGCCCCTTGTGGGGCCGGGGGAACGGAGGGACGGGGGGAGACTCGCTATTCGCCGGCGGGCGGCGCGGGAAGCGTCCGGGCGGCGAGTTCCTTGTCGATCAGGAAGATGGTGCTCGGCGAATCGCCGGCGAGGCGGAGGCGCTGCACCACGTCGTCGGCGTTCGCCTCCTCTTCCACCTGCTCGCTCACGAACCACAGCAGGAAAGCCGCTGCGGCGTGATCCTTCTCCTTCCCGGCGAGGTCGACGAGCGCGTGAATCCGGCCCGTGATATGTTGCTCGTGCTTGAGCGCCGCCTCGAAGACGGCGAGGGGCGACTTCCAGGTCATCTGCGGGGCCTCGATCGTCTCGAAACGGACCGCGCCGCCCCGGCTGATGATATGATCATAGAACTTCTTCATATGCAGCAGCTCTTCCTCGGTCTGGATCCGCATCCAGTTCGCCATGCCGTTCAGGTTCTTCGATTCGAAAAACGCGGTCATGGCGAAATAGATGTACGACGAACGGAGTTCTTCGTTCAGGTGCGCGGACAGTGCCTTCTCGATCGATTTCTTCATCATGTCGCTGCGGTTCCTTTCCGCCGCGCCTTCGCGGCGTTCGCGTCAGAGTTCAAGCAGAAAAGGGTTGTTCTTGCGTTCTTCGCCCACCGTCGTGTCCGGGCCGTGGCCGCAGTGCAGCACGGTTTCATCCGGCAGCGTGAGCAACTCTTCCCTGAGTGATTTCGCGATCGTTTCGAAATCGCCCCCGGGAAGATCGGTCCTCCCGATCGAGCCCTGGAAGACGAGATCGCCGGCGAACAGGCGCCCGTCCACACGGAAGCAGACACTCCCCGGCGAGTGACCCGGCGTGTGGATCGTTTCGATGCGCATCCCCGCGAGGGTGATCGTCCCGGTGCCGTCGAGAGGCCGGTCGATGGGGGGGATTTCCGGGGGCGTGATGCCGAACATTCGCGCATGGTCGGGCGCGGCCTCGAGGAGGAAACGGTCTTTTTCATCGAGATGGAAGGGGATGTCGAAGCGTGTCCGAAACGCCTGGACGGCGCCGATGTGATCGAGGTGTGCGTGGGTGTTGAGGATCGCCACCGGCCGCCATCCGTTCTCCTCCACGATGGCGAAGAGTCTTTCCGACTCGTCGCCGGGGTCGATCACCACCGTATCGCTCTCCCCGCGGCGGTGGAGAAAAAAGGTGTTCACCTGAAACGGTCCGACGGCGACGCGCCGGACCTCGGTCTCGCTTCCTGGAAGGGTATGTTTCATAATACCTGTAAGGTGCTGGAAGAAGAGGCTTCGCGCAAGGCGAAAGGCCGCCCTGGGCGAACAATCCGGCGGCGCGCGTCACCGGCGGCTTCCCTGGTCGATCCAGTCGGAGACGAGGAGGATCTGGCCGGCGGTGAGGCGGGGAACGTCGAGCGGCATGGGACGGACCACGGTGAGCGGTCCCGGCACTGACCGGGAGGCGCGAAGCACGGCGAGGAGGAAGCTCTCGTCCGACCGGCGGCGCGCGATGACCGGGCCGTTCACGCTCGAGTCGTCGAGGAGGTCGGCGGCGGTCAGCGTGGAGAGACCGTTCGCCGCCGGCGGTGGTCCGTGGCATCCCGAGAAGCGACATGTACGTGAGAAGAGAGCGTCCATGTCGGCCCAACGGACTTTGCGCGCCGCCCGCTCGAAGAGGAGGGTATTGCTCCTTCTCGAGCCGTCGACGATTCCCACCGGTCCACTCGCCGCACCGGCCGGCACGATCACCTTCACACTTTCCCTCGTCCACGAGACGACCGCCCCCGCCGCCGCGGATCGGTCCGCCGATGTGAACCTCACGATCCGGCCGTCCGCCCCTTCGCCGAGGCTGTCTCCTTCGAGGGTGAGCGTATCCCCCGGGATCGTCCGGCCGGGAACGAGAAGGGTGAGGCGGGGAAGCGGGATGAGTGGTTTCACGGTGAAGGGGAATCCTTCGCTCGAGAGGCTTCCAGCCGCCACGACGAGGGGGCCGGTGAGCGCTTCGACGGGTACCACGGCGGTGATGACGCTGTCGCTCCATCGATCGACCGGCGGCATCTCTTCCACGCCGTCGTGGAAGAGGAGCCGACCCGGCGCGTCGGAGAAACGCAACCCCGCGACGGTGATCGTGTCTCCCGCGCGCGCCGCGGCGGGGGAGACGGCCACGATGAGCGGCGTTCGGTCGCCCGTGAGAGAGAAGGGCGACGCCTTTCCGGTTCGCGCGCCCGACCGGACGGCGACGGGCACCGATCGATCGATCGAAGGGACCACCGCGGTTACGAACGTATCGGTCCAGGAGAGGATCGCCCCATCGAGATCGCCGAAAAGGACGGCACCCGTGTCGGCGGACGCGCCGAAATGCTCGCCGCCGAGGGCAACGGTGTCGCCCGGAAGGGCGGTGTCCGGGATGATCGAAGCGATGACCGGAAGAGGGGGTTCCACGTCGGTCGGAGGAATCCTATCTCCACCGGAATCCGGCCGGACGCCCATGTCGCAACCCGGCGCGAGGAGCGAGGCGAGAAGGAGGATCGCGCACGGCGCGGCGAGGGGATGTCCCCGACCCGCCGGTGCGGAGGATGCGGGTTGATCGTGCAGATCGGTGCGCATGCCGTGTGCGGCCGGTGCCTTCGCGGCGCCTAGACTTCCAAAACCTTGGCGAACCGGGTCAGGTTCTTCGCGCCCTGGGTCGTGACGAGCACCATGTCCTCGAGCCGGATCCCGCCGTGTCCCTTGTAGTAGAGCCCCGGTTCCACGGTGACCACGTTCCCCGCCTTCAGCTTCACATCCGCCTTGGAGATCCGCGGCGGCTCATGGATTTCGAGACCGACGCCGTGCCCGGTGCCGTGGATGAATCCCTGGCGGCGTCCGTTGATCATACCGGTTCGGAATCCCGCCTTCTCGAAGTGGTCGCAGATCGCGTCGTGCACCTTGCGCGCATTCACGCCCGGGCGGATCATCGTCATGGCGATTCTCTGACCTTCCCGGACGGCGCGGAACATCTTCTTCACCGTATCGGACGCCTTCCCCTTTACCACGGTGCGGGAGATATCCGCGTGGTACCGGCTCTCGATCGATCGGGGAAAGATGTCGATGATGATCGGCTTATTCGCCTTCAGCGGGCCGTAACCGACGTTGTGGGGGTCGATCGCCTGGTCGCCGCACGCGACGATAGTCGACGAGGCGATGCACCCTTCTTCCATGAGCTGCAGGTGGATCCGCTGGCGCACCATCTGCGCCGTGAGCGCCTTCCCCGAGTAGTAGAGCGTGCCCCTCCTCACCGAAGCGGATTGGATCCAGCGGATCGCCGTCTCCATGGCGCGCTCCGCCTTCCGCTGGCACGCGCTGATCAGTTTCACCTCATAACTGTTCTTCCGCTGCCTTTCGGGAAGGAACGGCTCGGGGATGATCTCCACGCCGAATCCTTGTTTCCGGAGTCGTTCCGCCGCGCCCACGGGAAACTGGAACGGCACTTTCACGTGGGTGACTCCCTTCGCGGCGAGGAGGTTCCCCGCCGCCGCGACGTTGTCGAGGGCGGCGCCGTTCTTTGCGAACTCGGAAAGGGGAAGAACCTCGTCGGCGGTGGAGTTCTCAGTAGCGCGCCCGACTTCGAAATCGGTCACCACGATGGTGCTTTTCCGTCCGCTCTTCAGGTAGATGAATGGGTCACCGCTCTCGAATCCGGACACGTAAAGCATATCGGCGGAGGAGTCGCTGTCCGCCAGGAGAAGGGTTCCAACCTTTTTCGCCATTATCGTCTGTCCTTGCTGGAGGGGATCGAGTACAAGCATTCATGTTACCATGGCCCGCCCCGCGGGACAAGCTCCATCGACGCCCCGCGCACCGCCTGCCCGGCATGCGGCGACATCAGCGGTAAAGACGGATCAGCTCATGAAGGGAATCGACGATCACATCGGGGGAGTGCGGCTCGAGTTCCTCCCTCGTGCGGAAACCGCCGGAAACCGCCACCGTGTGGACCGCCGCAGCGCGCCCCGCCTCCACGTCCACCGGCGTGTCGCCCACGAGGATCCCCTCTTCGGGTGCGCGGCCGAACGATTCGAGGGCGGCGTGGATCATGTGCGGTGACGGTTTTCTCGATTCGAGCGATTCCGGCCCGAGGATGAGACCGAAGCGATCGGCGATGCCGAGCGCCTCGGCGATCCGCCGCGTGTATCCGGCCTGCTTGTTCGACACGACGGCGAGATCGGCCTCCCTGAAATGATCGAGGCATTCCACAACCCCGGGAAGGAGGGTCGTGTGATCGAGGAGGTGTTCGGCGTACCATTTCTCGAATACCGGGAACGCCTCGTCGAGAAGGTCGCCGTTCTCTTCGCCGAGGGATCGCTCGAGAAGGACGCGAACGCCGTTGCCCACGAAACGCCGCACTTCCGCGCGGCTTCTTTCGGGAAGATCGAGAACGCCCAAGGTATGATTCACTCCGTGGTAGAGATCGGTGAGGGTCTCGGCGAGCGTGCCGTCGAAATCGAAGAGAACGAAGCGTAAAGGGAATGCGGGGACGACCGCGTGAGCGCCCCTCACGACGTCCACTCCTCGAAGCGGCCCGGGGAGGAGAGTTTCTTCACGAACAGCGCGTCGCCGTCGAGGAAGGGAAGACGAGAAAGTTCCCCGGGCACGACCCAGCGGATCTCGGCGGCTTCGACCGCCGCCGGCTCCTCCTCGAGGCGAACCGCGAGGAAGTGGATCTCCACCTTCCTCCCGTCGTAGTCGTGGGTGTGCACCGCCAATTCGCGCCCCACGCCGGCGCGAACGGCCAGCTCTTCCATCAGCTCCCTTTTCAGCGCCCCGGCGTCGCTCTCCCCCGGCTCGACCTTTCCGCCGGGAAACTCCCACCGACCGGCGAAAGAGGAGCCTTCGGGCCGCCTGCAGACGAGCACCTTTCCTTCCCGGATCGCCACGGCGGCCACCACCCTCACCGTGTCTTCCTCAAGAGATTCCCCCGGCGGTCCGATCCTCGGGATGTGATGCAGAAGAATATGTGGATCGGCCTCATTTTCACCCTCTTCGTGCTCTCCCTCCTGGTGGTGGCCCACCAGGCGTAAACCGGTATGGAACCCGGCACGGCTCATCCGTTTTCGGCGAGGAAGCGTTCAGCGTCGAGCGCCGCCATGCACCCCATGCCGGCCGCCGTGATCGCCTGGCGGTAGACGTGATCCGCCACGTCCCCCGCGGCGAATACGCCGGGGACGCTCGTGCGGGAGCCGTCGTAGATCAGGATATAGCCGGTGTCGTCCAGCTCCAGCTTACCCTTGAACACCGAGGTGTTCGGCGAGTGACCGATGCCGAGGAAGAAACCCTCTAGTTCGATATCTGATATCTCACCTGTTTTCACGTTCTTCAGTCTCGCCCCGGTGACCGCGTCGTCGCCGAGCACCTCCTCGACCACGCTGTCCCAGATCACCTCGATCTTTTCGTTCGCGAGAACCCTCTCCTGCATGATCTTCGACGCCCTCAGTTCGTCGCGCCTATGGATGATCTTCACCGAAGAGGCGAACTTGCTCAGGTAGAGCGCTTCCTCGGCGGCGGTGTCGCCTCCGCCGACGACGCAGACCCTCTTGCCGCGGAAGAAGAAGCCGTCGCAGACGGCGCACGCCGACACGCCCTTTCCTTGCAGCCGGTTCTCCGACTCGAGGCCGAGAAAGCGGGCGCTCGCCCCGGTCGCGATGATCACGGCGTCCGCCGTCACGGTGTCTCCCCCTTCGAGGGTGAGACGGAACGGACGGTTCTCGAAATCGACGTCGGTCACTTCCTTCGTGACACACTCCGTTCCGAAGCGCTCCGCCTGCTTCTTGATGATCTCCATCATTTCCGGGCCGGCGATGCCGTCGGCGAACCCGGGATAGTTCTCCACATCGGTGGTGATGGTGAGTTGCCCGCCCGGCTGTATTCCCTCGAAGACGATGGGGGGGAGTTCCGCACGGGCGGAGTAGATCGCCGCCGTCAGCCCCGCCGGGCCGGAGCCGATGATCGCCACAGGATAATGATCGTTCATGACCGGTTTCTACCTGACCTTTCCATTAAATAGGTAAGAAGGAGTCCCGCGCCGAAGCCGGATGCCCCCTTGTTGCGGAGGTCGTCGCCCGACGCGGTCCACGCCATGCCGGCGATATCGAGATGGGCCCACGGCGTGGACTCCACGAACCGTCCGAGGAACGCCGCCGCCACGGAAGCGCCTCCTCCCGGCCCCGACTTGCCGACGTTTTTCATATCCGCCGTCTCGCTTTCCAGTTCGTTCCGATACGCTTCCCACAGGGGGAGCTGCCACACGCGTTCGCCCGAGTAGCGTCCCGCCTGGGAGAGACGGGCCGCAAAGACGTCGTCATTGGAGAAGAGGCCCGCCGCGTGTGCGCCCAGGGCGATGCGGCACGCGCCGGTGAGCGTCGCCATATCGATCATCTCGTCTGGGGAGAGGTTCTTTTCCGCCCAGGCGAGACCGTCGGCGAGAAGGAGTCTCCCCTCCGCGTCGGTGTTGTCCACCTCGATAGTGAGACCCTTGAAGGATGACACGATGTCGCCGGGCCGGTACGCGCCGCCGCCGGGCATATTTTCCGCCGAAGGGACGACCGCCCATAGGTGGACCGGCAGTTCGAGCCGCACCGCGGAGCGGAACGCTCCGAGCACCGCCGCGGCTCCCGCCATATCGTATTTCATGTGGATCATCCGGTCGGGCGATTTCAGGGAGAGACCACCCGAATCGAAGGTGATCCCCTTGCCGATGAGAGTGATCGAAGGGCCGTCCCCGTTCGAGCCGTCATATTCGAGCACGACGAAACGGGGAGGGTGATCGCTTCCCCGTCCCACCGCGGCGAGGGCGTGAAGCCCTTCTCTCTCGAGAGCGTCCCCTTCGAGGATCCGCGCCGATACACTACTTCCCTCGATGCGCCGCGCTTCTTCGGCGAGGGTTTCCGGGTAGAGGCGGTTCGGCGGCGCGTCGACGAGACTTCTTGCGAAGAGCGTCGCCTCGGCGAGGGCGACTCCCGTCCGGACCGCTTCCGAATCGCCCCCCCCGCCGTGAAGGGCGATGGCTTTTACCGTACTCTCCTTCGCCCACCCTCCGGGAACCGTGCCGAGTACCGCCCCTTGCGTCACGGCGGCGACCACGTCGTTCCCCGATTCGTCGGGAAGGCGGATCGCCATACGCTCCATGCCCAGGGCGGTCGCTCTTCGCGCCGCGCGACCGGCGAGAGCGCGAAAATGTTCCACTTCGAGGTCGGTGGTCTCTCCGAGACCGATCAGGAGGAGCCGTTCCGGTCCCTTTCCGTCCGGGTAGAGGAGAAGCGTATCGCGCCGCTTCCCGGTGAAGTCGCCCTTCGCCAGCACCTGGCGGGCGGAACCGGCGCACGCGGGAAGGCGCGCCCCGCCGTTCGCGCAGTCCGCAGTGCTCAGCAGGCAAGCGAGAAGAGGGCTCTCTTCGGCGTGCGGGTCGGAGGGAGCGTATGTCAATTCAGGTATAAATAAGCCTTCGGTCATCGGTTTTCTCCCGGTGTGGCGGTACGGAATCACCGCCCAGGGAAAAGATCGGCTCCGCGGCGATTCCGGACAAGATTGCGGGAATTGTACCAGATAATCCGTGCGGCGAGAAGGAACCTCGGCGCGTGGGGCGCCGCCCGGAAGCGTGACACGGGACCGCCGATTGACACCCCCGGGGGCGGGTGATACCGTGATCCTTCCGCTCTGTCGCGAGAACCGCGAGGAGGATGCCCCCCGATGGACTGGAAAGATGTGGGCCGCGTGATCGAAGGCGGCCGGACGTTCATCGTCACGTCCCACGTGAACCCCGAGGCGGACGCCATCGGCTCGATGGTGGCGCTCACCCTCTTTCTGAGGGAACTCTCCCGCTCGGTGCGCATGGTCAGTCCGAGCCCGATTCCCGAGAGCTGTCGCTTTCTCGATCCCGGCGGCGAGATCGTCCTTTTCGACCGGGGGAGGGAGGAGGCCCTTTTCCGCGACGTGGACGCGCTTTTCATCGTCGATCTGAGCAGCTGGGGGCAGCTCGGCGCCTTCGCCGAGGCGGTCCGGGGCGGGGATTTCGCCCGTGTCTGCATCGATCATCACAGGAATCCGGACGACGATATCGCCACGATCGTGAAACGCGACACTTCCGCCGCAGCCGCCGGCGTGCTCATCTACGAGATGATCGCCGCCCTGGGCGGTAGGATCACGCCGCCTATCGCCGAAGCGCTCCTCGCCGCGGTCGTCACCGACACCGGGTCGTTCCGCTTCGCCAACACCGACGCGCGCGCGCTCCGGGTGGCGGCCGACCTCGTCGAGGCGGGCGCGAAACCGGAGGCGATCTTCCGCAAAGTGTTCGAGGACCGTCGCTGGCCTTCGGTGAAGCTCCTTCCCCACGTCTTTTCCACCCTCGGGAAGAGTTCGAACGGCGCGATCGCCTGGGTGCAGATCACCGGCGACATGCTCGCCGCCGCCGGCGGGCGCTACGACGATACGGAAGGGTATATCGATCACCTCAGGGCGGTGAAAGGGGTGGAAGTGTGCGCCATCTTCAAGGAGGGCGACGAGGGGACGGTTCGCGTCTCGCTGCGTTCCACGGGGAGCGTCGACGTGGAGCATTTCGCCCGCTCCCACGGCGGCGGCGGCCACACCCGCGCGGCGGGCCTCACTTTCGAGGGCACTATCGAGGAGGCGATCGGCGCGATCATACCGGGACTGGAGGCGCTCATCGGCCCCAGGTCGTGAAGGGGCGGCCGCTTCCGGTTCGGTTAGCATTCTCGTCCGGTGCGCGTTATATTTCTGGACGATATGCGGAACATCGTTGGCGCGGATTCTGGATTGGATATAGAAAGCCGCGGGAGGCGGAGGCCGAATGTCTTTCAAGGGAAACGGAAAGTTCGTCGCCGGCTTCACGGTGATCGTCCTCGCTCTCGGCTATCTTGCCTTTTCAGGCTATGAGGAGAGCAAGGCGTACTACAGGACCGTCGCCGAAGTGAAGGTTCTCCCCGACGACGAGCGGCATCTCCGGCTCAAGGTGAACGGAAACGTGGAGGAGGGGAGTATCCGTTTCGTCGGCGACGGCGTCGACTTCCTTCTCATCGGCGACGATCAGTCGCTCCCGGTGGAGTACCGCGGAAGCGATCCTGTTCCCGATACGTTCCGCGACGGATCGGAGGCGATCGTCACGGGCAACATCCGCGACGACGGAGTGTTCGAGGCGAAGAAGATCCAGGCGAAGTGCGCCTCCAAGTACGAGGCGACCTACGATTCCGAGGCCCATACGATCACCACGGTGGAAGAAGCCGACACGTACTGAAGCCGCCGGGCGCGGACGAACGGGGAGGAATCCGATGCTGGAACTGGGTGGCGTTTCCCTGATCACCCTGCTGCCGGTCGCCTTTTTCGGTGTGGTCGCTTCGTTCCTCGGCGGCGCCACGAAACGGATGAGTTGGGTCCGCGCGGGCGAAAGGAGCCTCGCCTACGCCGCCTTCCTGGTCACTCTCGCCGTGGCGGTGCTGGTGATCCAGTTCTTTCGGAACGATTTCACCAACAGCTATGTGGCGAATCACTCGAACGCCGCATTGCCCCTTTTCTATAAGGCGACCGCCTTGTGGGCCGGCCAGGAGGGGTCGCTCCTCTTCTGGAACTGGCTTCTTTCGGTCTACGGCATCGCGGTGCTTCTGGTCCACAGGAACAGAAACCGGGATCTCATGCCGTACGTCACCGGCATTCTCCTCGTGTCGGTTGCGTTCTTCACGGTGCTGAATGTCTTCATCGCCAACCCCTTCCGGCCCCTCGTGATCGAGCAGGCGTCCAACCAGGTTCTCTTCACGCCCGGCGACGGCCTCGGGCTGAACCCGTTGCTCCAGCACCCGGTCATGGCGATCCACCCGCCGACGCTCTATCTCGGCTTCGTCGGCTTCGCCATCCCCTTCGCCTTCGCCATGGCGGCGCTCCTCGCACGCTCCCCCGGTGCGAGATGGATCCGCCTCACACGGCGATGGACACTCCTCGCCTGGTTCTTCCTCACCACGGGCGTTCTTCTCGGCGCCCGCTGGGCGTATGTGGAACTCGGCTGGGGCGGCTACTGGGCGTGGGATCCCGTGGAGAACGCCTCGCTCATGCCGTGGCTCACGGGAACGGCCTATCTCCACTCGGTGATGATCCAGGAGAGGAAGGGGATGCTCAAGGTGTGGAATATCACCCTCGTGGCGGCCACTTACTTTCTGTGCCTCTTCGGGACGTTTCTCACGAGAAGCGGCGTGGTGAACTCGGTACACGCCTTCGCGCAATCTCCCATCGGCGCCTACTTCATCGCTTTCATCGTGAGCGGCGTTTTTCTCACCGTCGTTCTCGTCCGCTCGCGCCGGGAGTACCTGAAGAGCGAGGCGACCTTCGATTCGATGATCTCGAGGGAATCGACATTCCTTTTCAACAACCTGATTCTTCTCGCGGCGTGCTTCGCCGTTTTGTGGGGAACGATCTTCCCGGTGATTTCCGAGGCGGTGCGGGGGGAGAAGATCTCAGTGGGGCCGCCCTTCTTCAACAAGGTGAACGTGCCGATCGGTCTCTTCCTCCTCTTCCTCACGGGCGCCGGCCCGCTCCTAGCCTGGAGGAAGACATCGTTCGCCGGGTTGCGGAGGAATTTCACGATTCCCGTGGCGGCGGCGGTGGTCCTCACGGCGGCTCTGTTGATATCGGGGGTGCGGAACGGCTACGCCGTCGTCTGCTTCGCCCTCGGCGTCTTCGTGGTGGCGGGCATTCTCATCGAGTTTTCGCGGGGCACGAGGACGAGAATGCGCCAGACGGGCGAGACTCTGTTTCGCGCGCTGGGCGGCTTGGTGTGGCGGAACAACAGGCGCTACGGCGGCTATGTCGTGCATCTCGGCGTGGTCCTTCTTTTCGCGGGCATCGCAGGATCGGCGTTCAACAAGGACGTGCGCGGCGAGGTGGGCGAGGGGGAGACCCTCTCGATCGGCGATTTCGCCGTGCGCGTCGAATCGATCGAAGAGGGGGCGACGCCGAACTACGAGTTCGAGCGGGCCGATGTCTCTCTTCTCCACGACGGTGAAGTGATCCGCGCCCTCCGCCCGGAAAGGCGGTTCTATCTGGCGAGCGAGCAGCCGAGCAGCGAAGTGGAGATCTACTCGACGCTGCGGGAGGACATCTACGTCGTCTTCGCATCCCGCGGACCCGCCGGGGGCGCCGTGATCCAGATCTACCATAATCCGCTGGTGAAATGGATCTGGATCGGGGCTATAGTTCTCACGTTCGGCACGATCGTCAGCTTCCTTCCGGGCGGCGGGCGGAAGAGGCATCCCTGAATCGAGAGGCCGTGACGTTGACCCTCATTCTCCTCAGCATCATTCCCCTTCTCGGGATCATTCTTCTCATCCCTCCTCTCTTCAAGGGAGGGCGCGACGTGTGGGATGTTCCGGAGGCGAGGATCGAGGCGCTCGAGGAGAAGAAGAGAATGCTCGTTCACGCGATCCGCGAACTCGATTTCGATTTCGGCACCGGAAAGCTCGATGTCGGCGATCACGACGCGCAGCGAGGGACGCTCAAGGAAGAACTGGCGGAGGTGGTCGGCAGGCTGAAGAAGGAGGAGGGCGCCGGTGGGTAGCCGCTCCCGCCGGATGCACGCTCCCTCGCGGCTCGTCGCCGCCGCGCTGATCGTTTCCGCCGTGGGCGCGCCGGGCGCCACCCTTCGCGGGAACGTGGTGAACGGTTCGGGGGGGGACGCCGGCTCGCCTGTGATGATCAACGTCACGTGCATCGGCTGCGAGACGAAGATCGACAAGGGGATCGATGACGGTCGCGGCGGCTTCGTCTTCGAGAATCTTCCTGGCGGGAGGGATCACTCCTACTTCCTGCGGGCGATGTACGAAGAGATTCCCTACACCATGCAGTTCCACCTCTCCGAGGACGCGGACACGACGGTGACGGTGACGGTGTACGACCTCACCGATGACGACGCAGCCGTCACGATCGACGAAGGGAAGATCGACCTGATTCCCCTCGAAGACGGCCTGCGGATCGACCAGGTCTTTCGCATCCGCAACAGTTCGAACCCGCCTCGCACGGTGAGAGGCTCGCCCGAAGGGAACGTGGTCATCCCTCTTCCGATCACCGTGAGCGATCCCGATCGCCTGGTGCTCGCCTTCTCTACCGGCATTGTACCGCTCCGGAGCGAGCCGATCTTCACCGGAGAGCCGAAGCGCGTCGCCGCCGACTACCCGATCCGCCCGGGCATCACCACCGTGGCCGTATCGTTCGACGTCGCTTATCCCGGGAGTTTCGTGTACGACACCGTTCTCCCGTGGGATCTCGCCTCGCTCAGGATCTCCGCCGCGCTCGGCCTGGACGTGTCGGGTGAGAAAGTGATGGCTCCCGTGAAAGCGGGGACCGGGACGAAGCACACCACCTGGCCGATCGCCCCCCTTTCGGCGGGGGAGGAACTGACCGTGATGATCACCGGTTTCTACGAGGGCGCGCCGGCGGACCGGCCGGGGGGCGGATCGAATGCGACCGGGCGCGTCGTGGTGGGCGACGCCTATCTCGGCGGCGGCGTCTGGCTCTTCATGGGGGCTCTCGCCGCCGTCCTCTTCGGCGCCCTCGCCCTTTCCGCCTCGAAGATAAGGGGCGATCGGCGATGAGCGCCGCCATGGCGGTTCGAACCGCCGGGCTCGTTCGTACGTTCGGTCCTTTCCGCGCTCTCGACGGGATCGACATGGAAGTGGAGCCGGGCGTCGTCGTCCTCCTCGCCGGGGCGAACGGCGCGGGGAAGACGACGTTCCTGCGCGTTCTCGCGGGCCTCGCCCCCTCGAGCGGCGGCGAATGCTAACTCTTCGGCCGTCCGGTGAAGGAGAGGGCCGGCGCGACGCTTCGCCGGATCGGGTTTCTCTCCCATTCCCTCGCTCTTTATCCCGATCTCACGGCCCGGGAGAACCTTCGCTTCTTCGCCGCGCTCTACGGCGTGAAGGAGCGCGCGAAGAGGATCGAAAAACTCTTGGGCGAAGTGAATCTCCTCAGGTGGGCGGACGAGACGGTGCGCTCCTTTTCCCGCGGCATGAAGCAGCGTCTCGCCCTGGCGCGTGTTTTCCTGCACGAGCCGGAGCTTCTCCTTCTCGACGAGCCTTTCACCGGTCTCGATCACGACTCCGCCGGTGCGCTGGCGGCGCGGATCCGGAGGGCAGGGGACGACGGAAGCACGGTGCTCCTGGCGAGCCACAGAATCGATATCGCCGCCCCGGTGGCGGATCGCGCCCTTCTTCTCGATCGGGGACGTCTCGCCCGCGGCATCGATCTGACCGGCATCGATTCCCACTCCCGCGCCGCGGCGGTACTCGACTCCCTGGAGAGCGGATCATGACGGGTGATTTCGCCGGGGCGCTCTCGATCCTTCGAAAGGATATTCTCATCGAGCTGCGGACGCGCCAGGCGCTCCTCGCCATGACGCTCTTCGCCCTCTTGACGGTGCTCATCCTCGCATTCGCGTTCGAACCGACACGGGAGGAGGTGAAGGCGATCGGCCCCGGGCTCTTATGGGTGGCGTTCGCATTCTCCGGCACCATCGGGCTGGAGCACACTCTCTCCACCGAGCGGGAAGAAGGGGGGATGGAAGCTCTTCTCCTCGCGCCGGTGGACAGGGGAATGATCTATCTCGCGAAGGCGGCGGCGAACATCGTCTTCATGACCGCCGCCGAGGTCGTCACGCTCCCGTTTTTCGTCGTCTTCTACAACGCCGACATCGCCTCGTTCCTGCCGGAACTCCTCCTCGTCAATCTACTCGGCACCATCGGCTTCTGCGCCGTCGGGACGCTCCTTTCGGTGGTGACGGCGCAGACGAAGATGAGGGGCGTTCTCTTACCGGTGATTCTCTTTCCCATGATCGTCCCTGTTTTTCTCGCCGCCGTGGAGGGGACGTCGGCGCTCTTTCGCGGCGACGCGCCCTCCGGCGCAATCCGGCTTCTCGCCGTGTACGACATCGTGTTTCTGGCGGTAGGATTCATGACGTTCGGATTCGTGGTGGAGGAATAAGCCGATGAACAGAAATCGCGCTCTCATCGATTCGATTCTGCTGATTCTTCTCGGTGCGCTCATGGTCGCCGACCTCTTCTTGATCTTCCGCTTCGCCCCGGTGGAAAGAACGATGGGGCCGATCCAGAAGATCTTCTATTTCCATGTCCCTTCCGCGTGGGTTGCGTTCCTCGCGTTTTTCGTCACCTTCCTCGCGTCGGTGACCTACTTGGTAACGAAAAGGGAATCCCACGACTGCGTCGCCTCCTCGTCGGCGGCGGTGGGAATGCTCTTTTGCACCATCGTGCTCGTCACCGGACCGATCTGGGGAAAGCCGGTGTGGGGGATCTGGTGGACGTGGGATCCGCGGCTCACGTCGACGTTGGTGCTCTGGTTCATCTACGTCGCCTACCTGCTGATCCGCTCGTATCTTCCGGGGGCGAGGCGGGCGACGTTGTCGGCGGTGGTGGGGATCTTCGGCTTCCTCAACGTACCGCTCGTCTACATGTCGATCCGGTGGTGGCGCACGCAGCATCCCCAGCCGGTGCTCGCCGGTGGTGAAGGGTCGGGACTCGATCCGCGAATGAAACTGGTTTTCTTCTTCTCTCTTTTCGTCTTCACGCTCCTCTATTACGTCATCGTCCGTCTCCGTGTCCGCCTCGGCTCGCTCGAGGCGCGCGCGAGCCGGCTTCTCGAAGAAAGGAGGCTCCCATGACCGGTTGGAAAAGGCGCGCCTACGCGCCGCTCGCGCTCGCGGCGATGGCGCTGGCGCTCACAGCCGTCACCGCCGTTGCAGGTCATGACACCGGCTCCGCCGCGGCCGGCTATGCGGGCGCCCGTCCCGTCCCGGCGAACACATCGTACCTGCTCGGCGCGTTCCTCTTCGTCTGGGCGGGGCTTTGGGCGTATCTCGCGGCGCTCCACAAGGGACAGCGCCGCCTGGAGCGGATGATCGGCCGCCTCGAGGAAAAGGAAAAGTGAATCTCGGCGCCCATATGTCGATCGCCGGCGGCGTCGAGAACGCGTTGAAGGATGCCGCGAAGGTGAAGTGCGGCGCGGTGCAGGTCTTCACGAAGAATAGCAACCGGTGGAAGGGAAAACCGATCAGCGCTCCTTCGGCCGAAGAGTTTAGCCGGCGTGCCCGGGAGTTTCGTCCCGAATTCCTCATTTCCCACACGAGCTACCTGATCAATCTCGCCTCGCCCGGGAGCGAGGGGAGGAAGAAGTCGATCGACGCCATGATCGATGAACTCGAGCGCGCGGAGCGGCTCGGATTGAAAGGCGCCGTTCTCCATCCGGGAAGCCACATGGGTGAAGGGGAGGAGAAAGGGATCGGTCGGATCGTCCGCTCCCTCGACGCGGTGCATCGCGCGACGAAAGGATTCTCCGCGCTCACCCTTCTCGAGACGACGGCGGGCCAGGGCACGAATCTCGGCTATCGTTTCGAACATCTCGCGGCGATCATCGACGGCGTGAAGAACCCGGAGAGGGTCGGTGTCTGCCTCGACACGTGTCACGTCTTCGCCGCCGGCTACCCGATCCATGAGCGGAAGGGATTCCTCGCGGTGTTCCGGGAATTCGATGCGGTGATCGGGCTGGAGAAACTCTTCGCCATCCACGTGAATGATTCGATGAAACCGTTCGGAAGCAGGCGGGACCGCCATGAACATATCGGGAAAGGGGAGATGGGACTCGAGCCGTTCCGTCTACTCGTGAACGACCTCCGGTTCCGGAAGATCCCGATGATTCTCGAAACGAAGAAGTCGAAAGATCTCCATGAAGACGTGGAGAATCTCGCCGTCTTGAGATCGCTCCGGAAAAAGAAGTAGAAGCGGAGCGGAAGCGTGCGAGAGGCTACGGTCGCTCGCCGTGCTCGGCGGTGATCGTCGTTGCGATGCCGCCGCGGACGAAGAAGTCGCCCCTCACCCGCATCCACCGGGGCGAGACCGCCTCCACCAGGTCGTCAAGGATCCGGTTCGTCACCGCCTCGTGGAACGCTCCCTCGTTCCGGTACGACCAGAGATAGAGCTTGAGCGATTTCAGCTCCACGCAAAGCGCGTCGGGCACGTAGTCGATGCGAAGCTCCGCGAAGTCGGGCTGGCCGGTCATCGGGCAAAGGCAGGTGAACTCGGGGCAGTCGAAGCGGATCGTGTAGTCCCTGTCCGGATTCGGGTTCTCGAAGGTGATCAGTTCCTTCGTCGGTTCGCTCGGCATGAAGTGGGATCCTCCTCGTGCGTGAACGGGCTCTTCAGGCGATTCCGTGCTTCTTCTTGTACTCGGCCCACGTGTTTTTCAGGTGAAGGAACGCTTCGAAGTCTTCCTGGAGGAGAAACGGGTTTTCCCGCCTTTCGTCACCGATCGTCGACGACGGCCGGACGCCGTAATCATGGCCGGGCCAGACGGTCGTGTCGTCGGGCAGCTCGAGCAATTTCTTCAAGCTGTCATACTCCACGTGCGCCGCCTCGTCGGTGTACGTGCCGCCGACCTTGCCGACGAAGAGCGTGTCGCCCGTGACGAGCCGCTTCCCGTTCACGAGATAACACACCGAATCGAGGGTGTGGCCGGGCGTATAGATCACACGGATCTGGAGTCCTCCGACGGTGAGCATGTCGCCGTCGCCCACGCCGAGATCGTCTCCCTTCGCGGACGACTTGTGTATCCACACGCGCGCACCGGTCCGCTCCCGCAGCGCGGTATTGCCGTCCACGTGATCGTCGTGACCGTGGGTCGTTGCGATGACCGTGATCTTCATACCGAGTTCTTCCGCCTTTTCATGGAATCGCTCCGGTGTGTACGACGGGTCGATCGCCACGGCGACGCCCTTCTCGCGGTCCCCTACGAGGTAGCCGAAGTTACGGTCTCCGCCGACACGGATCTGTTCAAAGTAGATCATCGCTTTTTCTCTTCCGGCAGGTCGAGTTCGAACCCGCCCGTGTGAGCCCTCATCTTGTTTCCCGCGATCCACCCGGCAACGTGGGCGGAATGCTTCTTCATGTCGGCCCGGGCGGTGCACACCATCCAGCACTTCAGCTCGCACGAACGTACTTTATTGCGGATCTCCTCGGCGCGGTGCGACTCCCAGATCTCGGGGAACGGCGTTTCACGCACATTGCCGATCACCTCCTCGAGCACGTTGCAAGGATACACGTCGCCCGCCGGGTCGACGAAGAAGAAATCGGACGCCGCGTTGCAAACGAACGGGCGTCCGTGACCGGCGGCATAGCGGAAGATGCCGTGGGCGAAGAAGGCGCGGAGCCAACTCTTCGGACTCGACGAGCGGAGCATCTCCTCCACGATCGGACCGAGACGCGCTTTCAGGTGATCGAGCTTGTCGAAAGCGTTCTCGTCGGTCATGAAGTAGAACGACGAGTTTTGCGCCACGGCAAGGCTGAACTGGATGCCCATCTTTTTCGTAAGCTCATAAACCTTCGGCAGCTCGTCGACGTTCTCGTTCACCACGGTGAAGGCGAGGCGGAGGTTCGTCATGCCGAGGCGCTTAAGCCGTTCGACCGTGTCGAGACACTTGTCGAAACCCTTCGGGATTCCCCGAACATGATTGTGGGTTTCGCCGCTGCCGTCGATCGAAATACCGACGCCGATTTCGGGATCGATTTCCAGGTTTTCCTTCATTAGCTTCTCGATCCGCTCGGGAAGGAAGCCGTTGCTTGAAATGATGATCTTCGCTCTCGGCGCCCTCTCCTTCACCACCCGCACGATGGCGGGAAGATCGTCTCTCAGGAAGGGCTCACCGCCGGAGATATTCACATAACGGAGCGATGACGGGAGGAAGCGGTATTCGTCGGGCAGAAGATCGTTCTCGGACGGATTCTTCCAGATGTTGCACATGATACACCGTGCGTTGCAGCGATAGGTGGTGGCGAGAACCACGTCGATCGGCTGGACGGGCAATTCAGGTCCTTTCCGACGGCTCCAAGACCGCCTCGGCGCCGCCTGCGCGCATGAAGAATCATGGATGGAGTCTAGTCATCTATCGACACGGTGTCAAACCGGCGTGAGAGGGCCATCCGACGCACTCCCGGACGATATCGCCTCGGGACGATTCGCAAGATCAAGGCTAATACAGGCGTGAATCCAACAACTCCTGCAGGCGCTGTTCCGCTGCCAGAGCATCTTCTTCCTTGCCTAGATCCCTTAATGTAAGTATCAACAGTTTGAGTGATTCCCGGTCTTCTCCGAGTAAGACGGAAGTATCAAGAAGCCGCTCGACCGCCGCGGCCGATCTTCCCGCTTTCAGATCGATGCGAGCTTTGTCAGTCATTCGTTTTCGATGCAGCGCCCTCGTGATGTGAAATTTATCCGTAGTAAGCTCATTAAACGTCAATCGATCATTCTTGGGGATTAAGTCGAGACGATACTGAACGGCAAACGCCAGGGACCACATCGATCCCAAAGAGAGGTAGAAGATATTTTCAAGGAACCAAGCCGCCATACAAAGATATGAGTAACCGTCTGATTCGCCCTGGGCTAGAGACGTCAACAGATGCCCGGCGAAGAGGAAGGGGATTTGAAGTAAAGGGTACCCGATGGCAAATGGACTTGTGGGGCGCCCTGTTTCCGGGTGTGTATATATGAATCTAGACGGGATGGGTGGAAAGCGCAGATTCTGATTCGTTAGGTCAAAGTCTTTGTCGAACAGAATTGAATGGGCGGTGTTGTAGTAGCAAACCGCATCGAGGCCCTCGATCTTTATGATCGTTCGGCCCGCCGGAGCAAACCGATCACCGACAATCAATGCGACGGCGAGAAAAAGACCAAGCACCCAGAAGGAAGCGAGAAGGATACGTTCTTGGGCATGGCCGCCATTTCGAAGGGGTGAAGAATAACGGGGGCCTGAAATAGTCATCGCCATAAGCGTTCGATGAAGTCGTTGTCGATCCTGCATCGCATCGGCCATCAGGGCCGCCAAGGCAATCCTCGCATCGAAGTCGGCCGAGAACCTCCGTCGCCTTCCTATGACTCCTCCTCCCTCGATCCGCCCGTTCGGCACTTCGCGTCCGCCGTTTGACTTCCCCCCTTCCGCTCACTACTATACCCAAACAAGTATTCGCCGGCGTGAGCCGGCGGGTACCGCTCCGGGAGGCGATGCGCGCCACCGGCGCCGATCGAAATCGGGATTTCTGTTTCATCATCACCGGGACGAGACGAAAACGATGGCTGAACGCCGCCGAGGTGTGTCGCCGGAAAGAGACGAGCTGCTTCGCGCCGAGCGGCGCTACGGCGGGCGCGGGCCGGAGGGCCCCCTATCGGTGGCGCTTTGCTATCCGAACCGGTATTCGATCGGCATGGCGAACCTCGGCTTCCAGACCGTTCTCGATCGGCTCGATGTTCACCCCGCCTGCCGTGTCGAGAGGGTGTTTCACGATGACGGCGCCGGCACCCTCGTTTCCTTCGAGTCGGGAAAGCCGGCGGGCGGTTTCGACGTTCTCGCCTTCTCCGTATCTTTCGAAAACGACTATGTGAATCTCCTTCGGATGCTCCGGCGCGCCCGACTCCCTCTTCGCCGGGAAGAGCGCTCGGAGCGACATCCTCTCGTCGTGGTGGGCGGCGCGATCACGTTCCTGAACCCGGAACCGCTTCGTCCTTTCGCCGACGTTTTTCTCATGGGGGAAGGGGAGGAGATGATCGGCGAGTTCGTCGATTATCTCGCCGGCGCACGCCACGGAGAGAGGCGAAGCCGGATCGAGGGGGCGGTATCGGTGGGCGGTGCGTACATCCCGGCGATTCACCCCGCCTGTGGCGAGGTGACGCCCAGGACGTACGATGCCGTGCGCTCCGACCCGGCGGTGAGCCGGATCGTGACCCCTCACTCCGAGTTCAAGGAGACGCTCCTCATGGAGATCTCGAGGGGCTGTCCCAGGCGTTGCCGTTTCTGCACCGTCGGCTCGGCGATGCCGAAGTTCCGCATGCTCGGTGCCGGGGCGGCTCTTAAGACGGCGGAGCGTTTTCGCGACGAGGATCGTTCTGCGGGGCGCCAGCCGCTCCGGAAGGTGGGACTCGTGTCGGCCGCGTTCTTCGATCATAAAGAATCGGCGGAAATCGCGTCCCGGCTCTTCGACCGGGGTTTCGAAATCGGCGTTTCGTCGCTTCGCGTCGATCAGCTCACCGACGAAGTTCTCGCGATCCTCCGCCGAAGCGGTCTTCGCACGATCACCGTCGCCCCCGAGGCGGGCACCGAGCGGCTGAGAAAATTGATCCGCAAGGAGGCTTCCGACGAGGTGATCCTCGCCGGCGTCGAGAAGGCCGCCCGCGCCGGCTTCCGGTCGCTCAGGATCTACTATATGATCGGACTCCCTTTCGAGGAGGAGGGCGACATCGACGGTCTCGTGGAAGGAGCCCTCGCCATGAGGGCGCGTTTCCTCGACGTCGCGTCCGGCCCGGTCCGCGTCTCGGTGTCGCTCCATCCGTTCGTTCCGAAACCGAGGACGCCCTTCCAGTGGAGCGCCATGATCGAGCCGGCGAAGCTGAAACGGATGACGTGGAAGATCCGGCGGCGCCTTCCGGGGTTGCGCGTCCGCACAGTGGCGCGCCGGGAGTGCTACACCGAGGGGGTTCTCGCCAGGGGTGGTGAGGAACTGGCCCCGTTTCTGTAGAACCTTGCCGCCGGCGATGGATGGGCGCGTGCCGCGCGCAACGCCTCGCTCGACCTGAAGCAGATCCTCTACACGCCCCGCAGGGAGGAGACACTCTTTCCGTGGGAGGAGCGGTGTGGGGATTACCGCGTTCGCGAAACGAACCGGAGAGAATGCGCCCGCGCCGCGACGGACGCCGGAACGATCCCGCGCGTGGAGAAGGGGCGAAAATGACCCGATCGTGCTTCGACGACATCCTGCCCCTCCTTCCCCACGTGCTCAAGCCGAGCCGTTACCTGCCGCCGATCCGCAACGGCCGGGCGAAACCGTTCGACGAGGCGGACGTGCGCTGGATCCTCGCCTTCCCCGACGTGGCCGAGACGGGTTGCTCCCATCACGGCCTTGAAATCCTCTATCACATTCTGAACGACGCGCCCGGCTGCATGGCGGAAAGGGCGTTCTCCCCTTGGCCCGACATGGAAAAGGAGATGCGCGGCCGGTCGATTCCCCTTCTCTCGGCGGAATCGTTCCGTCCCGTGGCCGGGTTCGACATTCTCGGAATCACATTGCAATACGAATTGTCATATACGAATGTGCTCGGCTTGATCGATCTCGCCGGGCTTCCCCTGCGCTCCGCCGACCGGGACGATTCCCATCCGATCGTCGCGGCGGGCGGTCCGTGCGCCACGAACCCCGAACCGATGGCGCCGTTCATCGATTTCTTCCTCATCGGCGACGGCGAGGAGGGGGTGCTCGCCGTGACGGAGATCGTTCGGCGGTGGAAGTGCTCCGGGGGCGGGAAGAGGGAGCTGCTCGAACGGCTTTGCGCGGTGCGGGGCGTATACGTCCCCGCCCTCTTCGAGAGTGCCGCGCCCGGCGAAGGGGACGGTTCGAATCGCACGGCGCCACTTCGCCCGAAAACGGGCGTCCCGGCGACGCGCCGGGCGATTCTCTCCGATCTTTCGGCGTCGCCTCCCCCCGAGCGTCCCGTGCTTTCCGCTGTCGAGCCGATCCACGACCGTGTCTACACCGAAATCGCCCGGGGGTGCGGCGTCGGCTGCCGTTTCTGCCACGCCGGGTTCGTCTACAGGCCGCTTCGGGAAAGGCCGGAAGCCGAGGTCGTCCGATCCGCAGCCACCGCGCTCCGCGCGACGGGACACTCGACGATCACCCTCGCTTCGCTCTCATCGGGGGATCACGCCGAAATCGTGCCGATCCTGAGGAGGTTGAACCGTGAACTTCGCGACGAGGCGGTTTCTCTCTCGCTGCCGTCGCTGCGGGCATGCACGCTGAGCGACGAGGTGATCACCGAGGTGAGCGGCAACCGGAAATCGAGCTTCACCATTGCCCCGGAGGCGGGTTCGGAGAGGATGCTCCGCTTGATCAACAAGGGGATCACCCGCGACATGGTGCTCGACGTGACGGAGCGGATTGTTCGGCGGGGGTGGACGCTGCTGAAGCTCTACTTTCTCATCGGACTTCCCACGGAAGAGGACGAGGACGTCGACGGCATCGCAACGCTGTCGAACGAGGTATGTCGCATCGGAAAGGCGATCGCCGGGCGGAAGTTCCGCGTCAACGTGAGCGTTTCCAATCTCGTTCCGAAACCGCACACGCCGTTCCAGTGGGAGGCCCAGGAGGGTGTCGAGAGGGTGCTGGAAAAGCAAAGACGGATCCGCCGCGCCCTTGACGACCGCGCCATTTCCCTCCAGTGCCACAGCGCCCGCCAGTCGGCGGTGGAGGACATTCTCGCGCGGGGGGACAGGCGGATCGCCGGTGCGATCGAAGCGGTCTATCGGGGCGGCGCGCGGTTCGACGAGTGGAAGGAGGAGTTCTCCTACGCCGCCTGGATCGACGCACTCCGGAAAGAGGGCATCGATCCGGACGACTGTCACCGCGAGCGGAGCGAGGACGAACCGCTCCCATGGGATCCTATCGACATCGGCATCACGCGGAGATTCCTTCTTCGAGAAAGACACCGGGGATACGCCGCGCGGGGGACGCCGTTCTGCAGGAAGGAGTGCCGTGTTTGCCGGTCGTGCGACGACGAGACGTTCGTGGTCCGCGGAAGCACCGCCGGCGGACCCGCCTTGCTTCCGACCCCCGACGGTACGCCGGCCGATCGGACGGAGAATCTTCCCGACGGGATTCATAGAATCCGGTTCCGGTTCAACAAGAGCGGGTCGTTGCGGTTCCTTTCCCAGCTCGAAGTGCTCCGCATCTTCCGGTTCGCCATCCGGAGGGCGAAGCTCCCGGTCGGACACAGCCAAGGCTTCCACCCGCGTCTCAGGATCAGCTTCGGGTTGCCCCTCGCCGTAGGGCACGAGGGGTGCGACGAACCGGTGGAGATCGTCTTTCACCGCGACGTCGATCCTCGCGACATCGAGCGGCGGCTCAACCGGGAGCTTCCCGAGGGGATCGACGTTTTCCGGGGCGAAGAAGTGCTTCTTCACGGTCCCGGTCTCGACAGCCTCGCCGAGGAACTCGAATGGGAAGTGACGATTCCGGAGCACAGGCGCGGCGAGCCGATCGCGACGGCGATCGACCGCTTCCTTTCCAAGGACGAGGTTCTCGTCGAGCGGGCACGGAAGGGGAAAACGAGGATCCTCGATATCCGCCCCGGAGTCCGCCGCCTCGAAATGGCGCCGGAAGGCGACCGTTTCTTCGCCCGCACGTCGGCGGACTGCAAGTTCCGCCTTGTTCTGCTCGATCTCGCCGGCGGCGACGAACGACTCGTCCACGACCTCGCCGTGCGACGCACGGCGTTCCGCCTCGCCGGGGAGCCTTTTGGCGATTGATCGTTTTCGAGGCGTGTACTAGTCTGGGGATCAGAGGAATACCCGGTTCGAGAGCGGATGGGAGCGATGCGGTACGGGCTGATTTCCGATATTCACGGCAACCTCGAAGCCCTCGAAACGGCTTTCGCCTCGATCGATCGTAGCGGCGTGGAGAGCGTGATCTGCCTGGGAGACGTGGTCGGTTACGGCGCCAATCCGAACGGCTGCGTCGACGCGGTCCGGACGAAATGCGACGTCGTGATCCTCGGGAATCACGACTCCGCCGTCGTGGGAAGCACGTCGATCGAGTCGTTCACGCGCCGCGCCCGGATCTCGACCGAGTGGACCCGCGAACGGCTCAGCGAGAAGAACAAGGAGTACCTCGAGGGGCTCCCCCTGACATGGTCGGGCGACGGTATATTCGCGGTGCACGCTTCTCCGCTCGAGCCGATGGAGTGGCGTTATGTGCTCCGGCGGGAGCACGCCGGCGAGGCGTTTCGCCATTTCGAGGAGCCGGTTTGTTTCGTCGGCCATTCGCACGTGCCGGTGATCTTCCGCGAATCGGGCACGCGGGCGGGAGCTCCCGTCACCGATGAGATCCTGCTCGACGAAACCGACCGCTACCTGATCAACATCGGGTCGGTCGGCCAACCCCGGGACGGAGATGCACGGCTCTCATGGGGCCTGTATGACAGCGAGAAGAGGATCGTCCGGCTCTTTCGCGAAGAGTACGACCACCGGACCGCTTCGGAAAAAATCATTCACGCCGGCCTCCCGGAAGAGCTGGGAAAGCGACTCTTTTTCGGCATGTAAGCCTGGAGAACTTCTCGATGGATTTAACACAAGATCAGATCGCCCTCAGGAAAGCGGTGCGGGATTTCGCCCGCAAGGAAATCGCCCCCATCGCCCACGAATTCGACCTGAAAGGGGAATTCCCCTTCGAAACGGTGAAGAAGCTCGGTGAACTCGGCCTCATGGGGATTCCATTTCCCGAGAAATGGGGCGGTGCCGGGTTCGACTATCTGAGCTATGCGATCGCCGTGGAGGAACTCGCCCGGGTGGACGCCTCCCACTCGGTGACGGTGGTGACCCACACATCGAATGCCCTCGGCCCGGTGTACGATTTCGGCAATGACGAGCAGAAGGAGAAATACCTCAAGCCGGGGGCGAGCGGCGAGAAGATCGCCGCCTACTGTCTCACCGAGCCGAACGCAGGTTCGGACGCCGCGTCGCTCCAGACTACGGCGGTGGAGGAGGGTGATCACTTCGTGCTCAACGGCACCAAGATGTTCGTCACCAATGGAAGCGTGGCGGATATCTTCGTCGTCGTCGCCCGGAGCGAGCCGGATACGAAAGGTCCGGAGGGGATCTCGATGTTCATCCTCGAAAAGGGGATGGAAGGGCTCCGGCCGGGGAAGAAGGAAGACAAGATGGGGTGGCGCGCCTCCGACACGAGCGAAGTGATCCTCGAGGACGTGCGCGTACCGAAGGAGAATCTCCTCGGTGTGCGGGGCGAGGGATTCCGGCAGGCGAAGGCGCAGCTGGCGAACGGACGGATCTGCATCGCCGCCCTTGCGCTCGGAATCGCCGAAGGAGCGTTCGAAGAATCGCTGAAGTACTCGCAGCAGCGCGAGCAGTTCGGCCACGCCATCTCCCGTTTCCAGGGGGTGCAGTACATGCTCGCCGACATGGCCGTCGGAATCTCATGCGGCAAGCATCTCGTCTACGAGGCCGCCCGCCGGCGCGATCGTGGAGAGAACCTGGTGGCCGCCGCGTCGATGGCGAAGCTCTACTGCAGCGAAATGGCGATGAAGTCGACCGTCGACGCCGTTCAGATTCACGGCGGCTACGGTTATACGAAGGAGTACCCGGTGGAACGGTACATGCGTGACGCGAAGGTGTGCGCCATCGGCGAGGGAACGAGCGAGATTCAGCGGCTGATCATCGCCCGCCAGGGCCTGAGGTCGCCGGAGCTGATTATTCCGTAAAACCGGGTCTTTCTGCTAATCGCCGCGGGCCGCTTCGGCAGGGCCGCGGCGATTCATTTTCTTCACGAGCGTGTTCGCCGCCGCCGTGAGGGCGCCGCCCGGCCGGTCCGGATCGGGTGAACGGTGCTCCCCGGCGGCACAGACGAGAAGCGCCGCCTCGTACGCCGTGAGATCGGCGGCGCTCTTATGGAAGAAACGGCGCGCCGCTGCCTCGGCGCCGTAGACTCCATCGCCCCACTCGTCGGTGTTCAGCCGAAGCTCCAGAATCCGCTCCTTCGTGAGCACCTTTTCCATCCGAACGGCGGTGATCCTCACCGCCGGCGCCCACGCACCGAAAGGAGTGGCGGTGTCGGAGTAGAGCGTCCGCACGAGGCGCCGGGTGATCGCGCTTCCTGAGGCGCGGGCGAGGCGCTCGCCGATCGCCGCCGCCGAGCGGCGAAGATCCCCCGGATCGAAACGGATCGGCGGCGGGTCGAAGAAACGGGGGTCTTCCTTCGCCACGAGGGCGCGCTCGAGATGAGGACTCATCCGCTCGATCGACAGCCAGACGACCTCTCGATTCACGATCTTTCCGCGGGCGATCCGCTCTCCGGCGTTTCTTCGCATAGCAGCGGTGGTCGCCGGGTTTTCCCGGGCGAGGCGGTGAACGTCGGGCATCGGCATCGTGAGCATGGCGACGGGGGAGAAGAGGAGCGCGCCGGCGGTGAGCACCACTGCGATACGGCGAACCCTCACACGTGTTCGGCGCTCGGCGTGCCTCGCGTCGATCGACGAGGAGGTGCGCCGTCTCTTGCCTCGCCGTCTCATCTCCTAGCCGAGCTCCGCCGAAAGGTGCGCCGCGGCGCCGCGTGGGTCGCGAGAAGCGGCGATGGCGCGGATCACCGCGGTGGTCCGGAATCCCGCCGCCTGGACACGGCCGATGTTCGATCTGTCGATCCCGCCCACCGGGACGACCGGAAGGCGGACGCCTTCGGCGATCCTTTGCAGCTCGTCGAGCGAGAAGAGTACCTCCTTCCCCGGCGTCGGGAAGACGGGACCCGCGAGGAGGTAGTCGGCTCCGGTTCTCGCCGCTTCGAGCACGCCGGCGGCCGAGTGCACCGAGCGGCCGATGAGAAGCCGCCCTCCCGTGATCTCCCGCGCTTCGGCGGCGGTGAAGGAGCGTTCCGGGAGGTGAACGCCGTCGGCGCCCGCGGCGATGGCGATGTCGATCCTTTCGGAAACGAGGAGGAGCGCCCCGGCGTCGGCGGTGATCGCTCGTGCGCGAAGCGCCATCTCGAAGAGGTGTCGGCCGGTGGCGTCCTTCTCCCTGAGGAGGAAGGCGCGAACCCCGCCGGCGAGCGCTTCCCGAAGGATGGGGAAATACCGCCCCTCGCCGCAAGCGGCGACGCTTCCGATGAACAGTATGCCGGGCGGGATCGCCCTTCTTCCCTTCGCCGCAAGATCCGATTGATTCAAACGCGCTTCTCACTATACTGAAGACATGGACGCCGACTGGTCAGTATACATCGTCGCATGTGCCGACGAGACCTATTACACAGGCGTCGCCCGCTCGGTGGCCGCCCGGGTGATCGCCCACAACCGGGGTCGGGGCGCGCGATACACGAGGGGACGCCTTCCGGTGCGTCTCCTCTACCAGGAGATCGAGCTGACGAAATCGGAAGCGCTCCGCAGGGAGATCGCGATCAAGCGCCTTACCCGCCGGGAGAAGGAATCGCTCATTGCCGGCGCACCCCGCTGTGGTGTGCTCGGCGTCGCGGGCGTGGAAGCTTCCTGAATCGTCCCGATCCGGACACAGGTCAGACATGACGGACCCCCTCATGATCGCCGGAAAATCGTTCGCCTCGCGGCTTCTCATCGGAACGGGCAAGTTCCCTTCTCCCGAAGTGATGGCTGCTGCGGTGGGAGCTTCGGGCGCCGAGATCGTCACCGTTTCCCTTCGCCGGGTGGATGCCGGCGCACCGCGGGGAAACATCCTCGATTCGATCGATCCGGAGCGCTATCTCATTTTGCCGAACACGTCGGGCGCGAGGGATGCCGAGGAGGCGATCCGTCTCGCCCGGCTCGGCAGGGCGGGGGGGATCTCCCGTTGGGTGAAGCTCGAAGTCACGCCCCACCCGCATCATCTCCTCCCCGATGCCACCGAGACGCTCTCCGCGGCACGCGTCCTGGTGAAGGAGGGGTTTGTCGTGTTGCCGTACATCCAGGCCGATCCGATTCTCGCGCGCCGGCTCGCCGAGGCGGGCGCCGCGACGGTGATGCCCCTCGGGTCGCCGATCGGGACGAACCGGGGCTTGAGGACGATCGATTCGATCCGGATGATCATCGAGGAATCGCCCGTGCCCGTGGTGGTGGACGCCGGCCTCGGCGCGCCGTCCCACGCGGCGGAGGCGATGGAACTCGGCGCCGATGCCGTACTCGTGAACACCGCCATCGCATCGGCCGAGGACCCCGTCGCCATGGCGGAGGCGTTCCGCCTCGGCACCGAGGCGGGACGGCGCGCCTTTCTCGCAGGTGCCGCTCCGGGGCGGGATCGCGCCGAGGCGTCGTCCCCTCTTACGGGGTTCCTGGGGGAGTCGTGAGCGTTCTCGTCGATCGGCTGAGGACTCTTCCCTTGGATGAACTCGAGCGCCGCGCCGAAGGTGCGACCGCCGCCGACGTTCGCGCCGCACTCCGCAAGGAAGAACGACGCGACCTGCGCGACCTCGCGGTGCTCCTCTCGCCGGCGGCGGCGGAGATGCTCGAGGAGGTCGCCCTCGCGTCGTCCCGCCTGACGGGTCGCCGTTTCGGAAGAACGATTCTCCTCTACGCACCACTTTATATTTCGAATGAATGCGTCAATGTGTGTACGTACTGCGGCTTTCGGCGGGATATCGATGTCTCCCGCCTTACCCTCGCTCCGGAGGAGATCGAGCGGGAGGCGCGCTACCTGGCCGGCGAGGGGTTCCGGCATATCCTTCTCGTGGCGGGGGAGCACCCGAAGAAGATCCCCCTCGATTATGTGGAGCGCGCCGTGCGGGTGACGAGACATTTTGCGCCGTCGGTGACGCTCGAGGTGCAGCCGTACACCGCCGGGGAGTATGGTCGCCTCGTGGCGGCGGGGGCGGACGGCGTCACCCTCTACCAGGAGGTGTACGACGAGGAGCGGTACGCGTCCTACCACACCCACGGTCCGAAGAAGGATTACGCCGATCGGCTTGAAGCCCCCTGCCGCGCCGCCGAGAGCGGGATCCGGCGGATCGGCATCGGGGCGCTTCTCGGGCTCGCGCCGTGGCGGAGGGAGGCGTTCTTGCTCGCCGCCCACGCCGATTCCATCCTCCGCCGGTACTGGCGCACCCAGCTCGCCGTCAGCTTTCCCCGGATCCGTGACGCGGCGAGTCATTTCGATGCGCCGGCGCCGGTAAGCGACCGCGATCTCGCCGCCATGATCTGCGCCTTTCGCCTCGTCTTCCCCGATGCGGGTCTCGTCCTCTCCACCCGCGAGAGCCGGGAGCTACGCGACGGCCTCGTCCGTCTCGGCATCACGCAGATCTCCGCCGGGTCGAAAACCGAGCCGGGAGGGTACGGCGGGCCGCGGGAAGCGGAAGGACAGTTCGCCGTCAGCGACTCGCGCTCGCCCGGCGAGGTGGCGGAGAGGTTGGCGGCGCTCGGCTTCGAGCCGGTGTGGAAAGATTGGGAGGAGGCGCTTCATGGGTGAAATCATCGTGAACGGCGAGGTGCGGCGGATCGACCGTCCCGTAGTTCTGTCGGAATTTCTCGAGAATTTCGGTGTCGGAACGAAGTGGGTCCTCGTCGAAAGGAACGGCGAGGTCGTGTTCCGAGAGCATTACGGGTCCGTCACCGTCGTGCCGGGCGACCGCCTCGAGATCGCGACGCCGATGGCGGGCGGATAGGCGCCCCCTCACTCCCCGTCGCGAAGAATCCCGGCGAGTTTCCAGGCGCCGCCTTTTTCACGGATGTAATGCGCCTCCTAAGAAGGCAGCTTCCGGCCTGTCGAGTCGGTCGCCGTCCAGCGGATCCGTGCGTAACGGCCATCCTGCACCGCGGTCGCCGGCACTTCGACTCCCGGCGCACCGGCGTCCGCCGCGAGACGGTGCGACCTGCCGCTTTTCGGTCCGACGAATTCCACACGGTACGTCAGGTCGGAGGGGAGGCCGTATTCGACGAGGCCGTCGGCGGCGGCCACGCGGAAGCCGCCCCCTGTCGTCGGAGTCACCTCTTCCAAGCGGATCACCGGCGTCACGCTTCGAAGCGCCCAATCGAGCGTCTTCCTCCGGCGCTCGACGAGGATCTTCACCAGGAGCGAATCGGCCGCGGCGTCCCGGAAACGCGCCGCCTTCACGGCGGCGGCGATCTCTTCCTCGCCGATCCGGCCGAGCACGGTGCCCGCCCAGAAGGTGTCGGCCGGCCGGCACGACGAGAGCTGGTCGTTCCGGTAGTTCGGCTTCCACGAGGCGGGGTCGAACGTCTCGGCCTCGATGAGTCCGATCTCCGGGTGGACCGCCCCGGTCATCGATTCGTACGGCCTGGGACGAAACCCCAACGAGGCGAGGCCGGTGGCGAGTTCCCCGACATCGAACTCGTAGGCATGGCCGATCCGCGCCTCGTGCCGCGCCGCCCAGTAGCCGCCGAGACAGCCGTCGAAGTCGACGAGGTAGTGTCGGAGGAAATGTCGCCCCTCCTCCTCGGTGTAGAGGTCGAGCGTGTTGTCGATCTTCAGGTCGACGTGGTTCAGCCACGCCCCGAAGACGCGGAGCGCGCGCAGCGAGCGGCGATCCTGGTGGGGGATCACGTCGTTCGGGTCGTCGGGCCGTGTTCCCCGATAGCTGTACCCTCCCACGGGACGGCCCGGGAGGAAACGGCTGACGAGGGCGCGATACCTGCCGTCGCTTCGTTTCGGTACGAACTTTTCGAGCAGTTTCTCGATGTCCGACGCTTCGATCGCCACCTTGCTCCCGTCGGGGAGTTTCTTCTTAGCCCCCTCACCGAGAACGAGATCTTTCCCGTGGAAGAAGACGACCCTGTCGTCGGGCGTGTAGTAGCCGCACGCCCATAAGAGACGGACGGCGATCGCCCCAGCGGCGGTGGAGACGACCGGCTCGCCGAGCTTGTCGAATTTGCAGATGTAGCTCGCGCCTCCGGCGTCGCGGAAGAGGAACCCCGGGTTGCGCCCGCCGCTCTTCATGCCGGTGATCGTCCAGGGGAAGTGCGCTTCCGGGCCGGGATCCTCGCCTCCGGCGCCCCGGCCGACCTGCGCGGGCGTCAGATCGGGTCGGTTCTCGTACCACGACGAGTTCGGCACCTCGCCGAATCGGTTGACATCCGCCGCGGGACGAGAGGGGAGAGGGTCGAGCTGGAGGCGGATCTGCCTGTCGACATAGTTGCTGATGTGGTGCCGCAGGCGGTAGAACTCCGTTTCCGCCGGTTCGGGTATTTCCTTCATATCATCGAGGTTCGTGACCGCCGCTCCCGGCTCGAACAGAACCGGCGCCGATGCGCACGAAAGGAACGCCGCCGCCGGGAGTAAGAGAACCGACCAGGTCGCCGCCGTCCGGCAGAGAGCGCGCCGGCGCTTCATCGGAATCTCCTCGACCGGCCCGAGAAGATCCTCTCGGCACCGATATAGTAATTCGCCTCTTCACGGCTTATCGCCGCGGTGACCGTCAGCCTGTCCCCTTTCGAGCCGAAGAGGAGGCCCGCCCCGTACGACGGGAAGAGGTCGCCCGGCTTGAATTCGTCCCATTCCCCGGCGACGCCCCCCCACTCGGCGAAGAGAGTCCCGAAAATGTGCTCCGTGGCGCGGTAGCGATACTCTCCGGTGAGAAGCGCCATCTTCCGATCGACGAACCGGTCGCGGCCGAAGCCGCGAAGACCGTTTTTCCCGCCGACATGCTCCAGCTCGGTGTAGGGGAGGGGGGCCGAATCCTTGGGTTCGACGCCTTCCGCGAAGGCGCGCAGCGCGAGGATCCTCGTGTGGCGGTAGAGGTTGATGAAAACCTGCGCCTCGGCGGCGTAGTGTCCGTAATCGGCGTCTCCCCCTGAAGTCGCCCTGTTGAATCCACCGGTGAGGCGGACCAGTGTCCCGCTGGAGGAATAGCCGCCGCGGTTCCGGCTGTCGGCGGCGACGGTCATCTCGACACCGGCGTAGCGGCTCTTTTCGGCCGTGGCGTATAGCGCCGGGAAGAAGTCGGCCGCGTTGTCCCGATCATCGGCCTCGGAGAGTCGAAGGTCGCGAACGTATCCGGTCACGGCCGCAAGGAACCACCTCGACAGTCGAGTCGACACGGTGCCTTCGAGAATCGCTCTTCGCAGGTCCGCGTACGTATCGTTGTCCCGGCTGTCGGGGCCGATGCCGTAGAACGGCCGGTTCTTCCTGTGATCGAAACGACCTTTCATATCGAATGAGATTCGACCGGGCGCCGTCCGGTAACGGAGGGAAATCCTGTTCTCCCGGGATGTGAGATATCCCGTCTTCATCTTCAGCGTCGCTCCCGCGAAGAGGAAATCGGGTGTGTCGGTGGTCACCCCGGCGACGGAGACGCCGATGCCGCTCTCGTAACCGAAGAAGATACCGGTCGTCGTTCTTCCACCCGACAGGTTCCCGAACATCAAAGAGGTGATTCTTTCGGAGATCCGATGTTTTTCATTGAGGAGCGCCGCCTCTTCCACCGGCCAGGTGATCGCCCGCGTGGCGCCGTACGGCACAACGAGGAGGGCGCGAAGGGCGTAGGAAAGAGGAGAGGCGTTACGGGGAAGGGGCCTCGTCGTCCCCCTGGGAGAATCGGTCGCCGGACCGCCGGCGTCTCCGTGCGCCGGCGCGGGCGGAGACGCGTTCGCTCCGCCGTAGGATGGATGCGCAAGAAAGAGCGACACGAAGAGGAAAGCCGCAAGGAGCGTCCGGCGAAACGGCTGCGCACGAACGAAGAGCCGCTCTCTTCTCATCGTCGGAATCGCCGCTTCTACCACTTCTTCGCGTGGTCGGACCGAACCGCCGCCCACGAGAGGATCAGCATGGCGGCCACCATTCCGAACACCCACCGGGGGACGTCGGGCGCGTCTCCAGACGCGTACGAGTGGAGTCCCGAGAGGAAATAGTTCACACCAAAATAGGTCATCCCCACGGAGGTGATCGCGAGGAAACTGCCGGCGGCGATATAGACCGGACTGTCCAGCGTCTTCTGGAAGTGGAAGTGGGCCACCGCGGCGTATACGAGGATCGTCACGAGAGCCCATGTCTCTTTCGGGTCCCACCCCCAGTAGCGGCCCCACGATTCGTTCGCCCATACGCCTCCGAGGAACGTTCCGATGCTCAGAAACGCGAGACCGAGAACGAGCACGTTCCAATGAAGGGCGTTCATGTCGAGAATCGCCATCTGGATGGTTCGTCTCCCCTTTTTCTTAAAGAGGTAAAGAATCAGGATCGCCATCGACATCACCGCCGCCAGGCCGAGGAAGCCGTAACTCGCGGTGATGACCGTCACATGGATGATGAGCCAGTACGAGGCGAGCACCGGCACCAGCGGAGAGATCGCCGGGTCGAAGGTGGGAAGCATCGCTACGCCGAGAATCACCGACGTGAGAAGCGACGAGAGGCCCGCCACCGAACCGCGCCGTCCTTTCAGCTCATAGATGAATCCTGCGATCGCGATCATGAGGGCGATGAAGACGAGCGACTCGTAGCCGTTGCTCAGCGGCGCCCTCCCCGATGCGATCCAGCGCAGTGCATAGCCGTAGAGATGGAGGACGATCGCCCCGAGAAAGACGAGAAGACCGAGGGAATAAAGCCCGTTTCGGAATGAGAGTTTCCCTCCCTTGAGGCGACCGAGGCTCCATCCGTACGCCCCCAGGAGAAGGGGGAAAGCGAGGAGATAGGGAACGCTCGCCCAGGTGAACGGCTGGAGGGCGTTCAACGTCATCTCGGCGCGGAGCGCCATCGGCGAAGGAAGAACTCCGGCGCCATATTCGCGCTGGATTGCCGCGATCGCCCGCGCGCCCTCGAGGATCGCGCCGCTGTCCTGCTCCCTCAAGCCGCGCAGAAATGTGTCGTACGCGCCGTTGTATTCGTCCGTCACGTCGGCGGACGATTTCTGCGCCGCCTCGGACACGGAAAGCCACGTGTGATTCTCGTCGCCCACCACGGGGAAGAGACGGAGCGTGAGGCCTCGCACCGCCATGTGGAAGAGGTTGAACCGCTCGTCGAGGGAGATCAGTTTCTTCTGAACCTTCGTCTTCTCCTTGTCCGGAGTTCGGTGGGCCCTCTCCACTTAGTCGGCGAGTCGATACCGGCCGCTGCCGTCGTAAAGAGAATTCGGAGAAATATGCTTCGTTTCCGGTGCGACACCGAGCAGATCCTTCAGGCCCGGATGACGCACGGCGATGATCGGCCGGGAGAACCAATAGTCCGGCTGCGCTATCCAGCTGAGGTAAAGATCGACAGGCTTCCACCCGTCGAAATGGGATCTCTTGGTGATCTTCATCACCGATTCCCGCGAAAGAGTATCGAACGGCTTCATCCGGCCCTGAAAATCCTGGATCATCAGCGCGCTTACCGCCGCACGTGCCTCGGGAGAGAGGAAGTTCTTCCGCGGCGTCGGGTGGTTGTGTTCATCCCCCTGGCCGGCCGGCCGGTCGAACGGCGCCGAGAGAATAAGGGCCGCCAGAACGAGGAGACCGGAAACGATGGTTTTCGGAAAAGCCGGTTTCGTGTGCATCACTTTCTCCCGTCTCCTTTCCTGTTCCAGAGCACTCCGCGGCTCAGCGTGAGAAGAAAGCCGACGGTGAGCAGCGCGTAGCCGAAATAGGTGGGCCACTTGCCCGGGTCATGATTCACCGAGAGGATCGTGCCCCGCCGGTCGGAGTCGTAAGACGACTGGAAATGCTTGTAACCCCTGTAGGTGAGGGGATGGTTCATGTAGATCCGGTACGGCCGTCCGTCGACGCCGTGCTCCTTGTCCATGATACGGACGTGGCTTTCGAAACTCGCCGGGTTCTGGCTGCCCGGGTACGAGACGAGAAGGAAATCGTCGAGATAGAGGCTGTAAGGGAGTTTCTTCATCACCGGTCCGAAGGAGATTCGCACGGTGCGATCGCCCACGGCAAGCTCTTTGCCGCCGCTCCATTTCTCTACGATCGTCTCCGCGCTTCCTCCTCCTCCGCGAACGGAGATCCGTGCCGCCGGAGGCGCGTCCTCGTTGTCGCTTGCGCCTCCCTTGAGAACAGCCGACCTCCAGACGGCGGAGGGCACGAAAGAAACATTGCCCCACTGCACCATCGTCCCCTTCCCGAGGGAAAACACCTCCCCCGGCGAAACGATCGTCCCTTCCCCTTCGGCCATCGAGCCGATCTCGACCGGGAATCCGGCCTTACCGGCGAGGGAGCCGCCCGCCATGGAAAGGAGAATCGTCTTTCCCCATTCGTACGTGAGGGAAACATCCTTCGATCCGCCGCCCCCGTGGAGCTTGTCGAAATCGGGATGGAGGGCGAAGACGAGGCGCTCGCTCTTCGAGCCGTCCGGGGCGGTCACTTCCACGCGGACTGCGGGGTTGTTCATCGGGTCGTCGGTGGAAGGGGTGACGCCCACCTTGAAGTCGGGGTAGAACGTGACGATTCGAAAAGTGTAGTCTGATGCGGTCGCCTCCGCCGGGGGTTCGGCCGGCACGGCGATTCGCGCGCTCCCACCTGGGACTGAAATCACCAACTCGCCGTACGGGGAACCGTTCGTTTCGCCCGCCGTGGTCTCGAGCTCGTCCGCGACGAAACGGAAAAGAGCATCTTCCCTCTCGATCGATTCACCCTCGGAGAGAGTGTACCGGTGTGTGCCCGACGGGCCGGAGAGGGCGAACTCCATGGTGGGAACGCCGCCCGCTCCCTCCTGCATCCTCTCTTCGTAATGCGGGAAATACTCGTTCACCGAAACGCGCCACTTCTCTCCCCCCGCCCGCAACGTTTTATGGATCGAATTCCTGCCCGCCTTGAAAAGACGCACGGGAAAAGCGGCGTTGTCGCCGTCCACGTGAAGCTGGATGTAATCCTTGTCCGAATAGATGAAATCGGACGATGCTCCCTCGCGGATCGACATCCTTCCTTCGTAACCGAAGAACCGGGTGATCCCCGCGCTGAGGAGAATAACGATGAACGAGATGTGGGTGATCACGTAGCCCGTCTTCGACCACGGCCACGGATAGCCGCGGATCAACATGACCGTAAGGTTCACGATGAGCAGGCCGAGAAGTGCCTCGAACCAGCGGGCGTTGTAGACGAGCGCCCGGGCGCCCGCCGTGCCGAAGCGGACTTCCAGGAAGGTCGCCCCCCCCGCGGCGACGGCGAAAAGGAAAAGGAGTGCGATCGTCAGCTTGATCGAGCCGAAGATCCGCAGGAACCGGTTGGGAGAAGAGCGCTTAGCCATGTTCACCTGCACTTTCCGTCGTCGACTGTCGGGGTGCCGTCCCTGTACGATCCGATTGCCTTCTAAGTAGATACGATCCCGGGGGGAATGGGTCAAGGGAATGCGTACGGGTGCACAACCGGCGAAAGGGAGAAGCTCTTGCCTTCGGCAATGTGTTCTGGTACAATGATCAACGGCCTAATTGATTAACGCCATGGAGGTACCTGTGTGATCGTTCGCGCCCGGCGGGGGGCGGCATGCGCCGTTTTGTGTGCACTCTTTTGCTCCCTCGCGGTCCCTGCCGCTTCGGCAACCCTCTTCGGGCTCGTCGACACGGGGGAGTTGTATGCGAGCATCGATGCCGGCACGACGTGGAGCGCCTTTTCTCTCGTCCCGGCACATGACGCGATCGCCCTCGCGGCGGGCGGCACGAGCAGCGAGCTGATCCTCGTTGCCGAATCGGGATCGATCCACCACTCGACCGATGCCGGCGCGACGTGGAGCGCCGTCACAGCGATCCCTGTCTCCGATGTCGTATCGTTCGTTCCCTCTCCGGGCCTGTTCCTGGTTCTCACGGCGAGCGGCGGCGTCTACGCCTCCACCGACGCCGGCGTGACTTGGAACGGCGTCGGGGTGATCGCTGCATCGGACTTGGTCAGTGCCGCCATCGAGGGGAACACCTGCACCGCTCTTACCGCAACCGGTTCGATCTACCGATCGATCGATGACGGGGTCACGTGGAACCTCGTCGGGACGCTGCCGACCTCGGAAGCCGTCGAGATCGTCTCGTATCTGAATCGTCTCTGGGTGCTCACGCGGTCGGGAGATCTCGCGTCGAGCGTCGATGGAGGAGCGACCTGGTCGTTCGTAAGCACCCTCTCGCAGGTGGGAATGTCGACGCTGATCGCCGGGGAGGGTGAACTCCTGGCGAGCAGCTCGGGGGGTGAAGTGGCGGCGACGTCGGATGGGACGACCTGGACCTGGAGGGGAGTGATCAATCAACTTACCGTGCGGGCGCTGGCCACCGACATTCCCGTCGGAACGGGTGTGGCCGCCGCCGGAGGGACATCCCTCCTACGCCTGTTCCCCGCCCCCTGGCCGAACCCGGCGACGGGAGAGATCCGCTTCGCCCTCGACCTGGAGGAGAGCGCCGTCGTTCATGTGGAGCTTTACAGCATCGCGGGAAGGTTGATCGACCGCCCCGTGGCGGGAGAGGTGTTCCCGCCCGGACGGACGGTGCGTGTGTGGGAACCGGAAACGCGGTTCGGACCGGGTGTCTACTATCTACGTGCCCGCGCGGGAGGGAAAACGGGGGCGCGCCGGATCGTTTGGCTCGGGCGATGAGCCCGGCGGTTTCAGAATCGGCAGAACACGAGGAGGCCTTCCCCCCCCTCGACACCACTCTTCTTCGGAGGTTGGCATGGGCTACAAGAAACAGGTACGAGTCGCCGCGGCAGCTCAATTACTCTTATGCGCCGCATTTTTCGCCGCGCCGGCACACGCCGTCACCTATCGCACGCTGATCGCGCCGACCGGCTCGTACGCTTCCGATTACCTCGGATCATCCGTGTGGGCGCGGGCGACGTGAACGGCGACGGCTATGATGACGTGATCGTCGGCGTTCCCCGGAGAGATCTGGGGGGAATCGACGCGGGCGCGGCGTACATCTACTTCGGTGGGCCGGCCGCCGACGAGACGGTGGACGTCACGCTCGTGGGGGAGGCGGCGGGCGACCGGTTCGGCGCGGCGGTTTCGGGTGCGGGCGACGTGAACGGCGACGGCTACGACGACGTCATCGTCGGTGCACAAACGACTGTGGGAGCCTTCGTGAATGCCGGCGTCGCCCATGTCTATTACGGCGGGTCCCCGGCGGACGCCGTCGAGGATCTCACTTTCAGCGGGGAAGGATCGTATAACTACTTCGGAAGCGCGGTCTCGGGCGCGGGTGATGTGAACGGCGACGGCTACGATGACCTCCTCGTGGGAGCTTCCTACAACTCCTCGGCGGCGAGTTTCGCCGGAAGGGCGTATGTCTTCTACGGCGGCCCCGCGGAAGATCTCGTCGCCGATCTGATCTTCGACGGGGAGGGGATCAACAACTATTTCGGAAACGCGGTTTCGGGAGCCGGCGATGTGAACGGTGACGGTTTTGCCGACGTCATCATCGGCGCCTACAAGAACAGCGTCGCCGGGAGCTACGCGGGACGAGCGTATGTCTTCTACGGCGGAGCGTCGGCCGACGCGATCGCCGATCTCGTTTTCACGGGCGAGGATACGGGCGACAACCTGGGCAACGCCGTTTCCGGCGGTGGGGATGTCAACGGTGACGGCTACGATGACGTGATCGTCGGCGTGCAGAGGAGCAGCGTGGGCGCTTCGGGCGCCGGTGCGGCGTATCTCTATTTCGGGGGACCATCGGCCGACGCGGTTCCCGATTACATGTGGCGGGGCGAGGGGGCATCCGAAAACTTCGGGAAATCCGTCTCGGTTGCCGGCAACGTGGATGGCGACCGCTTCGCGGATCTGATCGTCGGCGCGGATCGAAACGATGCGGGCGCCTACAACGGCGGAAGGGCGTTTCTGTTCGCCTTCTCGCGCTATCGCCTGACGTCCCCCCTGGGCGGAGAGACGTGGCCGGTGGGCTCGCTTCAACCGATCGCATGGGCGGGCGACGACCCCGCCGATCTTTCTCTTTCCGTCGATGGAGGAATGACGTTCGACCGGGTCCGCTCCGGTGTGGGTGGAGAGGATGAGAACAGCGTGGAGCTTCGTGTTCCCCACACCCCGACGCGCTTCGCCATGATAAAGGTGACGCCTTCCGATCCGGCGCTGGCTGGGGAAGTGCACTCCGATTCGTTCTTCACGATCCAGTAGAGCGTGGCGCTCCTCGCCTTCAAGGTCGATCCCCTTCCCGGGGGAGGGGCGCGGCTCGAGTGGTCCACCGATCCGGTGGTCGGCCCGGAAGGGATCGCGGGTTACCGGCTCTATCGGAGCTCTCCGACGGCGGTCGCGGAAACTCGCGGCGAGCCGATCGGGCCGTCGTTGATCCGGACGAACCGTTACGTGGATCCTTCCGGTTCTCCGGGAAGCGCGTATCGCCTCGCGGCGGTGGACGGTCTCGGCGGAGAACTGGAGCTGGGACGTGTGAAACTTCCCGCCCCGTCGCCGCTTGCGGCCTGGCCCCGTCCCTACCGCGGCGGGACACTCCATGTGAGTTTCGCCTCGGCGAACGCCCTCGGAAACATTCCCGCGGTCACAGACGTCTCCCTCTTCGACATTGCGGGCCGCCACGTCCGAACGCTGGCGAACGGGGAGTTCGCCCGCGGGTTTCATACCGCCACGTGGGACGGACTCGACGCGACGGGCCGCCCGGCACCGTCGGGGATCTACTTCCTCCGCCTCCACTCGGCGGGACAGACGGTGAACCGGAAGATCGTCGTGGCGCGCTGATATGGCACGATCGGCGTCAAGTGCGGCCTTTTTCCGTAAGGGGGGGCGCCGATGATGCGACTGTGCCGGGCGAGTTCCACCGGCCGAGCGACCGTCGCCCTTCTCTTCTGCGCCGGTCTCGCGGGATGTCTTTCCGGCGGGGGAGACGTGGGAAGAGGGGGGGGCGAGGACGAGGGCATCGCGGAGAAACCCTCCGCGCTCCCTGCATTCGAGAGCCTGAGGCTCTATTCGCCCGACAGCCCTCTCAATCACAAGATCGCCCGGGACGCGAAGATCGACAGCGGTTCGGCCGGCTATGTCGATTTGGTCGTCCGCTCCGCCGAGGAGGGTGGGTTCGTCATCGAGCTGAAGCAGTACACGACGACCGTCTTCTTCGCGGACTCCACGACCCCGACGACCGACGTCTACCTGACCTGCGGGCCGGAGTGGGCCGGCGTGGAAATGCTGAAAGACGTTCCGATTCCCCCGTTCGCCGAACCGACGATCGACTCTGACGGCGCGGACAACCCGATCCCCTTCGGCGGGTGCGGTTCGGATGCGGACCAGGACAACCAGATGGTCATCCTCGACCCGGCATCCCGTTGCGAGTTCGATTTCTTTCAAGCACGAAAGGAAAACGGGCGGTGGGTCGCGAGCTTCGCCAACTCGATCTCCATGGACGGCGATGGGATATACGAGGGGGGACTTTCCGCCCGAGGCTCGGGCTTCACGACGCTCGCGGGGCTGATCTGGCCGGATGAGCTGGAGAAGGGGGTCATCACCCACGCGCTCATCTTCAGCTACCCCCACGCGAAGGCGGGGGGACCGGTCGCCCCCGCGACGGAGAGCGACGGCGTTTCGACGAATCCGCACGCCCTGCCCGAGGGGGCGCGACTCCGCCTCGACCCGGCGATCGATCTCGATTCTCTCGATCTTTCCGGCGCGGAGCGGACGATCGCAACGGCTCTCCAGCTGTACGGCATGTTTCTCGTGGATGATGGCTCATTCGGCGTCTCCATCGAGGCGGTCAACCCGGCGAGTGTCCGGGGGAACCCGTTCGAAGGACTCCTTCCCGACGAAGACTATCCGTCGTTGAGCCACATTCCGCTCGAGGGACTTCAGGTCCTCGAACTCGGCCCCCAGGATCCGGCGGCCGATGAGAACGGAGGGCTGTATCCGAGCGGTTGCGGCTCGATGGAATAGACCCCCGCGGCCCGCCGTTCTTTCCGATCCTCCATTCGCCGGCGGATCCGATCCGCGCCTGTCTTCGTCGAGTGGAGAAGAGCGGCCGTTCCCTTCCCGTGCCGCCGTCCGGTTGACGGAACCGTCGATCTTCTGCTAGCGTCCACTTCCCGGATATCGATTCGTTCCGTCCGCGTCGACGCAGTCCGCGGCTTTCAGACGATCCCATCCAGTCGGAGGCGATTGATGATTCAGGGAATACCGAAAATCGAAATGCCGAAAAACGAACCGGTTCTCAGCTACGCTCCCGGATCGGCGGAGAAAGCGGCTCTCAAGGTCGAACTGGCGCGCCTGTCGAAGAAGAAGATCGACATTCCGTGCATCATCGGCGGGCGATCGGTTCGCACCGGTAAGCTGGCGAAGTGCGTGATGCCCCACGATCACGACCACGTGCTCGGCACGTACCACAAGGCGGGGAAGAAGGAAGTGGAACTCGCCGTCGCAGCCGCCGGGAAGGCGAAGGCCGAATGGTCTTGCATGCCGTGGGAGGCGAGGGCGGCGGTCTTCCTCAAGGCGGCGGACCTTCTGGCAGGCGAGTATCGCCGGACGATCAACGCGGCGACCATGCTCGGACAGAGCAAAAATGCGTTCCAGGCGGAGATCGACGCGGCGTGCGAGCTGATCGATTTTTTCCGTTACAATGTTTACTTTATGAAGCAGATTCTCGAGGCTCAGCCCCGGTCGGCGAACGGCATGTGGAACATGATCGAAGCACGGCCCCTCGACGGTTTCGTTTTCGCCGTGACGCCGTTCAACTTCACGTCGATCGCCGGAAACCTCCCGACCGCCCCGGCGATGATGGGGAACACGGTGATCTGGAAGCCGGCGAGCAGCGCCGTCTACTCGGCGTACTACCTCATGCAGCTTTTCAAGCGCGCCGGTCTTCCGCCGGGCGTGATCAACATGGTTCCCGGTCCGGGCGGGCAGGTGGGCGACCCGGTGATCCACCACCGCGACCTGGCGGGAATCCACTTCACCGGGAGCACCGCCGTCTTCCAGGGAATGTGGCGCGACGTGGGGTCGAACATCGGCAGCTACGGATGTTACCCCCGGATCGTCGGCGAAACGGGGGGGAAGGATTTCATCTTCGCCCACCCCTCGGCCGACCTCGACGCTCTCGTCACCGCCGCCGTGCGCGGGGCGTTCGAGTATCAGGGACAGAAATGCTCGGCCGCTTCCCGTGCGTTCATCCCGAAAAGCCTCTGGCCGAGGTTCAAGAAAAAGCTCCTCGGAGAGATCGAGACAATTCGCATGGGCGATGTGACCGACTTCTCCAATTTCATGAACGCCGTGATCGACAGGGGCGCTTTCGACAGCATCCGGAAATACATCTCCCACGCGAAGCGGAGCGGCGACGCGACGATTCTCGCCGGGGGGGGATGTCACGGGAAAAAGGGATACTTCATCGAGCCGACGGTGATCCGTGCGAGGAGACCCGGCTTCCGCACCATGCGCGAGGAGATCTTCGGCCCGGTTCTAACGGTGTATGTATATAACGATTCGAGCCTCGACAAGGCGCTCGAGCTGTGCAACACAGGATCCCCTTACGCCCTTACGGGCGCGATCTTCGCGCAGGACCGCCGGGCGATCGTCGATATGACGCGCGCCCTGCGCGACGCGGCGGGAAACTTCTACATCAATGATAAGCCGACCGGCGCGGTGGTGAACCAGCAGCCTTTCGGCGGCAGCCGCGCCTCGGGCACCAACGACAAGGCGGGGAGCATGCTCAACATGATCCGCTGGACGAGCCCGCGGACGATCAAGGAGACGTTCTGCCCGCCAACCGATTATCGCTACCCGTTCCTGGAAGAGGAGTAGGGAGAAGAACAGGCCGTTCCTATCTTACCAGCATCATCTTGCGCGTCGCTCGGCGGCCATCCGCACTCACCTGGAGGAGGTAGACGCCAGCCGCCGCCGCCCGTCCGTCGTCGTCGGTTCCGTCCCACAGGTGGGTGTGGGCGCCGGCGTTTTCGGGGGCGTCGAAGCTGTCGGGATAGGCGTAGCTCGTGGCGTCGCCCCAGTCGGCGGGCGGCGTGTTCTCCGTGTTGTCCGGCAGGTCGGTGCGCGAGGCGAGGGCGGGGTTCTCCGCCACGACGTAGCTCCGGCCCGGATTGATCTTCACCCACCCGGCCGCATCGAACCACCCATCGAACGCCTGGCGGATGTGCGGCTTGTCCGACGCGATCTGGACGTGATCTTCCACGCTCGCGAGAACCATCCCCTTGATGCCCGGGATGGAGGATACGGCGCCTGCGTAATGGCGCACCGCTTCTCGCAGGTTCCACCAGCTGTCGGTCGCAGGGACGTCTGCGATCGTCGACGGCCAAGAAGCGAAGATCGCGCTGTCGGGCATCGCCCTCGTCGCGTCCCGGGAGTAGTACGAGAGAACGCCGTCGTCGAAGGCGGAGAGGGGGATGTCCTCGGCCGGGCCGAGGGCGCCGTCGCCGTCCAGGTCGGGCGTGCGGCATCCCGGATAGGAATCGACGGGCGCCGTGGTGTAGATTCCATCGCCGTTGCCGTCGAGAAAGACTTGGGGTGCGAAAACCGTCGTGTCCCCGGCGACGGCACCGTAGTCGACGGAGACGTTGAGCGGCGTGTAGCCGGCCGGATCGTACCACGGATTCTCGCTTGCCACGTTGAGATGCTCGGCCGACGGGCAGAGTGTGGGAAAGGGACCGAGGTCGACCACCGCCATCTGGCTGCTCACCGGCGACTCCCACTGCACGATGTAGCGGAGATAACCGTCGAGATCGGTTCCGTGCAGGTCGGCGGCGACCACGCAGATATTGCCTCCATTCGAGCTGCCGAAAAAGCCGATATTGTCGTGCAGCACGGTGACCGGAACGACATCGTCGATGGTCGAGCCGGAGCTGTCGGTGAGCGTCCCCGCGGCGTAGAGCGCGACATCCCGAAGGGCGGTGATGCAGTCGATTCCCCTGTAATCGTACGTTCCGTCGCTGCTCCGGCCTTCCGAGAGATCGATTCCTCCGGGGAAGAGGAAGACGATGCGGATCATGTCGGCCGCGCCGATGAGTTGAGGATCGAGAGAGCCGGAAGTGGTGCCCCCGGGCACGCGGATCACCACCGGGGCGCCGGCGGCGTAGCGTGCCTGGGCGGGCGCGGCCGGCGTGAAGATGCGAACGGCGAGCACGCCGTCGGGCGAAGTGTGCGTGCTCGCCGACGGCAGGGCGATGTCGATGGTTATTTCCGCCGCACCCATCTCGGCCGAGGCGGGAAGGACGCAGGCGGCGAGGAGGAATGTCGCGACCGAGGCGGCGACCGGAAACGATCCAAACGGCGTTCGCTGTTTCATTTTATACTTCATCCTATCTGATGAGCATCATCTTTTGCACGGCCCGATCGGTTCCCGCCTCGAGCCTGAGAAGGTAAACGCCGCTCGATACGTCGCGACCGGCGTCGTTCCTGCCGTCCCACGTGCGGACATGGGTGCCCGGGCGTTCGTTGGTCGAAACGAGACGTCGCACGAGCCTGCCGGAGGGGGAGTAGATCCGCATGTCGATTCTCGCCTCGCGCGGCAGGTCGTAGCGGATCGTGGTCACCGGGTTGAACGGGTTGGGAGAGTTTCCGTAGAGACGGAAGGCGATGGGGATCGGCGCGAAGGGAACGGCGGTGAAGTCTCCACGAAGCGTGACGGCCAGCGCGTAGGCTTCCCCCCAGTTGCCGTCGCCGTCGACCGCGCGAATCCAGATCGTATCCGACGGAGGCGTGAGGAGCGTCGCATCGAGGGTGTCCCTCACTGTGACGGTGACGCCTCCCCATGCGCCGTGCAGCGGCGTTCCCGTCCCGGCCGGTGCCGCCGCCGTGCCGGCGGACCACTCGGCGCCGGTCACCGGGCCGCTCCCCCTGAGCGAATCGGTCACCGTGGCGGTGAGCACCACGTTTCCCGGGACATCCACCGGGTTCGGCGACACCGCCGGACTCCCCGCGATCACCCGCGGGCCCCGGGCGTCGTTTCCCGTGAGAGCGACGGTGATGTCGGACGTCGACGCGTCGGTGCCATGAAGCGGCGGATTTCCCCCGTCCGCCACGATGACACGCACTCTCACCCTCGTGCCGTTCGACACACCCGCGAGATCCCAGCTGTAAGGGGGCGCGCCCGCCGCCGTGGTGATCACGTTCCACGATGATCCGCCGTCACCGCTCCACTCGATCCGCCGGTCGCCCGCGCCGCCCGGCATAGCTTCGGCCCAGTCGATGCTTACCGGTGCGGCGGTGATCGTCTCGCCGCCGGTCATCGTCTGGAGTGTCACGCCGGGATGATCCCGTCCGGCGAGCCAGATGAGGGTTTTATCGAGGATCGTCGCGCGGGTCGGATCGTCGCTCGTCGCCGCGCTGAGCTGCGCCCACTCGAAGTTGCAGGTCACCCCTTTCGAAGGAGTTCCACCCCAGACGGCGCTGTCCGGATTTCCGTCGGCGCCCGCGTCGGTCCAGCGCGTTCCCACGGTGGCGTAGGACGGGGCGCTTTTCCAGACCGTGTTCACCGTGCCGGTGAAGGCGGGGGCGCTCGTCACCTCGTCGCCCGCGCCGCCCGATCGGAAGGGGGTGTACGAGACGCCTAAGGTGTAGGCGCCGCTGATCGGGTCGCCGCTCGCGCCGAAAGCGATGTTCCAGTAGCTCGGATCGGCGCCGAACTCGATTTTGAGGGCGCTCTCGAGCCACGAGGCGGTTTGGGCGGTGTAGTACGGCGAGGCGGCATCGCCGAGCGCCCAGGCGGCGTCATGGGAGACGACCATCAGCCGTCCGCCTCCGTCGAGATAGCGAGTCACCGTGTCGCGTGCCGCTTGGGAGAAAGGAGGGTACTGTTCCCATCCCGCCTGCCAGATGACGAGAGGATAGCTTCGAAGCCCTTTCTTCCGATCCCCCACGGCCGGCACGGTCCCGGTGATGACCGTGGCGGACCAGCCGTTCCTCGCGAAGGCGTTTTCGTAATGGTCGGTTCTCTCGAACGTCGGATCGCCGATGACAAGGAGCACATCCGACCGGGGGGTGGTGGTCAGCCTGTAGGGGAAGGCGCCGCCGTCGTCGGTCGTCCGGTTGCCGCCGATATCGGTCGACTCGATTCGGTAGTAATAGGTGGTGTCCGCAACCAGTCCGTGAAGAGCGACGGTGTGGGACGTGACCAGCTCGGTCGTCCACGCGGTATCGGAAAGGCCCGCCGGATCGAGTCCGTAGATCACGCGGCTGTCGGCCGCCGCTGTGCTGGTCCACCGTACCGTCGCTTCGATGTCGGACAGGTCGATGGCGGACGGGGAGGTGAGCTGCGGCCCGTCGAGGCGAACCGTTGCCGATGCACTCGCCGTGGCCGCGGGCGACGCGTCGTTGTATGCCACGCGGATCGAGTCGCCCTGGCTGACGGCAAGCACGCCGTCGCCCGGCATGGGATACGACGTCGAGGTTGCGATCGTTCCCGAAAAGACGCCGCCGCTCCCCTGGAGAACGATCGTCTCGCCGGCCGGCTCCGTGTCGCTTCGCACGGTCACCGACGGCGGTGTCGTCTCGTTCCCGTCCTCCACCGATACCCGCACCGTGTCCGCGCCGCCGTACGATCCTTTGTCGAGGGCGATCGAGCCGGCACTGCCGTCGAGGGCGCCCGTCACCACGAGGGCGAAAGGTTGAGGGCCGAAGGGTACGGCGAATCCCTCGACGGTGATCGTCCACGTCCCGGCACCCGGCGAGGGGACGAGCACCTCCTCTTCCACGTTCAGCGAATCGACCGATCCCCCTGCGATGGAGACGCCTCCCGAGAAGACGTTGCCCCGATACGACGTGACGCCGTCGCTCACCGTGAGATTCAGATCGTTCACCAGGTTCACCGCGGCGGCGGGCGACGAGGGGTAGTCGTTCCAAACGAGGGCGATTTCGAGGGGCTCGGCGGTGGAGACCACGTTCACCTGATATAGAAATTGTTCACCCGTCATGATTCCGGGTGATTGATCCACCACGGCGAGCCGTCGCGTGTCGCCCGGAAAGTAGAGGGCGTCGCGGACGCGGATTCGGCCCCAGCCGATATCGTTCGAGGGAATCGTGTAGCCGCTCACGTCGTCTTCTCCGCTCGCCACGAGAACCGCCTTCAGGAGCGCCGCCGAAGGGGTGAGTGGTGGGGAGGCCCCGGCGATGCCGGTCGGGTACCACCCTTCGATGAAATACTGCCGGATAAGCGCGGCGGCCCCCGCGACGGCGGGGGTCGCCATGCTCGTTCCCTCAAGGGTTTGGTAGAGGCCGTCACCCGCGCCCGACGCGGAGGCGAGCCTCGCCGGGGCGCAGAGCGTCGGCTTGAGACGTCCGTCGTCGGTGGGACCGCGGCTCGTGTATCCGTAGATCTGTCCCGCCGATGAACCGTTCTCCGTACCCCCTACGCTGATCACGTTCTTCGAGACGGCGGGCGAACCGACCGTATTCGGCGACGAGCCGTTTCCATTCGAAAAGAGCACGAGGAAGTCGTCGTGTTCCCAGACGAACCGGTCGACCTGCTCGCAGCGATAGTCATAGACGCCCCCCTGAAGGGCGCCCCACGAATTCGATAGGATCCGCGGCGCGCCGGCGCTGTTCCCGTCGTACACCGCCCGGAAGAGGTCGCCCAGGTCGGGGGGGAGGAAGACTTCGTCGGTACTTCCTCCCGCGTCGACGAAGAGGATCTTCGCGTCGGGAGCGATCCCGTCGTCGGCGCTCGATCCGCCCGGCGCGTCATTTCCGGCGGCGGTGCACGACGTGTGGGTCCCGTGCCACGCAGCACCGGAATCGTCTCCGAAGAGGATCGACGCCGTCGAATCGGCCTTCCAGTAAGCGATCAGTTTTCGGTGGAGGGGGAAGTCCCCGTATCCGGTCACCGGGTAGAGATCGTCGCGGAACATATCGTGCGTCGTTCGTATGCCACTGTCGCAAAGGGATAGGAGGACGCCCGCACCGGTGAGTCCCTCGTTCCAGAGCGGGCGGGAATTGCTCGTGTCGCTTTGGACGACCCACTGGCAGTCGCGGTTGAAGAACCGCACCGGGCGCTTCGGTTCGATCCAGCGGATCTCGTCGACGGCGGCGAGATCGGCGGCGGCGCCCGGCGGGATCGACACCTCGAACAGGCTTTCGCCGCGGCGACCGATCGTCCCGCCCGCCTTTTCGATCTCGCGGGCCGCCTCCGCGGCGTCGGCGCCTGGAAAGAGGAGCGCCACCACTTCGAGGGGACCGCGCTCCCCGCCCGGGTGGGTCTTCGTTCTTAGCGATTCGGCGAAGCTTGGGGCGGTGCGCAGTCGAGAATCGTATGGAACGATCCATGAAACACCCGGCATCGTCGCGAGTTCGCCCGCCCGGCCCTTCGCCGCGCGGATCACGAGTGCGTCGGGAGGGAGGTAGAACGCCGCCTCGAAGCCCTCCTTCGCCAGGGCGCGGCGCCACGAGTCGCGCACCGGGCCTTCGAAACGCACGACGAACCATCGGCCCGTGCTTTCCCCGTCGCCGTTCCACCGCGGGGCGGACGTCGGTTCGATCACCGCTCCCCCGGCGAGACGCACCGGACCTTCTCTTCGGACCGGCGGCACGGTTCGTTTTTCTACGAGATGGATCGGTTCGCCGGGGATTGCTCCGGTCGGACGATGAAACGGCTCGGCGGCGGTGGAGACCGGGGGTGTCGCTTCCGCCGGGTCGTGCCGCGCCGGCTTGGCGGACATCGGGGCGGGGAGGGCGAGAAGCCCTCCGAGAAGCGGAAGCGCACGAAGAAATGCGCGGCGCGGGAACACGGCTCCCCCCGGGTGGAGTGGACGGTGGTGCTGATTCGGACAGGAAGCCGGACCATCTTAGCAATCCGGCGCTTCCCGTTCAACAGGGAGTGCGAAATTTTCACTATGTCGCACGCGTTCTGGTAGAGATATCGGCGGCGGATGGATGGGACTTTACGGCTTCTTTTCTCTCAATCGCTTCAGAATGCTCTCATCTTCGAGAGTTGTCGTGTCGCCGGCACTCTCCCTTCCGGCGGCGATGTCGCGGAGAAGGCGGCGCATGATCTTGCCGCTCCTCGTTTTCGGGAGGGCGTCGGTGAAGCGGAGGTCGGATGGGCGGGCGATGGCGCCGATCTCCTCCACCACGTGATCTTTCAGCTCTTTCTCGAGGTCCGCGCCCGTTTCGACGCCCGATTCGACGGTGACGAAGGCGGCGATGACCTCCCCGCGGATCTCGTCCGGTTTTCCCACGACGGCGGCCTCCGCCACCTTCGGGTGGCTCACCAGGGCGCTTTCCACCTCCATCGTGCCGAGTCGGTGGCCGGCGATGTTGATCACGTCGTCCACCCGTCCCATGAGCCAGTAGAAGTCGTCATCGTCGCGGCGCGCCCCGTCTCCCGTGAAGTAGGCATCCTTCACGGTGCTCCAGTACTGCGTCTTGTAGCGCTCGTCGTCGCCGTAGATCGTGCGGAGCATGGCGGGCCACGGTTCGCGGATCACGAGGAATCCCCCCTTGCCCTTCTCCACCGGCCTGCCGTCATGATCGACGATTTCGGGCACCACACCGGGAAGGGGAAGTGTCGCCGATCCGGGCCGTGTGCTTGTCGCGCCGGGAAGGGGTGAGATCATGATCGTACCCGTCTCGGTCTGCCACCAGGTGTCGACGATGGGGCAGCGCTTCTTCCCGATCACCGTGTGGTACCAGATCCACGCTTCCGGGTTGATCGGCTCGCCCACTGTGCCGAGGAGGCGGAGCGACGAGAGATCATGCCGGTCGGGCCACTGTTCGCCCCACTTGATGAACGCCCGGATCGCCGTGGGGGCGGTGTAGAAGATCGTGACTCCGTGCTTCTCGACGATCGACCAGAAACGGTCCGCTTCGGGCCAATTCGGGGCGCCTTCGTACATCACCGTGGTCGCGCCGTTCGCGAGGATGCCGTAGACCACGTAGCTGTGGCCGGTGACCCAGCCGATGTCGGCGGTGCACCAGTACGTGTCCTCCTCCTTCAGGTCGAACACCCACCGTGAGGTGGCGTACGTGCCGACCATGTAGCCGCCCGTGGTGTGGAGCACGCCTTTCGGTTTCCCGGTGGAACCGCTCGTGTAAAGAATGTAGAGGGGATGTTCCGCGTCGAGCGGTTCGGCGGGACAATCGGCGTCCACCGCCTCGATGATCTCGTGCCACCAGTGATCCCGCTCCGGATGGAAGGCGATCTCCCGCCCGGTGCGTCGAAGCACCACCACCTGTTCGATGGTAGGGCACTCATCGACCGCCTTGTCGACCGTTTCCTTGAGAGGCACCACCTCACCTCGTCTCCAGCCGCCGTCGGCGGTGATCACGACGCGCGCCTTCGCGTCGTTCACGCGGTCGCGAATCGACGCGGCGCTGAAACCGCCGAAGATGATCGAGTGGGGCGCTCCGATCCGGGCGCAGGCGAGCATGGCGATCGCCAGTTCGGGCACCATCGGCATGTAGAGGATCACCGGTTCGCCCTGTTTCACGCCGAGCCGTTTCAGTACGTTGGCGAAATGGCACACCTCGCGGTGGAGCGCCTGGTAGGTGAGGATCCTCGTTTCCCCCGGCTCTCCCTCCCAGATGATCGCCGCCTTGTTCCTGCGCCACGTCTTCAAATGGACGTCGAGGCAGTTGTACGAAAGGTTCGTCTTTCCCCCGACGAACCACTCCGCTTTCGGAGCCTCCCACCGGAGCACTTCGTCCCATTTGCGGAACCAGTGGAGCTTGTCGGCTACAGCCGCCCAGAATTCTTCGCGATTCTCCACCGAATCGCGGTACATCTTCTCGTACTCTTCCATCGAACCGATTCTCGCGCCGGAGCGGAAGGAAGCGGGGGGAGGGAATCGGCGGTCCTCGCTGAGGAGCGAGTCGATATCTTTTTGGGGCATCCTTTCCTCCGGGATGGGTGGTGTCGGGTGATTCTGCCACGGGCGACCGGGAGGGTCAAGGTAGGCTGCCGGGTGGGTGTTCGGCCTCCCCGTCCGAATGCTCTGTGTTCCCGGCCGGTATTCTGGTAAAAAGGAAACTGTCATGGAACGGAGAACCGGGAAACGAAATACGATGCGGGTGCGCGGGGTCCTCTTGCTCGCCCTGCTCCTCGCCGCGCCGCCGGGCGCGCACGCGCAGAATTATCCCGACCGGCGCGCCCTGGTGAACGATTTTGCCGGCGTTCTCTCGGCGCGAACGATGCGCGGCCTCGAAACGCTCTCGCAAGAACTCCTCGATAAGAGCGGCGTCACCGTGGCGGTGGCTGTCGTACCCTCTCTCGAAGGCGTTCCGGTGGAGGAGTACGCCACCACCCTTTATGAAAGGTGGGGAATCGGCAAGAAGGGCGAGGACCGGGGTGTGCTCCTTCTCGTCGCGGTGAAGGAAAGGCGTGTCCGGATCGAGACGGGATACGGTCTCGAGGGAATCCTCCCGGACGGGAAAGTTGGGGCGATTCTCGATGAATACGTCATCCCCCATCTTCGCCGGGACGACTGGGATTCGGGAGTGATCGGCGGTGTGGCGGGGCTCATCGACGTGATCGACGCCGATGCGGGGGTCACCCTCGAGGGGCGGATCGACGCCCCCCGGCCGGCCCGCCGCTCGAGGGGTGGTCGTGGTTCGATTCTCCCGCTGATCATCTTCCTGATTCTCATGAGCCGATCCCGCATGTTTCCGTGGATATTCCTTCCCATGATGATGGGCCGGCGCACGTCGATGGGAGGGGGCGGATTCGGCTCGTTCGGCGGTGGTTTCGGCTCGTTCGGTGGGGGAGGCGGGGGAGGATTTTCCGGTTTCGGGGGGGGCATGAGCGGGGGGGGCGGTGCGAGCAGAGGGTTCTGAGCGGCGCGGCCGGTCGGACGGAAAGGGGCTATCTCGAATGAAGCGAAAGGGACGCTCTCTCGATGACATCGTGGGGGACGTGGTTTCCGACAGCGTGAAGATCTACGGCGACCGGCTCGTTTCGGTCACCCTCTACGGAAGCGCCGCGAGGGGGGAGTATCGTCCGGGCCGATCGGACATCAACATCCTGATCGTTCTCGATGCGAAGGGGATTCTCGACCTCGAGGACGCCTTCGACGCGGTCCGCCGATGGAGGCGCGACGGCGTGGACATCCCCCTCTTCCTGACGGAGCGCTACATCGCCGGGGCCCTCGACGCCTACCCGATCGAGTTTCTCGATATGAAAGTCGCCCACTCGACGGTGCATGGAAGCGACCCCCTCGAGAACCTGGTGATCGACCGCGACGCCGTCCGTCTCCAGGCGGAGCGGAACGCGCGCGGCTGGCTTCTCCGTCTCAGACGGGGGTACCTCGAAAGCGGCGGGAATTCGCACTCGCTCCACGCCCTTGCGAGGGAGAGTCTTCCCGCCTTTCATGCTCTCTTCCGGGGACTCCTCTGGCTCGACCGGGGGGAGAGCGGCGGATCGCCCATGGAGACGATGCGCCGCGTGTGTGATCGTTTTGATCTGAAGTATGCACTCTTTGAAGACCTCGAGGAGATTCGACTCGGCGGAAAACGCCGTGCCGGCGATATGCTCGCGTTGTTCGATTCGTACCTCGAGGAGGTTCGGAAACTCGTTTTGATTCTCGATGATTTCGATACACCGAACAGGGAGGTTCGCACATGAGCAAGGGGAGTGCGAAAGTCGTTCTTCTCGTCGTCCTCGGCGTGCTGCTTGTCGCCCTCATCGGGATCTATTCCACGGTGAAGGGGACGTATAACCAGCTCGTCGCCCTTGACGAAGATGTGAAGGGGAAATGGGCGCAGGTGGAGAACCAGCTTCAGCGGAGATACGATCTCATCCCGAATCTCGTGGAAACCGTAAAAGGGTACGCGACCCACGAGAAGGAAGTGCTCACCGAAGTAACCGAGGCGCGTTCCCGGGTGGGTGGCGCCGGCACGCTGCCTGAGAAGATGGCGGCCAACAACCAGCTTTCCGGCGCCCTCTCGCGGCTTCTCCTCGTGGTGGAGCGTTACCCCGATTTGAAGGCGAACCAGAACTTCATCCGCCTCCAAGACGAACTGGCCGGCACGGAGAACAGGATCGCCACCGAGAGGAAGCGCTACAACGACTCGGTGGTGATGTACAACACGAAACTCCGGTCGTTCCCGACGAACGTGATCGCCGGATTCTTCGATTTTGAAAAGGGTAAGCTCTTCGAGGCGCCCGAAGCGGCATCCACGGCACCGAAGGTAAAGTTCTGAAAGTGCGGGTCCTCTTCTGGAGCGCCATGCTGAAACTTTTCCGGTGGGATCATCGGGGCGCCCTGCCGGACGCGCCGAAGTACGTCGTCGTCGGAGCGCCCCACACGTCGAATTGGGATTTCCTGGTCATGATCGCCTTCACCGGGAAACTGGGGATGAAGGCGTCGTGGGTGGGAAAGCACACCCTCTTTCGGGGAGTCTTCGGCCCGATTTTCCGGTCCCTCGGAGGGATTCCGATCGATAGGACCCGCTCGCAGGGGCTCGTCGAACAAGTGGCGGAAGAGTTCGCCAGGCGCGACCGCCTGGCGCTCATTATCACTCCCGAGGCGACCCGCGGGAAATCGACCCACTGGAAAAGCGGGTTCTACCGGATCGCGCAGCGCGCCGGAGTGCCGATCCTTCTCGGGTCCGTCGACTATCCCCGCAGGAGGGTCGAATTCGGTCCGTGCTTCGAGCCGTCGGGGGACATCGATGCGGATTTCGAGACGATCCGCGCGTTCTACGAGGGAAAGCGGGGGAAGTATCCCGAGAAGGCGGGCGAAATCAGGCCGGAACACACGGACCGGGAGTAATGGCCTCGAGGGTATCCCGGTCCGCGTGATCGTTCGTTTTCATCAGTCGAGACTTCGGATCTTCAAGTAGAGAGTCACCGCGAGAAGCGAGAGAATCAGCGTCGATATGGCGAATCCCCGCCTCCTGTAGTAGTAGTCGTGGATCGCCTTTTCCCCCAGGGCGAGCACTTTCTTCGAGATCTCGGTTCCCTCCAACGCATGGGGCTTCATCTCGTCCGCATTGAACGTATGCAGATAGGTCCTCGACTGGAAAATCTTCTGTGTCGCGTCTTTCAGCATGTAGTGGGCACCCGATACCTCCATCCCCCTCTGCTCCGCGTCGAGCACCTTCGCTTCCGCCGCGGCATAGGTTGCAGTGAGCGTGTCGAGCAACGCCCGCATGGCGATCGCCGTTTTCCGCGGTTTCTCGTCGTTCGGACTGTGACACTTCAGGCAGAGGCCTTCCGTATCGTTCTCGTCAAAGGAGATCATCTTTTCCGTGGGATGGCTGATTTCATGATGGGTGTGGCACGATACGCAACCGGGCATTTTCCGGTCCCGGAAGATCTTCCCCTTCGGTCCGCTCTGGAAGAGTTCGTTCTCCGTGGCGTGGCACATGCCGCACACGTACGCCACCGACTCTACGCCGGGCGGGGTGGCGCCGTGATTGCCGTGGCAGTCGTTGCAGGTCGGCGCGGACAGGTCGTGTTTTTCGAGAAGCGCCTTGCCGTGTACCGATTGGGTGTAGTGTTTCACCTGGTCGGAGGGGATCCCGTAGCTGCTCATGAGCGTCTCATTCCGGTGGCATTTCCCGCACGTGGAAGGGATATTCAGCGGGTAGACCGATGACTTCGGCTCGTCCACCGGCCGGATCTTGTGAACATCGTGACAGTCGGCGCACGTGGCGACATTCGTGTCGCCGGAGACGAGTCGTTTTCCGTGCACGCTGGTGAAGTACTCCTCCATCTGGTCGGTCCGGGCGGAAGGGTTGAAACCGCGCATATATTCGAGGTTCGAATGGCACTTCCCGCAGAGCGCCGGAATGTCCTCCCGGTCGGGCGCGCCGATGAAGCCCGCCTCCTCGCTCATCGCTTCGTCGGGATCATCGGACGTGCTGTCGCCGCCGTGGCAGCCGGAGCAGCCGAGCCTCCGCCGGTAGTGGATGTCGTCGGCGAAGCTCGATGCCGGCGAATCGGCGTCCTCCGCGTTCTCGAGGTGACAGGCGTAGCACGTGCCTCCCCCGCCCTCCTCTTCTCCGGCGCCGGCCGGCGCGGGGAACGCCGCGAAAAGCATGCCCGCGGCGAGGAGGATCCACTTCCACGACACGTTTCCCGGCCCAAGCGTTTTCTTCATCATCAGACCGATTCTCTCCAACTCTCCTCCGTCAGGAGGCGATGTAACCCCACACGGTCATGCCCACGATGTACAGAACAACCAGCGTGCCGATGATGCCGGTGGTGGTGGATTTTACTTTCGACCCGATCCAGAGGGGGAGCAGCACCCACGCCGCGGCGCCGACTCCGAACCCGACGATACCGAGAATCTCCCCTTCCATGAAGAGCACGTGGGGAGGGATCAGCTTCAGCGTCTGGAACATGAACAGGAAATACCATTCCGGCCGTATGCCCGCGGGGGCCGACGCGAACGGGTCGGCCTTGAGCCCCAGCTCGCTCGGCCAGAGGATGGCGAGGAGGGCGAGTACGTTCAGCGCGACGGTCCACAGGAGCACGTCGCGGAGCATGAAGTGGGGGAAGAACGGCATGTATCGCCGGTCGCCCTCCTTGATCTCCTTCCATTCGTCCGGCTCGCTCATCCCCTGGCGTTGCACGAACAGGAGATGGATCGACAGGATGAGCGTGAAGAGAGCGGGCATCACGGCGACGTGGACCGCGAAGAATCTCGAGAGCGTCGCGCCGGTCACGTCTTCCCCTCCCCGGAGAAGCTTTAGGGCGAACGGCCCAATCAACGGGATGGCGCCCATGATGTCGGTGCCCACCTTGGTGGCGAAATAGGCGAGTTCGTTCCACGGGAGGAGATAACCGCTGAACCCGAACCCCATGCCGAGCATCAGCAGAATCCCGCCGGTGATCCACGTCAGTTCGCGCGGCATGCGGAACGCCCGCTCGAAGAACACGGTGAACATATGAATGAACGCGGCCAGGATCATCAGGTTCGCCGACCACGCGTGAATCGAACGGACGAGCCAGCCGAACTCGACCTCCGACGTGATGAACTGAACCGACTCGTACGCGGTCGCCTCGCCCGGCTTGTAATAGAGGAGAAGGAGGATTCCCGAGATCACCTGGATCGTGAAGAAGAACATCGCGATGCCGCCGAAGTAATAGAAGATGCTCTTCCCGTGCATCGGTACACGCTTGTGCTGCATGAACCGGACCAGGTTGCCGATCTGGAATCGTTCATCGATCCAATGATACAGTTTCTCTTTCATGCCCATCCCGTGAGTGAATCGCCCGTCAGGCCTGAACCGAAACGAAGATCTCGTCGCCCTTGATCGTCACCTGGAGCGGCTCCAGCGGCCGGGGCGGCGGTCCCGATACATTGACACCGTTCAGATCGTACTTGCCGTTATGGCATGCGCACCAGATCATGCCGAAATCCTGCCTGTACTGCACCGTGCATTGTAGGTGCGTGCAGGTGGCATAAAAGGCGCGGAAGTCTCCCTCGCTCGTGTGCAACAGGATGCCCGGCTTTCTGCCGAACTTGAAGATCGTCCCGCTGTCCCTTTTGAAATCCGATTTCTTTCCCACCTTGACGGAAGAGACGTTCGATTCGGCCGATTCCGGCGGGATGAGGTATTTTGTGATCGGATAGAAGACGGAGACGAGCCATGCGGCGGTACTTGCGCCAAGCAGCGCATTCAGAAAACGACGTCTCGCTTTCAGCTTGCCTGTAGCGGATTCACTGGAGCTCAACCTGGGACTCCTTTGCTCTTTCACCCGGATCGTCGCCCCGGCCGCCCGCGGAATCGGATGATCACGCCGCAAGGCACGAAAAAAGTCAGAGCGCCCCTCCAAGGAACGCCCCGACTCTTTCCGTATTGGGCCGGGGTACCGATTTCAGAAGAAACATCCTCCCGATTACTTCGCTTCCGGTTTCGAGTGCTTGATCTTCTCCCAGAACGTCTTGTAATCGAACTTCTTGTACGACGGCGATTTCTCGTTATGGCAGCCGACACACGTCTTCTCGTCGGGAAGGGTAAGCCCCACGGAAGCGGGCTCGATCGAGCCGTCGGAAAGACCGGTCATCGTTTTCTTCTTGTAGTAACCGCTGCCGGGACCATGACACGCCTCGCAGCTGATCCCTTCCTCGATTGTCAGTTTCGCCCCACGAACCTCGGCGGAAGCGCCGTAGCCGGTGGTGTGGCATTCGAGGCATTCGGCTGTTTCGTACGCGGGCTTCTCGAGGCCTTTCTCCTTCGCGATCGCGGCGGCTTCCTCGCCCTTGAGCGTTTCATACGCCTTCGCGTGGGCGGTCTCGACCCACACTTTGTACTGGGCGCCGTACTTGGCGAGGTTATGGCATGTCTTGCACTTCTTCACACCGGTGTACGAATACACCGGCGCCTTCTCCCCGTCCTGCGCGTAGAGCGTGCCGATCGGGATGTAGAGGGCGGCAACCCAGAAAGCGACCATCACCAGAAGAGCCATGATGGGAGATCCTCGGCGCATGAATATCCTCCTTGAGGAAGTGCGATACTATCGCGTTCTCGTAGTCTTTCTTCTAATTACAACACCCAGGAAAGGAACGGAAGGTTCCTCCCCCGGTTCCCGTATCCCATACAGTACGGAGAGCGTCGGGGGAAAGCAAGCAGATCTGCGAGTCAACTACTCAGGAAAATCGTAACACATGCGAAACCAATGAATTACGCTCTCGGTCGGAGGGGATTTTCTTCTTTCCCTCCCGATCGCCCTCCCCTCGATCGAGCGAAAAGGGGTGGGTCGCTCCCGGTTCGATGCACGGCGGGAAGATGTTCGGCACCGGTTTCGGAAAACGGTCTGCACAAATCGGCGCGATTCGCGCATAATCCCGGGGAGCGGCCGGCGCCGGGAAGAACGGCAACGGGCGAGGGAGGTGGGAATGAGAAGAAAGAAGCAGCCTGTCGACCAGGTCGATCTTGCCGCCCTCTTTCCGGCGGAAAGCCGGATTCCGCGGGTCGACCGTGTTTACGTGAACCGCAATTTGAGGTTGCCGTCGATCGGTGCCATCGGTTTCGACCTCGATCATACATTGGCGCACTACGATCCGATGCAGGTGGAGGAACTCGCCTTCCGGACCACCCAGAAGAAGCTCGTGGAACACAAGGGGTATCCGGCGGCGATCGCCTCGATCCGCTACGATCCGGAGTTCGTCATCCGCGGGCTGGTGATCGACAAGACGCACGGGAACATCTTGAAGATGAATTACCATAACTATGTTACCCGCGCGTTCCACGGCAGAAGGGAGCTTGGACGTTCACTCCTGAAGCTTTATCGCACCGAGCAGGTCTCGCTTTCGTCCGACCGCTTCGTCTCGGTGGACACTCTTTTTCACCTTCCCGAGGTGTATCTCTACCTTTCGATCATCGATTTTCTCGAGGAACGGGGAGAGACGCCCGATTTCGAAAAGATCTACGCAGATGTACGGGAGATGATCGACCAGGCGCACGCCGACGGAAGCCTGAAGAGCCGGATCCGGGAGAAACCTTCGCGCTATATCCGGACCGATCCGACCCTTCCCGCGCTGCTCGACCAGTTCCGCGCGTGGGGGAAGAAACTTTTCGTGCTCACCAACTCGGAGCACTACTACACCGATGTTCTTCTGAGTTATCTCTTCCGCCGGAAGAGGACCACGAGGGGCCGTCACTGGACCGACTACTTCGACCTCGTCGTCTGCGACGCGTGCAAGCCCGGGTTTTTCGAGTCCCACGGCGAGAGGATTGTTCCGAAGAAACTCGATGAATCGCGCCACCCGGGCGCCTTCAGCGGCGGGAACGTCACCTATCTCGAGGAGCGCCTCGGTTTTTCGGGCGATCAGATCATCTACTTCGGCGATCACACGTACGGCGATATCCTGATGGCGAAGAAGATCTCGGGTTGGCGTACCGCCATGGTGGTGGAGGAGTTGAACCACGAGCTGAAGGTGACCCAGACGCTCGAGCCGAAGGTGCGGATCATCGGCGGCTATTCCGAGGAGCGCGAACGGCTCGACATCGAGCGGGCCGCCATCGAGCGGGAGCGCGCCGCTCTCGCCGGCAAGGTGGATGCGGGGACGACGAAGAGGACGAAGAATCTGTGCGGCGCCCGGATCGCCTTTCTCGACAAGGAACTGCGGAAGAGGACCGACGCGGTGGCCGAGCTCGACCGGAAGATCGGAAAGCTCTGGTGGGAGTGCCAGAGAACGCACAACAGGATCTGGGGTCCGCTCTTCCGGGAAGGGAACGAGACGAGCCGGTTCGGACACCAGGTGAAGGATTTCGCGTGTCTCTACACGAGCAAGGTGACGAACTTCCTCCACTACCCGAGCGACCATTACTTCCGTTCCCCCCTCGATCTGATGGCCCATGAACTGTAACGGCGACGAACCTCTCCACGGCAGGACGGCGCTCGTCACCGGCGCGGCGGTGCGTGTCGGCCGCGCGATCGCCCTCGAACTGGCCGGCGCCGGCGCCCGCGTGGCGGTCCACTACCGCTCGTCCGCCGTCGCCGCGGAGCGGACCGCCGCCGAATGCGGCCGCGGCGCAAAGGCGTTCCGCGCCGATCTGCGCTCCCTCGACGAGATCGACGCACTCGTTTCGGACGTAAAAGAACGGTTCGGCACCCCGTCCATTCTGGTGAACAACGCCGCCGTCTTCGGAAGAACTCCCTTCGAAACCACGACGGAAGAAGAATGGGACCGCTTCATGGAAGTGAACGCCAGGGGACCGTTTTTCCTCACCCGCGCCTGGGCGGCCACCGCGACCGAAGGTTTGGTTGTGAATATCGCCGACAGCGCCGGCGTCACCATCTTGCCGGGATACCTCGCCTATTCGGCGTCGAAGGCGGCGCTCGTCGCCCTCACACGAGGGCTTGCGAAAGTACTCGCACCGTCGATCCGTGTGAACGCCGTCCTTCCCGGTCCGGTCCTCCTCGCCGAAGGGGAGGAGGACCGGAAAACGGTGGAGGAGACGATCCGCAGAACCGTGCTCGGCAGAATCGGAACGCCCCGGGATGTCGCCCGGGCGGTTCGCTATCTGGCCGTGGAAGGGGACTACATCACCGGGGCGCTCCTCCCGGTGGACGGCGGGCGGCTTCTCGGCGGGTAGCGTCGGAAAGAGAAAAACCTTCCGGGGCTCCGCTATGGCCCGGAAGGTTTCATCGCTCCGCTCGTACTACCCTGGATGACCTGCGGCCATTTCTTTGCTCACACAGTCAACGGCAGAAGTATAACATAACTAAATCAAAATGGCAAGGGGGATTCGTGGAAAAAACAGATTCCCCGACGAGAAATCGTGTGGCGATCATTTCACCATCTTCTCACCATCTTCGCGGCGTGTCTCCATTCGGGAGTCACCCGATCGGTGTTCTCTTGATAATGAAGAAATTCTCCGTACGCGGCGCGGGCGAGATCGACGTCGCCGATCGCTTCGAGCGAGCGGCCCAACCCGTAGAAAGCGAGAGGAATCACCGGGGGGGTGTCGAGGAGCGATTCGCCTCTTTCGACGAGCTGTTCGAATTCGTCCCGCGCCTTGGCCGGGCGACCCTCTTCGAGATACGCCCTGCCGAGGAGATACCTGCTCCGCGGCGTGTCGTCGTCGGCGACCACGCGGCGAAAGTAGGGGGCGGCCTCCCATGGGGCGCCCTTTTCCAGGAGATACTCCCCGTCGAGGAGATCGGCGAGGAGCGGCTCCGCTCCCGGTTCGACCCCGATTTCGAGCTTTTTCGCCGACACGGTTCCCAGATCGAGCCTGGCGATGCCGATCAGTCCCTCGAGGTAGGGGAAGAGGCCGGGTGGAAGTGAAAACGACGGTGAGAGGCGGCGGAAGCGGAGTTCCCCCAGCTCGTACGCCGCCGCCTCGACGGCATCCCCCTCGATATAGGTGCGGCAGAGGCGGGCGGTGAGATCGTCCGCCGCTTCGTCATCGCCGGAATCATACGCAAAGCGGCGGCTGTCGAGGAGGATCGCCTCCGCATCGGCGAACCGCCCGCCGGCGAGCGCGAGATTCGCCCGGGCGGCGGTGATCGGAAGGGGCATCGTCCCGCGGGCCGTTTCATCCGTCGCCGAGGAGGCGAGGAGCGCCGCGGCGTCGTCGATGCGTCCCTCCGAATATGCCACCGAAGCGAGGCCGATCCGCGCGAGTACGTCGCCCTTCCCCACGTCGTCTGCCGTGCGGTAGCGGGCGGTGGCGAGGTCGAGAAACCCGCGTTTCAGCGCGATGTCGCCCATGAGACGGTGGGGGAGAGGGTCGAACGGGCGGACGGTGGCGGCGGCGCGAAACCCATCCGCCGCGTCGTCGGGGCGCCGATCGTCTCGTGCGGCGATCCCGGCGAGGAGAAGCGTCTCGAACCGTCCCGGAAAGCGCCGCGACAACAGGTACAGCGCGCTGTCGAGACGGGCCGGCTCGCCGCGAGCCACCGCCCGCCAGGCGGGGAGAATCGCCCTTTCGATGGGGGGAAGTGCTTCGGGGCGGATCGAATCGAGGAGGGCCTCTCCCCGGCGGTGTTTCGTTCCCTCCACGAGGCGGGCGGCGAAGTGGAGGAGCGCCGCCGGGTGACCGGCCCCCCGGCGGGCGAGTTCCTCGAACTGCTCCGTCGAACCCGAGGCGAGCGCCAGTGCATAGCTCTCTTCCGATTCTCCGTCCCACCGTGTGAACGGCGTGGGCGGTCCGGTCACCGGAAGGCGGAGCGAGGCGGCGGCGCTCTCGGCGAGTGCGGGGATCGCGTCGAGCACTCCTTCTCCCGAAGCGCCTCCTCGGAAAACCGTCGCCGAATCGAAGGGGGCTCCGATCGTGGTGAACGAGAGCGTGCTGTTCCCGTCTTCCTCTCTCACGATGAGAAGAGCGTCGATCCCGCTTTGGCGCGCTTCGCTCTTCAAGAAACGTGCGGCTCGATCGTCGAGGGCGCCTCCCGGGGAGTTCGCCGCGCCGGCGATGCGCCGTGCGGCGTTTTCCGGCACCGGCGCCGGCGCGTAGAAGATCCCGCCGCAGTCGAGCGCCCTCTCCACGAGAAGGGGGACCGCGTCCGGCCAGGGAAATCGCCCGTAGGGAAGAAAAAGAATCGCGATGCGCGGAGGATCCTCCCACCGGTCGGTGCTCTGCGCGGGGCACGATCGAATGAGGGCGACCAGGAGGAGGAGAGGGAGGGCCTTGTTTTGTAACATCTTTAATTTCAATGTGATTGCAGGGACGAACCTCGCCCGAAGCTACCACCTGAAGGGTGCGATGTCAATCGGCCGGAAACATCGCCGCTTCCGGGGGGTGAGAGACTAGGGCCCGATTCGGAAAAGATATTCGAGAAGCGACCGATCCTTTGTAATGTATTGTGCTAGCATGATGAACCGTTTTCGGAAACAGGGTGGAAGATGAGTCTTTTCGTCACGTTTCTCGGACGCTTTCTCCGGGAGACGGTGAGCATTCTTTATGAGAGCGGTATTTTCGTTCTCCTCGGATTCTTCATCGCCGGAATCCTCCAGGTCTACCTCCGCACGGACAGGTTGGTGCGGTTCATCGGAGGCCGCGATCTGAAGGCGGTGATCAACGCCGCGCTGATCGGAGCCCCTCTTCCGCTCTGCTCGTGCGGCGTCGTGCCGACGGCCGTGGGGCTGCGGAAGAAAGGAGCGAGCCGCGAAGCGACTCTTTCGTTCCTGATCTCCACGCCGGAAACAGGGATCGACTCGATCGCCATCACTTGGGGACTGCTCGGCCCGGTCTTCGCGGTGGTCCGCCCGATCGCGGCGGTGATCACCGCACTCGTCGCCGGGGCGGCCCATCTCCTCTTCGGTGGGTCGGAGGGCGAAGGGGCGGAATCGACCGCGCCGGGGAAGGGAGGAGACGATAGGCCGGGGGGGGAATGCGCCGGAGACGATTGCTGCGCCGCCGATCTTCCCGGCGATTCCGCGTCGTCCGGCGAAGGACGGTCCCACGTCGAGCGGATCACCGATGCGGCCCGCTTCGGTTTCGTACGCCTGTTCGACGAACTCGCGTTCTGGTTACTTTTCGGCATCGTGCTCACCGGGTTCCTCTCGGCGGTTCTTCCCGACCGCTTCCTGGCGGACACCATCGGCACGGGGCTCTTTTCGATGGTCGTCGTGATCCTGGTCGGCATTCCCCTGTACATGTGCGCGTCGAGCAGCACGCCGGTGGCTCTCGCGCTGCTGATCAAGGGGTTGAACCCTGGGGCGGCGCTCGTTTTCCTCCTCACCGGTCCGGCGACGAACGCGGCCACCCTCTCGGTGGTGGGAAGAACATTCGGAAAACGGTTTCTACAGATCTACCTCGCCTCGATCATCGGTGTGGCGGTGGCGGTGGGGCTGCTCCTCAACACGTTCTACTCCTGGACGGCGACGGCGGCGACCGCCGGTGGAGAGGGGTCGGCCGGGTTCCTTTTCGAGACGATCAAGGGGATCGGGCTTCTCCTTTTCCTTTACCTTTCGTACAAAAGTCTTCGCAGGACCGGGCTGAAGCGGGGATTCGCGGAGCTGCGCGAAAACCTGGCGGCCGCGTTCGCACCGTTGCGCTCGTTTCGCCCGTCGATGCTCGTCGCCACCGGCACCGGCCGCTTCGCCGTCGCCGCGTTCCTCGTGCTCTATTTCGCGAGCGGCTTCTACACCGTCCGGCCCGGCGAGGAAGGGATCGAGCGGGTATTCGGCAGAGTGACCGCCGCAGGGCGCGCCCCGGGGCTCCACTGGAACTGGCCGAAGCCGGTCGGTCATTCGATCACCTGTTCCGTGGAAGGGGTCGTCCGGCTCGATATCGGTTTTCGCGACGGCGTGCCCGTGATGGACCCGCTCGCTTTCGCCGATGAGAAAAGCGTCGTCGAAGAGGAGACGATCGAGAGGCTCCCCGAGGAATCGCTCTACCTCACGGGCGACGAGAACCTTGTGAGCATTCTCGCCACGGCGAGCTACACGGTGACCGACGCGAGACGATACGTCCTCGGCCTGGAAAAAGGGGAGAGTACCGTGCGTAACACCCTTTTATGGGCGCTGCTCAGGGAGTTCGCCGGGCGGCGCCTCGACGATGTGTTCACCCACGATAGGACGGAGGTGGAAAACGCCGTGGTGAAAAGGGTGAATCGCCTCCTCCTTTCCCATCGCACCGGTCTGGAGGTGAAGGGAGTCCAGCTTCACAATGTTCACAGCCCGTCGGAGGTGCACTTCGACTTCAGGGACGTCGCCTCGTCCCAGGAGGATCGGGCGAGGATGATTCATGAGGCGAATGTCTATGCGGAAGGAGTCGTCAAGGGGGCGAGTGGAAAGGCGGCGGCCGTGGTGGCGGAGGCGAATGGAGCGAAGGCGGAGCGCGTCGCCATGGCCGAAGGGGCGGCCGCCG
>JAJRWB010000046.1 GCA_024276995.1 Candidatus Eiseniibacteriota bacterium | reverse complement strand
CGTACCCCGGGCCGCGCTGACGTGGAGCGGTCGCGCTTTCGAATTCATCGCCCGCGCGACAAGACGAAAGACGAAGTGGACGCTCAGACGTGCCCGGCTGGCGACGCTTCGCCTGTGGTACAATCCGGCGAAGGCGGAGCGTGAACTACGCTGGCGCCGAACTTCGCTCAACGAGACATTCGCCAGGCTGCTCGGCCCGGCGTGCGCCGCGCAGCGCCGATCGGGGGAGGAAGGATGAGCGTTCAAGGAAAAGAGACGATCCGGGCGGGGAGTTACGAAATCCGCTCCGTAGTGGCGGGGTGGGACCGGCTCGACGGAGGGGCGATGTTCGGTGTCGTTCCGAAAGTGCTCTGGGAAAAAAACGAGGACGTGGACGACCGGAACCGGATCCTCATGGCGCTGCGGGTGCTCCTCGCCGTCGACCGGGACGCGGGGCGCGTCATTCTCGTCGACGCCGGTGCGGGGCCGAAATGGTCGGAAAAGGAAGCAGCGCGGTTCGCCATGGAGCATGACGCCGCCGCGCTGGGCGCCGCGCTCGACTCTTTCGGACTCACCTCCGCCGACGTGACCGACGTCGTCCTCTCCCATCTTCATTTCGATCACGCCGGGGGAATCACCGGGTGGGGGGAAGAAGAAGGGGAAACGAAGCTCCTCTTTCCGAACGCCCGCCACTGGGTGCACGAGAAACACCTCGCCCACGCCCTCTCTCCCACCGACAGGGACCGCGCCTCGTTCCTCGAGAGGGATTTCCGGATCCTTTCGAATTCGGACCGGCTCTCGCCCGTCACGGGGGACGATCCCCGACCCGACATCCCCGGCGTATCGTGGAACCTCTCCCACGGTCACACGCCGTACCAACTCCTGCCGATCTTCGAGGACGCCAAGGAACCGGTGCTCTTCGCCGGCGATCTTCTCCCCACGTCGAGCCACCTTCCCCCGCCGTGGGTGATGTCGTACGACCTCTTCCCCCTCACGTCGCTCGACGAGAGGAAGAAGTTCTACGACCGCGCGCGCGCCGACCACACGATCGTCGCCTTCAGCCACGATCGCTCCATGGGCGCGGCGAGACTCGATTTCTCCGGCAAAAGGCCCGCCGTGGGCGAGAAGCTCCTCGTGACGCCACGCTGAAACCACCCCCCGGCGGAGGCGGCAATTATGCTATAATAGGGTCAATGATCGCTCCCTCGACGTAATCCCATCTCCCCGGGCGAAAGGCCGTTTTCACACACGAGCGAGGTATGCCCCATGAAGCGCCGGTCGATTCTCCTTCTCACTCTCCTCCTTCTTCCGGCGCTTCTCGTCGTGATCGGCCGATTCTCCGGAGCCGGGCGCGCACCCGACCGCGACGGTGCGCCGGTATACACGCCGGCCGATCTCTCCCGAATCGCCAAGGAGGCGAAGCTCGAGCGACGCTCCGCCAGGCGCTCGAAGGGACAGCCGGACGGACCGGGAACCGAGCCGAACGACTGGGCATTCCGCCAGCGGGCCTATCCGTACGACGAGATCAACTACACTCAATACCAAGAAGCCGTTGCACAGGCGCAGGCGATGCGCGCCTCTTCGAGAATGAAGAACGCCGCCCCGGCGGCGTGGTCCGAAAAGGGTCCGAGCAACATCGGCGCCCGGGTGACCGACCTCGAACTCGATCCATCCACCGCCGGTCGTGTGTACGCCGCCATGGCGAGCGGCGGCATTTTTCGATCGGACGACGCTGGCGCCACGTGGTTTCCGATCTTCGATGATCAGCCGGTGCTCACCATCGGCGACATCGCCGTCGATCCATCGAACGGCAACATCCTTTACGCCGGAACGGGCGAATCGAACTCGTCGAGCTTCAGCTGGTTCGGCTACGGCATGTACAAGTCGACCGACGGCGGCAGCACGTGGGCGCCGATCGGCCTTCAAAACTCACGTTATATCGGTCGGGTGGTCGTTGATCCATCGAACGGGAATCGCCTCTGGGCGGCGGCGTGCGGCGTCCTCTTCGGCACGGGGGGCGAGCGAGGCATCTACCGCTCCCTCGACGCGGGGAGCACGTGGACACAGGTGCTCTTCGTCACCGACTCCACCGCGGCGATCGATCTCGCCATCGATCCGACGAAGCCGGACACCGTGTACGCCGCCATGTGGGAGCGTGTCCGCGGGCTTACGTATCGCCGCTCGGGCGGTCCGTCGAGCGGCATCTATCGCTCCTACAACGGCGGCACGACGTGGACGAAACTCACCGCCGGGCTTCCCTCCGGCGCCGGTGTCGGCCGGATCGGCCTTTCGGTCGCCGCTTCGAGTCCGAACGTGGTCTACGCTTCCATCGAAAACAACAACACCTTCGACGGCGTCTACAAATCGGTCGATCACGGCGACACGTGGACGAAAATGGGGGGCACGCAGCTCGACGGCATGACGAGCACCTTCGGATGGTACTTCGGGCAGGTGCGCGTCGATCCGTCGAACCCGGATCGTGTTTTCGTCATGGGCGTCCCCCTTTACAGGAGCGAGGACGGCGGATCGACGTGGAGCGAGGTCGCCGGATCGAACCATGTCGACCATCACGCCATGGCGTTCGATCCATTCAATCCGGGCACGATCTTCGAAGGGAACGACGGGGGCGTCTATTCGTCTTCCAACTCGGGCACTTCGTGGACGAAGCTGCTCGACCAGCCGACGAACCAGTTCTACGCCATCGAGATCGACCACCAGAACCCGAACCGGATCTACGGCGGCACCCAGGATAACGGAACAATTCGTACGGTGGACGGTTCGCCGGACGGATACGGTTCGATCTTCGGTGGCGACGGTTTCTACTGCCTCGTCGATCCCACCGACTCGAACACGATCTTCGTGGAGTACCAGTTCGGAAACATGTACAAGTCGACCGATGATGCCCAGAGCTTCTCGTGGGGGTTGAACGGCGTCGACGGCGCCGACAGGCGAAACTGGTCTTCGCCGTACGTCATGACCCCCGGCTCGCCGCAGACGATGTACTTCGGAACGTACCGTGTTTGGAAATCGACCGACGGCGCGGCGAACTGGAGCGCCGTCTCGGGGGATCTCACCGGCGGCGATCAGGGTGCCGGCTACGGCACGATCACCACGCTCGCCGTGTCGCCGTCGAACCCGGACGCGATCCTCGCAGGCACCGACGACTCCCACGTGTGGCTCACCACGAACGGGGGAACGAACTGGACCGACGTCTCCGCCGCGCTCCCGAACCGGTGGGTGACGCGGGTCGCCTTCGATCCTGTAAACAGTTCGATTCTCTACGCCACGTTCTCCGGGCTGAGGTGGAACGAGGCGATCTCCCACATCTACAGGAGCACCAATGGCGGCGTCACGTGGAGCGACATCGGCGGGAATCTCCCAGACGCTCCGATCAACTGCATGCTCGTCGATCCCACCGACGGGGCGAAACTCTATGTCGGCTCCGACGTGGGGGTCTTCTTCAGCGCCGACACGGGCGCGACTTGGAACGTGCTCGGCACCGGCCTTCCCGCCGTGTCGACGTACGATCTCAAGATACACGTCCCCACGAGCACGCTTTACGCCGGAACCCACGGCCGGTCGATCTGGTCGATCGACCTGAGCACCGCCACGACGGTCGCCGCCGCAACCGGGACGCCCCCTCGGGCGGCACGCCTCTTCCGCGCCGCACCGAACCCGTTCAACCCGGCGACAACGCTGTCGTTTTCTCTCGACGAACCGACGCGGATCGACCTGGCGGTATACGACATCGCGGGCCGGAGGGTGCGTGTGCTCGCCGCGGGAATCCTGAGCGCCGGGGAGCATCGTATCGTCTGGAACGGGAAGAGCGACACCGGTGCCGACGCGGCGAGCGGAACGTACTTCGCGCGGCTCGCAATCCGGGGGGACGGCGAGCGGAACCTCACGACGAAGCTGCGGCTGATCCGTTAACGGCGCCAGGCGACCCGGCGCCGGCGATTCCGGTCGGGACTTCTTGGAAGAGCGATGCTAACCGGCCGCGGTCTTGTCGATGGGCGGGACACCGTTTTCCCGCATGACCGCTTCGAGACGTTCGCGGAACTCGCGCAGCGCCTTCGTCGCCTGGGGACGATAGCTCTTTCGCAGCCTTCCCGCCTGCTGCCGGGCGGCCTGGAGGAGAGCGTCCGCCATGTGGCTGGGCGATGCGTGGGCGCCCGCGGCACGGATACGCCCGCCGAGAGAGGCGAGCATCTCCCCGCCGCCGAGAGCGGGGATCCTCGGGCGAAGCTTCCCGCCGGCGCTCCTGGCGCCCTTCGCGAATTTCTCGAACATGTCGAGCGCTTCGGCGCAGAAGCTTTCGAGCCGCGCCACCTGGAGCGCCTGCTGGGTGACGGTGAGCATGTGATAGCCCTGGATCGCCATGCGCAGCGCCATCGGGATCTGCGCCGGAGCGGAGAACGCGATATCCAGCAGCATTCGCCAGTAATCCAGGCGATAGCGGCTCACCACCCCCTGCATCCAGAGCGACCGGAACGCACCGAGCAGCTCCGTCCGCTTCACCTTTCGGGGAGATTTCGGAAGCCTGCCGAGATGCCGGGCGAGTCCTCTCACCCGGGCGAAGTAGTTCGCCGGCGTGTAGATGGTGGACACGATCTTCCTGTGCCTCTCGTACAGCTCTTCCGGATCGATGAGAGGGACGAAACTGAGTTCCTTCCGGAAGAGCCCGGAGTCGCCCGAATACTTCACCCCTTTTCGGAGACGCCCCGATCGCTCGAAGCGGCGGTAGTCGGGCGTGTCGCGTAGAACGCCGAGAATGCCCACCATCGAAACGGGGATGGCGGCTTCCTGGATGAAGTCGATCATCCTCTCCGCCACATCGGCGGGATCGGTATCGAGTCCGACGATGAAACCGGCCGACACCTCGAAGCCGGCGCGCTGTATAGTCTTCACCTTCTCGAGAAGCGTCATTTCACCTTTCAGGTTCTTCTGGGCGGCCATGAACTTGAGACTTTCCTCCACCGGTGTTTCGATCCCGCAGAAGACATGGTCGAATCCGGCCTCGTGCATCACGTCGAGCAACTCGGCATCCTCCGCCATGCGGACACTCGCCTGGGTGTAGAGCTGGAACGGGTAGTTCCGTTCCTTCTGCCAGGGAATCACTTCCTCCCGTAGGACGCGCACGATGTTGTCGCGGTTCCCGATGAAATTGTCGTCCACCGCCATGATCGAGCCGCGCCACCCGCGCCGGTAAAGCGCCTCCAGTTCCCGAACCGTCTGGCTCCCCTCCTTTAGCCGCGTCTTCCTGCCGTAGAGGGCGGGGATGTTGCAGAACGTGCAGCTCTCCGGGCAACCCCGTGTGATCTGGACGAGCATATCGTTGTAGTTGTTCATATCGATCAGATCCCACCGGGGAACCGGCGTATCGTCGAGGGGACGGAACTCCTTTCGCCTGTCGATGTATTCCCTCCCGGTGATCTCCCCCGCCGCGAGACGGTCGACGATATCGATGAAGCCGTTCTCCGCCTCGCCGAGATAGAACACGGCGTCCCCCTCGATCTCCTCGTAGTATTGCGTCGGAAGCGGTCCGCCGCACAAGACGGGCACACGAAGGCCGTTCGCCCGGGCGATCACCTCCTCGAGGGAATTCCAATGTATGATCATCGACGAGGTGACGACGCAGTCCGCCCACGCGAGATCGTCATCGGAAAGCTCTTCGACGTTGAGATCGACGAGGCGGAGGTCGTAACGGGACGGGAGCATGCCCGCCACGGTGAGCAGGCCGAGAGGGGGGAAGGCGCATTTCTTTCCGATAAGTTTCAACGATTCGTTGAAACTCCAAAAGGTGATCGGCTGTCGAAGCGCCACGAGAAGCGCATTGGGCATTCTGTCGTCCCTCCGTGGGCGGGATGGTAAGGGAAGTCGCGCCGCGTGTCAATCAAAGCGTTGGGCGGGGCGCGGGACTATCTCTTCCTCTTCCGCCTCCTCGCCGGTGCGCTCTTCCTGCCGTGGGGGGAGGCATCGAGTTTTCTCAGCCTCTCCTGAACGAGGTGGAAGATCGTCCCCTTCTCCCACCCCCCTCTCGCAGTTCTCGACCCCGCGCGAACGCCGGTGAGGATTTCGATCCCCTCCTCCACGCGGCCGACGGCATGGATATGGAACCGGCCGCGTTTCACCGCGCGGCGCACATCGCCGTTGAGCATGAGATCGCCCCGGTTCGACGCCGGAATCAGAACGCCCTGCTCGCCGGTGAGACGGCGCTCCCGGCAGAGGGCGAAAAACCCTTCGATCTTCTCGTTCACCCCGCCGATCGCCTGGATATCGCCCTTCTGGTTCACCGATCCGGTGACGGCGAAGCTCTGGCGGATCGGCACCTCCGAGAGCGCCGAGAGGAGGGCGTACAGCTCCGTCGAGGAGGCGCTGTCGCCGTCCACCCCACCGTATGACTGCTCAAAACAGAGACTCGCGATGAGAGAGAGGGGAATATCCTGCGTGAACTGTTCGCGGAGATACCCGGAGAGGATCATGATTCCCTTGTCGTGGGTGCTCCCCGATAGGCGCGATTCCCGTTCGATGTTGATTATCCCCGCCTTTCCCCGGGCGACGGAGGCGGTGATGCGCGACGGGATTCCGAACCGGTTCTTCCCATGGGACAGCACGGCGAGCCCGTTCACCTGGCCGACGCGCTCTCCCTCGGTGTCGATCAAGACGATCCCTTCGCGGAACCGCTCGCGAACCTTTTCCTCGACGAGACGGAAACGGTCGCGCCGTTCCTCGACGGCGCGCTCCACCATGGCACCGTCCACTTCGTCCGCCCCTTCCGCGCGCGACAGGAAGCTCGACTCCCGGACCACGTCGGCGATCTCGCCGAAACGGGTCGAGATCTTCTCCCGGCCGCCGGCGACGCGCACGCCGTGCTCCATAAGGCGCGCCACGCCCGAGGCGGAGAAGGGGAGCGTCTCTTCCCGCTCGGTCATCTGGGCGACGAAACGACCGTAACACTCCGCCGAAGTCTCGTCGAAAGGCATGACGTGATCGAAATCGGCGCGAACCTTGAAGATCTTCCCGAACACCTCGTCGTGCCTTTCGAGAAGGGAATAAAGCTGCGGCGAGCCGACGAGAATCACGGTGACATCGATGTCGATCGCTTCCGGTTTCAGGTTGACCGTCGACACCTGTAGCAATCCCTCGATCCCTTGGATCACCAACTCGCGGTTGATCAGCACCCTCTTCAGCGTTTTCCAGACGCCCGGCTCGGTCACGATGTCCTGTGCGTTCAGCACGAGGTAACCGCCGTTCGCCTGGAGAAGCGAGCCGGCGGTGATTCGCGTAAAATCGGTGACCGTCTGCCCGCTCCGGGTCACGCGGCGCTCCACGGTGCCGAAGATGTTGTTGTACATCGGGTTCGACTCGAGCACGATGGGACATGTGTCGGTGGTCGAATTGTCCTGCACCACGTTCACCTGGTAGGGAAGATAGACCGACTCCTCCTCAGAAGCGGGCCGGGAACCGTCGTCGTCCTCCTCCCTGGCGTGGGCGGCGCGCAGCGCCCCCAGGTTGTCGAGAACATGCTCCCGATAACTGTCCAGGTAGGTGAGAATCCGGGGGTGCGCGGCGTACTCCTCTTTCAGATCCCCGATGTGGTCGCTCACGAGATAGCCGGCGATCTCCTTGTCGAGCGCCTCGAGGCGTTCCACCATGGTGGCGTTCAACCGGCGCGATTCCTTCATGATCGCTCGGAGCTTCGCCCGAAACCGCTCGTACGTCTTCTCCAGTTCCCCCAGGTCGATCCCTTCGTCGAGTTCGATTTCGCCCACCTCCACGAGCGTCGAGAGCTGCTCGAAGGAATAAAGATTCTCGCCCATCGGAATCATAATATCGGGACGGACCACCGCCCCCATCTTGACCTGGCTCAACACGAGGCCGGCCGCTTTCAGTTCCTTCTCGAGAGAGGTGAACAGCTCCTTCTGCTGATCGAGAAACCGCCGTGCCAGCGCCTCCTTCTGCTAGAGGATCCCCTCCCCTTCGAGGGTCGAGGGAATCTCCTCGCGCACCACCTGAAGGAGCCTCTCCATCTTCCCGGCGAAGACGCGGCCCATTTTCGCCGGAAGGGTAATCAACATCGGCTCATTGGGTACATGGAAATTATAAACATAAATGTAATCCTTCAGCATGGGGCAGTTCGGTCGAATCTGGTCGAGGAGGCGCCGGACGGTGGAGGTTTTTCCCGTTCCCGCCACTCCGCTGACGTAGATGTTGTAACCCGATGCGCCCAGACGCACACCGAGGCTGAGCGCCTTGAGCGCGCGATCCTGCCCGACAATGTCGTTGAGCGGCTCAAGTTCGGCGGTGCTGCCGAAGGGGAATCTTCCCGGGACGATCGTCCGGGAAAGCTCGGACGCCTTCAGTCCCGCTTTCGGACCGATGCGCTTCAGGAGGGGGGATTTTTTCCGGGACGTCTTCTTCTTCGCGACTTTCTTCGTCTTCTTCTTCGCCGGGGGGGCGGCCTTCTTCGTGCCTCTCTTCTTCCGGACCGTTCTCTTCCCGCGCTCTACGGCCATACGACTCTCCACGAAATCACGATACTCCTCCACCGACATGCCCGACGTCCATCCTATTCATCATAATGACCGGCCGTCCGGGAAACAACGGCTCATTTTCCCTCCACCGCCCATGCGTCACCCCCTGTCGCGGGAAGTTGACTCGACACCGTCGTTCCGCTACGATTCGAAACGGCGGACCGGGGGGGATCGAGACGCATCGGAAGGGGTTCCCTGGTATGTCTCAACTGACCGAACGGATGATCCGGGCCGCAAGGCTCGATACCACCCTTTACGAGGAAGTGGAAGCGGATCGGGGCGCCATCGGGCAGGCGATGGCGGCCGTGATCGTTTCGAGCGCCGCTGCCGGCGTCGGTTCGTTTCCCGCCGGAGGGATCACCGCGCTCTTCCTCTCGCTCACAGGAGCACTCGCCGGCTGGTTTCTCTGGGCATTTATCATGTATATTATCGGGACCCGCCTCCTCCCCGAGCCGGAAACGAAATCCGATTTCGGCGAACTCCTTCGCACCACCGGGTTCGCCAGTTCCCCGGGGGTGCTGCGAATCGTCTCGGCCCTGCCGCTTCTCGGCGGAATCGTCTCGCTCATCGCGAGCGCCTGGATGCTCGTGGCGATGATCGTCGCCGTGCGGCAGGCGCTCGACTACTCGAGCACCGGCAGGGCGATCGCGGTGTGCGTCATCGGCTTCATCGCCAATGCAATCGCCTTCTTCCTCATCGCGGTGGCGCCGATCCTCCTCGCCGGTCGCGCCGCCGGCGCCTGAGAGAGGCGGTGTGTGCTTGACGGAGCGCGCACGGACGATCGTTCTGTCGTGCTTCTTCCTTTCCGGCGCGGCCGGACTCGTCTACGAAGTGGTTTGGAGCCGGATGCTGAGCCTCGTCTTCGGCGTCGCGTCGTTCGCCGTGGCCACGGTGCTCGGTGCGTTCATGGGGGGGCTCGCCCTCGGCTCATTCCTCTTCGGCAGGAAGATCGCCCGTCACCGAACGCCGCTGCTCGTCTACGGTTTCATCGAGGGGCTCGTCGCCCTCTATGCGCTTTCGGTACCCGCCATCTTCGGCACCCTGCAGTCGCTCTTCCTCTTTCTCCACCACATCCTCGGTCTCGGCGATCGCGTGGTGCTCACCGGAATGATCCGCTTCGTTCTCGCCGCCGCAACGCTCCTCCCCCCCACCTGCCTCATGGGGGGGACTCTCCCGGTGGTCATCCGGTGGTGGAACCGCCCGGACGAGGGATGTCGCGGCGGGGACGGCGTGGCGCTGCTCTACAGCATCAACACGGCGGGCGCCGTGGCGGGAACGCTCCTCGCCGGCTTCCTCCTCCTCCCGGTGCTCGGCGTCCACGGGACGATCGTCTCCACCGCGGCGGTGAACCTGGCGGTCGCGGCGATCCTGATCGTGCTCGGCGCCGCGGAGGCGAAACGACGCGAAAAGAGACCGGTCCCGGCGCCGGCCGGCGAAGAGACGGACGGCACGGCGTCGGGTGGACGCACCGCGGGTGCGCAAGAAGGCCGCGCGGTGATCGCCTGGGCGTTCGCCTGCTCCGGTGCCGTCTCCCTCGCTTGCGAAGTGGTCTGGACCCGCGTGCTCGTGCTGATCGTCGGCCCGTCGGTGTATGCCTTCTCCCTCATGCTGACAGCGTTTCTCGCGGGCCTCGCGGGGGGGAGCGCGCTGGCCGGCCGATTCCTCCGGCACGAAGGTGACCGCGTCCTCCTCTTCGGTACCCTCCAGCTGGGGATCGCCCTCGCGTCGATCGGGGCGATGTTCCTCTTCTCCCGCTTTCCCTGGTGGTTCATTCGACTCCACTCTCTCATCGGCAACACCGCGCCGGGCGAGTTCTTCGCGGCCGTCCCGCTGATCTTGTCGACCATGCTCCTCCCGGCGCTCGCCATGGGAGGCACCTTTCCCGTCGCCGCCGATCTTTTTCGACGCCGGGGCGAACCTCTTTCGAAGAGCGTGGGAACGATTTACGCCTTCAATACCGTGGGGGCGATCGCGGGATCGTTCCTCGGCGGTTTCCTTCTCATCCCGTTCGCCGGAATCCGGATGGCGCTCCTCCTTCTCGCCGGGACGAACGCGCTTCTCGGCATCGTCTTCCTCCTCCGGGCGAAGCGGTCGAACTCCCGGCGGGCCGTCGCCCTCACCGCCACGGCCGTGATAGTCGTTCTCGCCGGGGCGAAGATGATCTCCGGCGCGCCGCTGTGGGATGAGAACACCATGACCATCGGCCCCTTCCAGAGGGGCATGCTGAACGCGGCCGCCGGAAAAAAGCGCCTCGAACCGTTCGTAAAGGGAACGGATCTGCTTTTTTACGCCGAAGGGCTCTCCTCGACGATCACCGTGAGGCGACGGGGAAACACGCTCACCTTGCAGACGAACGGGAAGACCGACGCCTCGTCGGGAGGCGACCAGCGGACCCAGGTCCTTCTCGGGCAGCTCCCGATGCTCCTTCACCCCGACCCGCGCGATGCCCTCGTCATCGGCCTCGCCAGCGGGATTTCGGCGGGAAACGTCCTCTCCCAGGGCGCCCGTTCGGTGACGGTGGCCGAGTTGGAGGAGAAAATGATCGAAGCGTCGAAGTTCTTCCGGCGGTGGAACGAAAACCTGCTCGAGAACCGGGCCGTGTCGGTGCGGATCACCGACGCGCGGAACTACCTCCTCTCCACCGAAAGGCGGTTCGACGTGATCGTCTCCGAACCGTCGAATCCGTGGATCTCCGGGGTGAACAACCTATTCACATACGAAGCGTTCACGCTGCTGCGCGACCGGCTCAGGAAGGACGGGATTCTCGCCCAGTGGTTCCACTGCTACGGGATGGCCACCGCCGATCTCCTCGCGCTGCTCAACACGTACCGCAGCGTGTTCGAACATGTGGAGGTTTTCGAAACGCAGCCCGGCGACCTCGTACTCCTTGGGAGCCGCTCACCGATCCGGTTCGACTTCGACACGATCGAAGCGCGGATGGACCGGCCGGGAAACCGGGCGAAGATGAAAGCCCTCTCCCTCCCGGGGCTCTACGATCTGCTCGCGCTCTACCTTTTCCCCATCGAGGAGGAGGCGCTGCCCGACACGATCCGCTTGGCGAAGCTCAACACGGACGACAACATGTTGCTCGAATTCTCGGCGCCGAAACACCTCCATTCGTCGGAAGGAGAAGCGAACAGGAAGCTCCTCTTCCGTCTTCGCCAGCGACAGAAAATCTACCGGGGGATCCCGCACGAACACCTCCGTCTCGCCGAGGGCGCGGTGCGCGCATGGGACCTCGACGGGGCGCGCGCCGAACTCGCCCTCGAGGAGGAAGGGGCGGACGCCGACTCGACGGGCGTGGGAAATGTGCGGGCGAGGATCCTTCTCCTCCGCGCGGCGCGGGAGGGAAACAGCAACCTCGCCGCCCTGGCGCTCGGCCGGCTCGAGGAGGTACTCGAAAGGGATCCCACCTCGGCGACGGCCCACTTCCTCAAGGGGAGCGCGCTCCTCCAGGCCGGATCGCCCGAGGAAGCGGAGACGAGCTTCCGCGAAGCGCGCCGCCTCGGCGAGGAGCCGGGTGTAGTGAACACCTATCTCGGCGTAACGGCGGAGCAACTCGGGCGAAAGCGGGATGCCCTCGATTACTATACGCGTGCCCTGGGCGCCGACCCGGCGAACCCGGTGGCCCGCGCCGGGATGGCCCGTCTCGGCGCCGTGGCCGGGGAAACGCCCGACGCCGGCGAAAGGCGCTGAGACCGCCCGAACGAACACGAAACCCCGTTTCTTGACATGCCCCGGTGTGGCGGCGATACTCGCGCCGAACCACCCCTCGATCGACGATCGGAGACCCATGGCAACCGGAACCGGCCGGAATTCACAGAGAGTGCGAACCGCCCCACGGGCGCTCATTGCCCTCACCGCCTTTCTCTTTCTCCTCTTCACGCCCTTCGATTCGCCCGCCGCCGAAGAGACGATCTACGACGGCGGCGTGGTCGCCGCCGACCATGCCGCCGCGTCGGAAGCGGGAAAACGGATGCTCGAGGCGGGAGGAAACGCCGTCGACGCGGCGGTCGCCGCGAGCTTCACCCTCTCCGTGGTGCGACCCTACTCGTGCGGACTCGGCGGCGGGGGTTTCATGGTGATCTACCTGGCGGGGAAGGGGGGCGAACCGTCGCGGCCGATCGCCATCGATTATAGGGAGTACGCTCCACGGCGCGTGGGGCCGGACTACTTCGAAAAAATCGACGCCGACTCGTTCACCATCCGTTACTCCGGTCGCTCGGTCGGAGTTCCCGGAACCGTGGCGGGACTCCTCTACGCGCTCGAACAGTACGGCACACTCGATCGCGCCACCGTCCTCGCCCCCGCCATCGAGGCGGCCCGGGGCGGGTTCGAGGCCGACGCGAACTACGAGAAGGTCGGTCGGTCGGTGACGGCGTGGTACGAATCGGAACCGTCGCGGAAAGAACGCTATCCCTTCGTCTGGAAGAGCCTCCTCAAGGAGGGAACGATCCGCGAAGGGATGGTGCTCAAGAACCCGGAGCAGGCGGAAGCGCTCCGGAGGATCGCCGCCGGCGGCGTGAAGGCTTTCTACGGCGGGCCGATCGGCGCGGAGGTGGTCAAGGCGGTCCGGCGGCGCCGGGGGGAGATGGGCGCCGGGGATATCCGCACGTTCAACGTCGTCGAGACGAATCCCCTCGTGGGGGAGGCCTTCGGCAGACAGCTGATCACGATGCCCCCGCCGTCGAGCGGCGGCGTAGCGCTCCAGCAGATCTTCGGCATTCTCGAGCGTTTTCCCGACCGTCTCGAAGGGGCCGCCCCCGACGGGGCGGCGTACATCCACCTCGTCACCGAGGCGATGAAGCACGCCTTCGCCGACAGGGCGCGCTACCTCGCCGACGCCGCCTTCGTCGACGTGCCGGTGGCGCGGCTCACGTCGGAAAGTTACATCAGCGACTTGGCGCAACGGATCGACATGAAGCGCACCGGGCGGCCGGAAACGTACGGCACGAAGGCGCCCGGCGACGACGACCACGGAACGAGCCACCTCTCGGTGATCGACGGCGACGGCAACGCCGTGGCGTGCACCGAGACGATCAACATGTACTTCGGCAGCCGGATCGCGGCGGCGCCGTTCGGCTTTGTGCTGAACAACGAGATGGACGATTTCCTCACCCGCCGAAAGACGCGGAATGTCTATGGATTGGAGCAATCAGACCGGAATCTCCCGGGACCCTGGAAGCGACCGTTGTCGAGTATGTCGCCGACGATCCTCCTGAAGGACGGCGCGGTGGAAGTGATCGCCGGCGCATCGGGAGGGCCGCGCATCATCAGCGGCACCGCCGAGGCGATTCTGAACGTGATCCTCTTCGACATGAGCGCCGGCGACGCGGTGGCCGCACCGCGTTTCCATCACCAATGGGTGCCCGACAAACTCTTCCTCGAAAGGGGGCTGCGCGACAGGAAACTGCAGGCGGACCTCTTCGGAAAGGGACACACCCTCAAGGCGATCGAGACGGTGGGCGCCGTACAGCTGATCCGCGAGCGCTCCGGCGGCTACGAGGCGGCCTGCGATCCGCGCAAAGGGGGATCTCCCGCGGGAATCGCCCGTCGCTGACCGCGCCCGCGCCCGTTTCGGAGGTGGACCGCAAATGCAAAAGAATTGTTGTTTTTGCCGCCGGGATACCCTATAATAAAGTGCTTGATTCGAAATAGCCCGCCCCGGGCGTTCCCGGGGGGGCGAGCGGAAGTCGTACCCTTTCAGAACAGGCCGGCCCCGGGACTTCTGAAAAACGGCTCCCGGCCGGCGGCCGGGGGCTTTCTCTTGACACCGGCCGGCGGCGGGAACGGAAAGATGAGTCACCAGATCTCCAACGTCCGGAATATCGGCATCAGCGCGCATATCGATTCGGGCAAGACGACGCTCACCGAGCGTATTCTCTACTACACGAACCGGATCCACGACATCCACGACGTGAACGGCAAGGACGGCGTCGGCGCCAAGATGGACTCGATGGAACTCGAGCGGGAACGGGGCATCACCATCCAGTCGGCGTCGACCTACTGCGAGTGGAAGGGCCACCACGTCAACATCATCGACACGCCGGGACACGTCGATTTCACCATCGAGGTGGAGCGGGCGCTGCGCGTGCTCGACGGAGCGGTGCTCGTCCTCTGCTCGGTGGCGGGCGTGCAGTCCCAGTCGATCACCGTCGACCGCCAGATGAAGCGGTACAACGTGCCCCGCATCGCCTTCGTGAACAAGTGCGATCGCTCGGGCGCGAACCCGATCCGCGTCTGCCGCCAGCTGCGCGAGAAGCTCGGACACAACGCCGTGATGCTCCAGCTCCCGATCGGCCTCGAGTCGGATCACGCCGGCGTGATCGATCTCGTCACCATGAAGGCGTACTATTTCGAGGGAGAGAAGGGGGAAGTGATCCGCGAGGACGCGATTCCCCCCTCCATGGCCGCGGAAGCGGAAGAGGCGCGCGAGACGATGCTCGACGCGGTTTCCCTCTTCTCGGAGGAACTCACCGAGGCGATCCTCGAGGGATCGATCACCGAGGAGCTGATCCACGACGCGATCCGCGCCGGAACGATCAACCTCGATCTCACGCCGGTGCTCTGCGGCAGCGCATACAAGAACAAAGGCGTGCAGAAACTGCTCGACGCCGTCGTCCGCTACCTGCCGAGTCCGACGGAGATCCGCAACGAGGCGATTTCCCTCGATTTGCCCGAAGAGATTCACGTCGTCACCAACCAGCCGGACGACCCGGTGCTCGCCCTGGCGTTCAAGCTCGAGGACGGGCCTTACGGACAGCTGACGTATATCCGCATCTACCAGGGAACGATCCGAAAGAGCGACACCCTCATCAACTCGAGGACGCGGAAGAAGACCCGGATCGGACGGCTCGTCCGGATGCACGCCGACGAGATGGAGGAGATCGAAACCGCGGCGGGAGGCGATATTGTCGCCCTTTTCGGCGTCGATTGCGCCTCGGGAGACACGTTTTTTTCTCCCGGTTTCGAATTCAGCATGACGTCGATGCACGTCCCCGATCCCGTGATCTCGTTGTCGGTGAAGCCGAAAGACCGGAAGGCGCAGGACAATCTTTCCAAGGCGCTCGCCCGCTTCGTGCGCGAGGATCCGACATTCATCGCCGAGACCGATCCGGAGAGCGGAGAGACGATCATCTCCGGCATGGGGGAACTCCACCTCGATGTTTACATCGAAAGGATGAGGCGTGAATACAACGCGGAGGTCGTCACCGGCCAGCCACAGGTGGCCTACCGCGAGACGATCACCGTGCAGGCGCCGTTCAACTACACCCATAAGAAGCAAACCGGCGGATCGGGCCAGTTCGGCCGCGTGGAAGGCTATCTTCATCCTGTTCCCGACGAGGAGTTCACCTTCAAGAGCGAAGTGAAGGGAGGCAACATCCCCACCGAGTATATCGGTGCGTGCGAGAAGGGCTTCCGGAGCATGATCGACGAGGGACTGCTCGTCGGTTTCCCGGTGGTCGGTCTCGGCGTGGTGCTCAACGACGGCGCCTCCCACAGCGTCGACTCTTCGGACGCCGCGTTCCAAGCGGCCTGTCGCGGCGCGTTCCGCGAGACGTACTCGAAGGCGAAACCGATCCTTCTCGAACCGGTGATGAACGTCTCCCTCGAGGGACCGAGCGAATTCCAAGGGGAGATGCTTCGCACCGTGATGCAGCGCAGGGGAATCGTGATCGGCACCACCGACGAGAGGGATTTCGTCCGTGTCGATTCGGAAGTTCCCCTCTCGGAAATGTTCGGTTACGCCACCACCCTTCGCTCGGCCACCCAGGGGAAGGCGGAATTTACCATGGAATTCTCGCGCTACGCCCCAGTTCCGAAGGAGATCGCGGCGGAGCGAATCGAGGAGATCCGGAAGGCGAGAAACGAGAAGGAGGGCAGGAATGTATCGTAAGGAAGTGAATGAACGCAGCCCCCTCCGGGTCTTCGAAAGATCGATCCACGGCGGGCTCGGTCGGGGAAACCTCGGCGTGATCATTTCCCGCGCGGGGATCGGGAAGACGGCGTTTCTCGTCGATATCGCCCTCGATGACCTGATGCGCGACCGGAAGGTTCTTCATGTGGCGATCAACGATTCGGTGGAGCAGGTGCGTAGATTCTACGACGAAGTCTTCGTGGAACTGGCGAAGATCACCGGCCTCGAAGAGGTCGACGAGGTGCGCCTCTCCGTGGAGCGGAACCGCCATATCCACTCGTACAAGGATGTGAGTTTCTCCGTCGACCGTCTCGTCGCGGTGGCCCGCTTCTTGAAAGAGCACGCCGAGTTCGCCATCGACGCGCTGATGATCGACAACTTCCCCTTCGCCTCGGCCACGGAAAAGGAGATCGCCTCGATCAAGGAACTCGCCGGCGAACTCGACTGCGAGGTGTGGCTCACGGCGCTCTCTCGAAGGGATATGGAAAAAGGCGCCGGCGGGTATCCGGATCCCGTTGCACCGTTCGACGCGCTTCTCAGCGTGAAGATCTACCTTGAATCACGTACCGGCGCGATCCGGTTGCGACTCCTCAAGGATCACGAAAACGAGAACCTGGCCGACCTGATGCTCGATCTCGACCCGACCACTCTTCTGGTCAAGGACCGCCAAGAAGCCTCGTGACCGTTCCCGGTGCTCAGCCGGCGCCGTAGAGCGACCGGAACTTCTCCTTCAGATAGTCGAGCTGGTAGTCGGCGTTCAGCGCCTCGCCCGTCACGTCCTTCACCAGATCCTCGGGCCAGAGCGTTCTCCCACGGGTGTGAATCTTCTCGCGCAGCCAACCGAGAAGAGGGGCGAAGTTCCCTTTCCGGATCGCCTCGTCCATGCCGGGTATGTCGTTCCGCGCGGCGTGGAAGAACTGGCTCGCGTAGAGATTGCCCAGGGCATAAGTGGGGAAGTAGCCGAAGATGCCGTGCGCCCAGTGGATATCCTGGAGTACGCCCTCGGCATCATTCGCCGGCACGACGCCGAGAAACGATTTCATCCTGTCGTTCCACGCCGCCGGCAGGTCGGCCACCGAAAGCCGATCCTCGATCAATTCCATCTCCAATTCGAACCGGAGAATGATATGAAGATTGTACGTCACCTCGTCCGCCTCGACGCGGATCATCGATCGCTCCACGCGGTTGATCGCGGCGTACCAATCGTCTAGACCGACCGATGAGGTGAACGGAAAAGCTTCGTGGAGAAGGGGGAGCGCGAACTCCCAGAACGGCCGAGAACGGCCGACCAGGTTCTCCCACATCCGCGACTGCGATTCATGGATGCCAAGGCTGACCGCCCGGGCGCGCGGAGTCCCTTCGAAGGCGGGATCGAAGCCCTGCTCATACAGGCCGTGTCCCCCTTCATGCAGGAGACCGAAGAGCGCCCTTGTAATATCGTTTTCGTCGTAACGGGTGGTGAGTCGAACGTCATGCAGGTTGCCGCTGCAGAAAGGGTGCGCCGACACGTCGACGCGCCCCGCGTCCCAGTCGAAACCGATGGTGGTGAGCAGATTCACGGCGAACGCCTTCTGCCGGTCGACGGCGAAATCGCCCACCACCCCCTTCCGTTTCGCGGCGGCGGGGGAATCGGCCAGCTCGGCCACGAGGGGAACGAGTTCATCGCGTAGCGTCCGGAAGAGGACTTTCAGCCGCCGCGCCGTGCTCCCCGGCTCATACTCATCGTGCAGGGCGTCATACCGGCACTCGTCATAGCCGACCTCGTCCGCCTCCTGCCTCTTCAAATCGAGCATCTCGCCGAGCCACGGGGCGAAAGCGCCGAAATCGGAATCGCTCCTCGCCCGGATCCACGCCTCCATGGCGAGAGACTGGACCTTCGAGATCTCCCTTACGAGCGCGTTCGGAATGCAAAGGGCGCGGCGGCGGAGCCTCTCCATTTCGCGCACATTCACCGCGGCATCGCCATCGAGGGAAACGCCGTTTCCGAGCGCTTCGAGATGCTCTCCCAGCTCGTCGCCGGTCAGCACGGCGTGGCGGATCCCTTCCACCGTGGAGAGCTGGAGGGCGCGCGCCGGCGCTCCCTTCGGCGGCATGCCGGTCTGCTGGTCCCACGACAGGAACTCCGCTGCAAGCTCGAGGGCGTGGATCTGCCGGGTGATATCGAGGAATGCGTCATAGCGCTCCGATGAATTCATAATCCTTTCGCTCCTCGCGTGGGGGTGGGCCGTACGACACCGTCGCGCCGGCGCCGGGGCGTAGATGCGCCTGATTCGGGTCAGTATGCCCGAATCGTCCCTCTCCGTCCAGCACGCCGGCGGCCGATCACCGGGTCCGACGGCGGCCTTGCGCGCCGGGGACCGATCGGGTAGTCTCAATCGACTCCGAATTCCTCTTTTTTCGTCCCCGGAGTTCGATCACTCCCGCGCAGCGCGGGAACAACCCGTGAGGAACAACCTGTGAAGACGTTCGCGAAGTTTTCGATCCCGGCGGCGCTCCTGTGCTTCGCCGCGCTTTTTCCCGTCCACCTCCAGGCGCAGGGCGCCACGGACCGGGCGGACATCGATGCCAAGTACAAGTGGGATCTCACGAAGATCTACGAATCGACCGACCGGTGGGAGGCCGATTTCGATAAAGTGAAATCGCTTCTCCCGGAAATCGAGGAATTCCGCGGACACCTGGGCGAATCGGCCGAGACGCTCCTTCGATTCGAGAAGGGGAGCGAGGAACTCTCCCTCATCATGGACAGGCTGCAGGTCTATGCCGGGCTGAACTTCCACCAGGATATGCGGGTATCGGAAAACCAGGCGCTCTGGCAGCGGGTGCAGACGCTCGGCACGGAGGTAAGCTCCGCCATGTCCTGGGTGACGCCCGAACTCGTCTCGATTCCCCGCGAGAAGGTGCTCTCCTTCTTCGACGAATCGGAGGAACTCGCCGTGTACAGGCAGAAGTTCGACGATCTTTGGCGACAGCAAGAGCACGTGCTGAGCGAAAAGGAGGAGAGGATCCTTTCCCTCGCCGGGGATGTCACCGCCGTTCCATCCGCCGTGTTCGGCCAGATGACGAACGCCGATCTGAAATTCGGCACCTTCCTCGACGGCGATTCGAACGAAGTGGAGATGACCGAGGCGCGATATGCGACCTACATGAACGATCCCGACCGCGATGTCCGGGAACGGGCGTGGAACACGTACTACGACGGATATGAAAAAATCGTGAACACCAACGCGGCCGCCCTCGACGGGGCGATGAAGAAGGATCTCTTCTACACCCGCGCCCGGCATTTCGAGACGTGCGCCGAAAGGGCGCTTTTCGCCGACAACATCGACGTCGAGCTTCTCGAGAACCTGATCGCCACGGTGAACCGGAACCTCGAACCGCTTCACAGGTACAACGAAATCCGGTCGGAGGTGCTCGGCATCGACACGCTCTCCCACTGGGACCTCTACCTCCCCCTTACTCCGGAGATCGATGAGGACGTGCCGTACGACAAGGCGGTGGAGATGATCGTCGAAGGGCTGAAGCCTCTCGGTGAACAGTATATTTCCGACATGAAAAAGCTGTTCGACTCCCACATCGTCGATGTCTACGAGAACGAGGGGAAGCGGAGCGGTGCCTACAGCTGGGGCGGTCTCGCCACGGGCGGCCCCTTCATGCTGCTCAACTACCAGAACAAGCTCGAGGACGTGTCGACCGTGGCCCACGAGATGGGCCATTCGATGCACACCTTCTACACGATGAACAACCAACCCCCCCCTTACGCCGATTACGTTCTTTACGTCGCCGAAGTCGCCTCCACCACGAACGAGGCGATCCTTCTCAACTATATGCTCAACCACGAGAAGGACAGGCAAAAGCGGATCTATCTGATCAATTTCTACATCAAGCAGATCATCGGGACGGTCTACACCCAGGTCGAGTTCGCCGAGTTCGAGCACACGGCGCACAAGATGGTGGAGAACGGGGAACCTCTCACGGTGGAGTCGCTCGACAAGGTTTACGGCGATCTGCTGAAGAAATACTCCGGGCCGGTGGTCCATTACCCGGAGCGCTCGTCGATCGGCTGGGGGAGGATCGGGCATTTCTACAGGAACTATTACGTCTACAAGTACGCCACGTCGTACGCAGCGGCCACCGCGATCTCACGGAAGATCCTCGCAGGCGAACCGGGCGCCCTCGAGGCGTACCTCAACTTCCTCAAGAGCGGCTCGAGCGAATACCCGAACGATCTTCTCAAGAAGGCGGGCGTCGATCTCACCACGCCCAAACCGATCCAGGCGACATGCGATCTTCTCGCCGACCTCGTCGACCAGCTCGGCGAGCTCCTTCACGAAGAGAATTGACGGGTATCGGGCCCGGTCAAGAGCCGATCGGGCGAAGGTGAATCGGAAGGCGGGGGGAGACGGCTCCCCCTGCCTTTTCGCGACGCGGATCGCGGCACGGTTCTCGCGGCGCGTCGAAGCGCTCAGCCGCGCCGGGAGGGCGGCACTGCTTTTCCCGCGGAGGGGCAGTCGGAAGCGAGGGTGCACGAGTCGCAGTCGGGACGGCGGGCGTCGCAAATATTTCTCCCGTGAAGGATGATCGCGTGGCCGGCGGAGGTCCAGCGGCGGCGCGGGATCAGTTCCATCAGGTCCTTTTCGATCTTCACCGCGTCCTTGCTGTCCCGGCTCCGCCAGGTCAACCCGAGCCTGTGAGCAAGCCGTCCGACGTGGGTATCCACGGCGATCCCCTCGTTCTTCGAGAACCACGTCCCCAAGATGACGTTCGCCGTCTTGCGGGCCACCCCGGGAAGACGCACCAGCTCCTCCATGGTGGAAGGGACCTCCCCGCCGAACTCGTCGACCAGCCTGCCGGCGGCGCCGAGAATGTTCTTCGTCTTCTGGCGGAAGAAACCGGTCGGCCGGATCTGCTCCTCGAAACGGGATGGATCGGCGGCGGCGTAGTCGGCGGCGGCGCGGTACGACCGGAAGAGTTCCGGCGTCACCCGATTCACCGTGGCGTCGGTCGATTGCGCCGAGAGGATCGTCGCCACGAGAAGTTCGAGCGCCGACGAGTGATCGAGTGCGCAGTCGGCATCGGGGTAGAGGCGCGCCAGCTTCGCCGTGATCCTTCCCGCCCGCTCCTTCCGCCGCGCAAGAGATTCCCTCGCCAATCCTATCCCTCCCTCTCCGGGTCGACCCACGTCGCCTCTTTGCGGCGCCAGATTTCCCGCTGCCAGATCGGGACGCTCTCTTTCAGCCGATCGATCACCCGGCGGCAGCCGGCGAACGCCTCCTTCCGGTGGGGCGCCGAAACGGCCAATGCCACCGATACCTCGCCGACGGTCATCGTGCCGAGGCGGTGCGCCACCGCAACGCCGGTCAGGTCGAGATCCTCCAAGACGGCCGCGGCGATCTTGCGCAGCTCGGCTGAGGCCATCTCCTTGTACGCGGTGTATTCGAGCGCCTCGAGCGGGCCGGCGGCGTCCCCCTCGGCACGAACGGTGCCGAGAAAGAGACAGACCGCCCCGGCATGATCGGCGCGAACGCTCTCGACGAGACGGGTGAAGTCGATCGGTCCGTCGGTGAGCTCCACCACCGGCTCCTCCACACCCCCCGCCACGGGGGGGATCAGGGCGACCTCGTCGCCGTCGGAGAGGGCCGGACCTTCGCCCCCGGACTCGGCAGGCGCTTCGCCCCGATCGTCCTCGCCGGCGCCGGGCGAAGGGAGCGCGAAATCGACGTACTCCTGGTTCAGCGCGAAGCGGAGAAAGCGGGCCCGGCCGCGAAGAGAAGGATGGCGCTCGCAGAGCCGTTCGAAAAGATCGGCGAGCGACGACCCCGGTTCGATGGCGATCGTCTCGCGCGGCGTGCCCGCCGCATCCGATGCCGGTCCGAAGTAGAGGACCGTCACTTCCGCCCGCCGCGACTTCTCGCCCATCGGCCTTTCGCCTCCCGAGACTCTTATCGGTGGATTTCTCGGCAACGCACGCGCCGCGCCTTCCTCCCGGCCGGGTGTGACTCTACCCGATTCCCCCCTCCTCTGTCGAGACGGCCGGCGTCGGACGATAGGTATCGCCTCCGGGCGAGCCCGTCCCGGCGGGTGCGAGCCGGTGACGGACGAAGGGCGCCGTGCTATGATCACTCGACTTCCCGGCGATGCCGGCGATGCTCCGCCGGCGCTTCGAGTGTTCTCCCTCTTCCCAGGAGGTTCTTTTCGAATGAATTCGATCCGTCAAAGCGCGACGCGTCTCTCCCGAATGGCCTGCGGACATCCCCTCGCCAAGAGGAGAATCGCTCTCGCTCTCGCCCTTATCCTTCTCCTCGCCGGCGTACATCTTGTCGCTGCCGATCCCGCTCCCGCCACACCGCCGGCAGCGGAGGAGGCGGCGATCCTCGGCGCGGGCGATCCCGCGATCTCCCCCGACGGAAGCGAAATCGCGTTCACCTGGATGGGCGACATCTGGATCGTCTCCGCCCGGGGCGGTGAGGCGCGCCGTCTCACCGTCCATAACGCGTACGACCACGCACCGCGCTGGTCCGCCGACGGAAAGCGAGTCGCCTTCTCGTCGAACCGCCACGGGAACGACGACCTCTTCGTGATCGACAAGAAAGGCGGCCGGCCGCGGCGGCTCACGTGGCACAGCGCCGACGACATGCTAGTCGGCTGGAGCGGCAACGGAAACGATCTCCTTTTCACCAGCAACCGGGAGTCGTTCAACCCGTATCTCTACACCACACGGTCGGGCCGGTCGTTGCCGGCGGCGCTCATTCGCGACCGCACCGTCGGCGCGGCGCTGTCGCCCGACGGGAAGTGGATCTGCTGGGTGAAGGGATACACGCCGTGGTGGAGGAAGCATTACCGCGGTTCGGCGAGCCGGGACCTTTACCTCCGCCGTATCGGCGGCGGGGCAAGCGTTCGACTCACCGACTGGGAAGGAGACGACGACGCGCCGATGTGGGCCGCCGACGGCCGCTCGATCTACTACGTCTCCGAGGGGGACGACTCCACGGCGAATATCTGGCGGATCGCCGTCGATCTCGACTCCGATCCGCCGCGGCGCGTGGGGAAGCCGGCAGAGATCACGAAGCATGACGGTTGGTCGATCGAATCCGCCTTCATATCGGCGGACGGAAAACGGATCGCCTATGAACGGCATGGAAAGATCTGGACCGTTCCCACGGGTGGCGGGGCGCCTTCGGAGCTTTCGATCGTCGCGCGAAGCGATGAGAAGTGGAACGCCGTCCGCAAAGAGACGTTCACCGACAATGCGACCGACTTCGCCCTTTCTCCCGACGGAGAGGAGATCGCCTTTTCAGTGCACGGCGAGATCTTCGTCCTCGGTCTCGATGACGGCGAGGCTACCGATCATCTCAGAAGAATTACCGACACCGCCGCCCGGGAGAGGCATGTCGCCTGGTCGATCGATGGCACGACGCTCTACTTCGAATCGGATCGCGCCGGAAACGGCGACATATACGCCGTTCGCTCGGTGGACGACGAGGAGACGAGGCTCTCGCGCTCGCGCCGCATCGAAACCGAGCGGCTCACCGATTCGCCGGAAAACGATCGCTTCCCCGTGCCGTCGCCCGACGGTGAAAAGATCGCCTTCCTCAGGGGGATCGGCTACCCGTGGGTGATCGGCACGGACGGCAAAGGGGAGAAAAGGGTGCTCGACTCGCCCGACGTGCTCTACACCCGATGGTCGCCCGACTCGAAATGGCTCGCCGGGTCGATGTCGAATCTCGGCTCCCTCGAGGATGTCTACATCTTTCCCGCCGACGGGAGCGGCGAGGCGTACAACATCTCGCGCAGCCCAATGGACGACTACTCCCCCTTCTGGACCGCCGACGGGGAGCGTCTCGCCTGGGCGACACGGGACGACTACGGCAACCTCTGGCTCCGTTACACTTGGCTCACGAAGGAGGCGGCTCGAAAGAGCGACGACGAGCGCGCCGAGGAAGCCGAAGAGGAGGAGAAAGACGGGAAGAAGGAGGATGGGGAGGAAGCAGGGGAGGAGAAAGCGGCCATCGTGAAGATCGATTTCGACCATCTCTACGACCGGACGGTTACGGTCACGCGCCTTTCGGGCGGATACAACCCGTTTTGCGTCTCGCCGGATGGAAAGTTCTACGCCGTCCTTTCCGACCAGCTCGGCACCGACGATCTATGGCTCGTGAACGACGAGGGCGACAAGATCACGCGGCTCACGTCGGGAGGGGGGGCGCCGTCGAACTTCCGTTTCGAGAAGGACGGAAGGGGACTGTTCTTCCTCCACCGGCACGGGAAGATCGGGCACGTCCGCTTCGACGACGGCGGCGCGGTCGAGGGGAAGCCTTCGGCGGTGGCGTTTTCGGCGAGAGTCAACATCGATCTCGCGGCCGAGGGGAAGCAGAAATTCAACGAGGCGTGGAATCTCCTCTACGACGGTTTCTACGACGCCCGCTTCCACGGCGTCGACTGGAAGGCGCTTCGATTGGCGTACGCCGACCGTGCGGCGGCGGCCTACACGGTGGAGGAGTTCAGCGACGTCCTCCGCGAGATGATCGGCGAGCTTTCCGCATCCCACCTCGGTGTCTACCCGCCCCGCGGGAAGGGCGCCTCCACGGCGACCACCGGTTTTCTCGTCGACGACGCCTACGAAGGGCCTGGTGTCCGCGTGGGGAAGGTGTTCGACGACAGCCCCGCGGTGCGCGAAGGGAACCGCGTGCGGGAAGGGGATTTCGTGATCCGCGTCGACGGCGTCGACGTGGGAACTGGGGAGCATTACTTCGACCTGTGGGACGGCAAGGCGGACGAGAAGGTGGACGTCGTGCTCGCCTCGAGCGCCGACGGGAAGAACCGGCGCACGGTGACGATCATCCCCGAGGGGCGCGGGGCGATCCGCCGTTACATCTACGAAGATTGGGTCGACCGGAGCCGGGCGCTCACCGACAGCCTGTCGGGCGGCGCCATCGGCTACGTTCGGATGAGCGCCATGGGCCCGCACGACATCGAACGATTCGAGAAGGATCTCTGGGCCGAGGCGGGCGACAAGGAGGGATTGATTCTCGACATCCGCTACAACAACGGCGGATCGATCCATGACCAGGTGATCACCATCTTGCAACGGCGGGCCTATGCCAGGATGACGAGCCGGGAGCGGCGCGACAGCTTCAACCCGGTGGAGCGCTGGGACAAGCCGGTCGTCTGCTTGATCAACGAACGGAGCTACTCGGACGGCGAGATCTTTCCCCACGCCTTCAAAACCCTCGGCCTCGGAACGCTGCTCGGCGTCCCGACGTACGGCGCGGTGATCGGCACACAGAACGTCTCGCTCATCGACGGAACGGTCTTCCGGATACCGGGCGCAGGCTGGTTCAGCCTCGACGGACGCGACCTGGAGAACCACGGCGTCACGCCCGACATCTTCGTCCCCTCGGTTCCGGAGGAGCTGCCGAAGGGGAACGACGCGCAGCTCGAGCGGGCGGTGGAAGTGCTCCTCGAGAAGGTCGCCCCCGGGGCGATCAACAGGACCGATTCTCCCGGGAAGTGATGAACGTATGCCGGCGCGACATGTTGACGAGCCGCCGAACGTCGTCGTCGCTCAGGTCGAACATCTCGATGGCGGTGGCGTACTCCCCGGCGAGGGTCACACCGGAGACGGTCGGGTTGTCGGTGGAAAGACAGACGGGCACCCCCGCCTCCAGGAAACGGGGGAGCGGATGATCGCTCAACCGGTCGACGGCTCCGGTCTGAACGTTCGACGTGAGACACACCTCCACGGCGATCCCGTCTTTCGCCAAGCGTGAGATCAGCTCGCGATCCCGCCCGGCGCTCGTCGCGTGGCCGAGCCTCTCGGCGCCGAGCAACTCGACCGCGTCCCACACGCTTCGCGGCCCTTCGTCCTCGCCTGCGTGGACGGTCCGGTGGAAACCCATGGTCGTCGCGAGAGCGTAGGTATCGACGAACAGGACCGGCGGGAAAGGGCGCTCTGGACCGGCGATGTCGAAACCGACGACGCCGATACCGCTGTGATACTGTTCCATCTCCCCTACCACTTCCCGCAGCAGGATTTTCGCCATGTTCCCGCCGTGGTTCCGCATGGCGATCACGATGATGCCCGCTTCGAGATCGGCGTGGCGCCGGACGCACGCGCGCAGGCCCTTCCTCACCGCCGTGAGCACCTGCCGGGAGGTCAGCCCGGCACGCCTGTGGATCGTCGGGTTGAGCCTCAATTCGAGAAGCCTCACACCGTCGGCGTATGCATCCTCCGCGATCTCTTCGGCGATGGTCTGAATATTGTCGAAGAACTGCGTGTATTGAAGGGGAATATGGAACTTGTCGAGGTAGTCGAGGAGCGTCCGATCCCGCGAGGCGTCGTACGAGAGCTTCTCCCGGAAACCGTCGTAGTCGAGTCCGGGGATGGCGGAATAGTACGTCTGCGAGAGATTCCAGAGCGTGCGCGGGCGGACGGCGCCGTCGAAATGCCTGTGCACATCGGCCAGGGGAAGGGTATGGAGGAACTCGATCGTTTCCTCTTTCGATCTGGGCATATGCACGGTCTCCTTCTTCACGGGTGTACGGCTTTCGCGAAATATAGTACAAATCGCGCGGAGGGTGGAAACTCTTGACACCACCCCTCCCCTCTCCTACCGTTCGAACCGCCAACGAGAACCTCATCGGCCCGGGAAAGGAATCATTATGCACCAGCAACGTCCTCCCTACGGTCAGGTACGGGAGATCCGCATGCCGAACCTGAGTGGACGGACGATCGGCACGATCCTCGCCGGACTCGTGCTCCTGATCGCCGTCTTCTCGAGCGTGTATACCGTCCGTCCCGAAGAGGTCGGTGTGGTGCTCACCCTCGGCAAGTACACGCGCACCACCGAACCGGGGCTTCATTTTCGCGCGCCCTTCGGTATCGAGAAGGTCTTCAAGGTGCCCGTGCGGAGCCAGCTCAAGGAAGAATTCGGCTTCAGGACGATCCAGGCGGGGCAAAGGACTCAGTACTCGAACCGGAAGTTCGAGGAAGAGGAGCTGATGCTCACCGGCGACTTGAATTCCGCCCTCGTGGAGTGGATCGTCCAGTACAAGATTTCCGACCCGGTGAAGTTCCTTTTCCGCGTCCGATCGCCGCGGGAAACCTTCCGCGACATGTCCGAGGCGGTGATGAGAAGCCTCGTAGGCGATCGGAGCGTCAACGAGGTTCTCACCGTCGGCCGCGAGGAAATCGCCGGCGTGATGAAGATCCACCTCCAGGAGATGTGCGACCACTACGAGACCGGCATCAACGTCCAGGTCGTCGTTCTGCAGGACGTCAATCCTCCCGAGCCGGTTCAGCCTTCATTCAATGAAGTGAATACGGCGATCCAGGAGAAGGAGAGGATGATCAACGAGGCGCTCTCCGACTACAACCAGGCGATTCCGAAAGCGAAGGGAGAGGCCCAGGCGACAGTTCTCGAGGCGGAAGGATACGCTCTTGATCGTGTGAACCGGGCGAAAGGGGATGTGCAGAGATTCAACTCCCTCCTTGCCGAATACCGCAAGGCGCCCGACGTGACTCGACGCAGGCTCTACCTCGAAGCGATGAAAGATGTCCTGAAGAATGTGGAACGGACGGTGATCATCGACGAAGGCCTCGAAAACGTTCTTCCCCTCCTCCAGCTCGGTCCGAAGGGAGCGGTGAAATGAAGAATATGTCCCTTGCGGTGACGGCCGTTCTGGCGGTGGCTGTGATTCTCGTCGTATCGAACAGCCTTTTCGTTGTTAACGAGGCGGAGCAGGTGGTGATCACCCAGTTCGGCCGTCCGGTCGGCGATCCGATCGTGAAGGCGGGAATCCACCTCAAGACCCCGTTTGTTCAGAAGGCGAACTATTTCGAAAAGCGCTGGCTCGAGTGGGACGGTTACCCGAACCAGATTCCCACGAAGGATAAGAAATACATCTGGGTCGACACGTACGCCCGGTGGCGGATCGCCGATCCCCTCCTCTTCTTCCAGAGCGTGCGCGACGAACGGGGCGCCCAATCACGGCTCGACGACATCCTCGACGGCGAAACCCGCAACGCGATCGCCAGCTATCCCCTCATCGAGATCGTGCGCTCCACATCGCGCAAGATGGAGGAGGAAGCGCACAACGACGACGTCGGATCGGATCGCATCGTGGCGGAGATTCTCGTCGGCCGCGAAATAATCTCCGCGGAGATCTTGAACAACTCGTCGAAGATCACCTCCAATTTCGGCATCGAGCTGGTCGACGTCCGAATCAAACGGATCAACTACGTGGAAGATGTCCGCCAGAAAGTGTACGATCGGATGATTTCCGAGCGGCACCGCATCGCGGAGAAATCCCGCTCCGAGGGGCGGGGGCGAAGCGCCGAGATCCGCGGGGAGAAAGAGAAGGAACTGAAGAGAATCGTGTCCGACGCGTACCGTCGGGCGGAGGAGATCAAGGGGAAGGCCGACGGCGAAGCGGCGGCGATCTACGCCGCCGCCTACCGGCAGGATCCCTCGTTCTATTCCTTCATCGCAACGCTGAACACGTACCGTTCGACGCTGGACGAACGATCTTCCTTCATCACCGGCACGGACGGCGAGTTCTTCCGCTATCTGAAGAGAATCGACCACTGACGGGAGCGGCAACCGAACCGGTTTGGAAGCACTGGCGTCCATAGCGAATCGCCTCAGTTCCCTCGTTTGGGGGTGGCCCGACGCCGCCCCCATCCTCGTTGTCGTCCTCCTCCTCACAGGGCTGATCACGACGCTCTATCTCGGCTGGATCCAGGTCCGCCGGTTTCGCCACGGCGTCGACGTCGTCCGCGGCCGGTACGACAACCCGGATGACGAAGGCGATATCACTCATTTCCAGGCGCTGAGCACCGCTCTTTCCGCCACCGTCGGCATCGGCAATATCGCCGGTGTCGCGACGGCGATCCACTACGGCGGTCCCGGCGCCCTCTTCTGGATGTGGGTCACCGCCGTATTCGGCATGGCCCTCAAGTTCGTCGAATGCACCCTCGCCATGAAGTACCGGACGATCCTGCCGAACGGCGAGGCCGCGGGGGGACCGATGTACTACATCGAGCGGGGACTCGGGCCGAAGTGGAAACCGCTGGCGGTCTTCTTCGCCGTGTGCGCGGTCATCTCCAGTTTCGGCTCGGGCAATGCCGTGCAGGCATTCACCATGGCCGACCAGCTCCGGTCGGACCTCATGATCCCGACTTGGGGCACAGGCGCCATCACCGTCGTGATCGTCGGGTCCGTCATCCTGGGCGGGATCAAGCGGATCGGCCGCGTCACATCGAAGCTGGCGCCGATCATGGCGCTGACCTATGTCGCCGGCGGTCTTTTCGTGCTCCTGACCCACATCCCCTCACTGCCCGGAACGTTCGCCCTCATCGTCGGCTCCGCGTTCGAACCGGCCGCGAAACTCGGCGGATTCGCCGGAGGGACGTTCATCTTCATGCTCACCTGGGGGGTGAAACGGGGGCTCTTCTCCAACGAGTCGGGACAAGGGAGCGCGCCGATCGCCCACGCCGCCGCCCGCACCGGCGAACCGGTGCGCGAGGGCGTCGTCGCCATGCTCGGTCCTTTCATCGACACGCTCGTCATCTGTTCCATCACCGGTCTCGTCATTCTCTCCACCGGCGTCTGGACCGATCGCAAGGAGGAGACCGTTCGCATCGGCACCCAGGCGGGAATCACCGTCCTCGAGTCGGCCGCCGACATCGCCGTGAACGGACGGATCTCGGAAGAGTCGCTCTACACGGGCCGTCTCGCTTCCGTTCATGGACTCGTCGAGGGCGCGCAATTCGTGCGCAACCACTCGATCATTGCGTCGCCGAGGCTTCTCCTGCGCGATGGAACTCCATTCGATGGCTCGGTCGAGGTCGACGGCGGCAAGATCGTTCCCGGGTCGATCCACCCCCTCGAACTCGCCGGCGAGATGGCCCAGAACGGTTCCCCCCTCACCGCGTGGGCGTTCCAGAGGGGCCTGGCCCCTCTGGGCGACTGGGGCCATTTCATCGTCACCTTCGCGGTTCTCCTCTTCGGCGTCTCCACCGCGATCAGTTGGTCGTACTACGGCGACCGCGCGACGACGTATCTTCTCGGATCGAGGTTCGTCCTTCCTTACAAGATCGTCTTCCTGGCGATGCACTTCCTCGGCGCCATCGTTTCCCTCGAGTTCGTCTGGGGATTCGGCGATGTCGCTCTCGGCCTCATGGCTTTTCCCAACCTCCTCGCCATCATCCTCCTCCTCCCGAAGGTCCGGCGACTCGCCGCCGACTATTTTTCCAGGGAGCAGGTACCCCGGCGCTGAGCCGGCCGGTGTGTCGCGCGGCCGGTTCGAGGAAGCTCTATTCGAGCTGACGGAGCCTCTCTTCCGGGCCCATGGCGAGAATCGTATCACCTTCGCGAAAAACGTAGGCGCCGTCGGGGATTTCGTTCTCCACTTCCTCCCCTTCGCCGGTGGCGTGCTTGACGAAGAGGATCGCGATGCCGAGCTTCCGGCGGATGTCGAGTTCCGCCACGCTCCTTCCGATGAACGAAGCGGGCACGGGAATGTCGCTGATGTTCATGCCCCGGACACCCGGAATCGCCTGGACGGACGAGGTCATGGCCGAAGACATGCTCGATGCCATATCCCGCTTGAACACTTCGGAGCTGTAGCGTCGAATCACGTCTTCGGGCCAGACCGCGCCGATGATCCGGCCGTCGGCGACCACCGGCGCCTCGAAGCGGTACATGCCGAAACGGTGCATCACGAGGTCGAGGGCATCGTCGGGGGAGAACACGGGGTAGCCGCTGGTGCACATAATGTCCCCTGCGGTGAGCAGGTTCTTCAACGATTCGAGGTCTTTCAGGATGGGACGGATTTCATTGATCGTGATCACTCCCATGAGCTGTTGGGATGAATCCACGACGAATACGGAGCCGCCCGGATTATCGATGAACCGTGAGACGACGAGCACCGTTTTCTCGTCCATCGAAACCGTGGTGAAATCGGACCGGAGCACGTCCCGGGCGTGCAGGTGGCGCAGCACATTCACCGTCTTTCCGGCCCACAGATCCACACCCCGCCGGAGGAGTTTCAATGTGTAGATCGACGAGCGCTGCAGCTGCGTCGCGAGGAGCGTGGCGGTGATACATGTGATCATGAGAGGAAGAATGATCTTATAGTCGCTCGTCAGCTCGAAGATGATCACGATGGCGGTGATCGGTGCATGCGCCGCCGCCGCCACCACGCCCCCCATGCCGACGAGCGCATAGGCGCCGGGTACGGCGGTCGTCTCCGGCCACAGGGAGTGGACGATCGTTCCCACCGCGCCGCCGACCATCGCCCCGATGAAGAGAGAAGGGGCGAACACCCCGCCGGAACCGCCGGAACCGATGGTGATCGACACGGCCAGAATCTTCGCCGCCACGAGAAGCAGGAGGATCTCCCACGCCACCCCGCCGTGGAGCGCCTCGCCGATCGCCTCATACCCGACGCCGAGCACCTCGGGAAACCGGATCGAGAGGAGACCGATCATCGCCCCGCCGGCGGCCGCCTTGATCGGAATGGGAAGACGCACACTATCGAAAAGGTCCTCCGTCCCGTAAAGAGCCCGCACGAATAAAAGAGCGACGAACCCGACGATCACCCCGAGCGCGGCATAGGCGAGCAACTCCCCCGGATTGACCAGGCTGTAGGCGGGAATCTGGAATGCGGGCGCATTGCCGAGGTACACCTGTCCCACGACGGTGGCCAGCACGGAGGAGATGACGATGGGGGAAAACTGGGAAACGCCGAAATCACCGAGGATGATCTCGACCGCGAAAAGAGCGCCCGCGATCGGTGCGTTGAAGGTGGCGGCAATCCCGGCGGCGGCGCCGCACCCGACCAGTGTCCGAAGTCTTCGCTCACCGAGCCCGAGACTCTGACCTATGGTGGAGCCGAGGGATGAACCGATCTGGACGATCGGCCCTTCCCGGCCGACCGAACCGCCGGACGCGATGCACGCCGCCGAGGCGACCATCTTGGCGATCACCACGCGGGGACGGATTCTTCCTCCCCGGAGCGCCACCGCCTCCATCACTTCGGGAACACCGTGTCCCTTTGCCTCGCGGGCGAAGAAATGGATGATCATTCCCACCGTCAGGCCTCCCAGGGTGGGCGCCGCGATCTTCCACCCGAGAGGAAGTCCCCGGATCAGATCGATCGTGGGAGCGCCACTCCCCCAGGAGATCACCTGTCCATAGAAGATCAGCTTTCGGAATCCTACGGCGCACAGACCGCCCAGAAGCCCGATAATGGCCGAAAGGAGAACCATGTAGATGTGCTTCGTTTGCCGGAGGTTCAACAGGAACCGGTCGATGATCTTGCGAGAATAGGATATCACGAAACCACCTCTGAATCGCACGGCCCGGGGGGGGACGACCCAACACCGGATCGGCATCGCGAGAATCGCCTGCAAAAGGTAAGCATACATCGTACTCGTCCCGCGCGACAGGAGCAACCGCTTCGTTTCGCGATCGGGATCTTCCGGCGGACGGGGATCCACGAAGACCCCGACCCTCCCCGGCGATGCTTGACCGCCCGGGGCGCCTCCCCTACCATTGGGCCGTTAACAACGAACGGAGGCAGCTGAATGAGCATCGAACGACTTCGAAACTACGTGAACGGCAAGTGGGTGGAATCGAGTTCCCAATCCACCGGCGACGTTGTCAACCCGGCGCTCGGCGAGAAGATAGCCGAAGTGCCCTTCTCGACCCCCGGGGAGACCCGCCGGGCGGTCGAGACGGCACGGGACGCATTCCCGGCGTGGCGGGAGACGCCCCCCCTCGAGCGGGCCCGCTACCTCTTCCGATTCAAGGACCTCCTTGAGGAGAGCTTCGATGAAATCGCCAAGACGGTGACCCTGGAGAACGGGAAAGTGCTCCACGAATCGAGGGGGAGCGTGAGGAGGGGAATCGAAGTGGTGGAAATGGCCACCGGCATCCCGTCGCTCATGCAGGGCAGCTGCCTGGAGGATGTGGCGAGAGGGATCGACTGCGAGGCGATTCGCCAACCGCTCGGTGTTTTCGCGTCGATCGCGCCGTTCAATTTCCCCGCCATGGTTCCCCTCTGGTTCCTTCCGACGGCGATCGCCTGCGGGAACACCTTCGTCGCCAAACCGTCCGACAGGAATCCCCTCTCCCAGCAGAAGATTTTCGAGCTACTCGACCGGATCGATCTTCCCGCAGGAGTGGTGAATCTCGTGAACGGCGGCAGGGAAACGGTGGAAACGATCCTCGATGATCCCGATGTCAAGGGAGTTTCGTTCGTCGGTTCGAGTTCGGTGGCGAAAGCGATCTACGACCGTGCCGCGAAAAGCGGGAAGCGGGTCCAGTCGCTCGGCGGGGCGAAGAACTTCATCACCGTCATGCCGGACGCCGACATGGAAAAGTCGGTGGCGGCGATCACCGAGTCGTGTTACGGCTGCGCGGGCGAACGTTGTCTTGCCGGCAGCGTGCTGCTCCTGGTGGGCGACGCATATGAGAAATTCCGCGATCCTTTCCTCCGGGCCGCCGAATCGCTCCGCCTCGGGAACGGGCTCGACGAGGGAACCACTCTCGGCCCGGTGGTCACCAGGGCGCACCTCGACAAGGTGCTCGGTTTCATCGAACGGGGCATCGAGGAGGGCGCAAACCTCGTGCTCGACGGGCGAAGCCCCAGGGTCGACGATTATCCGAACGGCTTCTTCCTCGGCGCTTCGGTGTTCGACGATGTCGACCCGTCCATGGCGGTGGCGTCGGAGGAGATTTTCGGTCCCGTGGTCTGCCTGATCCGTGTGAACGATCTCGAGCACGCCCTTTCCATCGCCACCGCGAACCCGTACGCCAACGCGACCTCGATCTTTACCTCAAGCGGCCGCGCCGCCCGGGAGTACCGCTATCGGGCCGACGCGAGCATGATCGGTGTCAACATCGGAGTGGCGGCCCCCATGGCGTGCTTCCCATTCGGCGGAAGCAAGGGATCGTTCTTCGGCGACCTGAAGGCGACGGGCCGCCAGTCGATCGATTTTTACACCGACCAGAAGGTGGTGATTTCTCGCTGGTACTAGGAGACCGGCGGTGAGGAAACGACCGGTGCGAAGAGGCGGAAATCGATTTCGGGAAAGAGAGGGTCTCTCTTCTCCAGGATCTCGAGCCGGCGACGGTCCGGTTTTCCCCTCTCGATCATAGAGAGGAGATCGAGAAGGCGCGAAAGGTGTTCTTTCGTTCTCTTTTCGGCGTACGAGGCCGCATCGCCCGAGGCGATCAAGAATGCCCAGTCGCTCGACTGGGCGAGAAGGAGTTCCCGCGCGGCCTGATTCAGGACGCGCTCGGGAAGGCCGGTGCTCGCCCGGTGCCGCCGGGCGAGCGCGACAAGTCTTCGTTCGCCGTGGCGGAGATGACGGTAGATCCAGTCGTTGCCGTCGCGCAGCCAGAACTCGAAGCTGTTCCCCTCGCCCCAACTCGATGCGGCCGGTTGAACCGTTTCCATCGCGGATCCCTCGAAAAGGAATTCGCTCAGCCCGGTAAGGGGGAAACTCCCTTTTTCATCCACGAGGCGGATCACCGTCTCCAAGAAGCGGAGCCCCTCGTGCCACCAGTGGCCGAACAGTTCCGTATCGAACGCCACGGTGATCAGCCGCCGGGGCGCCGCATCCCGCACAGCACCCGATACGAGACCGACGAAGTGCGCCGCGTGGCGGTCCGCCGTCGACTCCGCCGCCGTCGGATCGTACGGTTCCTTTTCGGATAAATCGACATCCCCCGTGATCCGGTAGTACTTGATTCCCGTGTTCCGCTTGATCGCGGCGCCTCCGAGATGTCTTCGCAATCTCGACGGGTCGCGTTCGAAACCGAGATCGCGATGGAATTCCCTGTAGCGCACGTCCCCCGGATAGCCGTGGTCCCGGCTCCAGACCCTTTCCGAAAGATCCGCGTTCCTCGGAAAGACGACCACCCCGTTCGGGCAGCGGACGGGAGCATCGACACCGCTTGCGGGGGGAGGATCGCCCGTGAGCAGTGCGTGGCCGTCGAGCAGAAAATAATCCAGCCCTTCGCCGGCGATCGTCTTCTCCATCCCGGGCGAGTAGGCGCACTCGCTCAGCCAGATCCCGCCGGGGGAATCCCCGAAATGCCTGCGGAAATTCTCCACTCCCACGCCGATCTGTGCACGCACACCCTCTTCGGTCGCCAGAAGGGGCAGGAGGGCGTGGGTCGCCGGGCAGGTGATCAGTTCGAACACCCCCGCGTCGCGAAGGAGCCGGAAGAGCCGGAGCGGTCGTCGCCGGCACGGGCCGAGAAAAAGATCGCGACACTTCACGTATCGCTCGATGTACATCTCCACGACGGGAAGGAAGGGGCGCTCCACGATCTGCCGCTCTTCCTCCAGGAAAGAGAGGCGCCCCTCGAGATACCATTCGTAGCGGCTCATGAGGAGGTCGTCGGCAAGCATTTCGCAGAGAGTGGGCGACACGGTGACGTTCAGGCGAAAAGCGACGTTTTCCCCCTTCAGACGAAAGGCGGCATCTAGCAAGGGGAGATACGACTCGCTCAACGCCTCGAAGAGCCACTCCTCTTCCAGAAAAACAGGGTACTCCGGGTGACGGACGAAAGGGAGATGGGAGTGGAGAACGATCGCGAAAGCGGCGCCGGCGTTCACCGGTTCACGACCCCCCACCGGACCGCATGATCCGTGAAGGCCGACCGGGTTCTCCGTGCCCGACGGCGCGGTCGTTCTCCCGACTCGACGCGACAGGACGCGACGCCGGAACGCTCCACGCCGCGGCGAAGCCGGTAAGACCGCCGGCCGGCCCGGGAAGTTCCCCGGTCACCGCAACGGCGTATACATGGAAGATGCTTCCCTCGCCGAGCACGCCGATGGCGGCGCGGCATCGCCCGACACCATTCAAAGAGGCATAAAGTTTACCCGCCCGCGGATCGATGGCTTCGTCGGTGCGCCTCCCCCGACATCCGACGGCGAAGCGGATCGCCCACCTGCGGCTGAAGAACCGCTCGTCCCCCATGGCACCGCGCTCGCGCCTCGACCGGCGCCCGTCGAGTTCCCATAGGAGAAAGATCGACCCCGCTCCGCGGACGATTATGTCGAGACGATCCTCCCCATACGACACAGGCAGCTCCGGCCCGCGCATCAAGATCCACCCCGGTGCGCACTCTCTTCGCCCGCCGACAGCACGAAGCCGGTGATCACGACGTCCCACTTTCCGCCTCCTTCGAGATGGAGACCCCAAACCGGCATGATCACGCTGCTCTGGTACACCGATTCGAAGCCCCCTTCCGAGAGCGACACGGTGCGGATCGGGAAGATCCATCCCCGCGCGGAACGGGAAAGAACGATCCCCGCGCTCACGCCGAGATACTCGTCCCGGGCACCGAGAAGGGTCACACGGCGCAGATCGTGCTTTCCCGAAAGAGGACCGAGATCGCCGCTGTCGGAGAAGAGTCTCCTGTCGTGGGCGTCCCCCGCGAGGAGGGCGAGATTGAATTCCACGGAAAATCCCGCATCCACCGTCACCGCTCCGATGTTTTCGATTTCATACCGCATGGCGAATGTTCTCTCGCCCGGGCGAAGACCGATCTCCTTGCGCACCACCACTTCCCCATTCCCCCCGTCGGTCGCCACCACGCCCCGGCGACGGAGTACGACCGTCGCACCGTCGTCGTCGATCCTCTCCTCCACGGCGTATCGCCCTTCCACGAAATCGCCCCGTTCGACCGACCGGTCGGCCGCCGCGACGTCGTCGATCCCGGCGCCGGGGACGAGAAACCTGTCGACGAGACTCTCCCGCTTGTGATCGTCGTAAACGAGCTGTTCTTCGAGACCGCCTTCCTTCAGGACGGAACGATCATGAATGCTCGCCACACCGTCGCCGTTCGGATGATCTCCCGCCGCCTCCTCCGCCGCGCGGCGCACCTCCCGGTGGTACGCCTCGAGGCGGCGCGTCATCCCGGCCGTCAAGTTGATTCGTCGCCTCCGGTCGTCGATCTCGATCAGGTGACCTCCCCTTTCGGGGTGGACCGTGAGGCCGAGGCGATCCGACGTAAGACGGATTTCCTCGTTTCCGTCCATGTCCATGTCGCCCCGCCGTAGATCGACCCACTGCGCCGTTTCGCGAAGGGCGTCTTCGATGATCCGTCCCGCGCTGAGAAGCTTCTCGTAAACGGCGAACCGGAGATGAGGCAGGTAGAGCCCGCCGAGAACGCCGTGCCAATACGCGCAGTTGCACTGGGCCCGGAAGAGTTCCAGCTCCGCCTCCCACTTCGCCTGCATCGAATCGGGAAGCGCCCTCACGCGGCGGCTCACATCGAGAGTTCTTCCGTACATCTCGGACGACTCGGGGTATTTCGCGAGAAACGTCCTCCAGTTCCCTCCCCGGAAAAAGACCGCCGCCGAATCCGCCAGATCGCCCAACTTCCGCGTCAGCTCCTCGTGCTCGAGCCGGGCTGCCGTGGGAAGAGCCCACTCGGTCATCTCGCGGTAGCTCGCATCGGGCATGTAGATCTTCCCGCCCGTTTCGAGCCGAAGCGCCTCGCAAGGACGTATCAGGTCGATCCACGCCCGGTTCTCCTCGAGTGCCGTGAGGAATCTCTCGAGCCACCCGTTCTGAAAAACGTGATCGAACGTGCCCGGCCATGCGCCGAATTTCTCCGCGTCGTCGCCGTACACGAGAAGCCTCTTTCCGCTTCGATCGGCCCTTTCCTTCAGGAAGTCGATCGTCTCGCCCGGTTCGTGGAAGGGAATCAAGTAGCGCAGCCGCTCGCTGAGCGGATAGATCCGCAGCAGCCCCCCCCTGTCCTCCGTCACGTGAACCGCATCGAGATCGTTACCCCTGACGCCGCACAGCTTGAGGTGCGAATCGTCGACGAGGGTGTATTCGATCCGGGCGTTCGCCATGTCGTGGGCGAGCGACTGCTCCCACACCCTCTCGGTGAGCCACGCCCCCCGCGGCGCCTCGCCGAAACGCTCCTCGAGCCACCGGGACATCGTCTCGATCTGCCGGCGTCGATCTTCATCGGTCAGCATCACCAGGATCGGCTCCCCGAAACCGCCGCCGAGAAGTTCCACCTGCCCCTTGTCCACGACGGCCCGGAGCCTGTCGAGAAACGCCGGCTCGTTCGCCTCGAGCCACTCGAGGAGGATGCCGCTGAAATGAAGACCGACGGGAACCGCCGGGTGGGCCTCGATCTTCTCGAGGAGCGGCGAATAGCATTTATCGAAGTTTTCGCGGAACACGAAATCGAAATTCCCCGTGGGCTGATGGGCGTGCAACACCAGGGCGAAGCGGATTTTTCCTTCATCGATCATCCATATGTTCCTTGTTCACGTTCCCATCGGTTCGCCGGCGGCGTTCGACACCAAGCGGCGGTAGAGCTTTTCATACGCCGCCGCGCTTCGATCCCATGACCAGTCCCTCGTCATACCGTTGCGCGCGAGGGCGAGCCACTTTCGCCTGTTCGGATACAGGTCGAGGGCGCGCCGGAACGCCTCTTCCAGCGCGTCCACGGAGAAATCATCGAACACGAACCCGTTCGACTCTTCCCGCGCCGCGAGACGGGGATCGTAATCGACCACCGTATCGGCGAGTCCCCCCGTCCGCCGAACCACGGGCACCGTCCCGTACCGGAGGCTGTACATCTGGTTCAGGCCGCAAGGTTCGTACCTTGAGGGCATAAGAAAAAGGTCGGCACCCGCCTCGATCCTGTGGGCGAGATCGTTGTCGAAGCGGCTGTGAACGCTGAAGCGCTCCGGCAGGGCGCTCGCGAGATCGGCGAAGAGACGTTCGTACTCCTTCTCCCCCTTGCCTAGGATCACGAACTGCACCGGAAGCTCCGCCGTCCGCTCCACCAGCGGCTTGACGAGGTCGAACCCCTTCTGGGAAGCGAAGCGGCCAATCATCCCGGCGAGCGGAACCGTCCCGTCCACGGGCAGGCCGCATTCCTCCTGCAGCTTTCGCTTGCATTTTCTTTTCCCGCCGATCCTCTGCGCGCTGTACCGTGCGGGAATCGCCCCGTCGGAGGCCGGGTCCCACTCCGACGCGTCGATCCCGTTCAGTATGCCGGTGAGTTCGTTCCCGCGGGAACGGAGAACGCCGTCGAGGCCGAAGCCCGCCTCGCCCGTGGTGATCTCCTTCGCGTAGGTGGGACTCACGGTGGTGACCGTATCGGCGAAGAGAATGCCCCCCTTGAGAAGGTTGACGCCGCCGTAGAACTCGACGCCCCTCTCGGCGGCGAACAAGCCGGCCGGAAGCCCGGTCACCTCGAAAGCATCTCGTGGAAAGAGCCCCTGGTAGGCGAGGTTGTGAATGGTGAACACCGAGCGGGCGGCGCCGAGAGGGGTGCTTTGCCGGTACCACAGGTCGAGGTAGATCACCGCCAGCGCAGACTGCCAGTCGTTGCAGTGCACCACGTCGACCGGCATGTCGAGACGGCGGAGAAGCTCCAGGGCCGCTTTCGAAAAGAAGGTGAACCGCTCGCAGTTGTCGGGGAAGTCTTTCCCGGCGGCGCCGTACAGGTCGCCTGATCGCTCGAAGTAGTGCGCGTGGGCGATGAAATACGCCGTGCACTTCTCCGCCATCTCCACCGCCGCCGTGCCCGCCTTCGTCTCGATACCTTTCATGGGAACCGACACGACCGGACCGGGCGAGACCGGGACGGCGTCGTCGATCGTGGTGGAACGGTAGAGCGGCGTGATCACCGAAACGGTGTGCCCCCGCGCGGCGAGGGCACGGGGAAGAGCGCCGGCGACATCGCCGAGACCTCCCGTTCTCGCGAAGGGAGTGACCTCGGAAGAAATGAAGGCGATGTTCATGTTCCGGCTGCTCCATTCACCGCGGGTGACAACTTCGCCGCGACGGGCGGCGAGCGCCGCAGAAGTATGCCCCACATCGAGAGAGACTGTCCAGATCGATCGCCCCGTTCGCCCGTTTCCGGAGCACGGTTGTGCCGTCTTCGGGTCAACGAAGCGGACGAACCGTCGCGAGGTGCCTGGTCCTATGCCGACGAAACGCCCCGGCGAGGCGCGCCGTTATCGGTCCCGGCGCGGCGGCACCCACCGGAACGCCGTTCACCGAACAGACGCCGAGCACCTCGAGGGTCGTGGCGGTAAGGAACGCCTCATCGGCGCCGGCGAGATCGTCCAACGTCACCGTACGCTCCTCCACAACGATCCCTTCCTTCCGCGCGACACCGATCACCGCCTGCCGGGTGATGCCGGGAAGAAGCTCCCTGAGCGCCGGTGTCGCCACCACGCCTCCCGAAACGATGAACACCGTCGACGAAGTTCCCTCGGTGATACGGGCTTTCCTTCCCCGCCCCCGGTGGAGAATCGCCTCGAACGCGCCTGAGCGGGTCGCCTCTCGTCGCGCGATCACACTCGGCAGCAGATTCGTGCTCTTGACACTCGTCCCGCGCCATCTCTCATCGGGAAGGGTGATCACCGGCGCACCCTCTTTCCGCAGCCGCGCGGGAACTTTCACCAGAGGCGAGCGGAAGGCGAAGACGTTCGGCTCGATGTCGTCGGGAGGCGCGAGCGATCGATCGGTCGCCCCGCGGGTCCATTGCACGTACACCGTGCCGTCGGCCGATCCGCTCCTCGCCACGAGGCCGCCGACCGCCTCCGTGAGCACGCCGGCGTCGAACCGGACGGAGAAGTCGAGTTCCCGCGCCTCACGGAAGAGGCGGGCCAAGTGTTCTTCGAGAAGAAAAGGACGATAACCGTAGAAGCGGATCACTTCGTAAAGCGCGTCCCCCATGAGGAGTCCCCTGTCGAGGACGGGGAGACACGCTTTCTCTTCATCCACGAACGATCCATTCAACCAGAACCGTTCTCCCGGGGATCCCATTTCACTCACCCGAAACGGCGCGGAGGGTCAGCTCGATATGCTGCACGTCGCCGAGTTTCATCACAAGGAATTTCGGTCGATCGATATTGTAATCCGAAAGTTTCAGCTCGAACCGGCTCGTCACGGCGAGGTAGGCCGTCCCGTTCCCCTCGACACGGATCACATCGACGGGAAGCACGACCTTCCTCTTCACGCCGTGGAGAAGAAACATCCCCTCGATTTCCAGGTGCGTCTTCCTTCCGGCCGGAAGACCGACCGCATGCGGCTCCACCAGGGCGGCGCCGTCGAAGGAAGCGACGGGAAAGCGGTCGGTTTCAAGATGATTCTCACGCATATGCCGGTTGCGGATGTCGAGGCCCGTGTCGATACTCGCCATGTCGATTTCGACATGGAGAACGAGCGAATCGTACAGCTCCTCCGGGTCGACGAGAACGAAGCCGCTCACGCGGTCGGTCTTTCCCCGGAATGTCTCGAGGGGGGCCTTCGACTCGAACTCCACAAGGTTCGACTTCCCGCCGGGCGCGATGTCGAAGCGAAGCGGGGCGGCCGCCGGACCGGCGCCGGGCAGCGCCGCGGCCACGGCCAGCACGAAGGGAATCAGAACAGCCGCCGCCGTCGAACATGGACCTCTTCGCTCCATCGGATTCATGGTCCCTCATTCCGGGGAGGCGACGCGAGCGTCCCCCGCCGGTTCAGTAGAGAAAATGGAACTGCACCATCGTCTGCGTATAGTCATCGCCGGTTACGAGTTCCCCCTCGTCGATGCGGTAGTGCTGAACAAGGGCGCTGATTACGGCGAAGGGACTGTAGAAGAACTCGAACCCCGCCGCCAGACGCTCCCGCGTTCCCGACTGCACTCCGACGTCGGGATCGTGAAAGCTGTACGTCCCCACCAGGTCGAGTCCCCGGATCACGTGGCACGCCACCTCATGGGACATGACGAACCCGGTCGTATCGGCCTCCTCCCCGCCGGGAGAGATGCGTGTCCAGTCCGCCTCGCCCACCCAGGTCCAGTTACGCCAAGAGAGATAACCGAGCGGCCCGCCGGTGCGACGCGTTCTCCGCGGAAACGATACGCCCGCCCGCTCATCATCGGCGCGGAAGGAGCCGCCGATCGCCCCGCCGATGCCGCGGAACACACCGCGATATTCCACCCTGACGGCGACGGCGAGTTCGTCGTTGAAATCCTGGATTCCTCCTTGGTTCCCGTTGAGCAGCGAGAACTGAACCGCCGCCGAACCGGGGAAGATTCCCGCCTCCACGCCGACATCGGTGTGCGCGGGGGGGAGATAGCCGAGCCGTTCCCTGACGAACGCGTTGTGGTCCGCGAATTTCCATCCATACGCCGGTGTAAACCTTCCCGTCTTGATGTAGCCGTTGAACGGAAGGAGATACGCCATTCCGAAAACCTCGTAGGTGTCCCCCCTCCCCCGGTCGAAGTACGCCGTGAACCGATCATCCACCCGGAAGGCGAGATAGATATCGCTTTGCATCTGAAAGAAATTGTTCTCCGCACGGGCCGCGTCGTCGCCCGAGTAACGGGCGAGGGTGCGCAGATCGGCCCCGATCACGATATTCTCACCGATCGCGGGGGTGATCTTCGCGCGCTGTTCGGCGTCGAGCGACCGGAAGGAGAACTCCGTGGGAACGAGGTACTGGCTCGCATAGAGATCGCGCGCCCCGCCGCCGGTCGGATCGATGTGGCAGAGAGAACAGTTCTGACCGTACCGCGCTGCGTAACGGGGGAGGGCGGCGCCTTCTCCCGGGAAGAGGCCGAACACCGCCGGCAACGCCATCGCGATCCATCCCGCCCGGAGCGCCCCCGTGCGACAGCTTCTCGACACCGCCTCTTTTCCTCTTCTCGCCGCGGGGCGACTCGTGTTCCGGCCTGCCGCCGGGCCAGGGGGCCTACGGCTTCTCATACCATCCACCGGGAAGCATCTCGGGAGGCAGGAGAATCATCGCCTTCCCCTTGCTCCGAGCGATACTCCGAAGATAGTCGAGCGGATAGTCGGCCGCCTGATCGTCTCCGCCCGCCGAACCGCCGCCGAACCATCGCGCGGCCGCCTTCGCCAGCAGCGACGCTCCGGGCAGCGAGGGGGCGAGGCGAGGCAGGAGGAACGTCTTTCGCGGCGGAAATTCGGTGATCCGCACCTCCTCACCGGCGCCGATACCGGCGAGACTCTTCGCCTCGGCGATCGCGTCGGGGAGCGTGCCGTACCGATCGCACAGGCCGATCTCCAGCGCGTCGCCCCCCATCCAGACACGGCCCTGCGCGATCTCCTGGACTTTCTCCATCGGGAGAGAGCGCGCCTTCGCCACTTTCTCCTTGAAATCTTCATACATGCCGAGAATCGCCTCGCGAACGAGGGTGTTCTCCTTCTCATCGAACGGTCGTGCCGGCAGCACGCCGAGTCCGGGGAAACGGATACCGGTGAACAGATCGCTGTGAGATCCTCTCTTCACGCCGTCGGCGCGGAAACCGGTCTTCTCCCCCACGCCCTTATCGTAGACCCAACCGCCGATCACACCGATCGACCCGGTGATCGTGAGCGGCGTGGTGAGTATCTTCTCGCCCTGCATGCTGATCCAGTATCCCCCCGAGGCGGCCACACCGCCTTGACTCACCACCATGCTTCGTCCCGCCTCGCGCACATCGTGCATGCCGTCCGCCACGAGATCGCTCGGCAGCACCGCCCCGCCGGGTGAATCGGCGCGCAGCACCACACCGGCGACGTCTTTTCGTTTCGCCGCTTTCCTCAGGGCCTGCGACGTGGCGCGCCCGCGGATCCCCTCGTCCATGCTGCAGACGCCGAGGGCATACACCACGGCGATCTCGGGAGGTTTCCCCCACCGGTCGTCGGGAAAGACGGGCCGCTCCCCGCCGGCCGACCGCTCGAGGAGAGCGCCGTCGCGGTTCTCCTTGAGCCAGTCGCCGAGACCGGGCCAACGGGCGATGTCGTCGGCGAACCCGGCATCGACGATCTCCTTCGCGTCGAGAATGACCTTATCCTCCACGACGGCGTCGTACCGGTCTTCCGTCAGTCCCCGCGAGGAGCAGATCGCCGATCGGAGTTCCTCGTAGATCACATTGACAAGCCGGCCGAGCTGCTCCTTGTCGGCATCGGACATTCCCGTTCGCGTCAGCCCTTCCATGGCGGATTTGTACTTCATGAAACGCAACTCATCGAACCCGATGCCCACCTTGTCGAGTAACCCTTTCATATAGGTTCTGTACACCGCGAGGCCGGCGAGGGTCAGATCCCCCTGGGGATCGACGGTGATCCTGTCGGCCGCGGAGGCGATGTAGTAGGAGATCGGGGAAGCGCTCTCCACGTGGACGATCACTTCCTTGCCCGCCTCCTTCAGCGCCGTGAGGGCTCCGCGCATCTCCCAGGCGAGCGCGGGCGACGTGCTGAAACCTGCGAGGTTGATCGCCACGCCGCGCACGGCATCGTCCGAAGCGATCCGATCGAGCCTCCCGGCGAGGTCGAGCCACGCGATCCGCCGCTCGTCGAAATAGCGAGCCGTCCGGTAGGTGAGCCTCTTGTCGTGCAGGTCGAGCGACACGTACCGGTTCTTCCGGAAGAGCTTCTTCATCGCATGATCGAAGGGAAGCCCTCCATGAGGAGGCGACATGCGAACGAGATACGTAACCGGCCTGGGGCCGCCCCCATCGATATCGCGCCTGCCGTCCTGGTCGTAGGAGGGGAGGAGATGGAAACCGGCGTCATCGAGGGTGATGCCGAAATTGAGGGAGTAGCCGAAATCGTCCCCGCCGTCGGCCTCCCGGAACTTGACTCCAAAGTGAATTCCGCGTAGCGGACGCACCTCGACGCCCGCACCCCACCAGCCGTCGTTCACGCTTTCCGATTCCCTCAGCGAATAGTCGGCGAAGAGGGTGACCCACGGCCTGCCGAAAGGGCGAAGCCCGACGTCCGCCACGCCGAGGCGTGCGCCGCTCTCGAGCGAGAAGACTTCGGAAGCGCCGAGGGACGCCCACTTTCCCGGGCGCATGACCATGCCGGCGACGAGCGATTTCTCGCGCGGAACGCGATCGGTGCCGCCGCCGGCCCACCGGTACGCCAGACCGAAATGGCTCCGCCTGTCGCCCGCGGCGAAACCGAGCTGGTAATCGTAGAGGGCGAAACTCCCGTCGCCGTCGGGGCGCATCGAGCGCCTCGCCGCGAAACCGATGTTCTTTCCCGAGGAAAAGCCCCAGTTATCGGGAGAGCCTCCCGACGACCGCTCGTCGTTCCACCAGAAGGCGAACTCCCCCTTATCGCCCGTGGCCCACGCCGCCGGGTTGGTGAACGCCCCCACCGCCCCTCCCGTGACGCCCGGCGTGGCCCCGAGATAATTCGTTTCCGTCCTGTAGTCTATGATCCGGCCGTCGCCGCGCGTCCCGCCGGATGCCGGGATCGAGCCGGCCGCCAGCAAGAAAGCGATCGAAAGCACCGTCCGGTAGAACCGCCCCGGTCGTCTCGTGAACATCATCGATCCTCCTGAATGATCGGATTTGTCGCCGCCAGGTCGTTTCCGGCGATTGTAGCCGCCACGCCACGCGACCGCAACGACCGAGGAGAATCGACACTTGCGCCGAACGTGTGAAATATGTTAAAATAAGTGCTGTATCGTGCAATCCGCGTCCCCCCGGACGCTCCGAATCATGTATGTCGGAAACCTGCAGAAACGGAGAGAAAATCGCATGAAAAAAGCAGTTACCGTTCTCCTGACCCTGGCGGTCGCGGCGCTCGCCACCACCGCTTTCGCGCAGCCTTTCTATGCCAAGGGCGACATGTACTGCGCTCCCGGCTGCTGGAACTTCGATGCCGGTAATGAAGTGAACGACTCCGGGCTCAACGGCGACGCCGTCGCGGGCGACGGCATTTACAGCGGCTACGTCACGACCGACCAGCTCGGCGGCCGTCACGACTTCAAGATCGCCAACGCCGACTGGTCGATGAACTGGCCCGGCTCGAACCAGTGGGTCCACACCACCGATAACGCCGTGGTTTTCTTCTCCCTCGATACCAACGTCCACGGCGACGGCTGGATTCCGGACGCGAACATCGTCTGGACCGACCACTACGTTCCGAACGTCGGCAGCGAGACGTGGGATGTGGCCGGCGACGTGAATGGATGGGCCGGTACGCCGGCGACCCTCTCGGCCGGCATCTGGAGCGTGACGATCAATCATGCGACGGCCGGAACGTACGGCTACAAGTGGCGCGCCAACGCCGGCTGGAACGACCAGATCATGGGCGGCGACGGCGGCGCTTCGGCGGGCGGCAACCTGTCGTACACGACGACGCTTCCGAATCAGGACGTGCTCTTCGAGCTGAACCCGGCCACCGGCCGTGTGCGGGCGACGGTACTCGCTTCGACCGCCATCGAGGAGTCGACGTGGGGTGCGATGAAGCAGCTCTTCCGGTAAGATCGATTTGACAAGGTTGTGATCAGCCCACACGGGCGTGCTCGATGAGAGGCGGGGAATCGAAAGGTTCCCCGTCTTTCTCATGCCCCGTTCCCGGCGATCGGCGTCGTGCTTCCGATCCCGAGCCTCTTTATCCCTTCACACCACCGAGGGTGAGCCCCGAAACGAGGTACCGGTTGAGCGCCAGGAAGAGCGCCACCACCGGGATGCACACGAGGATCGCGCCGGCCGAGTAGTTCGCCCACTCGGTCTGGAACGTCCCGGCGAGCGATTCGAGGCCGAGGGGAAGGGTGTAAAGACCGAGTTTCTGGATAATCACCCGCGCCACCATGAACTCCGACCAGGCGGTCATGAAGCTGAACAGGGCGGTGATCATGAGCGCCGGCGCGGAAAGGGGGAGCGTCACCCTCGTGAAGGCGCCGACCCGTGTCGTGCCGTCCACCATGGCCGCCTCCTCGAGTTCCACGGGGATCGATTCGTAGTACCCTTTCATCGTCCACACGCAAAAGGGGAGCGCCGTGGCGACGTAGGCGATGATCAATCCCGGCATCGCATCGACGAGACCGATCTTCCGCAGCAGCAGAAAGAGGGGAAGAAGGAGCATGGTGGCGGGGAACATCTGGGTCACCAGAAAGGCGAGCATCCCCGCGCCGCGGCCGGGAAAACGGAAGCGGGCGAAGGCGTATCCCGCCGTGGCGGCGAGCGCCACCCCGATGATCGTCACCGACACCGACACGATGAGGGAATTGCGCATCCACAGCAGGAACGGCTTGTCGAAGAGGATCGCGTGGTACGCATCGAGCGACGCCCCCTCGGGAATGAGCGCGAGCGATGTCGTGTAGAGCCGGTCGCCGGGGCGGAGCGAGATGCTGACCACCTGAACGATCGGGTAGATCGTGGCGAGCGTGAACAGGGCGAGCGCCCCGTGCCGAAGAGCGCTCTTGAGCGCTCTTTTCGTCATCCCGCCGCCCCCTTTTCTCCCGTCGCCTTCAGGAAATAGACGACGAACGAAAGGAGCAGGATGAAGATCACCACCGAGAACGCCGCGGCATAGCCGTAGCGGTAGTAATGGAAAGCCGCCTTGTAGACATACGTCACCAGGATGTGCGTCTTGTCCGCCGGCTCCCCGTAGTGCGACACGAGCCAAATGACGTTCAGGTTGTTGAACGTCCAGATCGTACCGAGCACCGTCGCCGGGACGAGCACCGGCTTGAGAAGGGGCAGGGTGATCTTCCGGAGACGGAACCACCAGCCGGCGCCGTCGATCTCCGCCGCCTCGTAAAGCTCTTTCGGGATCGATTGGAGACCGCCGAGAGCGATGATCATCATGAACGGGAACCCGAGCCAGATGTTCGCGATGATCGGCGCCGCGAGAGCCCAGTATTCGTTCGCCTGCCACGGCACCGCCGGGAGGTGGAGGGCGCGGAGCATCAAGTTCACCGCGCCGTACTGGTAGTTGAACATCCCCCTCCACGTGAGCGCCGTGATGTACTGCGGCATCGCCCATGGAAGGATGAGGAGCGCCCGGAAGATCCCCCTCCCCTTCACCTCCTGGTTCAGCAGGATCGCCAGGCCGACGCCGAGAAAGAGATGGGCGGCGACATTCACCACCGTCCAAATCACCGTCTTGGCGAAGACGCTCACGATTTCCGGCTCGGTGAAGATCGTCCGGAAATGCTGCAAGCCTACGAACTCGGGGTTGCGCAGATGATAGAGGCTCATGTTGGAGAAGGCGATGATGAAGTTGTAAATGAACGGGTAGAGCACGACGAGGAGCATCACCACCGCCGCGGGGGCGATGAAGAGATACGGCTGCGCGTAGCGTCTCAGAAACGATCCCATCCTACCCCTTCATCTCCCGGATCTTCCGCACCGCGTCCTTCTGCATGGCGCGCGCCGCGTCTTCCGGCGTAGCCTCGCCGTTCAGCACGTTCTGGAAGGCCGGACGCATGGCGTCCCAGATGGCACGCATTTCGGGTACTACCGGCATCCGTTTCCCCCTCTGATACTGCTCCCATGACGCGGCGATCCGGTCGAGCTTCTTCACCGCCGGATCGTCGAACGCCTCGCGGATACTCGGGATCACCGAGAGCTTCGTCGCGTAGGCGACCTGGATCTCGGGCGAAACGAGATACTTGAGAAGCTCCTTCACCCGCTCGAGCTGCTCTCCTTCGATGTTCACGTTTACGCTGTAGCCGCGGCTCGAAATCATCGGCACCGCCCACAAGCCGGTCTTCTCGTTCTTCGGAATCGACGAGAGGATGATCGGGATCCCCGCGTCATCGTATCCTCTCCACGACCAGTGGCCGTTGATCGTCATCGCCGCCTTCCCCTCCTTGAACATCGTGTCGGAGAGCTGATAATCGCATTCCCGCGGCATGATGCCGTACCGGTTCCGAAGGTCGGAGACGAACCGGAGGGTTTTCACCATGGCGGGCGTGTCGAGTGTCGGGTTATGTTCGGCGTCCATCACCCAACCGCCGAAGGAACCGAGAAACGGCACGAGCCAGAACGGCTCTTTCGATTCGAACACGAGGCCGTACCGGTCGATCGACCCGTCGCCGTTCGTGTCGGCGGTGAAGTCGGAGGCGATTCGGATCATCTCCTCGAACGTGGCGGGAGGCGTTTTCACGATGTCGCTGTTGCTGATCAAGCAGAGATGGTTCCCCACCTGCGCCGGGAGCGTCCAGATGTGGCCCGCCAGCGTATCGAAGGCGAGGGGAATGAAACGGGCGAGATAGTCGCCCGGGAAGATCTCGTCCACCGGGTGGACCACCGAGGCGATCGAAAACGGTCCCGCGTTGTCGGCCGGACCGAACACCAGATCGGGTCCGCCGCCGCCCATGGCGGCGGTGAGAAACTGGGTGCGGAGCTGCTCGGGGGCGAAGTTCGTCCGCGACACCTCGACATCGGCGTGGGAGGCATTGTAGGCATCGAGGAATTCGTCGAGAATCACGCGCTCCTCCGGGTCCATGATCTCCCAGAGCACGATCCGGGCCGGACCCTTCTGTCCCCCTCCCCCGCAACCGGCGAGGATCGACAGGAAAAGGAATGCGGCGAAAACGCCGGAGATGACCGAAAGAAGCTTTTTCATCGTCAAGACGGAGTACCTCCCGGAAGAATGAAAACTCGGATCAACCGGAGCGACCCGGAACGCTCCCTTCCCCGAGTCGGACACCCGACCGGGAATCGAAGAAGTGCGCCGCCGCCGGGTCGAACCGGAGAAAGACCTCGTCGGAGCGCTTTCGCACGGCGATACCCGGCATGGTGGCGACGACCCGCCCCGCGCCGGTCGAAAGATAGATGTTCGATTCGCCCCCCATCGGTTCGATGAGATCGATCGTCGCCCGGAGACCTTCCGGGCGGTCGTGCACTTCAAGATGCTCCGGACGGATGCCGAGGAGAAAGCCCCGGGAGTCCGCCCGATTACGAAGTTCGTCCGGCACGCCGGCGGAAAAGATGCACTCACCGACCGCCAACCGCCCGCCGTCGAGGCGCGCATCGAGAATATTCATCGGCGGCGAACCGATGAACGTGCCGACGAACCGGTTCGCGGGCCGTTCGTAGAGCCCCATCGGTACATCGGTCTGCTGGATCTCTCCCGACTCGAGCACGGTGATCCTCTCCCCCATGGTCATCGCCTCCACCTGGTCGTGGGTAACGTAGAGCGTGGTGATCTTCAATCGCTGGTGGAGGGCGGAGATCTCGGCGCGCATCTGCACGCGAAGCTTGGCGTCGAGGTTGGAGAGCGGCTCGTCGAAGAGGAACGCCTTCGGCTTGCGCACGATCGCTCTGCCGAGGGCGACCCGCTGCCGCTCGCCGCCGGAGAGTTCCTTCGGGAGCTTGTCGAGCATCGACCCGAGGTTCAAGAGTTCCGCCGCTTCTCGAACGAGGGTGTCGATCTCCTCCTTCGGCGTCTTCCGGACGCGAAGACCGAAGGCGATGTTGTCGTACACCTTGAGATGAGGATAAAGAGCGTAGTTCTGGAACACCATGGCGATGTCCCGTTCCCTCGGGGGGGCGTCGTTCACCACGCGCTCCCCGATCCGGATTTCGCCCGAATCGATCTCCTCGAGCCCGGACACCACCCGGAGAATCGTCGATTTGCCGCATCCCGAAGGGCCGACAAGGACCATGAACTCGCTCTCCTCCACGTCGAGATCGATCCCCTTCAGGACGGGATCGCCTTTCCCATAGCGCTTAACGATCCCTTTCAGATGCACACCGGCCACGGGGGGCTCCTCTGCTGCTGAAAACGGTCGGAAACGACGTTCGAAATGGATTCTACCCCCTCGACCCGGCAAAATCCCGGCAAAAACGGCGCCCGGCGGCGGCATTGAAATGGAGGGCCCGATTGTGGTATAATGTAACGTGTTACAGGCTCCATCGTGACAACTCAGGTCCGACAAGACTCGAACCGTTTCCAGGAGGATCCAAGATGAAGAGAACGGCTACGCTGATCACGGCACTGCTCGGGCTCGCCCTACTTGCGGGAACGGCGCTTGCCGAGGGATTCGGCACGCCCACCATGGACGGTGTCGTAGACGGAGTCTACGGCGTCGCCGAGGCGAGCGACCCGGCGGGCGACCATTGGGCTTCGAACAACAATATCGACCTCATCGACTTGTATGTCTGCAACGACAACACATATTGGTACTTCCTCGTCACGGTCAACGACAACTTGTCGGCGACGCAGTGGGGCAAGTATATGCTCTACATCGATACGTCGAACGACTTGAACGGCGCGACATCCGACGCGTGGGGACGCAACGTCACCGTATCCGACCCGCACAAACCGGAGTTCAGCCTGAACAGCTGGACCGACAGCCAACCGTACGGACCGGAAGACACGCAGTTCTGGGCGTGGGATCAGGGAACGAGCACGTGGTCGCAGAGCGGCGGGGCCGACGGGGCGGCACTGTCGGCGGGCGCCGTTTCCGGTATCGAGTGGAAAATCGCGAAGTCGCGTCTCGGCAACCCCGCTTCGATCTATTGCGAAGTCTGGACCACCGGCGGCGGGGGAACCGACAACGCGCAAGATACGTCGAACGATCTCCCCGACGACTGGAACGCCGCCGACTGGAGCACTCCCGCCGTGCTCTCGAACTCCACCCTCGTGGCGGAGCAGACGGGCGGTGACACGACGCCTCCCACGGTCGCGGGTTACAGCTTTCCATATGACGCATACGATCGGCTCATCTGCAGTTTCAGCGAACCGGTCGACACGCTGAGCGCCGAAACGGCGACGAACTACACCGTCACCGGTGTGAACGTCGTTTCCGCCGTGATGTCGGGCGCTTCCTCGGTGGAACTCACATTGGACGCCGTCCCCGCTCTCGGGTCGTGCATCGATCTGACCGCCATCAACGTTAAGGATCTCGCGGGGAATGTGATCGTCAACGACGGCGTCACGAACGTCGCTTCGTTCTACCTGACCGAGCTTCTCGTACGCGGGCAGATGAGCATCCACCTCCAGACCCATTCCCTCGCCCCCGTGGCCGACACCTTCGCCATCGAGGGGAGCCTCGCCCCTCTTACCTGGAACCCGACGTGCGACGACCTGATGGCCGATCCCGACGGCGATTCGACGTACGAGGCGACGCTGATCACCGCCGTGAACTGCGGCGTGGTGACCCACATTTCCGACACGGTGAACATCGAGTACAAGTTTACCCACCAGTGCACCGAGTGGGAGAGTTCGGGGAATCACATCTATCAGCTCGACATGCACGCTCCGTACGACACGCTCGCCATCTGGTGGAACGACCAGGCGCCGATCAATTTCACGACGCTGCCGATCGACGTGATCTTCTTCGCCGAGAACGTCTCGAACTACCAGTGGGACCCGCTCATCGACACGATCGGGATCGACGGGAGCATCGCGCCGCTCAACTGGAATAACCCGCCCGTGAACCTGCTCGCCGACGACGGCGTCCTTCCCGATTCGGTCGCCGGGGACGGAGTCTTCACCACGCGGCTCACGTTCCCCACGGGATCGCTCAAGAACTTCGACTTCAAGTACCTCTGGAAAGGGGTGGGCGACACGCTCTTCAACTTCGAGTGCTTCGGCCAGGGGAACCGCAATGTCTTTTTGAACGACACCCTCTTCTCGTCGGCCGTGCCGATCGTTCTCGACAAGGCGTACTGGGACCGCTGCACCCAGTTCGTCGGCATCGACGACGCCTCGCCGGTTACGCCTGCTGCGATGCGGCTTCTCCAGAACGCGCCGAACCCGTTCAACCCGCGCACCGCGATCGAGTTCGAACTTCCGTCGAGGACGACGGTCGACCTCGCCGTGTTCGACGCCGCCGGACGCCGGATCAGAACCCTCGTGAAGGGAACCTTGGACGGCGGGGCCTACACCGGGTCCCGCGCCGTGATCTGGGACGGCACGAACGACGCCGGGCGCGCGGTCTCGAGCGGAGTCTATTTCTACCGGCTCCGGTCGGACGCGAAATCGGTAACGAGAAAGATGGTTCTCGTGAGGTAACCGGCCGTCGTTTCATACAGCCGATCGATCGACGCGGCGGGAGCGATCTGCTCCCGCCGCCTTTTACCTTCCCGATCGTTCCCCGGATCGAAGCCGGTCCGGATCATCCCGGCGAAGACGTCGCAGATCAATAGAATTTAATGGGTTGCAATCCTTGACAACCGGTTTTCATCCTGCTAGTCCTCAATGTGTTGCCGGTGAGAGAAGGTGTATCGATTGCCGTCTCCATCGGTGGAGAGGAGCCCCGGCATGGCTTTATGGAATCGCGGACCACCGGGCCGCCGAGGATCCCCGCGGCTTCCCCCCATCAAACGAAATGTTCATCGGAACCGCTATCAGGGAGGAAGACCGGTCATCTCCGAGTCTGCACAGCAATGCCATGGATCGTACCGGCACCCCGGCGATCCGGAAGGGAGTGCGCAGTGAGTAATTCGCCCGGCTCGAAAAATCTTCTGACACTCGTGATTGCGATGTTTGCGGTATCGTTTCTGCTCGCCTTGTCCGCGGAGCAGGCGAACGCGATCCCCGCTTTCGCCCGGAAGTACAAGACCAGCTGCTCCACATGCCATTACGCGTTTCCGCGGCTGAACGGCTTCGGCAAGGCGTTCAATAACAACGGCTTCCGTTATCCGGAAGGTCAGGATCCCGAGATGACGAAGGATACGCCTGTCAGCCTCGGTTCCGAAGCCTACAAGCGGGTCTGGCCCGACGCGATCTGGCCGACCGACATGGCCGGTGTTCCCCCGGTATCGTTCCGCGCTCTGGGGCGATTCCACTATCAGGAAATCGATGGAATGACCACGTTCGAGGTTCCCCACGAACTGGAGCTTCTCTTCGGAGGGACATTCGACGACAAGCTCTCCTATGTCGGAGAGATCGAACTCGAGCATGAAGCGGAAGTCGGCTACGATTTCGCGATTCAGTACGACTTCTCGCCGGCGGCGCATCTGAAGATCGGCTCCGTCGGCCCCGAATGGACGCCGGAACATCACAGACTGACGAAGGAACACTACAACGTCGACAACCTGAGGAATCAGTCGGGCACGTGGCGGGGACGGAGCGGCGCGGGAGCCGGCATGGCACTTTGGGGCGCACTGAACGGCTCCGGCGGCAAGGGGGGCCTCACCTACAACGTCGGGATCGGCAACGGCCAGAACGACGAGGAGAATTTCGACCTGAACAAGGACAAGGACGTCTACGCCCGCGCGACGTACAAGTTCGGCGGCCTGGGGGAAGCGGGCGGCACGGAGGGCCAGGCGAGTACTTCGTCCGCGTTCTACGAGGACAACTCGATCCGTTTCGGCGGTTTCGCCTACCGCGGCGTCGCGACCGATGGATCGGGCCATGATGACGAGTTCAACGTCTTCGGCGGCGACGTCGATCTTTGGTACAACCGGTTCAGCGTCACCGCCGGCGGAATGGCGATGTCGTCGGAATACGGCTCGAACGTCACGACGAAGGTCGCGTCGAAGACAGGCGTCAGCCTGGTGGAAGAGTGGGTGCCGAATACCCGCGATTCGTTCGCCGCGTTCGCCACGGGCCGGTGTGTCCTTTACCCGTGGCTCATCGGCTACGCCCGGTACGAGTACACCGACATCGATACCGACTCCGATGCCGATCCGCAGACGACTCTCATCCCCGCCGTGATCGTCATGGTCCGGGCGAACGTGAAGTGCTCTGCGGAATACAAGATTCCCCTCGACGACGCCAGCCAGGATCAGGGGAAGGGAACTTTACAGGTCGACTTCGCGTTCTAGGATCGCGAGCCGATCGTCGATCGAATCGAACAGCCCCGGCGGGAACTCCCGCCGGGGCTTTCCGACACCCTCCCCTTTTTCCGGAGAGCGGTCGCTCCTACTCGGGGAAGAGGGAAGGCATCGACCGGATGTAGAGAAGGACATCCTCCACTTCGAGAGGAGAGAGGGTGTATTCCCACGGCGGCATGTAACGCGATTTCCCGACCGCCGTCCCCCCCCGCTTGATCGCCGCCCGCGCACCCTCCACATCGAGGTCGCGCCACGTGAGGGAATCGGAGAACGCGACGGGAGAGACGCCGAAGTTCGACGAGAGATTATAGGCGTTGAAGCCGTCACCTCCTCCCTCGTTTCCGTGGCAGCGGGCGCAGTAGATGCCGTACACCCTCGCCCCCGAATCGAGCGCCGGGTCGCTTGAACCTCCCGAAGGCCGGCCGGCGAGCGACGCGAAGGGAGGGAGTTCCCCCGCGGCGGAGGAATCGGCGGCCCCGTTGGAATCGGCGGCCGCCCCGGCGGCGAGGATCACTCCCGCCGCGATCAGCATGCCCGTGATCTTTCCCTTCATCGTGCGGCTCTCCCGGAGATTCACTCCGCAATAAAACCTCGTTACCGGATCGACATCAGGTACGAGGCGATGCTCCTTCTCTGCTCCAGCGTGAACCCGTAGCGCGGCTCCGGCACTTCCGGCTTGATCGCGGCCGGATCATCGAGCCAGCGCACGATCCACCCGGGGGTGAGTTTTCTGCCCACCGGGCTTCCCGCCGTGAAACTCGGCCCCACGTATCCCCCCTTCGACCCCATCTGGTGGCACGCGAGACAGCCGCTCTCGTCGAAGAGCCGCTTCCCGGCGGCGATGCGCGCCGGACTCTGCCGGAAGTCGCCTTCCCCCTCGACGAGCACGTCTCTTCGGGTTCTCATGATCCCGTCTGCGAGCACTTCCGCCTGCTCGTCGGTGATGTTGAAGAACGGCATTCGAATGGTGAGGATCGGCCGTATCGTGTACGGCATCTGGAGGTAATCCCTTAGCCACTTCCGCTGAACGCGGCTCCCTTCCATGCCCAAATCGTACGTCGTGTTGTGCCCCACCCCCGAAAAGGAGTGGCACGACGTGCACCGATAGCGCGACACCAGTTCTCCGAATTCCCCTTCCAGTTCGAGGGGATCCATTTCGCGATCGTGGACGAGAAACGCCGCGGTCGGTTCATCGTCGATCATCTGGGCGAGTACCGCCATGGAGATACCCAGAGCGGTCCTCTCATCCAGATCGTACGAGGGCATCTTGTAACGGTACTCCGCCGGTTCCATCCCCCGGGGATCGTTCACCTTCCTCCAGACGTACTCCTCGAGACTCCAGGGAAAATCGATCCCCTCGTTCCGGCCGAGGCTCACGAGCAGATCACCGGTCATCTCCCTCAGATCGGGGCCGACGCGGATCCACTCCTCGCCTCCCGGGAAGGAGTGACAGTTGGCGCAACGCAATTCCTTAAACAATCTCCTGCCGGCGTCGACTCTCTCCTCCTCCGAGGGCCACGAGTTCCCGAGATTCGCCAGCGTGGAATCCTCTTCCGGATCGGCGAAATACGGGTCGTACAGTTCATCCATCATGTAGGCCGCCAGGTCGGCGACCTGTGCGTTCGTGAAGGTGTACTGGGGCATCGGCGAATCGGGCGCCAGGGAACGGGTGTCGGAGATCATCCGCAGAAGGGAGGCGCGATTCCACTTGTTTCCCACCCGCCCGAGGTCGATCGCCTCGTCGGCGCCCTTCCCGTCGACCGTATGGCACGATATGCAGAACGAAAGGCGGAAGAGACGCTTCCCGTTATCAAAGTCCCCCTCCGCCGGAAAGGCGGTGGTATCGAAGGGCGACTCTTCGGTGAATGTCATGAGGTATCCCGTGAGGGCGTCGCGTGCCTTGTCATCGATTTCGTAGCGCGGCATCCTCGCGTTTTCGGCGTACACTTTCGGATCGCCGAGCCATGTGTACACCCACTCGGCGTTCGATCGAGAGGCGAAGCCGTTCAGGTCGGGCGCCTTGCCTTCCCGCCAGGCGAATCCGCCGATCCGGTGACATCCGACACAGCCGTACCGGTCGATCGATCGCCGGCCCAGGCTGAGAAAGGGCGCTCCATCGAGGTGGAGCGCATCCGCGTGGCAGCGGGCGCACGCCATCTCGACACGGCGCCCGACGGCCATCGGTTTTCCACCGCCCACCGCACCGTGGGCGCGATCGGCGCTTGTGGCGGTACCGTCTCCGCCGTGACAGGGGGTGCAACCGAAGCGCTCCACCCTGTGATCGACCAGGAATCCGCCGGGATGGGCGGCAGCAGGCTGCCCCCGGCCGGCCATGCCGGGATCCCTGATCCCGGTGTGGCACGATGTGCACCGGTCCCTTATGCCGAGCGTGTCGTTCACCACCATTTCCGGAACGGCGAAAGGGCCACCGTTCGCTTTCTCCGCCGCCCCGTCGGCGGCGTGGGCGGCGACGCCGGGAAAGAGCATCGCCCCACCCGCAAGCAGCGCTCCGGTCACACCGACAGTGATTCGCCCGGCGCCGCGATTCATCGTTTCCCCTCCTTCGGTGCGAGGAAAGCGAGAAGATCGAGAGCTTCCTGTTCGGTAAGGCGCGGCCAGGCGACATCCCGGAGCCGGGTGGCGAGGATCATGTTCTCACCGTGGGAGATCATCGCCGCGGCGGCGTCGTACGGATTCGCGAACCGCGCCAACTCGGCGTACGGTTTCGAAATCCCCCCCGCTTCCGCAGGCCGGTGACACGACACGCAGCGCCTCCCGCTGAAGATCTCCCATCCGCGGGTCGCGTCCCCTCCCTCGAGCGTGGCGCCGTCCCACGTGAGAAACGCGAGCAGGTCGACCATATCGGTCTCCCCCACACGGTCGATCCCCTTCGCGGCGGCGCCTTCGCGGACTTTAGGAAGATGATTCAGAAGGGCCGCTGCGTTTTCCGCCGCGCTCCGGGTGGCCCACGGTTTCTTCCCGCCGGCATCGCCGTGGCACGACACGCATCCGAGACGATCGAACTGCCGTCTCCCGTCGTCCGGACGGCCCGGTTCGAGCAGGTGGGGGGCTCGGCCCGCCGGGAGAAAACCGCTGAGCGCGGCGGTCAGGTCGGCCATGTCGCGGCCGCTCCATTGCGGCCACGTCATTCCCATGGAACGGAGTTCGGAAGACATCACCGGATACGCCTTGAAGAGCCGCACGAGGAGGGCGACCGGAGAACCGGTGGAGGCGATATCGACGAGAGGGGGACCGATGCCGCCCGGATCGATGCCCTTTTCGTGACAATGAAGACAACCGCGATCGGCGAGCAGCTCCTCGCCCCGGGACGCGTCCCCCGCCTCGCCGACATAATCCATGGCCAGAAAAAAGGAGAACAGATCGCTCAGGTCGTCCGGCGTGAGTGACGGAAGGCGTTTCCCCTCGCGGAGGTGGGCCGCCATCTGGGGCACGTGATTCCAGAGGGCGGCGAACACCTGTTCGAGCCGCCGGCCCCGGCCGAGGGCGACCAGGTCGGGCGCCACCTTGTCGCCCCCGCCGAGCCACCCGTGGCATTCGAGGCAACCCTTCTTCGACACCAGCTCCCGGCCGCGCCAGACCCTATCGAGTGTCGAATCCTCGCCGGAGACGTGCTGCGCGGCGACGGGCGCCCCCCACAAGGCAAAGAGAACGAGTCCGAACAGGGCGATCGACGATGCGCGCCGATTACGAATCATGGCGCTCCCCCTCGCTCTCGCCCGGCTCGTCGTTCTCGCTGCGCGCCCCTCTTCGCAGGCCGAAGAAGACGAACGTCAGTATGGCCGCCACCAGGGAGTAGGCCGGCAGGACGATCAGGCTGAGCCCGATCGATGCCGTAAGCGCGTCGTGAAGCTCTCTCGCCACGTTCACGAGGTGCAGGATCCACAGGACGACGCTGACGAGAAACATCCACATCATGGTGATCGACGCGATCTGCGCAAGGAAGATCAGCTTGAGATAGGCGTCGGAGTGCCGGTCAGTCGCGGACATGTTGCGCCTCCGCGTCGGGAAGATACGTTTCGATCCTCTCCGACGTCTCGCTCACCGACAATGCGCGCCCCTCCTGGCACTCCCATACCGAAATGAGCGGAAAGAGTTTCGAAAACCCGAGGAATCCCATGACGAACACCGCCACCGCCGCGGCGAGAAGGGCGATCTCCGTCATCGAGGGGATGTAGATCGAGCGCATCACCGGAAGGGCGGGGTTCTCGAGGGTGGGCACCACGATGATGAGCCGTTCGAGCCACATGCCGATCACCACCGCGATCGAGGCGATCAGGATTCCCGGAACCTTCCGCAGTTTCCGGTTCGAAAGGAAGACCATGGGGATCACGAAGTTGAAGATCACCATGGTCCAGAAGAACGGCGCGTACGGGCCGCTGAATTTGTACATGATGGTGGTCATCTCCCGCGGTTCCCCGCCGTACGTCCCGGTGAGGTACTCGCAGAAGGTGAAGTAGAACCAAAGCACCGACATGGCGAGGAGGAGCTTCGAGAGTTGCTGGAAGTGGATCTCCTTCAGGTATCCTTCCAGGTGGAACGCCTTTCGAAAGGCGATCATCACGATGAAGAGCGCCGCGATACCGGAGAAGATCGCCCCCACCACGAAATACGGGCCGAATATAGTACTGTGCCACCCCGGCTGCAGCGTCATGGCGAAGATGTAGGAGATCACGGTGTGAACGGAAACGGCGATCGGAATCACGGCGATCATCATGATGTTGATCGCCCGGTTCAGCACCTTCCACTGGGCGGGCGTTCCCTTCCAGCCCCACGACAGGAACGAGTAGAGCCAATGGAACTTCTTCTTCCGATCCCTCAGGAGCGCGATGTCGGGAATGAGCGGGAGGAAGAGATAGACCGTGCTCGCGGCGAAGTAGGCTGTGATGCACGTGACGTCCCACAAGAGGGGAGACTGGAGCCTGCCCGCGCGGAATACGTTCAGCACGCGATCGGGCCGTCCGAGATCGATGATCGGGTGGAGCCCGCCGATGGCGAGGACGATGGCGGTGATCACCTCGGCCATGCGGGTGATCGGCCGCCGCCACTCCGCCTGGGTGAGGCGGAGAATCGCCGAGATCAGCGTGCCGGCATGGCTGATGCCGATGAAGAAGACGAAGTTGATGATATAGAAGCCCCACGTCACCGGTTGCATCATGCCGGTCACGCCCAGGCCGTTTCTGAGCTGCTGCACGTAGTAACCGAGACCGACGACGAACACGGCGAACGAGACGCCGAAAATCAGCCAGAACGCCCTCCCGGTCTTTTCGATCGGCTCGAAGAGCGTATCGTCTTTGAATGGATCGGGCTTAAACATTTCGATCCCGCTTGCTCAGGTAGTAGACCTTCGGTTCGGTGCCCAGGTGCTCGAGCAGCTGCGAGGCGCGCCGGCTCGCAGCAAGTCGGCTCACGGGGGATTCGCCGTCGTCCAAGTCTCCGAAAGTCATCGCCTTCGCGGGGCACATTTCCACGCACGCGGGAACGTAGTCCCCGCCGGCGATCTCCCTTTGTTCGGCGCGGACTCTCTCCTTCGCCTTCTGCAGCCTGTGGTAGCAGAATGTACACTTCTCAACCACGCCCTTCGGGCGGACCGACACGTCCGGGTTGAGCGATGAGGAGAGATTCACGCCTTCCTCTCCCGCCGTCCAGTTGAAGAACTTCACCGTGTAGGGGCAGGCGGCCATGCAGTACCGGCATCCGATGCAGCGCGGATAGATCTGCGCCACGAGGCCGTACGCCCCCCTGTACGTGGCGTGGACCGGACAGACTTTCGTGCAGGGGGCGTCGTCGCACATCATGCAAAGGTCGGGTTGGAGCACCGCCTCCACGTCGGGGTACTCCCCCTCGGTGCGCGAGAGGATGGTGAGCCAGTGCATGCCGCGGCCCTTGAGAGCCTCTCCGGGGGGCACCACCTGCACGTTGTTCTCCACCTTGCAGGCGGCCATGCAGCCGCCACATCCGGTGCACCTGTCGAGGTCGATCACCATTCCCCAGATCGGCATGGGCGCTCCTATGCGGTTCCGTCATCGCGCGTCAAGCGGGCGCGCGCCGTGAGAATCCAGCTTCCCGTCATCATGTTCTCGCGGGACCCGAACAGTTCCAGCGGGTTTCCCCTGCGGCCCGCGGCGAGTCCCTTCGGCCACGTCCCGGAGAGCCCCCTGAGCACCGCGGCAACGCCGGGGGGCACTTTCTGAGTGGTTACGATTCGCACGTGAATCGTTCCCTTCCGATTCGAGAGAACGCCGCCGTCCCCGTCGGCGACACCAAGAGATTCCGCGGTGGCCGGGTTGATCTCGCACACCGTCTCCCACCCTTTGCTCTGGTGGAATGCCGCCATCTCGAGCATGAGCGGAGTCCCAGAAGTTCTTCCCCCCCACAGGGTGGTCGCGTCGGTCAAGAGGAGGGCGACCTCGTCGCCGTTCTCTCCCTTCTCGGCGACCTCTTCTCCCGCAAGTTTTTCCATCTCCTTCTTCCCGTCGCCGCCGGTCAGGGAGGCGCGCCCGGCGCGGAACAGCTCTCCAGGAGAAGGACGCCCCGCCGGCATGGCGGTCCAAACCGCGGAACGGCGAAGCCGTTTCCAGAAAGATCCGGACGATTCCGCGGGATCGGTCGCCTTCCAACCGCCCGCCTCGAGGTACGCCGCCAGATCGCCGTCGCCGACGCTGTTCGGCACGATTCCCCGTTCCGCTCCCGCGAGGTCGGCGGCGGCGGCACGCACCCACGATTCCATGTTCCGCGGGATGTCGCCCGGCTCGAAAGCACCCGATCGCCGGGCGAGTTCGAACCAGATATCCTCGAATTGCATCGAGTCGTATAGCGGCCCGAAGGCGGGCTGGCGAAGGCCGACCCGGGAGAAGGGAAGGGCGCTGCGGGAGATCACCAACCCCCACGATTCGAGGTACGTCGCCTCCGGCAGGATGAGGTCGGCCTGCTCCGCCGTTTCGTTCATCCGGCTCGCCGTGACCGCCACGAAGGGAATGCTGCTCAGGACTTTCGCGATCCGCCCCGGATCGGGAAGCTCCCGGAGAAGATTCGTTCCGGTGATCAGCATCGTATCGACCGCGTAGGGACCTCCCGACGCGAGTTGCTCCCAGAAGCGGCCGGGTGCTTGCTTCACGTCGATGCCGCCGCTCCCGGCGCGGTCGAGTCTTCCCCTGTCGAGGCCCGCGCGGGCGATCTCGTCTGGTAGCGGACGGGACGGCATTTCCACCGGAAGGCGGGGCGGGGCGACCCACCCTCCCTCCCGCCCGAAGGCGCCGAGAAGCACGTTGAGTGTCGCCACGGCGAGAGCGGTTCCGTAACCGTTCGGCCCGGCGAGGGGAGATGAGCCGACGAGGGCGATTCCCCGGTTCCGGCTCATCGACCGTGCAACACGGAAGAGGAGTTTCGGCGCAACACCGGTGATCCGTTCCACCGCCTCGGGATGAAACTTCTTTCTCAACCAGAGACGAAGGCCCGAAATATCTTCGGAGGTAAACGACCCGAGATTCCCGTCGTCCACGAGGCTTTCCTGGAAAAGCGCGTATGCCAGGCCGAGGGCGACCGCCCCTTCGGTGCCGGGACGACACGCCAGGAAGAGATCCGCCTTGTATCCCGTCGGGGAAAGGCGCGGACCGGCATAGACGAACGGCGGGGCGCTCTCCTTTTCGGGATCCCTCAATCTTCCCCACACGGCGCTCTGCCAGACCGGGTTGGCGTCCGTTTCGAAAAGTTCATATCCAAAAGAAAGGATCGCGCCCGCGCGGTCGAGATCGGGAGCGAGGGAGAGACCGCCCGTTCCGAGAACTCGACCGACCGCAGCGTCCCACAGTCCCATCGGGTTTTCCGTCATGCAGTGGTTGGGGGAACCGAAGGAAGCGAGAAGATGTTCGATCCAACGGCTTCGAATCGGATCGCTCCCCCCCTCGAGAACGACGAACCGTTCCGGAGTCCGCGAGGCCCGCAAGGCGGCGAGTCTCGCCGAGAGCGTGTCGAGCGCCCGGTCCCAGCCGATCGCCTCCCACCGGCCGCTCCCCCTCTCGCCGCGGCGCGCCAGGGGAGAGCGGATCCGGTCTTCCGAGAGCGCGTCCCACAGGCCGGAGAAGCCGGCGGGACACAGCCCGCCCCCGCTCGCCGGATCGAGGGGGTTTCCGGCAATGCCCACGGGCAGGCCGTCGACGAAGCGGATTCTCTGCCCGCAGCCCGCCGCGCAAAGACCGCACGATGTGCCGAGCCACCTCTCCAACCCGACACCGGAAGGCATAGGGAAGATCTTCTCGTCCACCATCGCCTGGAGCCGGCCGCCGATCCAGCCGGTCGCGAGAGTTCCCATCCCCGCCGCGGAGAGGCAGGCTAGAAACTTCCGGCGCGTCAGGGTCATCCGATCCCCCTTAATGATGACAAAAAAGACAGTCGCTGCCCGCGTAGCGGCTGTGGCTCTCCTGATGACAACCGATACAGTCGGCCATGCCCGGCCTGCCGTGGAAGTTCCTCTCCGGAACGCGCGGAGGCACCGACCACGAGGCCACATCGCCGTGACACGTCACGCAGTTGAACTTGCCGAGCGTCACATGACGATTGTGAGAGAAGAGAACGAACGGAGCGAGTCTCGTGAGAGGAATCCAGTCGAGATCGCGATCCAATTCGACGGCGAGGCGGATCTTGGCCTCCTCGTCCGATTCGTAGAGAAGATCTTCGTGGCATCTCCTGCACGTTTCCACACCGGGCAGGCCGGCCCTGAGGCCGGTTTCGGCGCCCACGTGGCACACGGTGCACGCGACACCGTTATAGATGTGCAGCTTGTGGTTGAACGCCACCGGCTGGTCGGCTTTCCGCGAACAGCCCGGCCACAGAACGGCGGGGACCAATGCAATCAGGAATACGCCGGGGCGAAACGCGAACATGCTACCGCCTGTTCATAACGTTTTCGAATTCAAATTTCGATGTCGGCCGGTCTCGAAGCCGGCATCAGCGTTTCTTTCTCTTTCCGAACTGGAAGTCGGCCTTCACGGTGCCCTCTTCGGGAACCACCACTTCCTGCTCCACAATATCGTAATCTTCGTTCCAGGCGATCAGGTTGTACTTGCCCGCCGGGACGTTCTTGATTTCGTAGAGGCCTTCCTTCCCCGTGGAGGCATAGTAAGGATTCTGGGTGACGAAGACGTACGCTTCCATCTCCGGATGGACGTTGCACAGGAGGACGGGAACGCATCCTTCCTCGTCGAACTCGTAGCTGCGCATCTCTCCCTTCGGCCACGTCCCCAGGTTGAACTTGTTCGCGCACTTGTCGGGCGAGAAGACGTTGTGAAGAACATCGTCGGAATTCAGGAAGCTGACGGTGGTGCCCTTGAGCACCGGCATGACGTGGGGCACGAAAGTGAGGTTCAGCTGATCCATCACCTCGGGTTTTTCGGGCGGCTTGAAATCGCCGTCGACATGCTCGATGTAAACGACGCAGTTGCTCAGATCCTTCGCCCGCCGGATCGAGATTTTTCCGGAGATATCACCGGCGTAGGCGACGCCCGAAACGAGGAGAAGAAGGCCGCCCAGGGCGAGAACGGAAAGTGTCTTCGGTCGGTTCATGATAAAAAACCCTCCTGAATGGGTATCCGACACCTGTCCCGAATACACCACACCATTCAAGGAGGATCCAATGCGCCGGGTTCAATGTCGAAGACCTCTGCTTCCGCTTCCGTTCCGGTATAGTCCCTTCCACCGGTGGATGGCAAGGAAAAAAACAGACTTCCCGGAAAAACCCCCCGGCAGACGGATCGGCCTCCCGCCGAGGCGGGCGCCTATTCCACGAGAGTGATCTTGTACGTCAGATTCGCCTCGTCGAGCCGGAACTCGTAGTTACCCGCCTGGGGGAACTCGATCTTACCGAGGGCGGGCGGATCGCCCGGGAACGAACCGTGGCAGACGTCTCCCGAAAGGGGCGTGCTGCACGTATTGTCCTGTGCTCCGCAGTTGAAGTAATCGTTGTCTCCCCAGTCCTCGGCGGTGCGGAACTTCATGAACGAACAGAGATTCGAGGCGGGCACCGCCACGGTGTCGACCCAGACGCACGGTTCGATCTCGGTCATGCTCGGCGCGGACGCATTCCAGCCGTTGAAATCGCCCACCACGCGGATCACGGTGAATTCCGACTGGCACTGGACTTCGGTGAGGGTCACCGTGCCGAGCGAAACGTCCTGTCCATCGGCGAGGGTGACGGAGAGCATGGTATCGCGGAACGTGGTCCCCGTGAAGAGGAGATCGTACGTGCCGCCGTCGAGTCCTTCCACGGCGAACGAGCCGTCGTCCTCATCTACGTCGGCCGTCGCGAAAAGGAGCGTTTCGCCGGTGCGTCGCGCTTCGAGCCGGATCGCGGGGAAAGGAGGCTCGAGTCCGGTATCGAACGCCACCGTTCCGGAAACCTGCGCGGTGAACTCGTCGATCAACGATGCGCGGAAAAAGAGGGAGTCCTCGTCGAGGGTCAGCTCGAATCGACCGCTGCGGCCGTTCCCCAGGAGGGTGAGATTCCCGTCGCCGCCGAGACAAACCGAGCCGGCGAGGGTGTCGATCACCTGGTTTTCGATATCCGGACACAAGGCATAGTCGCCTCCCCACGCACCGTCGACGACGAACTTGAACTGCGAAGTGAGTGCGAAGACGGGGAAGATCTCCACCGTGTCGCGCCAGAAGCAGCTCTCCGTCTGCCTCATCCCCGGATCGGTGACCCAGAGATTCTCGTCCCAGCCGTTGAATTCGCCGAGAATGTGGATCGTGTTCGCCACGCTGACGCAGCCGGGCGTCAAGACGATCGTATCGACGGAGGTGGTCGCGCCGGCGGTGATCGCCACGTCCGCGAGCGTCGTGTCGACGTACTTTCTCGCGCTGAAGCGGATGTCGACCGCGCCGGGTGGGAGTCCTTCGAGGAGGAACGATCCGTCGGAAGCGGCCTGCGTCGACGCGATCACCTCCAGATCGCCGGCGCGCATCCCGTCGATGGTCACGGCGGGGGGGGAATCGGGATCGTCTCCGAACACGACGAAACCGCCCGCCGCGCCGGCGCGCACGAGGGTGAATGCGCCCAGATCGATCTCGTCGCCGGGCACGAAGGCCACGTCGACGATCGTCGTATCGACATACCCCTTGGAGCCGATCACCACGTCATAGACATCCTCGTTCAATCCGGTGATGGAAAACGTCGTGTCCGTCGGACCGAAGGAGACGCTGTCCGCAAGGGCGCCCGACTCGGAGAAGAGGATTTCCACCGTGAAGGTGGGCCGGGGATCGGGCGCGTCGCCGAAGTGGACCGTACCGGCGATGAAGCCGGTGGGCACCACCTCCACCGTGCCGAGATCGGTCCCCTCATCGCCCGACACGCGGATTCCCTTCACCACGCGAATGGGAAACTCCTCCTGCCGCTCGAGCGCCCGGACGACCAGGGTGTAAACGCCCTCTTCCAAATTGCCGATCCGGAAAGCGGAGCTGTCGATGCCGGCGGTGTCCCACGGAAGCCCTTCCTCCCGGACGATCTGGAAAGGCGCCGGGTCGGAGGATGCGTTCAGCAGAAACCAGTAATCGCCGTCCTCCGGAATCGGCACGGCGATGTCGTTCTCGTTGCTGTTCCGAACCTCGCCGGTCATCGCATCCCCGTCGGTGGCGCAATCGCCGCACGTCGCGTAGCTGCCGTCCCAGGAAGCATCGGTAACGAACTTCCAGCGGAAGGCGTCGTCCCCCTCGAGGGAGAGCTTTTCGACCCAGTAGCAGGGGAGCACCTCGGTCATCCCCGGCTCCTCGGTCCACGCCGTCTCGTTCCAGCCGTTATATGTCCCGGTGATGTGTATGGTGGACGGACCTCCCGTGCATGACGATTCGTACTTCCGTATGGCGTAGACCACCGTGGGAGGCCAGGGGGCGTCGATGCCCCAGTCGAGGTTTCCCGAGATCGTTCCCTGCGCCACCGCCGTGCGGGGCGGCTCGAGGAAAGGGTCGGGCGCGTTGTTTCCGCAGCTCAACGCGAGCAGGGCGACCAGCGCGCTGATCGCCGCCGCCGCGGCCATGACGTATCCGGCTTTGTGAATCAAATCGAGACTCCTATTCCACGATTAACAACGAGTTGTATCCGCCGTACCCGTCATCCACCCTGAGCGGGTTGTTCGGATCTTCCTTCCATGTGCGCTCGTCGATTACGAACTTGTACTGGTAACGGCCGGGGGGGAGATCCTCCACGCGGGACCAGATGCCGTCGCCGTCCTCATCCTCCATCAAGCCGATCAGGTAGCTCCCCGTCTGCGCCTGCCCCCTCAGCCAGTCGTTCCACTCCCAGTTGCCCGCCAGCTGCACCCGGTGGGCCGAGGGCGCCTCGAACTGGAAGAGGAACCCGTCGCTCACACGGTAAGGCGGCCTGAGCCGCCTCTTGATCAGGTCGAGTCCCGCGCAGTCGGAAAGGAGCGCGACCGCCAGGATCAGCGACACGAGGATGACCGGCCTGCTTCGCCTTGTCATTCGCTGCCCACCTCCTAGAACCGTACGATCCCCTCGATCTGGAACCGCCGCTCGTCTTCGAGCGCCTGTTCCGCGTCGGGAATGGTTTCGCTCAGCCCCGTGAACGCCCGCCGCGCCGCCTCGCCGTCGGCGCCCCCGGCAAAGAGAAAAAGATCCCTGCCGATATAATCATACTTGTTGACGGCATCGTCGATCACATACGGATCGACGCCGTACGAGAAGGCGATCTCCATCCCCTTTCCCATTTCATAGGCCACTTCGGCGAACGTGCACCAGTAGGAACCGAAAAGATCGAGAACGGGGTCGTTGTACTTGACCAGTCTCGTATCGGAATAAAGGCGGATCTGTCTCCACGGTCTCCCGAGAACCTGGAAAAGGCTCTCCACGTATTTCGGTTCCTTTCCCGGTTCGCCGGCGATGGTGCCGAGATAGGTGAAGTCGATGCGGCGCTTCTTCGACAGCTCGAACGAGAGCGAGGGCTTCAAGATGGAAGCATCCCGTCCTCCGACGAGGGTCATCCTGTCGTATTCGACCTCGTGCTCCCCCTGGTCGAGCCAGAAGTTTCGTTTGTCGAACCAGAACTGATTCTCCCACGGGGTCCGTTCGTCATAGTAGAAGTCGAAGACTTTCGCCTCGAACGCAACGGTGAGATCGCGGGCGTCCGGGATCACCTGCTTGATAGTAAAATCGAATCGATTGTAGCTGTTCTCGAGGTCCTCCGAAACACCGGTTGCGAAGCGGCTCTGGTCATGAGTTTCCCGCGCCCAGCCGGCACCCACTTCGAAATCGGAATCCTCGAAACGGTACGACCCGCCCAGGTAGTAGCGATACGATCGGTCGAGACGGAACTTTCCGAGATCCGCCGGCCGGTCGGAACTCGATTCCACCACGATCACCGGATCGAGCAGCGTGTCGCCGAGAGCTTCGTCGTAGGTCGCGCTCGCGGTGAGACGCACGTCCCGTTCCGATCCGTCCCGAGCGACCACGTCCGCCCGGCCGTAGAGAAACTCCGCCTGGAAGGTGTACGGCCGGTCTTCCCCTCCGGCGAGCAGGTCGCCTCCCCCCCCCCACCACTCCTCCACCGTGTTCGTCCAGTTCCGCTGCACGCCGGCGGTCCCTTCCGGGTCGGCGGGATCGATGTCGATCAGCGAGAGCGATCCGGGATTGTAGCCTCTGTCGAGGCGGAAGGAAGAGCCGAGTGTCACGCCCCCGAAGGGAACCTTCCCGCGAAGGGCGAAAACATCCTTGTCGTTGTCGGTGTTCTGCGCCACGTAGGTGACCGTTCGCGCCGACGTGAAACCGTATGTCATCGAGGTGCTGTCGAGAAAAGTCCCCTCCTCGGCCGCGGTGAGCGTATCGAGGCCGGGGTTCGTGGTCCCCCCGTTCTCGAAGTCGTCCGAGTACAGGAGGGTGAGCTTCGCCTTCCCCCACCCCGTCGTGCCGATCGCTCCCTGCTCGCGGTAGCCGAAATCGTGGTCGAAGATGCCGACCGAGCCGACGAGGTTCCAGGGATCGTCCCACCGGCCGACCGACTCGTTGTCGAAGAGTTTCCCCTCGATCCTGTCGGTGTGGAGGCGGATCGATCCGCGATCGAAGCGAAGGTTGGTGCGCCAGAAATCGGTGACCGTCTTCTCGTTCTCGTTGTTGATCTTGGTAAGCATGTGAAGGTTCGTCACTTCGTTCACCCGGACCTTCCAGTCGAGATCGATATCCATGACGGGACGAATCAGCTCGTACTGTCTTCCGCGCCCCGCGTTCTCGCGGGAGATGTACAACCCGATGAAGCGCCCTCCGAGCAGAATCTTCGGCGAAAGGGCGGTGTTCGATGTCGCCTCCTGTTTCACCTCCGTGCCGCTCGCGGAGATCTCCACCACCGAGTTGCCGTACGCACCCGTGGTATAGGGATTCTCGGGGTCGGCGGTCCACTGCCCATCGACGACATACTTGTACTCGTGTTTCCCGGGGTCGAGTTTCACCGTCACCGTCCAGACCCCGTCCTCGAGGACCATCGGCGTGGCCGTAGTGCTCCAAGCGTTGAACTCGCCGGCAACCGTGACCTGCCCGGCGACGGGATCGGTGTAGGAGAAACGGACCCCCTCGGGCAAAACCTCGACTCCGGCGGCGACCGGGCCGGCGACGGCCATCAACATCAACACGAGATGCACGAGCGGCGGTACGGCTGTTCGTTTCATATGGGGCGGCTCCTAGAAATTCCCTTTCACGATAAGTCGAATAATATCCTTGTTGTTCGCGCTTCCCTCGAGATCACCGTCGTTGACCGGAACGCTGTCGTCGCCGATCCACCACGGGCCGTAGGAGAGAAAGATTTCCACCTGGTCCCTCGGCCTGTACTGGAGCTCCGAAAAGATCCCCTTCCTCAGGCCGACCGGATCGTTTCCGAATGCGTAGCGGCTGTAGATTTTCACTCGGGGCGAGAGATTCACCGTCGACTCGAGAGAAGTGAGCACCTTCCGTCTCGGCGTATCGAGATCCTTGATCTTCCCTTCCACGCGCATCCAGGCGAGACGGCTTTCCACCTGCACCTCGCCGAAAAGATCGTAGTTTTTCGTTACCTCGTCGAACAGGGGGTTGGCGTAGTCGATCGTCTTGCGTCGATCATACCAGATCTTGCTCGTGAATCCGTTGACGTACTCGGTATAGATCTCCGTGCGAAAACGGGTCCACTTCTTATCCTCGAAAGTGCTCTTTCGGTTCTCTTCCCAGTCGATGGTGAGCGTGACCGCCCGGCCGGGAATGAGGTACCACGTGTTGATCTTGTACCCGACCAGGTCGTTGGTGCCGTCCCCCAGCCACGCGCCGTAGTCCTTCCCGTAGTAATAATAGAGGGGGGCGATGTTATAGAACCCGAACGTCGGATTCCCGAACCGAATCGAACGGAATTCCGCCTTGAAGGCCGCATCGTCTGGAAGCATCTTGTTGAATTCGGAATCGGTGATATGGGAAAGATCGAAACTCCATGAACTCTGCGGCTTCGCATCCGGGCCGGCGATCTTGCTGTCGGCGTACTCGACGAACAGGTCGCTGTTGAAAAAGGAGAAACGGAAGTCGTAGCCGTACACTTCGTTGAAACCGGTCTCCCCCTCCTGCGCCTCGATCTTCCTCGTATACGTCATGCCGGTGCGGATCCGGTTTTCCATGAAAGATCGGCGAAGCCGGAAAACCTGGGCATCGTCCGACGCGGGGGGGGTGACGCCGCCGCCGACACGGGACTGGCCGGAAAAATCGCTCACAATGTAGTTCACGTCGAGACCCCGCCAGTGATTCAGGTTGAACCTCGCCCCCTGGGAATTGCCCCCGTCGGTGAGATTGCCAGAGCGCACCAGCTCGAGAAGGTTGCTCTCCACCCAGTACCGGTCCTGGCGTGAAAAGAGCCACGCCTCCGCCTGGGCGCCGTCGAAATCCTTCCAGAACCGGACATGCCCCTCCCTGTACTGGTAGACCGGACGCTCGTTGTTGTTCGATCCCGTGTTCCAGTCCGCCTCGAAGCGAACGAACCCCTCCACGCCGTTTCGCGGCGTGGTGAAGATTCGAAACTAGCTCGCCGCCCAGGTGTCGTCGTTGTTCGATTCGAAATCCCAAGGGTAGAAACGATCCTGCCGGCGGATGTCGAGCTGCAGCTGGTACTCCCCTTCCACTTTCGTAATCGGAAACGCGGGGCTCGCCGCGAAGAAGAAGAGCGTCATCGATGCAAGAATCCGGCGCTTCATTCATCCCCTCCGCCGAGAAAGATCGTCATCGACGCCATGTAGGAGATGCCGAGATTCCTATCGGTAACGAACGCGCTGTCGAGACTCCACCGGCGGCTGATCAGGCCGAAACCTCCCCAGAACTCCGCGTCGAACACGCCGCTCCTCAAGGCGAACACGTCATAGAAGACCACCTCGCCGCCGATCGAAATCGCCGTGTATCCCTCGCTCGTTTTCGCCAGCCCGGCGGTGAGGAGAGATGCTTCGTCCCACCGGTACGCCAGGGCGCCTTCCACCTCGCGGGCGATCGTCGTCCCCCCGCCACCGCTGACGAAATCGAACCGCGGCTCCACGACGTTCCTGACGATCACTCCCAGGGCCACCTTTTCGATCGGGTTGTAGAGAAAGCCGACATCGGCGGTCGCCTCCGTCTGACCGCCGTAGTCGGATGCGACGTTCGTGGGTGAAGTGTCGAGGAAGGGACGATCTTCGATGGAGCTGTAGGAGACGCTCATCACCTTTCCCGTCACCCCGACGGCGAGCGTGCCGAAGCGTGGAAGGATCGTCCTTGCGGCGTAGGCGAGGGAGAAGACGTTTTCCCGCTCCACGCCGGAGAGCCCGAAGTAGTGCCATGCCGCCCCCCATTGGCCGCCGGCGCCCGGATAGCTGACCGCGGCGAATCCGCTGGCGAGGTCTTGAACGACGAACGGCTTATAGTAATCGAAGAGAACGGCGGGCCGGACCGCCTGCGCGAGCCCCGCCGGATTCCAGTAGATCGCCGAGGGATCGTCGGCGATGGCGTGGTACGAATGACCCAGCGCGAGAGCCCTACCTCCGACTTCGAGGCGTTCGAAATACGCCGCGGCGGGGAAGGCGGCGCAAGCGAGCAGAAGCGCGACCGGAAAGAATCTCGTGAAAACACTTCTCATCCGAACCTCACCGGATCACCGAGAACGCCTTCGTCAAGCTTCCCGGCCCGGGACTGACCACCACGCGAAGAAGATAGATTCCTCCGGGGACGATCTCTCCCGCCTCGTCCCGGCCGTCCCATGTTCCGACCAGCCTCTCCACGTCGACGGTGCCGACCGTCACATTGAAGAGACTCTTGATCCGCACTCCGCCCATGTCGAACACTTCGGCGAAGAGGGAGACGTTTCGACCCTCTTCGTGGACGTCCGGATCGAGCTTCAGCTTGAATTCGAGAAGATCTCCTTCCTCGGGAGAGACGATCGGACGATCGAAAAGGATGTCCGCGAAATCGAAGGTGATCCCCACGATCGGCGGATCGGCGAGGAAGCCGATCCGGCTTTTGACATGCACGCCGTGCAGATCGGGCATGCCGTCCGCAACGAAAGTATCGGCGATCGTCTCCCCGGCGGGAAGGTCATCGACGGAGTAGAGCTGCGTTCCCTCTTCGGTCAAATAGTACGTCTCGTCCAGCGGAACGATGGCATAGTTGTCGATCCCCACGACGTCGGAAGAATTGATCGTGTGCCCACCGAAGTTGTCGGGCGCGGAATCGGGACCGCCGGTTCCGTCTCCCCCGGCGGTGAGCACGGCGCAGATCCGGATCGGTCTCCCCTCGCCGTGCCCCACGGGCAACGTGTATGTCGATTCTCCCGCCGCCTCGTTGTATACCCGATCGAGCTCCTTGCCGTACACGATCGGCCACGGGATGCGCGCTTCCATCGAACGCCCCTCCGCCCCCTGGGCGAAGGTGGCCACCGTCTCGAACAGGTCGATATCGATCTGGTTCACGGTGTTCGTCGAATCGCCGGCGGCACGCCAGATCTGGGGCGTCGTGTTTCCGTCCCACGTGGCCAGGAACAGGTTCGGTTGAAAGCCGTTGGAGAAGGTGAAATTCCTCCGCCAGGCATTCAGCTCGGTCATCTTTCGAAGGCCGCCCGGTTCGTAGTCGAACAGGAGGATGATATTATTGTTCCATGAGATCCCGTCCACCGCGACATAGAGGTTCTCGGCGTCCCAGGTGATCTTGATCTGGTTGACGTCGTTGTTGAAACCCCACTTCGAGTCGTTGTCCCTCTCCTCGGGCACATCCTCGACGATTCCGTCGCCGTTCACATCACGGCGGGTCATGCCGAACACCGACTCGTCCGGTTCGAAGTCTGAGGAGATTCCGTCGATTACGATCCGGTTCGTGAGATCGCCGCCGGTGGCGGCGGAAACCGGCTGTGCGGCAAGGATCAGCGCGAAGAAACCGGCCGCCCCGGGCAGAGTTTTCTTGATCGCAAAACGCATGGGCTCGAAGGGATTACCCTATCCGCCGCGGGGCGGTTCGTATGTCGGATCCTTGTTCGGCTACCGGAAAACGTCTATCATGGTCGCCGGAAGATCATACCCCGTCTGTTCCACCGGAAGAAAGGGATTTTTCATGGCTTTCCGGAAGAGTGCGTTCTCCAACCTCGTTCTCCTCGTTCTTCTCGCTTCCGCCGCTCGCGGCGCACAGGTTCGTTTCTCCTACGAGCCGGCCGTGAAAAGCCCGGCGCAGGTATCGGTGGCGGGTGAATTCAACAACTGGAACGCCGACGCCTCTCTCATGACGGACGCCGACGGCGACGGTCTCTTCGAGACGACCCTCGAAATCGCACCGGGACGGTATGAATACAAGTTCGTCGTCGACGGGTCGTGGCACGAGGATCCTTTCGCGGCGGAACAGGTTCCCGACCCGTACGGCGGGAAGAACTCCGTTCTCGTCGTCCCCGATGGTGCCGCCAAGATCGACGCCGGCCGCGCGTCGGCGTCGAGTGGGAAGGGGGATGCGGCCGAACGGGAGAAACCGGCCGCGAATAAGACTCTTTCCGGCGACGAAGTGACCGTGCTCTTCCGCTTCACCCCCCCCGTGCCGAACGCAAGGCTCGTCACCGTGGCGGGTGAATGGAACGACTGGAACATGGGCGCCGACTACCTCTCCGACGCCGACGGCGACGGCGTGTTCGAGGGAGAGGTGCTTCTCTCCCCCGGGAGGTATGAATACAAGTTCGTCGCCGACGGCGCCTGGTTCACCGATCCCCTCGCGGCGGAGCAGGTGGCGAACGACCAGGGGAGCGAGAACTCGGTGATCGAGGTGACCGGTGATCCAGGGTCGCTTCTCGATGCGTCGAAAGGGGAGATCGCCGCGAAGCGATACGTCATCGGCGCTCCGGTCGGAGACGGGACGGCGGGTGCAGGGACGGACCTGCGGGAGGTGACGTTCCGCTTCCGACCGAAAGGGGGCGCGAAGGAGGTTTTTCTCGCCGGAACATTCAACGAGTGGAGTACGACCGCCCAGCCGATGGACGGTCCCGACGAGGAAGGCGCCTTCGCCGTCCGCCTCCCGCTGACACCGGGAGAGTATCTCTACAAGTTCGTCGCCGACGGCAACTGGTTCGCCGATCCGGAAAACAACAGGTCGGTGGACGATGGCTTCGGCGGACAGAACAGCGTTCTCAACGTCGACGATTCGTTCCCCTCGGTGGCGATCGCCCGGGGGGACGGCGCGATTCGCGGCGACGGTCTCTCTTTTTCCGGCACGCTGCTTCTTACCCGGTCGTCCGAAACGACGGTCGTCGCCACGGTGAAAGCGTTCCGCGGCGACGTCGACAGCGTGACGATGACCTTCACCCCCGAAGAAGGAAAGCCGCGGACGATCACCCTCGCCTCCGCCGGCGAAGACGGACAGTTCACCTATGAGAGAGGGGAATTCGAGGCGCCGGGCGAAGGCACCGTCCGTGTACTCTACCATGACGGCGCCACCGTTCTCGCCCTCGGCGAAGAAGGTCTCGTCGACCCGGACGATGGGGAAATGCCGATCGATCCCGAATCGATCCCCCTCTTCACCCTTCCCGACTGGGTGGCGGACGGCGTGCTCTACCAGATCTTCCCGGAGCGCTTTCGCAACGGCGATCGCGAAAACGATCCCGATTTTTCGGAGAGCTACTACAACGGTCTCACCGAGCTTCCTCCGGGCGGGAAGACGAACGGCGAGTATTTTCATCTCGTCACCGACTGGGACGACATCGCCGGTTTGACGAGGAGTCCGTACCGGACCGACGGCAAGCCCGACTACTACTCGTTCTACGGCGGCGACCTCGACGGCGTGATCGAGAAACTCGACTACCTCCAAGACCTGGGTGTCACGATCCTCTATTTCAACCCGCTCCACCAGGCGCAGTCGAACCACAAGTACGACGCGGTGAATTACATGCGCGTCGATCCCCATTTCGGCGGCGACGAGGCGTTTCGCCGTCTCGCCGGCGAGGCGCACCGCAGGGGGATGCGCATCGTTATCGACGGCGTGTTCAACCACACCGGGATGTACCACTGGGCGTTTCTTGATACGAAAGAGAAAGGGGAGAAATCGCCGTACTGGACGTGGTACGACTGGCGCAAATGGCCGCTCCCCGAACAGATGGCGCCCGACGGGAACTGGAGCGACTACTACGCCTGCTGGTGGGGGTTCGGATCGCTTCCCGACCTCAATTACGACCTCTCGAGACCGGACGAGACGGAGTCGTCCATCGACGACATAGACGATGCGAAGCCGAACCGGGAGCTGGTAGATCACATTCTCGAAGTGGCGCGCCACTGGATGAAGGATCTCGACGCCGACGGCTATCGTCTCGACGTGCCGAACGAAGTCCCCCCCTGGTTCTGGAAGCTATTCCGAGAAGCGGTGCGCGAATCGCGCGTCGACGGCGGCTTCGTCTGGGCGGAACTGTGGGGGAACGCCGCCGGCGATCTCGGCCGGAACCGGTTCGACGCGACGATGAACTACAAGTACTTCCTCGAGCCGGTTCTCTCGTTCATCGGAAAGGGATCGACCGACGCGAAGACCTTCGACGCCCAGCTCGCCGCGGGGCGGTTCAGCTACCCGCGCACCGCCGTGCTCGGGAGCATGAACCTGATCGGCTCCCACGACACCGAACGGTTTCTCACGCGCGCCGGGCGCGATACGCGCCGTCTCGAACTCGCCGCCACATTCGCCGCCACCTACATCGGCGTGCCGACGATCTACTACGGCGACGAAATCGCCATGGAGGGAGGGAAAGATCCCGACTGTCGCCGGCCCTTCCCTTGGGACGAACTCGGCGATCCGGGCCGGAAGAAGGTTCACGACCTCTACCGCGCCGTGCTGGCGATTCGGAAGGAGCACGCCGCCCTTCGCCGCGGCGATTTCCACACCCTCCTTGCCGAAGAGAAGGTCTACGCCTACACCCGGTCGCTGGGAAACGACCACATCGCGGTGATTCTCAACGCCGGGGCGGGGGCGGTGGAAGTGCAGCTCGACCGCTCCGCCCTGCCCTTCGATGCGCTTGCCGCGAAAGGGCTCCTCTCGGGCGGGTCGTACGATTTTTCGAGCGGCGACGGCGGGTCGATTTCGGTCGCCCTCGAGCCGTACGGCGCGGCGATCCTGGAGATCACCGAGTAGGCGCCCGGCACGGTCCGCCCGGAACAGACCCCGGGGACGACGCGCGGGAGGGAGGGCGGGCCGGCACCGTCTCCCCGCACGCACTTCGCCCTTGCAATCGAACGCGTAACCTGATATAATTGTAATGAGTTACATTGATCATTACGGCGTTCCCCCCGCTTGAAACCGATAACCCGCACCGGGAGATACCGATGAAATCGCTGCGCCTCACCGCGTTTCTGTTCCTCACGCTCCTGTCGATTCCGATCGCGGCCGGCGCCGCCTGGACGCCTCCCGCCGTACCGGCGCCCGGGATCACGGCGACGGGCGATCCCGCCGAATACCTATCCGTTCATGCAAGAACTCTCGATCGTGTACACGACACGGCGCTCCCCGGGGCGAAGGGCGCCGACCTGATGGCGTTCTACTACGACCAGAATGTCGACCGCCTCGATTTTCGTGCCCAGATCTTTGAGATGGCGAATTTCGACGGCTCTTCCGACCGCTTCCTTTCGGAAGGGACATCGCTTTACATCGCCTTCGATTACCTGCCGGGGGGAACACGTTCCCTTCCGGACGGCATTGCGGGTGAATCGCCGATCGCCTGGGATCGATGCCTGAAGATCTCCGGCAACGGGAAGGGCGGTGTGGCAGGGCTCCTCGTCGACGCCGGCGGGGATACCGGCGAAACGGAGCGGATCCGCAAGGTGAACGTCTCCGCACGGAACCAGATGGTCGAGGGGAGCGTCTGGCTTCCCGGCGACTTCAAGGAGGCTGCCCTGGCGGCGGCGAAGGCGAAGCGCGGCGCGAAATACGCATCGATCGCCGCCGACGTGGCGGCCGCCGACGCGACACCGGTACGGTTCTACGTCTTCACCGCGCAGGCGGGGAAGCTCATCGACGATCTTTCCGCGTCGAGCAGCGTCTCCGCCACGGCACACAACGTGGCGTTCGTGGTGCACGGCAACCAAGGGCTCACGTGGACATCGGTCTTCTACGGCGAGCGCGGCGAAACGCCCGGCGCCGACGGCGATCCGGCGAACCCGGATGACGGTTTCGACGAGCTTCTCGACGCCCACCGCTACTACAATCTCCCGCTCAACATGCATCTTTCCGGGCAGCTTCAGACCGCCGCCGAGTGGTATAACCCCGAGTTCAACGATTCGATGGCCGCCGCCGTGACCGAGGGGTGGGGCGACATCGTCACCTCCGCGTACGCCCAGCATATGATGCCCTTCGCGCAGAACGCGATGAACGACTGGGCGGTGCAGATCGAAAAGGATATGAGCGACTGGCGCTACGGCGACACCGCCGTCGTCGCGTGGGTGCCCGAGCGGGTCTGGCTCGAATCGCCCGACAACGACGGGAACGGCATCGCCGCGGGCGGCGGCGTCGTGGACAACACCCTTCTCGACAACTGGATGAACCACGGTGTCGACGCGGTGCTCCTCGACAACTACATCCATCTCGACTACTACAACACCGTCTTCGACGACCGTCACGTCTACGTCCACTCGAACGGCCTCAAGTTCATCCCGATGGACGGCAACTTCGTCGGCGACATGGACAACAACTGGGGAAACGCGTGGAACACGATCATCGGCCTCTCGTCCGACGAGATCCTGGTGTACGGCAACGACTGGGAGATCCCCGCCGAGGTGAGCCAGGGGGCGTCGAATCCGAGCGCCCTCAACAACTGGATCAACATTCTGCAGCAATGTTCGCTCAACAGCGGCACCGTCGCGGTGTGGAAGATCTCCGACGTGATCCACAACGCTCCGTTCCTCTCGTCGATCTCGAACCCGACGATCCAGAATGGAACGTACGGTCTGCTCGGCGGCAAGTCGGGATACGGCGGTAGCGATAATTCATGGTACATCGACTGGGCGGCGTACAGCGACCCGGCACACATTTGGGACTTCCATACGCCTACCTGGGATTACGGAACGATCTGGAACAACACGTACAACAAGATCATCGCCTCTCCGTCGAACTCGCTCTCCGAATCGGCGTGGTACGTGATGATGAGCAACCTCCATGAAACGGGATGGCACGACAACGGCCAGATCTCCGGTTGGATCTACCGCTACTCGAACCACATCAAGAACGCCAATGTCTACGCCGAGGCGTCGCGGTGGGCGGCCGGGCTCTACGCCAACCCCACGGGTGCGTATCTCTCCGACATCGATATGGACGGCGTCGACGAAGGGGTGATCTACAACGACCGGGTCATGGCGGTGATCGAGCCGATCGGCGGCAAGGTGAACTATCTCTTCGCGAAGGGTACGACCTACGGATACTCGGTGATCGGCAACGATAACGCCTACTGGCCCGACACCGAGGGGGACTACAACGAGACGAATCACATCGCGGGACTGTCGGACGTGAGTGTCGCCGGACTCGACCGGGAGCACGACACGTATTCGATCTCCGTGGTGAGCGGAACGGGAAGCACCGTTTCCCTCGACGTGGTCCACCCGAATGTGACGAAGCGGATCAACCTGACGACGGGAGACAAGTTCCTCGACGTGGTGTACGACGCGGCGGGCGAGGACGTCTACGTCAAGTCGGGTTTCACCCCCGACTTGGTCGACGTGATCTGGAACGCACAGATGGACCGCGTCTGGGCGGCCAATCCGGTGAGCGGAGCCTACTTCGGTCAGCGGAACCCGAACACCGGCGCCACGGCGGCGATCGTGGTGGGAAGCGGCGGCGCGGCGCACAACACGCAGTACAGGAGCACGATTCTCGAGGTGGACGAACTCGTCGCGTCGGGACAATTCGAGGTCTATCTCTTCGCCGGCGAAACATCACCTCCCGACGTGAACGGCGACATCGCCGAGCTGCAGGCCCTCGCGACGGCACTCGTCGACACGCTCCCGCCGGCGCCGCTGTCGGCGAACTATTTTCCCGGCCCCGACAGGATCTCGATCGAGTTCAACGAGGCGGTCGACTATACTTCTCTCGCGGTGACCGGGATCTCGGTGGACGAGAACGACGACGGCACGGCGGACGTCACCTTCGGCGCGGGGAGCAGCGTGATCACCACGACGAACGGCGTTCGCATCGACGTACAACTCGACGCCGCCACGGCGATCGCCCTCGAGGCGCTCAACCCCGCCGCTCTCGAGCTGATGATGAGCGCCGGCTCGGTTCTAGATCTCGCCGGCAACGGCAACCCGACGGTGACGAACACCGACAACGTGCCGATCACCGTGGCGCCGGTGACGCTGATCACCATCGACGGCTATTTCGATCCGGTGGAATGGGTGCCGGCCACGAAGATCGTCACCGACCTGTGGGACAGCCAGTGGACCACCGCCGCGCCGGGCGACACGAACGATATCAACGCGCTCTACATGACGTGGGACACCACCTACCTCTATCTCGGCATCCAGGGGATGGTGAACGGCAACTCGTGGCTCCTCTACCTCGACACCGACCCGGGCGGCGCCCTCGGCCAGTCGGTGCTCGACTCGCTCGACACGTGGGAGCGGGGCGCCGTGCTCCCCTTCCCCGCCGACTTCCAGTACGGCTGCTACCAGCACCAGGGCGGTTTCGATTCCGACAGCTTCTGGAAGATCACGAGCGACACGACGACGCAGGATCTTTCCGGTGCGATTCTTTCCGCCTTCGATTCGCAGCACTTCTACTATTTAAGCGGCGGCAGCGAACTCGCGATTCCATGGGACGTCCTCTACGGCCTCGGAGCGGGCGCGGTGCCCCCCGGCGCGTCGATCTCCCTCGTCTCGTCGATCTGCTGGGATCCCGAGCCGAACGGCGAACTGGGCGGCGACCAGGCGCCCGACAACATCGCGAGCACAACGCCGGTGCTCGACAACTTCGTGACGATCACGGTGGACGGCAACGGCGACGGTCTGCCCGACGCGAGCAACCAGCCGGTGGGCATCGACGAAGGCGCGGAAGCGGCGCCTCCACGCCTCGCCCTTCTCGGAAACGTGCCGAACCCGTTCAACCCGACCACCACGATCCGATTCATCGTCCCGGGAAGCGGGGGCGAGACGAGCCGCACGAGGGTCGATGTGTACGACCTCGCCGGACGGCGGGTGATCACCCTCGTCGACCGGCCCCTTCCCGCCGGCGAGCGCGCCGTCGTCTGGAACGGCACCGCCGACGACGGCCTTCCCGTTTCGTCGGGGCTCTACTTCGTCCGCGTCCGTTCGGCGGGCGAGGAGCGGACGAAAAAGATGACGCTCATCCGATGACGTAGCGGCCGCGCGGCGAATGTTCGATCGGAAACGGTCCGGGCCCACGAAAAGCCCGGACCGTTTCGTGCGGAGCTGGACCGCGGCGTTCCTCCGCGCTACAATGCCGCCGGGCTGCGCCTGCATTCACCGCGCGGCCGGAACTTCCCGTGCGCCGGAGGATAGAGCGATGATACGCCGCCATCATGAACCGCCCCCGCCGTCGGGCGCCGCCGGGGAATGGCGGTGAGCCGACTCAAGGCACTCGCCGACTGGAGCGGTTTCGCGACGAGCCAGTACGTCGCGCGGATCGCATCGATCCTTCGCGGCTTCGTCGTCGCCCGCCTTCTCGGGCCGACCGACTACGGCAGTTGGGTCGCCGTCTTGGTGATCTACGACCTCGGCGCCTACATCCATCTCGGCATTCTGAACGGCATGACCCGGGAGATCCCCTTCGAACTGGGCCGTGAGGAGAAGGAAAAGGCGGAAGCCTACCGTGATTCCGGTTACACGGCGATCACGGTCCTCACCACCCTCTTCTTACTCGTCCTTCTCGCCGTCGACCTGATCGGGTGGAAGAACCACTCCCCGGTGACGCGCGTCGCGCTGCCCCTCATCGGCATCGCCACGGCGCTCCAGATCTTCTGTTTCGTCTACCACAACATCTTCCGCGCCTACCGCCGTATCGGCCCGATCTCGCAGGCATGGGTGATCCAGTCGCTGATCAACGTGGCGCTCTCGATCGGGCTCGTCCTGGTGGTGGGAATCTACGGCATGTTCCTCGCCCTCGTGGCGGCGAACCTCCTCTCGCTGATCTTCCTCCGCGCCCGCGCCGACTGGCGCTTTCGCTTCCGCTTCGATAAGGCGCTTATGGCAAAACTCCTCGTGCGCGGAGGGCCGATCCTGGCGTACATCTTCGCCGGCGTCCTCCTCCGGCAGGTGGACAAGCTGGTGATCATCGGGAATCTCAGCCGCGCCGAACTCGGCTACTACGGCATTGCGAGTACCATCGCCGGCATGCTGATCTACATCACCTCCTCGGCGAGCTTCACGCTCTTCCCCGAATTCCTCGCCCGCTTCGGAAAGACGGGCGAAATCGCCGCGCTCGGGCGAACCCTTAAGGAACCGACGTACGCCTTTTCCATTTTCGTCCCCGTCTTCCTCGGCTTCGCCTACCTGTGGATCCATATCCCGGTGGTACACGTGCTGCCGAAATTCGTGCCCGGCATCGCGGCGATGCGGGTGCTCGTGTGCGGCACACTCTTTCTTTCGATCGCGTCGCTCCCTTCGTATTTCCTGATCACCGTGAACCGGACGAAGGTGCTCCTCATCGGCGCCGCCGTCCTGGTGGTCGCCGAGTGGGGAATCAACACGGCGCTCGCCCGTGCGGGATACGGCATCCAGGGCATCGCCCTCGGCGCGGCGCTCTGCCAGTTCCTCTACGGCACCACGCTCCTCGCCTTCGCCTTCCGTCTCGTTCCCGACGACGACGGCTCCCTTTTCATGTCGCTCTTCCGGACCTACCTCCCCACGCTCTACGTCGCCGCCGTGGTGGCGTTCCTCTTCCGCTTCCTCCCGATCGACATGAACGCCACGCTCGCCGACGACCTGAAGCGAGGTCTCCTCCACGGGGCGATCCTTCTCGCTTCCACGTCACCCCTCTGGTGGCAGCTCCAGAGGAGAACCGGCGTGTTCACCCTGGCGTGGCAGATGATTTCGGGAAAGGGGCGGGGGCGGTCGGACGGGGAGTGAGAGTCAGCGAATCGCCCGAAGGTCGTCGATGGCGTCGATCGTCTCGCCGCAGCGGTTCACCACGCGAAGGGAGATCGTCTCCTTCGTCGCATGGAAGAGGAGCACACTCTCCTGGGAGGAATAGAAGTAACCCTCTTCGGGGTGCGGCGTCGCGCGCCAGTAATCGCTCCACGGGGCGCTTTCTTCCGAGTAGTAGGGCGCTCCCGCGCCGCCGCAAACGATGTACCAGACATCGTGGGGAAGGTCACCGATCGGGGAGGGACGCTCGGCGGGCGGCGTGATCCGGTTATCGCCGTCGCGATCGTCGAGGGCGATCACGCCGACCGGTACGGCAGGGCCGATACGAACACGATGATACGCATGCTCGTGGGAACCGAGGACGGCGACCACCTTCGGATGGGCACCGATCATCCGGACGAGCCGGTTGCGCACTTCGACGATCCCTTCCTTTTCGAAGGAAAGGGAATCTCCCTCGAAGGTGGAGGCGCGCACCGTGTTATCGCCTCCGTACCACATCGCGTCATCCACGTGGCCGCCGCTCGGAAAGACCGGCTCCTGGCCGCAGAGGATCACGTGGCTCACCGTCGAATCGGCCTGCGCCTCGTCGAGGCGCTTCCCGATCCAGTCGAGCTGGTCGTCCATGATATAGCCTTCGGGAGAACCGCCGTACGCTTTCGGCCCGAACACCGCCCAGTAGTTATTGTTGAACACGATGCAGAGCACGGGACCGTAACGGAAGGAGAACGCCGTCTCGTCGTACGGCGGGCGACGCAGATCGGACGACGCGGGGCCGTTCGCCGGGTTCATGAACTCCGCCGCGAAGACCGCCTCGGCGCTCTCGGTGGCGTAGGGCCACCGGTCGAGGAACCGGCGACGCCCCTTCCCATCGACGCGCACGCGAAGGAGCGCCTCATGGTTGCCGATGGCGGTGTACACCGGGCGGGAGGAGCGAAACCCCGCCGTCGCCTCCTTCCACGCCCTCAGCTGGCTTTCGAAATCGGCGACCGACGTTGTGAAACCGTTTACAAGATCCCCTCCCATAAGGAGGAAGCGCGCGTCTTCGCGATACGCTTCCGCCATCAACCTTTCGAGGGTGGCGTAGTTCACCCCCATGTAGCGTGTGCGGCCCGAACCGACGCCCGAGCGGCTGTCGCCGCTGAAGGCGAATGTGAACTCCCCCTCGCCCGGGCGGGGGGCGGTGCGAAAGGAGCGCCACGGCGTGCGCGCACCGGCGAAGAGGACGGCGTAGCGGTAGGTCGTGTCGGGCGTAAGACCGCTAAGACGCACCTCGTTGCGCACGCCGGTCGACCGGGATGAAAAGGAACGCCCCCCTTCGAGAAGGACCGACGCCTCGCCCGGAAGGGAAGTGCGGAATGAAACGAGCGCCGTCGTCGGATCGTCGCTCGTTACCATGCCGATGAACGGTCCTTCCACCAGGTGCGGCAACACTTCGAAGCGTCCTCCCTCCTTTTCGAAGCGGACGAATGTGTCGTACACGCCCAGATGCCGGTCCTTCCCTTCCAAGGCGGCGAAGAGATCGCACTGCACGAGGATCGTGCCGCCGTCGGTCCACCCTTCGCTGTTGGCGTACCGCCCGAGAAGCCGCCCTACCGGGAGGGTGCCCGCTCCCCCCTCGATACGACCCCTCACGCGGAAACGTCCGTAGGGATACTCGGTCTCCTCCGCTTCGAAAGGGTACGGGCCGGCGAAGATCGTGCCGTAGATCGAGGCCGGGTCGAGGGTCGAACCGTCGAGGAGAGTGTCGAGATGGTCGAAGCGGAAAACGATTCCCTTCTCTCCCGCACCGGCGGCCTTTTCGATCGCCTCGAGGGGAATCAGGTTCTCGATGCCGTAGCCGCGCGCTTCGACGCTTCCCGCTTGGAAGCGGGTGGTGTCGACCGGGAGGCCGGCGCACCACGGAGAACGTGCTCCGGTCACAAGGAGGATCAACGAAAAGAGCGCCGCGTACCGCATCACCGTCACCTCTCTTCCGGAAAGAGAATGAGGGGGTTCGTCACCGTCGCCTTCTCCTTGAACGAGTTAGGAAGATCGAGGGCGAGAAATCGCTCCAGGTTGTCGCCCGGACTCTTCACGCCGGGGCTCGGCCAGTCGGTCCCCCAGAGAACGCGATCTTCGAGGGCGGCGATCCGCGGGAACCAGGGGATCAGTTTTTCCGGCGGGATCCCGGAGAGATCGAACCAGACATTCCGGTGCCGCCTCAAGATGAAAAACGCTTCGTCCATCCATAAGGGGCGACCACCGTGGGCCATGATAAGGGTCAGATCGGGGAAGTCGACCGCCACGTCATCGATCTCCATCGGGTGTCCGTACCGGCAGCGCGCACCGGGGAAAAGGCTTGTTCCGGTGTGGATCATCACCGGCACCCCCCTTTCCGACGCGCGGCGGTAGATCGCCGCCAGTTCGCCGAGCCCCTCGGTGTAGGCGTTCGCGGGAAAAAACTGGTGAGGCGGGTGGATCTTGAGACAAGCCGTGCCGAGATCGACGAGGCGGTCGACGTCGGCGCCGCCGTCGGCCGTCTCGCGCGGATCGACGCCGCCGAAGGGGATCAGCCTCTTTCGGTCCGTCTCGGCGTAGCGGAGGGCGAACTCGCACGCCTTATCCGTGAGGCCGGTCACACCGGGACTCGGGTAGCTGACCAGCCCGGCGCGCCACACGCCGCACTCGTCGAGGTAGTCGAGGAGAAGGCGCGCGTCGCTCATCACTTCCACGAGGAAATCGAACCGCTCGCCATGTCCTTCCCGGAGCGCGCCGGCCACGGCGGAGCTGATCTTGTCCCACGGCTGCACATGGATGTGGATGTCGGTGACGCGGCTCACTCTTCTTCCCCATCGAGACGGCCTACCATCCGTTCGAGCGACCGCCTGACTTCCTCGGAGGAGAAGAGTTCTCTCTGCGCCTCTTCCTCCCGCGCGAGCATCGCATCGAGATCCTCCCCCCCCGCGGAGGCCCACGCCATCTTCTTGATATACGAAATCGATCGGCGGGAGCGTCCGGCGAGTTCCGCCGCCAGCGCACTCGCCTCGCCGAGGAGTTCGTTCGGTGGCGAGATCGAGCCGGCGAGTCCGATCCGCACCGCCTCTTCGGCGCCGACCGACGCCCCCCGCCATAGAAGCTCGGTGCATTTCGACGGCCCGATGAGACGGGGGATGAAGTACGCGCCGCCCCACCCGGGGGCGAGGCCGAGGCGGGCGTAGGCGAGATGGAAGCGTGCCTTCTCCGAGAGGAGACGGATGTCGCATGCGAAGGCGAGGGAAGCGCCTCCTCCCACGGCGGCGCCGTTCACCGCGGCGATGACCGGCACCGGCGAGTCGTGGATCGCCTTCACGATCCGCGAGCCGCCGTGAACGAGCTTCATGGCATCGTCGATCCGGTTCGCGGCGACACAGTCGCGCATGTAGCGCACATCGCCGCCGGCGCAGAAAGCGCTCCCCTCGCCGGTGATCACCACCGCCCCGACGTCCGGTTCGGCGAACACCGAAACAAAAGCCTCCTCCATCTCCGATACCATCACATCGTCGAAGGCGTTGAACCGCTCGGCGCGGCAGAGGGTGACGCGCGCCACGACGCCTTTTCGCTCGACACGGATCGTGCGGGGCGCGCTCACCGTCCCTCGCGCTCCACGTTCTCCACGACCATGGCGATCCCCTGGCCGACGCCGATGCACATGGTGACGAGACCGTACCTCCCGCCCGTCCTCCGGAGGGCGTGCACCAACGTGACGAGAAGTTTCGCCCCCGTGCAGCCGAGAGGATGACCGAGGGCGATTCCGCCGCCCGAGATGTTCACCTTCTCCTCGTCGAGGTCGAGTTCCCGGATACACGCGAGCGCCTGCGCGGCGAACGCCTCGTTCAGTTCGACCAGATCGAGATCGGCCACGGTCAGGGAGCAACGTTCGAGAACTTTCCGCGTCGCCGGGATCGGGCCGAGCCCCATGCACGCCGGATCGACGCCCGCCACGGCGCTCGCCAGCACCCGGGCGAACGGCCTCCCCGGCGCCGAGCCTTCCGACGCGACGATCATCGCCGCCGCGCCGTCGTTGATCCCGCTCGACGTGCCGGCGGTGACGGTGCCGTCCTTCCGGAATACGGGACGGAGTCGCTTGAGATCGTCCATCGAGATGCCGAGCCGGGGATGTTCGTCCCTCTCCACCCGCTCGGTGGCGCCCCGCTTCTTTTCCACCTCCACCGGGACGATCTCATCGTCGAAGCAGCCTTTCTCGATCGCCTTCGCCGCGCGGCGCTGGCTCTCGAGGGCGAAGCGCTCCTGCTCCTCACGGCTGATGCTGTAGCGTTCCGCCACGATCTCCGCCGTTTCGCCGAGCGAGACGGTCCACTCCTTCGGCATCTTCGGATTGACGAAACGCCAGCCGAGGGCGGTCTGCGCCGTCTCGAGCGGCTTCGCCGACCACGGCTTTCCGCGATTCAGCACCACGTGTGGCGCGCGGGTCATGCTTTCGACGCCGCCGCAAAGGAAGAGATCCCCTTCGCCGGCGGCGATGGCGTGCGCCGCACTCACCACCGCCTGCAATCCCGAACCGCAAAGCCGGTTGATCGTCATGCCCGGCACCTCCACCGGGAGACCGGCGAGAAGAAGCGCCATGCGCGCCACGTTCCGGTTGTCCTCGCCGCACTGGTTGGCGCACCCGAGAATCACGTCCTCCACCGATGCCGGGTCGATGCCGCTCCTCTTCACCACCTCCCGGACGGGGATCGCCGCGAGATCGTCGGTGCGCACCGTGGCGAGAGCGCCGCCGTGGCGTCCAACCGGCGTGCGGACCGCTTCATAGATGAATGCACTGTTCAAGTCGATTCCTCCGCGTTCGCTCCGTGCGGACTCAAGGCCGCCGAAGCTCTACCGGGCGCTCCCTTCGGGAAGGGAGACCTCCCCGGTGTGATAGAACTGCAGCAGCGCCGCCGCCGCGAGCGCGTCGTCGAGCGCCCTGTGACTGTTCAGATCGAGCGAGTCGATGCCGAGACGTTCGAGCACCACCTCGAGGGTCAACCCCGACGTCGCCTTTCCTCTATCGGCGAGCATGAGAAGCGCCGCCGACCGGACATCGAGGGCACCGCCGACGAAGTTCTTTCCATAGGGAATGTCGAAAGCGGCGCACTCCTTCCGGAGAAGGGGGATATCGTAGTAGACGCCGTACGCCGCGAGAATCGACCGGTTCCTCGGACCGTACCAGTCGATGAACTGCCGCATCACGATGTCGAACGTGTCGCACTGCTCGACATCGTCCGCCGTGATGCCGGTGATCTCCGTGATGAACGGCGAGATCGACGAGTCGCGCGGCCGGATCAGCTCGGAGAAAGTATCGGCCACGCGGAGCGTCTTCCGGTCGAGACGGGCGGCGCCGATTTCGATGATATTCGCCCTCGAAAGATCGAACTTCCCCGGCCCGTCGCACGTCGCTTCGAGGTCGATCACCACGATGTCGGAGCTGTATTTCATCGTGTCGCGCGATCGATTCATCAGAAAGCCGTTTTCCTTCCCCCGGTCGTTTTCGAGAGATTATCAGAATGAGACCGATTCGGCGAGGAGGGAACGCGGCAGGCGGTGACGTACCGTGAATTGTGTCAGCCAGAGAAATGGGGTACTCCTGATGGGAGCATCCCACCTTCTCACGGTGTCCATCAAATCGGGGGAACCTTACGGCCGACTGGAAAGATGCACCCTTTACTGGGCGCTTATCGGATCAGGACGATCTTCCTTGTCCGGACCGCACCCCCAAAACGCATTGTGGCAAAGTACACTCCGCTTGGAACCGCCTGCCCTGCCTGGTTATGACCAGCCAAGATTGACTCATACGCCCCTGCCGACTTGGTCTTGTTGACCAATACCCGCACAAGCCGACCTCGGACATCGTAAATCTCCAATGTTACCCGAGTTATGGTCAAGAGTTGTGTATGAACCATCAGGCGGCGACCTCCTCGACACGATCGACGAACTTCACACCCTCAATAACTTTGGCAAGCAGTTCATATCCATTGAGTTTCCTCCATCGCTTCTGAGCG